>VFZC01000021.1 GCA_016871355.1 Actinomycetota bacterium
ACATCGGCGTCTTGTTCACGAGATAGTCGACGATCGAGCGATGAAGAGAGAAGGGCACCACCGTGTCGAGAGCGACGACCGACCGCACGCCATCGCCGGTGTACAGGGTGAGGATTGCCGGCAGGTCTGCCACTGCCGGTTCGGCAGCAGAATTCCAATCCCCCACGATTGCACCCTTGGTTCCCAAGACATAGAACTTCGGTTTGCGCGCGGCAGCGAGGTAAGAGTTGACAAAAGTGGCCTGTGCACCCGAGGCGAAGGTGATCGTCATCTGGGCATGGTCGGCATTCGTTGCATGCGTCCAGACACGCTTGTAGTTCTGGCCGCTGACATGCGCGACCTGGTCGGGAATTACCGTGAGGATTTGGTCGATGAAGTGGCTGCCCCAGTCGAAGATTGCCCCACCCGACACTTCGGCATTTGAATGCCAGTGCGAACATGGTTCTGAATAACCACCGACGAACGAGTCGTATTGGAAGACGTCACCGATTGCACCGTCGGCAATCAGTCGGGCCATGGTGACAAAATCGGGGTCGTAACGGCGATTCTGGTAGACGACGAGCAGCAGGTTTTTTCTCGCGGCAATTTCCATCAGTTCATCGCACTCCCGTGCAGTCAGGGCCATGGGCTTTTCCAACACCACGTGAACGTTGCGGGACAATGCTTGTTTTGCCCATTTGTGATGGCTGTTGGGCGGCGTCGAGATGACCACCAGGTCAATGAGACCCGAATCGAGCATGGCAGTCGCGTCGGAGAATGCCTCAATGGTCGGGGCGAGTTCCCTTGCTGCGGCAATGCGCTCGGGGTTGACGTCGCAGACGGCCACGAGTTTGAGACCTGGGGTGCCCTGCACGGCGAGATTGTGTTCGTGGCCGATCGCACCGTAAGCGAGCAGACCCACCCGAATGTTTGCCAAGTCGTTGCAGGAAGACATTTCGATGGACTCTATGGGGCGAGCGGGAACTTTAAACGGATCGTACCTTCCATACAGATACTTTGCTCAGCGCCGTCAGGCCTTCTTTAACTTGACATACAACTTCAACGTGCCGAGCATGATGCCCGGTTAGTGCGTCATGCTCAGCACGCGAGAGATTCGCCCCGGGGCACACGCGTGGTTCGGAGAAGGCAACGTGTCGCGTGATACCTTCACGGTCGCGAGCAACTTTCGGGATTTGACCTTCGTCACCCTTGATCCGTCGCACGCCCGGCGAGTGAGCATTGCGGTCGCGCGTCAGACCAGTGTGATACTAATCCCCATCGCGATGAGCGTCGTGGTCTGCATCAGCGCGATTGGCATCGTGCTCACCGCCTCGTTGTTGATCGGACCAGCACTTTCCGCTCGTCTCGTCACCTCGACAATCGCGCAACAAGTACTGGCCGGCACCGGACTGACACTGTTCCAGGTGTTCACCGGTTTCGTGGGTTCGTATCATCTCATCTCGCCTCGCCCCCGGGCCCACGATCGCCGTCCTCGGCACGGCAATGTTCTTGCTGATCTCTCTGGTCGCCTCGCTCGTGCGCACCGACCTACGCATCACCCGTCAGGCCCATCACTGGACAGTTTCCCGCAAAACATCCGAGGGCGTGGGGGCGCACCGCGGCCGCGAGGCACCATGACTGCGGAGCATAGAACCGCAATCCATGTTCTCGGCTGGGGTTGCCCCTTTATTTTTACTTGTTCCGCCGCTGGCGCCCCCGGTAGGAATCGAACCTACGACCTGCGGTTTAGGAAACCGTCGCTCTATCCACTGAGCTACGGAGGCGGGGGATGGTGCGAAATGTGGTGCGAAATTCGCCGACACATGCTGCATCACTGTTGATGAGGCTAATGAAAGCGATATTGATGAACTCATTACACCCGAGCGAATCGCTCAGCTTCTTCAATAAACCGCTGACGAATAGCACTTGACACCGAAGCCCTCGTGCGAGCAATTGCAGTATCAAGATCGTCTGAAGAAATGTAGGAAGGCTCGGCGCCCTCACGAATTCGGTCAAACGCTGCTGTGGCTGCTCTCTGAGCTGCTAATTCAACATCACCTGGGGTGTAGCCGTCGGATTCTCTCGCAAGCTTTTCAATCTCAACTCCACGTTGATCTAAACGTGAAAGTGCAGCCTCCCAGAGTGCAAGACGGGCACTGAGGTCTGGCGGCCCAATAGGAATGACCAGGTCAAACCGGCCGGGACGCAACACCGCTGAATCAATATCGCCAACAAAATTCGTGGCGCACACCAAGAGATGTCCGGGGGTCAAACGATACAACGGAATCATCTTCAATAATTCGTTGACAACTCCTTTTGTTGCTGGGTTTCGCTCTCTCGCCGATGCGATTTCGTCAAATTCGTCTATGAAAACAACGGCCCGTTCTAACTGCAACAGATCATTCATCGCCTGACGAAGTTCTGACGAAATTGAGTCAGCCCCACTTTCTAATTTAGAGGGGAGCAACTCAATAAACGGCCAACCGAGCCGTCCAGCAATCGCCTTGGCGAATGTTGTCTTTCCGGTTCCTGGAGGTCCAAAGAGCAAAACAGTCGCAGGTGCTTTTACACCTACTCTCTCTGCAGTGGTCGGATCGGCCAATGGGGCCACAACACGACCATCTATGATCTTCTTCTCGGCATGCATACCCGCCACACAGTCCCAAAGATCGGACGACAAAATCTCGCCCCCGTATTGATCAACGATGCGCATAGCAGTGGGCGCGATTGGCTCTAACTTTTCATACAAAATCAAATCATGAATGGCGGAAAAACCTCGGTTGACCAAAGCTGTCTCGCCAGCTTGCGATTTTGAGAGCAACGCAGAAATTTTTCGAACGCCAAGGTGCATCAGTTTTTCTTCGAGACGGAACAACATTTTTGAGCCAATCCCTTGGTGCCGCCAACCGGGATCAATTGTCACCACATTTATCCAGCCATCATCAGACACAACGCGGGCCTGAATAACTCCGATGATCCGATCGCCATCAATTGCGACCGCGCCCGGTGCACCTGAGGAAACGTCGTTCACGAACTGTGCGATATCGGCGGGCTTTGTGTCGGGCAACAGGCGGCATTCTTCCAGCAAGCGAACTGCTGGGCCAATGTCAGACGGAAGCAAATCACGAATAATCACAGACACAGCCTAGTTATAACACTCATTTGCCTGTCACTGTGGTAGATCTTCTCCTGACCTATCAGCATGACCGCGTTCCAAAAAACGGCGTTTTGCGTTCCAAACGTCTACTGAAACCCCAGCCACTGCCCCATCAATAAAGGTATTCGGAATCACGCACCAGCCTCACGGAAGCACGGCGCTGAGGCTACCCACCCGTCGCTTGCCACATCGGCGCCCGAGAACCAGACGGCACCGACGTGAACATGAACCCGACCATAAACACGGGGTGTTGCACAGTTTCCGAGCAACGAGTCAGAAATCAGAAAACTTTTGGGCACTCGTCAACAAGTGCCGCGCGCGATCCACCGGATCGGTGAAGCCGTCCCGCAATGCGCGCGAGCGCACCTCGAACGACAACAGCGCAACCGGAACTGCAGCAAGCAACTCGGCGATGGGCAGACTCCCCTCGCCCGGCAGCAACCGACCATTGATGGCTTCGTCGAGTAGCGCAGCGAACTCTGTAGGCACGGAGAGCGGGGCATCGGCGATCTGCAGATACGGAAACCGCCGAACATCGATCGACTGCACATCATCGATCGTCCCGCCCGACCGTGAGAGGTGCAGGTTGTCGATCAGGATCCCGGCCCGACCGATGGGATGACGATTCACCACGTCACGCGCCATCGCCAAAGACCGAAGCGGAAAGATCGGCAGGAACTCGCACACCAACGTGACGCCGCACCCGCTGGCCACATCACACAGAGCCGCGAACCGATCGATCGTCGCCGACAAATCGGGCAGTCGACTCGTGAAGAGAACGTGCCGAGCACCAATGGCGGCCGCCGCTTCGATCACTCGCTCACCCTGATCGTCGTGATCGGGCGCGGGAATGATCGGCTCCAGATCGAGCGCCACCACACCCGTGTCGTCGAACCGCTGTTTCACCGCGCGCGTGGTCGCATCGGTCCACGAGGCCGGATCGAACCACACACCGCACGCAGGCCAGCCCGCGGCCGCGGCGACCTCGACCATCCGTTCGGGTGCGAGGTCGGGATGAACCCCGGCGGCGATGGAGAGCAAACGAGTCACAAAGCGAAACTAGCCATCAACCACGGCGGGATCAGCCCTGAAACCAGTTCGAATCGTTGGGTAAGGTGGGGCGCGAACAGGGGGATCTCATGCTTCTTCACTCGTCGAACCGTCGTCGCTCACTCGCCGCCCTCGCCGTTTCGGTCGCAACACTCACGGTGACCGTCCCCTCACTCGATGCGGCGGCCTGGCAGGACTACCCGCTCACCGGTCGCACCGAACTCAACGCGAACCAGGAGAGCGCCTACGAGAGTTCTCAGAAGTGCGATCCGACCGACACGTTGGCGGCATCGATCACACCAACTGGTGACGTCGCATCACAACCCGCGGTGGTCACCCCACCTTTCCGCCTGGCGTCGGGCGCCGTCTCTTTCAAGGTGAACCCGGGCAACTTCGTGGGCCGCGGTCAGATCGCCATCGTCCTCGAATGCCGACCCGGCGACCCGGCGCGGCGTGGCAAGCGATTTAAGTTGAAGGTGGCCGTCAACGGCACGGCCGCCGCTCCGGCTCCGGCACCGGCGGGTGGGGGCAACGCTCCGGCTGGCGCCGGCGTTCAAAGTGGAACACTCACCCCCGCCAACGCCCGCGTGAAGGAAGGCCAACCGGTCACGATGCGCGGTGACTTGCTGTGTGTACCCGATGGAATGATCACCAATCAAAGCGTCTCGGTGCTCGAAGGCGACGGTACCTTCACGACTGCTCCACGCTGGAACGTCGGTCTGGTCAACGGCAACGTAATCGTGAAATTCGAATCGGTCGGTGTGCCGAACTTTGCGTCCATGGACGGTGATGCCACCACGGCCACTGTCGCCGTGACGGTGGAATGCGTCCACGACAACGGCAAAAAGATTTACGAGGGTCGCTTCAGCGTTCTGAAAATCAGCGCGCCGGCCAATCCACGTAACCAACCCATCGCCCCCAACAATCCGTTGCGCGGCGGCATCATCGTCTCACCCGCCGTTCTCGTGAAGAGTGGCGACATCAGCGTGAAGAACGCCGCAACCGCCAAGTGTTCGAACGGCTGGAAGGTTCTCACCATCGCTGCGCAAGGTCTCAACCCGTCCGACCGAGAGAAGTTCGAAGAACGCATCGTGGTCGGCTCCGAAACCGGCGATGCGATCACGCCTCAAGACGGCAACTGGGAGATTCGCATCACGATTAAGGATGGTTTCCTCGGTGATCGCGCCGAGCGACGTTTCGGAATCACTCTCGCCTGCATGAGTGGTCCGGGTAATGCGCGCCAGACCGAGTTCTTGTACCGCCCTGCTGTGTTCGTCGTGCGCGCCGAGGCGCCCGCAGCCTCGGCCACGACGGCTGCCCCGGCCACCACCGCCGCACCGAGCGCAACGCCGGGTGGTGCACCCGCCGCACCGGCCACGGCCGCACCAGGTACCGACGCCCCCGCGACTGCGTCGACTGATGCGCCGGTTGCCCCTGCCGGTTCGGTCGCAGCGGGAGTTGCTCCCGGAGTCACCCCGGCCGCACCACAAGCGGGTGGAACATCCGGCGGTGCGGCACCGCAAGTCAGCGGCGGTGACACCAACGGCGGAGTCGTCGAAGCACAGCAACTCCCTCGCGCTTATCTCGACGGCAACACCCAGCAACTCATCGAAATCGCCACCGGCAACGTGATCGGCATCTACGACTTGGAGTCGGGACAGTTCGTCGACCCGGCCACTGGAGCGGTGACGGGCGTGGTCGACTCGGCCACGGGTGAACTCATCGATGAGGCAACCGGCATCGTGATCGGTGTCGAAATCGAAAGCGCCACGGCAACCGGCGAGGCGATCGACTTGTCGAACCTCGGTGGCGAAGAGTCATCCGACTCGAACACGCTCCTGATCGTTCTCATCGCTGTCGTGGCCGTGTTGCTCCTCATGGTCATCGGTCTGTTGGTGAAGCGCCGTCAGCCAACCGCGACTCCTCCCCCGCCCACTGCGTAAGAACAGACGTGAAGCGTCGACCAGAACTGATGGGGGCCTCGCTCCTCGTCGGCTGGACCGTGAGCGAAGTGCCGCTTCTGTGCGCGTTCGCGCAGATCGTTCTGCACGTTCGCAACCTCCGCCGGCTCGGGCCACTGGGGCGTGCATTCATGTGGATCGTCACGCCGGCCCTGCTGGTCTTCTACGCCTTCATGTACCGCGAAGGCCAGAAAGCTGGTCGCATCGCGTCCGATGCGCTGGACGAGGCGCTGCCGAATCACGAAGGGCCTCGTTTGTCGAACGTCGCCCCGCGGAACGTGAAGCCCTATCGGCCGCTTCCTCTCCTCCGTCGTGAGTACACGACGGCCGCTACCCGCAACATCGCCTACGGCCCCGAGCCCAACTTCAACCGCCTCGACGTCTGGCGTCGACCCGACATCCCCACATCGCAGCTCACACCTGTTCTCGTGCAGATCCACGGCGGTGGTTGGATAGTCGGCGACAACAAGACGCAGGCGCTTCCACTGTTGGCGGCCGCCGCGGAAGCAGGCTGGACGTGCGTGGTTCCGCGCTATCGCCTCAGCCCAAGCGCCACCTGGCCCGATCACATCGTCGACGTCAACAGCGCGATTGCCTGGACGAAAACCAACATCGCATCATTCGGCGGCGACGCATCGTTCGTCGCCATCACCGGAGGATCGGCCGGCGGTCATCTCACATCACTCACCGCACTGGCACCCGATCACCCCGACTTCAAGCCGGGCCTCAAGAACGTCGACACCTCTGTGCAAGCGGCGGTCCCGTTCTACGGTGCATACGACTGGACCGACCGCGACAACACACAGGGGCCGGCTCTTTCCGAGTTCGTGGGCCGCTGGGTGGTGAAGCGTTCGAAGAAGGACGCGCCCGACCTGTTCGAGACGGCGTCGCCCCGCTCGTGGATACGGCCCGACGCTCCGCCGTTCTTCGTCCTGCACGGCGTGATCGATTCGCTCCTCACGGTCGAGCAGGCTCGGGAGTTCGTGAGCGAACTTCGGGCCACGTCCAACTCGCCGGTCGTCTACGTCGAGTTACCGTTCGCCGAGCACGCGTTCGATCTGACCCAAAGTGTGCGAACACGAGGCGTCATCCCGCCCATCCTGTCGTTCCTGAACACCACGTACGAGTCGACCCGCCGCTGACTACGGACGGTTCGAGTTCCCGCGGCCGTTGCCACCCGCGTTCGAGTCAGAGGAACCCCCACTCGAGTTACCCGAGTTACCCGAGTGACCGCCGGCAACCAGGACGGCTACGTCCCCAACGTCGTGTACTCGTGCGGGTCGATGCGCTTCGAGAGCACCCTGCTCATCCCCTTCGGCATCGCCGACCAGTCGATCGGCGTGGCCACGGCCGAACTCGATCAGGTCCTCGATCGTCTGGTCGGTTGATTCGCGTCGATCACTCGACGTGCAGACCGGCCATGTCGCCCGGGGCCCGCCACTGTTCGAGCACTTTCACGAAGGCCACCGGACCGGCTCCGAAACTGCCGTTCTGCAGACTGCGCGCGGCCGGTTTGCCTTCGTTGTTGTAATAGCCCGGAGTACACGACTCGAGGAACTTCACGTTGTTCTGCGACAAGTCGACGATCGTGCGCACCCACGCGTCTTCGGCGGCATGGGTGGCTTCCACCAGCGTGGCTCCCATGTCTTGGGCCTGGCGCAATACGTACGCGATGTGCTTGCTCTGCTCGTTGAGCATGTGCGGGAAGTTGACCGTGAAACCCGACTGAATGTTGCTGATGATGAAGCAGTTGGGGAATCCGACCGAGTGGAAGCCGTGCAGTGTTCGTGCTCCGTCCGACCACTTCTGTGTGAGCGACACGCCATCACGTCCGTAGATCTCATAGCCGGCGCGACGCGTGTACTCGGTACCCACTTCGAACCCGGTGGCGTAGATCAAGCAGTCGATCTCGTACTCGACGCCGTTGGCCACCACGCCACGCTCGGTGATGCGATCGACACCCTGGCCGTCGGTGTCGATGAGCGACACGTTCGGACGATTGAAGGTCTCCAAGTACTCGTCGTGGAAGCAGGGGCGCTTGCAGAACTGCCGGTACCACGGCTTGAGCGCATCGGCCACACGAGGATCGGTGATCACCGAATCGACGCGGGCGCGGATCTGGTTCATCTTCTCGAAGTCGGCCAACTCGAGGTTGCGGGCCAGACCATCGGGCGACAAATCGGGTGAGGCTTCCTTGCGCAGACGAATGAGCAAGTTGCCGATGATGTCGGTCCAGCCGTCGTTCACCAGGTCTTCGGCCGCGAATCCACCCGACACGAGCGCGTTGAAGTTGTCCATGCGCTCTTGCTGCCAACCCGGCTTCAGCGACTGTGCCCACGACGGATCGGTGGGGCGATTGTTGCGCACGTCGATGGACGACGGGGTGCGCTGGAACACGTACAGCTGATCGGCGTACTCGCCGAGGTGAGGCACGCACTGAACCGCGGTTGCGCCGGTTCCGATGATGCCGATGCGCTTGCCCTTCAATCCGACGAGACCGCCCGCCGACGATCCACCGGTGTACGCGTAGTCCCAGCGGCTGGTGTGGAACGAGTGACCCTCGAAGGACTCGACACCCGGAATACCCGGCAGCTTGGGTCGATGCAGCGGACCGTTGGCCATCACCACGAAACGCGCGCGCATCTTGTCGCCACGGTTGGTGGAGATGACCCAGCGGCGGATGGAGTCGTCCCAACGCACTTCGGTCACTTCGGTCTGGAAGCACGAGTTGCGGTACAGATCGAAGTGACGACCGATGGCCTGACTGTGAGCCAGGATCTCGGGCGCCTTCGAGTACTTCTCCTTCGGGATGTACCCGACTTCTTCGAGCAGCGGCAAATAGATGTACGACTCGACGTCGCAAGCCGCGCCGGGATAGCGGTTCCAGTACCACGTGCCGCCGAAGTCGCCGCCCTTTTCGATCACGCGGAGGTCGTCGATCCCGGCCTCACGAAGTCGGGCTCCGGCCAACAGGCCGCCGAAACCTCCACCGATGATGGCCACCTGCACTTCGTCGAAGAGTGGTTCGCGATCGATGGGCGCGACGTACGGGTCGTCGAGATAGTGGGCGAAGTCACCCGCAATCATCTGGTACTGCTCGTTGCCGTCGGTACGCAGGCGCTTGTCGCGCTCGGCCCGGTACTTGTCGCGCAGCTGGTCGGGATCGAAGTCGGTGGTTGTCATGTGCGGAGCAGCTCCAGTGAATCGAGTTCGAGACTTTGGTATCCGTATTGCGAGGCCATGCGAACGAAGAGTTCGTCACCGCGTTCGGTCTGCGCGGCCATCGACGTGGCCAACACCGTGATGATGAGGCCCCACAGCGCGCCGAATCGGTAGTCGCGCCAGCAGTCGTCGAACGAGTACGATACACCCGTGGCCGACAGCCGCTGGTGGTACTCGGCCACCAAGTCGTGCTCGCGCGGCCGATCGCCCGGCGCGTAACTACTGGCGATCACGTACGCCACGTCGACCATGCCGAGGCCCTGATTGACGGTCTGCCAGTCGACCACGACCAACGGCGGCGCCGTGGATGTGCGCGCGAACAAGAAATTGTCGGGCCGGAAGTCGTAGTGAGCGACGGTCAACGGCGTGCCGGTGCCGCGCGCCCAACGACCCACGAGCGGCGCGAAGTCGTTCACGATGCCGACGATGGCGGAGTCGAGGCGAGAGCCGAGTCGATCGAGAAACGCCGGCAACAAGAACCCGTACAACATGGCCAGTCGTTCAGATCGTTCGTCTTCCGTGGATGGCTGCGGCCACGAAGCATCGAGAGTCGGATCGCCCCAGCGCGGACCGTGCAGCAGCACCGCTTGTTCGATGGCCGAGGCCAACTCGTCATCGTTCAAGCCGATGAAGTGATCACCCTGCTCGGAGCCGGCGAGATCTTCCATGATGAGGCAGAACTCCTGCGCGTCACCGTCGAAGGCCGAGAGATAACAATGTGGCGCGCGCACGCGCAGCGTGGGCGCGATGTTGCGGTAGAAGTTCCACTCGGTGATGTACGCCGATCCACCGAAGCCGGTGGCCTTCGCAGTCGCGTCACGCGATGGGAACTTGCCCATCACGGTGGCGGGTCGATCGCCCGCTCGATCCCAGGTGAGGTGGAAGCGCGCGTTGCAACCGGTCTGGCCGGTGCCCACGTAACCGCCGAATCGACAGTCGGTGAGTGTTGCGCCTCGGGCGAGGCCGGCGGCGTCGAGCACCCGAGCCATCCACTCGGTCTCGATGCGCTCCGGATCGCTGCGGATACCCAAATCACCCACTGACACTCCCCCAGTTCCACCCCTGAAGGTAGTCGTCACGTCGGCGCGTCGGCGAGGGCGAACGAGGTGACCTCTGTACGGGCTGACAGACTGACGAGATGCCCCACCCGCGTATCGGTATCCAACTTCCCGAAGTCGAACGGGTCGTCACGTGGGACGAATACCTCCGCATGGCGCAGTTGGCCGAGTCGGCCGGATTCGCCTCGTTGTGGTTGGGCGATCATCTGCTCTACCGAGGCGATGGTCAACCCGAACGCGGGCCCTGGGACGCCTGGACTCTTCTCGGTGCCATCGCCGCGTCCACCGAGCGGATCGAAATCGGCCCATTGGTGGCCTGCCTCGCGTTCCACCCACCCGCCGTCCTCGCCAAGATGGCGTCCACCATCAACGAGATCAGCGCCGGCCGACTGGTTCTGGGCGTCGGGGCCGGCTGGAACGAACCCGAATTCCGCGCGTTCGGATTGCCGTTCGACCACCGCGCCGGCCGCTTCGAGGAAGCTTTCACCATCGTGCGCGCACTCGTGCGTGGCGAGCGCATCACCCTCGACGGCCGTTTCCATCAGGTGGACGACGTGGTGCAACTTCCGCGACCACGCTTCCATCAGTCGCTCATGATCGGCTCCACCGGCCCACGCGTGCTGAGGGCCGCTCTTCCCCACGTCGACTGGTGGAACACGTGGTTCGATTGGTTCGGTAACGACGCCGAGGGATTCTCCGCGCTGAACGACTCGATCACCCAACAGTGTCGAGAGGCCGGCCGTGAGCCGAGCACGGTGAAACGCAGCGCGTGTTTGCTCGTCAACGTCGATCCGTCGGCAACCGAACGTCCGATCCCGTCGGAGCACTCGGCGGCAACCGTCAGCGATGTGGCCGCACGCGTGCGCGAACTCGGTGACGCGGGCGCCGACGAAGTGATTCTGGTTGCCAACCCCATCGACGAAGGTTCGATCGGTCGGCTCGCCGAACTCGTTTTCTGACCGTTAAGACCTGGTCAAACTCGACCGAATCGTGTGACGCGAAGTACATCTGTCACCAGCAGCCTTTACGATGTGGTCATACGATCGTGATGCAACAAATGACTCCGTTCCGGCGCGCCGTGCGCACAACTCTTCACCTCGGAACCGCATCGCTCGTCATCGTCTCCGCGCTCGGAACCGAAGCCCACGCTTCGGTCTCGCCCACACGAGAAGGCGGCCCACTCGTTTCGTCGATCGTGATCGATCGTGTCGACGGACGCGCGCCGAGCACCGACTACGTGATCGATCGCATCGGCCTCGACGGTGTGATCGTCGATTCGGTTGGCGGGGGGTACGACGTGATTCGACTTGCGACACCGGTGTCGCGAGATGAAGCCGAATCGATCGCCGAACATCTCGAAAACACCGGTCTGGTCGAGGCCGCCGACCCTGACGGTGTGCGATTCTCGGCCGTGATCAACGACCCGCGCTACGCCGACCAGTGGTATCTGCCGGCATCCGGCCCGGGCATCGGCATCGAACCAGCCTGGAACATCACCACCGGTTCACCCGATCTCGTGATCGCCGTCATCGACACCGGTCGTCTCGATCACCCCGACCTCACCAACCGTTTGGTGAAGGGATACGACTTCGTTTTTCGTACGCGCGACAGCAAAGACGGTGACGGTTGGGATGCCGACGAGACCGACCTGGGTGACTGGTCCGATGTGGCCGACCCGACGTATTCGTGTTCCACGAGTTCGGGGTTCCAACCCAGCTCGTGGCACGGCACACACATCTCCGGAATCATCGGCGCGTCCACCAACAACGGCATCGGTGTGGCCGGAATCAATCAGCGCTCGCGTATTCAGCACCTGCGTGTTCTCGGCACGTGCGGAGGTCGCACCTCCGACGAGGCCACGGCCATTCGCTGGGCGGCTGGTCTCCCGGTCCCTGGTGTTCCCAACAACCCCACCCCCGCGCGCGTGATCAACTTGAGTCTCGGCTCGGCCAGCGCGTGTGAAGCGATCGAACAAGACGCGATCAACGCTGCTACCGCAGCTGGTGCCGTCGTGGTGGTGGCCGCCGGTAACTCCGGCCAGAACCTGGCCACCACCGACTTCGCACCGGCCAAGTGCGACAACGTCATCACCGTCACGGCGGTGCGCAGAGATGGCACCCGCGCGTCCTACGCCAACTACGGGCCGCCGGTCGACATCGCCGCACCGGGTGGCCCGACCGGAATTCTGTCGACGATGAACGCCGGTACACGCTCGGTCGATCTCAGCACATCCGGCTGGACCTACGGCTACAAACAGGGCACCAGCATGTCCACGCCGATCGTCACCGGAATCGTGTCACTCATGTTGTCGGTCAATCCGAGTCTCAATTCGTCGCAAGTGGAGGCCATTCTCAAGCAGACCGCTCGTCCATTCGCCGGAGATGGCTCGTCGTGTTCGAGCACGGTGGGTGACGTTTTCTATTGCGGAGCCGGACTCGTGGATGCGGTCGCAGCCGTTTCGCTCGCTGCCAACACGTCCAGCGATGCCACCGTCACACGACTCGAGCAGAGTGCGACCGACGACATCTTCGCCACCAACTTGGCGGTCGAGCAGGCCGCCGATCGCACCGACCTCGTATTGACGAGCGGATCGGTGTACGCCGATGGAATGGCGGCGGCGGCCCTCGCCAAACAGCAGAACGCTGACATCATGCTGGTGCCGCCCACCGGCTTGACCGCCACTCAAATCACTGCGATCGTCAACGAAGCGCCGCAGAAGATCTGGATCATGGGTGGTCCGCAAGCGATCCCCGCGTCGATCGAGGCTCAACTGACGTCGTCGACCTCCCAAGGTGGAGCCGGATTGTCGTCCGCGAACATCGAGCGTCTGTTCGGGGCCACACGTTACGAAACCGCCACCGCGGTGGCTGGTCGACTCACCACGGTCGGCACCATCAACGGCAAGCGCACGGCGTTCATCGTGCGCGGTGACAGCTTCGCCGACGCCGTGATCGCCGGTCCGGCCACGTTCGGGCCCGCCGATTCGGCTGGCGCCTTCCCGATCCTTCTCGTACAGCGCGATCGACTTCCCGATTCGGTGAAGTCGTCACTGCAAGGTCTCGGCATCACCAACGTGCTCATCGTCGGCGGTGCGAGCGTGGTGTCCGATACGACCAAGAAACAGATCGAAGCTCTGGGCGTGACCACGTTCCGCATCGCGGGCGCCGACCGCTACGGCACCGCCACCGCCCTGGCCAACTTCCTGTCGGCCCCCGCATCCATCGGCGGGTTCGGCTGGAGCACCGCCAACGTGGGGCTCGTCAACATCTCCGATCAGTCGAACGGCTTCGATGCCATCTCGGCGACGGGAGTGCTCGGACCCAATCGTCGCGTGTTGCTCGGCGCCACCGCGTCACAGGTTCCCGCCGCCACCGTCGCATGGCTCTCGCAACTCAACGGGGCGATCCGCGCTGTCACCGTGGTCGGCAGTCAGACGTCACTGCCACCGGCCGTGGTCAGCCAGGCCACCAGCCTGTTGCGCCGCTGATCACGCCGGTCGGTGCAGAACCGCCCGCTCGACGACGACTCTCACCTCGTCACCGTGCACGGTGGCGTCACCATCGGCGATCAACGAGTACTCCGAACTCTCACTGGGTGGCCACACCACCGTGACGCGGGGATTGGCGTCGATGTCGCGACGTGTCGTCTTTCCGGTGGTGGTGAAACCGAGTACCGCGCCGTTCACTTCCGGAACGAGCGCCACCACATGACTGCGGTTGTCAGTGACGGTGATCAGGTACGCGAAGCGGCGGTCGTGGAGTTGTTGCGCGAGTTGGTTCGGATCGATCGGGATGCTCAACGGTGCGATCCCCACGAATCCCAATGCGTCATGGTGGACGACGGGAGTCGGTGGGCCGGCTTGAAGTCGTCGCCGGTGTAGTACGCGACCGGGAAGAGCGCCGTCTGCGTCCACTCGGGCGGAATGCCGAGCAACTGGCTGATCTCTTGCTCTTTGAAGAGGTGAATGGTGGTCCACGCCGTGCCGAGACCACGGGAACGCAATGCCAGCATGAAACTCCATGCGGCCGGAAGAATCGATCCGTACGTGGAGGCTTGCGCCACCACCATCGGCACCTGCTCGACGCGACCTTGCACACACGCGATCACGTGCACGGGCACACGATCGAGCACTTCACCGAGATACTGCGCCGACTCCATGACCTTGGGCATGACGTGCTCGCGCGGATCGCCGGGCGGCAGCGGCGGCGGATAACCCGAACCGGCCATGATCTCGCCCGCGCCGCGATAGGTGTCGGCGATCACCTTGCGCTTAGCCGCATCGGTCACCACCACGAACGCCCAGTTCTGTGCATTGGTTCCGGTGGGAGCCTGCAACGCGATGTCGATGCACTCTTGGATGACCGATGCTTCCACCGGACGGTCGAGGTCGAGTCGTTTGCGCACCGACCTCGTGGTGGTGAGCAGTTTGTCGGCCGAGGCGCGATCGATACCAGGAACAGACGATGACGACATGCCCGAACCCTAGACCGTCAGGGCCGGGTCAGATCACCGAGACGCAGTTCGCCCTCGAGGGTCTGGCCACCGTTGGCCAGAAAACGTTCCATCGCCTCGCGCGTGCCCGGGCCGCCGAGCGTGCGGTTGAACGCGTTGCCTTCGGCCAGCAGATCGGCCGGGAAACCCTTCTCAGCCAGAAGAACTGCCGCCTTCGCCTCGGCCACCGCGTGGGCCGGGTACGACGCGATGCGCGCCGCCAGACCTTCGACGTGCTTCCACAACTTCTTGCGCGGCAACGTGCGATTGACCCAACCCCATCGTTCGGCGAGGTCGGCGTCGACGTCGTCGCAGCCAAGAATGACTTCGAGACTGCGCGAGCGACCGATCAAGCGGCTCAACCGTTGCGTTCCACTGCCACCCGGGAGGATGCCGACAGCCACTTCGGGTTGGTTGAACACCGCGCCCGGATGCTTCTTCGATGCGCGCAGTGCGAAGCGCATGTCGCAACTCAGCGCGAGTTCGCTTCCACCGCCGCCCACGCGGCCTTCGATCACCGCGATGGTGGCCTTGGGCATGATGCGCAGGTTCTCGCACATGACGTGATAGGCGTTGAGTTCGGTGGCGGGGGGCGAGTCGGTGGGAAACGTGAGAATGGCCGCCACGTCGAAATGGGCGATGAAGAACTGCGGGTTGTTCGACGAGAGAATGACCACCCGCACGCTGTCGTCGACGCTCAGGTCGCCGACGATCTGGGCGGTGGCAAGGAACTCTTCGATGGTGAACAAGTTGACGGGCGGATTGTCGAAGACGATCCGCGCGATGCCGTTGTCCTTGCTGACCGATACGCCTGCTGCCACGATCCCTCCTCTTCGTGTGCCAGTGAGTCGACCGAGATCTAGCCGAGAAGTTCCTTCACGGCCGCTCGGGTGTCGGCGATTTCATCCGGAGTTCCGCCGAATTCAACCGCCGCGAAGTCGGTGACGCCGATGTCGGCCAGGGCGGCGAGGCGATCGACCACTTCGGAGCGGCTTCCGATCACTGCGATGTCGGCCGGACCCGCCGCGCCTTCCTTGTCGAGCATGGCGCGATAGCTCGGAAGTTGTCCGTAGATCACGAACACCTTGGCGGCTCGTTCGAGGGCCGCCGCGCGATCGTTGGTGACGCACACCGGCAGAGCCGCGATCACACGCGTGGAGTCGCGACCAGCCTTGTCGGCCGCGCCCCGCAGTGTGGGCACGGTGTGCGACGAGAGCGTTTGCGGACCAGTGCACCAGGTGAGCGTTCCGTCGGCGAGAGCAGCGGTGACCTTGAGCATCTGCTCACCCAACGCGGCGATCACGACCGACGGGCGCGAACCACCCGGCACCGAGATCGCACCGTTGACGCGGAACTCTTCACCCGCGTACCCCACCGGCTTGCCTTCGAGCAGCGGCATCATGACTTCGAGATACTCGCGCATGTGACGTACCGGCTTGTCGAAACTCATGCCCCACATCGACTCGACCACGACCTTGTGGCTCAAGCCGATACCGAGACACAGCCGACCGCTGGTGATCGCGTTCACGGTGAGGGCCTGCTGCGCCATCATCATCGGATGGCGCGGGTAGGTCGGAACCACGCTCGTGCCGAGTTCGATACGCGGCACTTCGCGACCCACCACCGCCAGAGCGGTGAGTGCGTCGTGGCCGAAGATCTGCGGCGCCCAGTAACTGTGGAAGCCATCGGCTTCGGCCCGCCTGGCCTCGGCCACCATGGCATCGATCGATCCGTCGTTGGCGGCTCCGCCGAAGATTCCTACTCGCATGTGGGGCACCGTAGCCGCAGGTGACTGCGCGCCGTGCACCGAAACCTTCCGAGTCGTCAGGCCAGGCTCACGAGGTCGAGCCAATCGGCTCCGAAGTAGTCGACCTGACCATCGGGCATCAGGAGAACTTTGGTGGGGTCGAGACGTTCGACGAATTCGACGTCGTGGCTCACGAAGATGATCGAACCCTTCCACGACGCGAGCGAATCGGCCACCGCCTCGCGGCTGGGCGGGTCGAGGTTGTTGGTGGGCTCGTCGAGGAGGAGAACGTTGTTGCGACCGACCATGAGCATGGCGAGTGCCAACTTGGTCTTCTCACCACCCGAGAGAGTGCCCGACCGCTGGAACACCTTCTCGCCCGACAATCCGAACATGCCGAGTAGGCCACGCAGTTGTGTCTCGGTCAACTGGACTCCGGGTGGCACCTCACGGCGGATGTTGTCGAGAAGTGACGCGTTGGTGTCGAGGTTGTCGTGCTCCTGGGCGTAGTAGCCGACGTGCACGTTGTGCCCGAATCGGAAGTCGCCCAGGTCGGCCGTGCTCTCGCCGGCCAGGATGCGCAACAGACTGGTCTTGCCGGCACCATTCAATCCGAGAACGAGGAGGCGTTCGCCACGACCAATGTCGAACGACACGTCTTCGAACACCGGCGGCCCGCCGTACGCCTTGCACAGGCGCTCGGCGACGACGATGGTTTCACCACTCGGCGGCGGATCGGGGAAACGGACGGTGATCGTCTTGGTGGCTGACGGCCCAACCACACGATCGGCTTCGAGCCGATCGATGCGCTTCTCGATGGAGTGGGCCATCGCCGCTTTGGTCGCCTTGGCGCCGAAGCGATCGACGACGGTTTGCAGTCGTTGAATTTCCTTGGCTTGCAGAGCGGCCTTCTTCGCCAGCCGCTCTTCGTCGTTGGCGCGGGCCTTGCGGTACTGCGTGTACGTGCCGCGGTACTCCACCAGATGCCCCATCGAATCCTCGGCCGGGCGATCGAGGTGCAGAACACGTGTGATCGCCTCGTCGAGAAGGTCGAGGTCGTGGCTGATCACGAGGAGTGCACCGCGATACGAGCGCAGGAATTCGAGCAGCCACGTCTTGGCGTCGACGTCGAGGTGGTTGGTGGGCTCGTCGAGGAGTAACGCATCGCTGCCGGCGAAGAGGATGCGTGCCAGTTCGACGCGTCGACGTTCGCCCCCCGACAGCACACCCACCGGAAGATCGAGTCGTGACTGGGTGAGACCGAGGCCCGCGGCGATGGCCCGCGCTTCGCTCTCGGCGGCGTAACCACCCTTGAGCGCGAACTCGTCCTCGGCCCGGCTGTAGCGCGACACGTTGCGTTCGGTGGCGTCGGCTTCCATGGCGACGCGCAACTTTTCGAGGCGTGCAAGATCGTCGTCGATGTTGCGACCCGAGAGAACGTGCGAGATGGCGGTGCGCCCGTCGAACACGCCCGCGATGCGCGGATCCTGCGGCAGGTATCCGAATCCGCCCTTGCGGACGATCTTGCCGTGCGTGGGTTCGTTCTCCCCGCCCAGCACCTTGAACAGACTCGTCTTGCCCGCGCCGTTACGGCCCACCAGACCGACCTTGTCCTTGGCCATCACCGTGAAAGTGGCGTCCTCGACGACGAGACGACCACCGATCTCGACGTGAAGCGACTGGACCTGGAGCACGGAATCAGTGTGTGGGATCGACGACGATGCGACAACTCGCTACGGCGTCGAATCTCCCGGAGTTCGCGGTGTGGTGGACGACGACTTCGGGACGCCCGTGTCGTCGGTCGCATCGTCGGCGGCGCCGTCGTCGACGATGTCTCGGATGGCGTCGGGTGCTTCTTCGTCGTCCTTGAAGTCGGAGGGCAAACAAGCGCCCTTCTCGTCACCGGGAGCGCGACCGAGAACCTGGGTGATCTTCTCCACCAAGAAGTCGTTGCCGTCATCGGACGGATGGATGCCGTCGCCCGCAAGAACACCCGGCGCCTTCGAGATGGCGCGCCAGTCGACGAACCACACGTTCTCGCGCGTGAGCACTTCGTTCTCGATCACCGAGTTCACGTCACGCTGAGTGGGCCGGAATTCGCTGGTGGTGAAGAGCACGACCGGACGCGGTGACATCTCGTCCAGCACCTGACCGAGCACGCGCTTGAATTCGGGGCGGTTGCCCGAGTAGTTGGTGCCCAGGAACAACACGAACGCGTCCCACTGATCGGCATCCTTGGCGTCGAGAACCGTGGGTGCGAACGTGATGCCGCGACCGATCTCGGCCTCGATCGACATCTGCCAGCCGAGGGGCACGATCGACTGACAGGCCGCATTCGTGAACCGGCGCGACACCATCGCGAGGATCGAATCGCCGATCATCAACACGCGCGGACCAGTCGCCGCTTCACCGACGGTGGACTGCTGGACGGGAACCCGTTGACCGTCGGGGAACGTGGACGGAGCCCCACCCAGAGTTTCGAGATACAGACCGATAGGCGGCAACGAACCCACGCCGGCGATGGTGGCCGGCACGGTCGACGTGACCGCGGGCGTCGACGATCCGGACGAACAAGCGGTCGCCGTGAGTGCAACCAACAACACGAAGGCGCGACGCACGATCACCCGTTGGTGGGCCGCTGCGCACGCAACTCGTCGCGGATCTCGATGAGCAGGCCGATCTCGGACGGCGGGGCCACGGCTTCGTCCCCGGTGGCCCGGTTGTAGATCTTCAAGACGGTGAAAAGGACGAAAGCGATCGAAAGAAATGTCACGGCCACCGTCAGGAACGCACCGAAGCGAATCTCGGCGTCGTTGATGGTGAGAATGAGCACGTCGTCGAAGTTGGGCTTCCCGAAGGGGATGGCCACCGCCGGCATGATCACGTTCTCGACCAGGGCCGTGACCAGGCCCGTGAACGCCGAACCCATCACGAAGCCGATCGCGATCGCGACCAGGTTCCCCTTGTTGATGAACTCGCGGAACTCGGCGAAGAACTTCTTGACGAACTGACCCTTCACTCCCCCTACGGTAACGACCCGTCTGCGAATCCGCCCGACACCGACTATTTTCCGAATCGTGAGCGGAGCAACCGGCGAACACAGGAACGACACGTCGAACGAACCCGCGATCGAGACGGCCGCCGAACTCCTGCTCGATCGCCTCGACGCCCTCCGTGTGCTACGAGCCGACACCGACGAAGAAAAAGACGTCCTGCTCACCCAGATCGGCGGCAAGGGCACAGTGGAGAAGGAAATGGTGGCCGAGTTGTCGGCCGTTCGCCCCCTGCATCGACCCGATCGTTTCGAAGAGGCCCACCGCATGATGGTTCGCGGTCTCGAAGTTCTCGATCGCAACGGCGCCCGACCGGCCGAGATGCGCCGCCTCGGACCACTGAAGCCGATCGCCCAGTGGCTGGTTCAACAGGTCACGCGCTGGATCGTGCGCAGCCACATCAACCGACTGGCCGGACGTGTGGCCGGCCTGTACGAACGACGCGAGGCCAACTCGCCGTGGGGAACTCCGGAGCACTCGATGTTGCGGCGATCACGGCTCGACATGCGACGCGTGCAAGCGGGCATGAACGCCAAAGCACTCGGACTCCCCACGTTTCTGCTCGGAGGTGCCGTGCTCACGTCGGCGGTGAGTGGCCTGCAGAGCGCGGCTCGCGCGGCCCTCGACACCTCTGCGGGCGTGATCGTGCTCGGCGTCGTTCTGTTCGTGGTGTTGGCGTCGTTGTCGTGGGTCGCGCTCTACAGCGCGAGCGTGGCCCGGCGCCGCATCAAATTGTCGACCGATCAGCCGATGCGCGCGCTGTGGGAGACGATCGGCGCCGCCGGTAAACCACCGCGCGACGAGAGCTACAACTTCGCGGCCTACGCGATCGTGCTTCTCGTGCTTTCGTGGATCGTGGTGCCGTTGATCGTGTGGCTCGCCGTCAGGGCGTAGCGTCCGAATCGAGTTCTTCGAACCGATTCACTCGGCGCAGGGCCGGGAATGCCACCGAGTACGCGGCAACCACACCGAGCGTGGCCACTCCTCCGCCGATCACGGCCGCCTGTGTGCCGAAAGCCTGCGCCGCCACACCGCTCTCGAAGGCGCCGAGTTCGTTACTCGCGCCGATGAACACGTTTTCGACAGCCATCACGCGCCCGCGCTTGTCGTCGGGGGTGACGAGCGGAACCAACGTGCTGCGGATGAACACGCTCACCATGTCGGCCCCGGCGAGGATCACCAAACAGGCGAAGGCCACCACGTAACTGGTGGTGATTCCGAGGAACACGGTGGCGACGCCGAACACACCAACGGCCACGAGCAACACGTTGCCGATGCGACGTGTGACGGGACGCGAGGCAAGCAAGATCGCCATGATGGCGGCGCCGATGCCGGGGGCCGCGCGTAACCAGCCGTACGCCACGTCACCCACCCCGAGACGGTCTTCGGCGATGGCCGGCAACAGAGCCACCGCACCACCGAACAACACGGCGAAGAGATCGAGCGAGATGGCCGCCAACAAGATGGGCGTGCGACGAATGAAGCGGAGTCCTTCGAAGGCCGAACTCAACGTGACCTTCGAGTCGGGAGCCGGCGGATCGGGTTGACGCAAGAACGTCACGCGCGCCAACTGCCAGATTCCGAGCACGATGAGCGCGGCCGCCGCCCAGTACGACAACGACGGATCGACGGCGTACAAGAAACCACTCGCCGCCGGGCCGACGATGGCGGCCCCGGTCCAGGTGGCCGAGTACAACGCGATCACACGTGGCAACGTTCCGTCCGGTGCGACCATCGGCGGAATCGAACGGATGGACGGTGCGGCGAAGGCGCGACACCCACCGAAGCCGACCGCGATGACGAAGAGCGGCCACACGGCCGTCGGCTCAGACATCGCGTACAAAGCCAAGGCGATCGAGCAGATCAACTCGCCGGTGACCGCGAGCGATCCGACGATCTTGCGATTGAAGCGGTCGGCCACCGATCCGGTCACGAGAACCAGTAACGCGGCCGGCAGGAATTCGGCCAGGCCGAGCAGGCCGATGTCGAGTTCGCGACCGGTGATGTCGTACACCTGCTTGCCGAGTGCCGTGGCCTGCAGCATCACACCCACGTTCACACAGACACTCGACCCGAGCACGCGCCGGACCGATGCGTGTCGCAACAGGGCGCGATTGCTCCGAGCGGGATCGGTGAATGAGGCGGCCTCGGGCACGAGTGATCACCTTAGTGAGAACCGAGCCGTTGTTCCCGCACGCTCACGGCCCTGATAAGACAGGCCCATGACTTCACTGTCGGATGACACCCGCTGGCTCGACGCCACCGCTCAGGCCGAGATGGTCGCACGCCGAGACGTATCACCGCTCGAACTCGTGGAGGCCGCGGCCGAACGCATCGAACGATTCGATGGTGCACTCAACGCGGTCACGTATCGCTGGTACGACCACGCGCGACGGACGGCGAGTGATCCGGCACTGCCGACCGGGCCGTTCCGCGGTGTTCCGTATCTCATCAAGGACCTGCACGCCACCGAGGCCGGCCTTCCGATCAGCCACGGCAACAAGGCGTTCAAGGCGGCCGATTACATCGCCCCCACCGACACCACGCTCGTGAGCCGCTTCAAGGCGGCCGGACTCGTGTCGCTCGGTCGTTCGAACAGCCCCGAACTCGGCAGCGTTCCGGTGACCGAACCCGAAGCGTGGGGCCCCACACGCAACCCGTGGGACACCACGCGCACGTCAGGTGGATCGAGTGGCGGTGCCGCCGCCGCGGTTGCCGCTGGCATGGTGCCCATCGCGCACGCGAGTGACGGTGGCGGATCCATTCGCATTCCGGCCGCGTGTTGTGGCTTGGTCGGTCTCAAGCCGTCACAAGGTCGGATCACGATGGCGCCGTTCCGTGACGAGAGCGGACTCGGTGTCGAACTGTGCGTGAGCCGATCCGTACGCGACACCGCTCGTTTGCTCGACGCCGTGCACGGCCCCGGCGTGGGTGACACCGTCATCGCACCACCGCCCGCTCGGCCCTACGTCGACGAAGTCGGCGCGCCCGCCGGTCGCCTACGTATCGGAATCCTCGATCACAGTCCGCGTGGTCTCGCCGTGCACCAGGAATGCACCAAGGGCGTGAACGCCGTGGGCGCACTGCTCGAGTCGCTCGGTCACCACGTGGAAGCGACGTGGCCCGAGGTGTTGACTGATGCATCCCAGACGACCACGTTCGCCGCGATGTGGAGCACCAACATGGGCATGTCGCTGCGTCGCTTCGCGGACACTCTCGGTCGTGAGATCACGATCGACGACGTCGAGCTCATGAATTGGGCCCAGGCGAAGTTCGCCGAGAAGGTGTCGGGCGTCGATTACGCTGCGGTCCTGGCCGGTACGTCCGCGTATCGCCGCCGGATGCAGCAGTGGTGGGCCGACGGCTGGGACATCCTCGTCACACCCACGCTGTCCGAGCCGGCCCTGAAGGTGGGCACGATCGTCAACGATCCGAATCGCCCGATGGCTCCGCTCGCACGCGCCGGCGAATGGGTCACGTTCACGGGTCAGTTCAACCAGAGTGGCCAGCCGGCCATCAGTCTTCCGCTGCATCGCACACCCGAGGGACTCCCGGTGGGCATCCAGCTGGTTGCGGCTTACGGTCGCGAAGACGTTCTCATCAGGTTGGCGTCGCTACTCGAAGCGGCCTCACCGTGGGCGCACCTCACACCCGCGATCTGAACCTGATCGACGGATGATCAATCGCGCGTGACAGCGCGCTCTTCCACCACGGCAGCGATTTCCAGCGGACAGTAGATGTGCGGAAACGCGTCGGGCGCACCGCCGGTCTGCTCGACCACGACCGGCGACGACAACCTGCTCTCGTCCACCACGAGCAGAACGAGTTGGTCGTCGGCGAGATCGGCGTAGAAGCGATCGCGGACTCCACGCCACTGATGTTCGTGGCTGCAGTGAACGTAGCCCTCTTGTTCGACGGTGCGCCCGCGCGTGGACCACGGGTACGACCCGCTCGCTCGTGCGGCTTCCCAGTCGGATCGAACCGCGAGGTGCAGGATCAACGCGCGGTCCAACCGCCGTCGACCACCACGGTTTGGCCGACCATGAACGACGCCGCGTCGGATGCGAGCAGCAACAGCGCACCGTTGAGCTCGTCGAGTTCACCGAGGCGCGGCAGCGGCGACATCTGACGCACGTACGCCATGCTCGCTTCCTCTTCCATGGCCACGGTCATCTCGGTCGGGAACCAGCCCGGGCACAACGCGTTCACGCGAATGCCCTTGCGCGCCCACTGCAACGCGAGTTCGCGCGTGAGGTTGATGACGGCACCCTTCGAAGCGCAGTAGTGCGCCTGCTTCACCGGCGCGGCCCCCACGATCCCGTACATCGACGCGATGTTGACGATGTTGCCGCCACCGTTGGCGATCATGTGCGGCGCCGCCAACTTCGACAGGTGCCAGAGGGCGGTCACGTTCACTTCCATGGTTTCGCGGAACGTCTCGAGGTCTTCGTCCTCGACCGCGACCTTGTGCCCGATACCAGCGTTGTTGACGAGGATCTTGGGCGGCCCGAGGCGCTCGGCGGTCTCGGCCACCAGTCGCTCGCGGTCGTCCGGTGAACTCACATCGGCGCCAATGGCGATGGCGCCGGGCAGTTCGGCCACGAGCGACTCGAGACGCTCGACTCGGCGGGCCGCCACCGACACCTTGGCGCCAGCCGCGTGCAGAACTCGAGCGAAGTGCGCACCGAGGCCCGCCGAAGCGCCCGTCACGATGGCCACGCGTCCGTCGAGTCGAAAGACGTCGAGAGGTTGTTGGGTGTGGGAAGTCGACGCAGTCATGACGCGCAGGTTACGAGTGGCCGGCCGGATTGTTCCGATTGTGTGACGACGACTCCAATTCGATGACAATCCGTACGAGTCGTCACACCGCGCTGGCATCATCAGTTCCACGAGGCGATTGACATGCTGACTCTTCACCCCATCGACCGCAACCGAGAGATCCGCCCCCTGCGCCTCGACCTCGTGCGCCGCGTGCACACGCGCGTTCTGGCCCTCGTCCTCAGCGTTGTGGCCGCCGCCACCGCCGTGGTGCTTTCGGCCACCACCGACGTCTCCGACGGCTCGCTCGTTCTGGGCACCCTGGCCGTGGGTTTCGCCGCCAGTTGGGTCAACACGTCGCTGCCGGCTCGTCGCTGACCGTCATCTGATTCGGTCCGACCCCGCGCGGGGTGACACCATCGCGCCATGACAGTTCGACACGTGGTGCTCGTTCATGGCGCCTGGCACGGTGCATGGTGCTGGGCCTCGCTCCAAGCCGAGCTCGAACGACGCGGCGTTCCGAGTCTGGCCATCGACCTCCCCGGACACGGTGCGTCCACCGCTCCGCTCTCCGACCTCTACGGCGACGCCGCCGAAGTGTCGAACGTTCTCACGATGTTGCGCGATCGCGGCGTGAACGATCCGGTGTTGGTGGGCCACAGTTACGGCGGTGCCGTGATCACCGAAGCCAGCCACCGCACTCCCCTGGCCAGCCATCTGGTGTACGTGGCGGCGTTCGCTCTGAACTCGGGCGAGTCGGTCATGAGTGCGTTGGGCTCGTTCCCGCGTCACGACGTGGGACTCGGTCCGGCGATGGTGGCCAAGCCCGATGGCACCTCGGTTCTCGACCCGGTGTTGGCCGGGCCCGCTCTCTACAACTGTTGCGACGAGGCCACGATCACGTCGTCGTTGGCCCGGCTGTCACCGCAGCCGATGTCGACCGTCACCCAGCCGGCCACCGGAAACGGACGCGACCACATCGCCTCGACGTACGTGTTGTGCACTCGCGACGACTCGGTGCATCCCGAGCACCAACGCCTCCTGGCCGCGCGTTGCACTCGCACGATCGAACTCGACACCGACCACTCGCCATTCACGTCGATGACTCGCGAGACCGCCGACATCCTCGAAGAACTCGCCCGCCGATCATGAAGATTCGTGTCGGTTACGGATTCGGTGTGCGCACGTCGCTGAACGACGCCGGTTTCGCCACCGTGGTCGATGCCCTCGAGTCGTTGCGGTTCGACAGTTTGTGGTTGAGCGAACGCATCGGTGGCGAGGCTCCCGATCCGCTCGTGGCCATGTCGTTCGCGGCCGGACGAACCACGCGCTTGAAGTTCGGAATGAGCGTGATGGTGCTGCCGGGTCGTAATCCGGTGGTGCTGGCCAAGGAGCTGGCCACTCTCGATCGACTCTCGGGCGGACGGCTCCTTCCGGCGTTCGGTCTCGGCGTGGCCGACCCACACGAACAACAGGCGTTCGGCGTGGCTCGCGATGAACGTGCGAAGCGTTTCGACGAAGCCTTGACCGTGATGCGCAAGTGCTGGCTCGAACCGAGTGTGACGCACCACGGCACCTTCTTCCACTACGACGACCTGCGCGTGTTGCCCAAGCCCGTGCAGACACCACCCGACGTGTGGCTGGGCGGAATCGCCCCGAGCGAACTCAAGCGAGTCGGCCGACTGGCCGACGGTTGGCTTCCGAGTTTCGTGACTCCCGACGACGTGGCCGAGGGTCGCAAGGTCGTCGAGGACGTGGCGGCTCAACACGATCGCACGATCGATCCCGAACACTTCGGCGCGCTCATTCCGTACACACTCGGCCCGCTGCCCGACGCCTTGCGCGCCGGCCTGTCGGCGCGCCGTCCCGATCTCGACGACGTGAGTGCATTGGTTCCGCAAGGCTGGGCGGCGTTGCGCGACACCATCGGTCGATTCGTCGACGCGGGTTTCTCGAAATTCGTGGCGATTCCGATCGTGGAACCGCCGTCACCCGAAGCGTGGGTCGACCACCTCGGCGAGGCAGCCGGCGAACTCTTACCCCTGCAGACCTGACAACCAGGCGTGCACGTTGCGGCCGATGGCTTCGATGTCGTAACCGCCCTCTTGCAGCACGACGGTCGGGATGCCGAGCGACTTCACGACCTCGCCACAGCGGCGGTAGCCGTCGGTGGTGAGCGCGAGATCGGAGATCGGGTCGTTCCAGTACGTGTCGACACCGAGTGACACCACCACGACCGATGGCTTGAACACGGCGATCTTGGCGGCCACGTCGGCCAATCGCACGACGTACACGTCGTCTTCCGTCTCAGCCGGGAGCGGCACGTTGACGGTCGAGCCGCGACCCGCCCCGACGCCGGTCTCTTCTTCGTAACCGATGTACCACGGGTATGCGCGATCGGGATCGCCGTGCAGCGACACGAACTGAACGTCGTCACGTTCGTAGAAGATCTGCTGCGTGCCGTTGCCGTGGTGGTAGTCGACGTCGAGAACGGTGACTTTCGATCCCGTGGTGGATGCGATGTGATGCGCGACGATCGCCGCGTTGTTGAAGAAGCAGAAACCGCCGAACACATCGGCCGCGGCGTGGTGGCCGGGCGGACGACACAGCCCGTACGACGACGACGCGCCGTCGAGAACGATCTGCGCCGCGGTGAGGGCCACGTCGACCGATGCGCGGGCGGCGGTGTAGGTGCCTTCGGCGAGCGGGGTGGCGGTTTCGTAACACCAGTAACCGAGACCCGAGACCGCGTTGGTGGGCAATGGCGGATTTCCCATACCCGCGCGTAGACCCGGATGGAGCATCGCTTCGGGGAAGAACTCGGTACGACCCGTACGCGCGTTGAGTTCGGCCCAGGCGGTTTCGAGGAACGCGATGAGTCCGGCGTGGTGCACGGCTTCGATGGGTTCGATGCCGTACTCGCGACGATCGACGAAACGGAACGACGAATCGGTGGCCAATTGCTCGCGAATCGTCTCGGCCCGACTCGGCTTTTCGTAGGTGGGAATCGGTTGTCCCATGTTGATTTCGTGCTGCGGGCTGTGCAGTCGGTGCAAATCGGTCCAGACGACGTCCATGAGCCGAGGTTAGACCGATGACGCATTGTCGCGAAGGTGTCGGAATCGTCGGACCGTCGGCCGACACGACAAACTCGACGGAATGTCCACCCCCGAAGGAGTCGATCCCGAGTACGACGCCGCGCGCGTTCGGCTCGGCCAAGCGACGCGGCGCTTGTCGCACGCGGTGATCGGCCGCGAGTCGAGCCTGGCCGACATGGAGGCCGTCACGAACGAGATCGAGAACGCCATCGCGCGGCTCGAGTCGGCGCCCCGCCGTGTTCGTGACTTGTCGATGTACGGCCAGTCGCTCAAACTCGAGATCCCCGAAGGCGGCGTACTTCCGAGTCACATCGGACGACCCGGTTCGGGTCCGGGCAGCCCCCTCGGTCTCGACATGGTGGTCACCCGCGCCGGCCAGGGCATCGAGGCTCGCTTCCGTTTCGACGCCGCGCACGAAGGTCCGCCGCAACGAGGCCACGGCGGTGTGATCGCGCTGGCGTTCGATGACGCGCTCGGTTTCGTGATCAACATGCACCAAGTGGTGGCGTACACCGGCCAACTCTCCATTCGTTATTCGGCCGGCGTGCCCATGCACACACCGCTCGTGATCGCGGCTCGCCTCGATCGCCAAGACGGACGCAAACTCTTCGTCGAGTCAGAGTTGCGCGAAGATCGACCCGATGCTCCGCTCATCGCCACGTGCTCGGCCATCTTCATCGAGATGAGCGGACACCCGGGGATCACTGCGTCGTCGACGTGAACGATCGGGCATGATGGCGCCATGCCCGTGATCTCCATTTCTCAGGCCCTGGCCGCCAACGCCGAGGCCGACCCCGATCGCCCGTGTGTCACGTGCGGCGACCACGTGCTCACGCGACGCGAGTTCGATCGGCGTTCGAATCAGTTGGCGCGCGTGTACTCCGACCTCGGTGTGGAGCACGGACGGTACGTCACGGTGGCGCTGCCCAATTCGGTGGAGTTCTATCTCGCGTGCGCCGCGGTCTGGAAGCTCGGGGCGATTCCGCAACCGGTGAGTTACCGCCTGCCCGATCGCGAACGCCAAGCCATCGTCGAGTTGGCCGACTCGGCTCTGGTGGTGGGCGCCGAACCAGCCGCGCATCCGACTCGGCGCACGGTTCCCATCGGTTTCACCCCGCTCGCTGACACGAGCGACGCACCCCTTCCCGATGCAGTTTCGCCGTCGTGGAAGGCTCCCACGTCGGGCGGTTCGACCGGTCGGCCCAAGCTCATCGTGTCGGGCGATCCGGGCACGGTGCTCACCGAGATGCCGTCACTCGGTCAACGTCGTGACGGAGTGGTGTGCATCCCCGGACCGCTGTATCACAACGCTCCGTTCTCGTTCGGCGCTCAAGCGATCTTCCATGGCAATCATGTGGTGTTGCTCGAACACTTCGACGCCGAGGCGACTCTGGCCGCGATCGAGACGTACGGAGTCGATTGGATCTTGATGGTGCCAACGATGATGTCGCGCATCTCACGTCTGCCCGACGACGTTCGCCATCGGTACGAACTCTCCACGTTGCAGGTGCTCTGGCACATGGCTGCACCGTGTCCGGCCTGGCTCAAAGAGGAATGGTGCCACTGGCTCGGTGGCGAGAAGATCTTCGAGTTGTACGCCGGCACCGAAGCGCAGGCCGTCACGGTGATCCGCGGCGACGAATGGCTCGCCCATCGCGGGTCGGTCGGTCGTTGCATCGGTGGTGAGATGAGGGTGTTCGATCCCGACACGCTCGAAGAACTGCCGCCCGGTACCGAGGGCGAGATCTTCATGCGCAACACCAAGACGACGTATCAATACCTCGGGGCCGAGGCGCGGCGAACGCCCGATGGTTGGGAGAGCCTCGGTGACATGGGTTGGATCGACACCGAGGGCTACGTGTATCTCACCGATCGACGCAAGGACATGATCCTGTCGGGCGGTGCCAACATCTATCCGGCCGAAATCGAGAACGCGTTGTCGGAACATCCGAGTGTGGTGTCGTCGGCCGTCATCGGAATCCCTGACGAAGATCTGGGCAGTCGACTGCACGCGGTCGTTCAAGTGTCGACCGAGGTGAGCGACGACGACATGCGCACGTTCTTGGCCGATCGACTGGTGCGTTACAAGATCCCGCGCACGTTCGAATTCACACGTGAACCGGTTCGCGACGACGCAGGCAAGGTGCGGCGCTCGGCTCTGCGCGACGAACGTTCGTGATCAGCTGACCCGCTCGACCTGAACGAGCGTGTCGTAGTACGCCACACCGCCACCCCAGTCGGTGAGCGTGTCGTTGGTGAGAACGTTGACCGTCTTGCGATCGCGAGTGCGCGACCACGTCCAGCCGAAGGGCACGATCGTCATGCCGTCACGCGTGCGCGGCCTAGCCGTCACTCGGGCCACCACGTCGATGGAATCGCGGTCGTTGAACACACGCACACGATCGCCGTCGGCGATTCCGCGGGCCGCGGCATCGGTCGTGGTGAGCTCGCAATACATCTCGCCCTCGGGGTTCGCGTGCGCATCGAGGTGCGAGTACGACGAGTTGAGGAATCGCTGGTGGATCTTGGGCGACATGAGGACGAGCGGATACTTCGCACTGGCCGGCCCGCCCGGACCCTCGATCGGCTGACGGTATTCGGGCAAACGACCATGACCTTGGGCCTCGAGATGCGCGCTGGCAAATTCGAACCGACCTGACGGTGTGGCGAATCCGCCGTCGGCGTAGGGGCGCAGATCGTCGGGCAACGGAAGGTGGATCACCGCGTCGCGACGCAACGCCTCGGCATCGACGTCGGCCAGATACTTCGTGAGCAGTGACTCGTCGGACTCGAACAATTCGGGTTCGGTGAAGCCCATCGCGCGGGCGAGGCGCCGCCACAACTCGGTGTTGGGCACGCTCTCGCCCACCGGCTCGATGGCTTGGTGGTTGAAACCCAAGTGGAGATGACCCCACGCGGTGACCACGTCGTTCTGTTCGATTTGTGTGGTGGCCGGGAAGATCACGTCGGCGAAACGCGCGGTGTCGGTCATGAACTGCTCGGACACCACGGTGAACAGATCGTCGCGCTGGAGGCCGCGAGCGATGGTGGCGGCCTCGGGTGCGGTGGCGACCGGATTGCCGTTGTAGACGAAGAGGGCCTTGACGGGCGGGTCGAGTGTCGGGTCGGTGAGCGCGCGACCGATTTGATTCATGCTGATCGGCCGACGGGGTTTACCGGCGGCGAGATGCGGTGCGCTGAACGAGTCGTCGTCGAGGAACGCGTTGTTGTACGACCCGACACTGCGCGAGAAGCCGCCGCCTTTGTGCTTCCACCCTCCGGTGAGCGTGGGGAGGCACACGAGTGTGCGGAAGAACTGGGCCCCGTGCTCGCGGTGCTCGGCTCCGATCAACGTGCGGATGAACGCCTTGGGCGTGTTGCCGTAGTCGCGCGCCAGTTGTTCGATGATGTGGGCATCGATCCCGCACACCGCCGCAGCACGGGCCGGGGTCCAATCGGCCACGTGCCGGGCCAGCTCGTCGAAGCCGGTGGTGTGGCGTTGCACGTAGTCGTGATCGACCAGATCGTCGCGAATGAGCACGTGCATCATGGCGAGCATGAGGGCCACGTCGGTTCCGGGCAGAGGCTGAACGAACTGATCGGCCGCGTCGGCGGTGATGGTGCGCACCGGGTCGATCACGATCACGCGCGCACCCTTGGCTCGCGCTTCTTCGATGAAGGGCCAGAGGTGACGATTGGTGAGACGCGTGTTGGTTCCCCACAAGAAGACGAGATCGGCGTATCGCACGTCGAGTGGATCGCACGTGAGGGGTGATCCGAGGGCGGCGGCGGTTCCGCTGAGAGCAGCCGCGCCGCAGAGAGAGTCGACTTGAATCGACGATCCGAGTCGGGCGAAGAACCGCCGGTCGAGCGAGTTCATCATGAGTGAACCCTGGGTTCCGGCGTCACCCCACGGCACGATCGCTTGGCCGCCCCAGTCGCGCACGATCTCGCCCACGCGATCGGCCACGAGGGCGAGCGCTTCGGCCCACGACGCGGCGCGGAACTGTGCGTCTCCCTTGGCGCCGGTGCGGATGAGCGGCGTGAGGATGCGATCGGGGCTGTACACGCGGTCGAGGAAACGATTGACCTTCGGGCAGAGTTCACCCTGCGAATACGGGTGATCCGGATTGCCGCGCATCGACACCGCGCGTCCGTCTTCGACGGTCACTTGCCATCCGCACGAATCGGGACAGTCGTGATGACACGTTCCGAGGACGATTCGCGTGGTCATCACCGCATTCTGACATAGCGCTCCGTTGGCGAGGAAGGCACTTTCGATGGTCCGCTGAGAACTACGGTGGGATTCGTGGCCGAGACGCCTTCCAATCCCCCGAGTCCGCTCGAGCCCACTCCCCTCGGAATTCCGTTGGTGGGTGAAGAAACGAGCGAGATGATGCGCGCCGCGTTCCCTCTTCGTCTGGGGTTGGTTGAGGGCAAGGTCGTGATCGTCACCGGTGCGGCGCAAGGAATCGGCGAAGCGGCCGCGCGGTTGTTCGCATCCGAGGGTGCGGCCGTGATGGTGGTCGACAAGGACGTGAGCGCCGCCGAGTCGGTGGTGAAGGAGATCCGTCAACGCGGTGGCGAGGCCACGGCGTTCGATGCCGATCTCACGACCGAGGCCGACGTGGAAGCGATGGTTCTGTCGACGGTGCACGCGTACGGCCGCGTCGACTGCGCGTTCAACAACGCCGGAATCAGCGGGCGGTTCGGATCGTTCCTCGATCTGACGTTGAACGAGTGGCAGCAAATGATCTCGATCAACCTCACGAGCGTGTTCTTGTGCATGAAGTACGAACTCGTGGTGATGGCGGTGCAGGGATACGGCGTGATCGTCAATGCATCGTCGAGTGCCGGCATCGTGGGCGCGCCCGGATTGCCGCACTACACGGCGGCCAAGCATGGTGTGCTCGGGCTCACGAAGTGCGCGGCTCAGGAGTTCGCGGCCAAGGGTGTGCGAGTGAATGCGGTTCTGCCCGGCACGACGCGCACGCCGTCGATCGAGGCGTACATCAACGGCGATCCGGCGATCGAGCAGACGTTGGGGCGCAGCGTGGGGCGCGGGTTCTTGGGTGAGGCGAGTGAAGTGGCCGAGGCCGCGGTGTGGTTGTGCAGCGATCGCGCGAGTTTCGTGAGTGGCGCGACGCTGGCCGTGGACGGCGCCACCACCAACCGCTAAGTGCTCACTGCTCACTGCACATTGCCTCTTGCCTGCCTCGCCTGAATGGGTGCGAAACCCCGGCATTTTTGCCGGTCTGGTTCCCCATACGGACGTGCACTGATCGCATGGGTGGGAATACCGGCAAAAATGCCGGGGTTTCGCACCCAATGGGATGGGTTCGCGGGATGGGATGGGGTTAGCGGGATGGGATGGGGTTAGCGGGCGCGGTACGTGCCGCCGGAGGCTGCGCTGGCGTCCTTGTTCAGACGCTTCGAGAGGTGTAGCCCTTCGAGCACGAACTCCACCGCCGCCGCCGTGGCCGCCGCGCTGGTGTCGCCGTTCAACAAGCCGTCGAGCACCGGCTTGAGAGCCGGAATCTGCTCGGCCAGAGCCGCCTGCGTCACGGACGGAACGTCTTCACCCGTCGTGACGATCGCTCCCTCTTCGAAGGCGGTCACCACGTCACGCGCCAACTCGGGGCGAACCACATCGCGATACACCGTCAGCACGGCTGCCTTCACGAGTTCGCGGAGCACCTGGCCTTCACGACCGTCTTCGAGAGCTTCCACTTCGATCTTTCCGCCCGACGCAGCCGCGAAGGCATCGAGATCGCACACGCGCGGCACGACGTACGTTTCACCCAGTCGCAAACCACGACGGAGCGCGTTGGCCGCCATGACTTCGTAGTTGCTCACGCTCAAGCGAACGCTCACACCACTGCGCTGATTGACCTGGCTGTTACTGCGCGCGAGCTGGCTGAAGGTGGCCACGACCGACTCGAGGTACGGCGGCACGGCGACGGTGATATCGCCCACGGACGGCGGACGCGCCTCCTGACGCACGATCTCCACCTCCGTGGCGGCATCGAGCGGATAGTGCGTACGGATCTGACTACCGAAACGATCCTTCAGCGGCGTGATGATGCGACCGCGATTGGTGTAGTCCTCGGGGTTGGCCGATGCGACGAGCAGCACGTCGAGCGGCAACCGAATCTTGTAGCCACGGATCTGAACGTCGCGCTCTTCGAGAACGTTGAGCAGACCCACCTGAATACGCTCCGACAAGTCGGGTAATTCGTTGATGGCGAAGATGCCGCGATTGGTACGTGGCACGAGTCCGTAGTGCAACGTGAGTTCGTCGCTGAGATAACGACCCTCGGCCACCTTGATGGGATCGACTTCGCCGATGAGGTCGGCGATGGACGTATCGGGCGTGGCCAACTTCTCACCGAAACGAGCGTCGCGATGCACCCACTCGATCGGCGCATCGTCTCCGTGCTGAGCCACGAGATCGCGCGCATGACGCGACACCGGGCTGTACGGATCGTCGTTGATCTCGCTGCCGGCGACGACGGGCATCCATTCGTCGAGAAGATTGGTGAGGCTGCGGATCATTCGCGTCTTGGCCTGACCACGTTCGCCGAGGAAGATCACGTCGTGACCGGCGAGCAGCGCATTCTCGAGTTGCGGCATCACGGTCTCTTCGTAACCGAGCACACCCGTGAACAACGGCTCTCCGGCCGAGATGCGCTTCACGGCGTTGAGCCGGATCTCCTCGTTGACGGAACGCGACACCCATCCGGATGCCCGCAGTTCGCGAATCGTCGTGGGAAGTCCGGAAGGTTGAGCCATGCCTCGACAGTAACGCCCCACCGCGTCCGTCTCTCAGCCGGGACCGATGACCGCTCCACCGGCAGTCGGTGCGCCACGAACTCAACTAGTTTGGGCCAATGACCACGGCCGAAACTCCCGCAACGGCCGTTTCACGATCGCACGCATGGTCTCTGCACGATCTCGACGGCGAGTGGCGCGTGATCGCCGCATCCGACGATGTCTTGCGAACGGGAGTCGGTCTCGAAACCGACGACGAGGATTGGCCCACCATCACGGTGCCATCGCACTGGCAGTCGAATCCGAATTTCGCCGCATCCGACGGACCCCTCCTCTATCGGCGCAACTTCACGTCCGAGAAGCCAGTGGCCGGTGAGCGTCGCTTCGTCGTCCTTGATGGCGCTTTCTACCAAGCCGACATCTGGCTCGACGGCGCGTACCTCGGCGACCCCGAGGGTTACTTCGTTCCGCACGCGTACGACGTGACCGCGTTGTCTCAGCTCGACACCGAGCACGCTCTTGCCATCGCCGTGACATGTTCACCCCAGCGCGACAAGCGTTCGAAGCGCAACATCACCGGTGTCTTCCAGCACTGGGATTGCATCTCGCCGTCGTTCAATCCGGGTGGCCTGTGGCGCGGAGTTCGCATCGAGCGCACGGGTCCGGTTCGCATCGACGCCTGGAACGTTCTGTGTCGCGACGCCAACGAATCGCGCGCCCATCTCCGACTCCACGCGCGCCTCGACAGCGACATCGAACGCCCGGTCAAGATCGTCACGCTCGTCGACGGCGACAAAGTCGACGAACAGGAGCGCACCCTCGCTTCGGGGGCGAACGAAATCGACTGGACGTTCGATCTGGACGACCCGCAACTGTGGTGGCCCTGGTCGATGGGCCCCCAGCCACTGGTCGACGTGACCATGCGTGTGATCGTCGATCAGACGGTGAGCCACGATCGCACACTCCGCACGGGATTGCGCGAAGTGACCATGCAGGAGTGGGTTTTCTCGGTCAATGGCGAACGCCTCTTCGTGAAAGGCACGAACCTCGCCCCCACGCGTGCGACTCTCGGCGAGGCCAGCCCCGACGATCTTCGTCGCGACATCGAGTTGGCCCGCGAGGCCGGGCTCGATCTCGTCCGCGTGCACGGTCACGTGTCGCGACCCGAGTTGTACGAGGCGGCCGACGAGTTGGGAATGCTGGTGTGGCAGGACTTCCCGCTCCAGTGGGGCTACGCGCGACAAATTCGGCGGCAGGCGGTTCGCCAGGCCGAAGAAACCGTCAACGTTTTGGGCCACCATCCATCGATCGCTCTGTGGTGCGCGCACAACGAACCGTTCACACTGAGCGTGGGCGACGGCGACACCTTCGACCTGAAGAAGTTGGCGCTGCCGTTCTTGGCCGGCCAGCAGTTGCCCAGTTGGAACAAAAGCATCCTCGACCGTTGGGTGAAGCGTGCTTTCGAACGCAGCGACGAAACGCGCCCGGTCATCGCGCACAGTGGCGTGCTCCCGCATCTGCCGCAACTCGACGGCACCGACAGTCACCTCTACTTCGGCTGGTACCACGGCAACGAGCGCGATCTTCCCGAGTTCGCCGTGCGATTGCCGCGTCTCGTGCGCTTCGTGAGCGAGTTCGGCGCGCAGGCCGTTCCGGATGTCGCCGACTTCATCGACGCGTCCACCTGGCCGAATCTCGATTGGGATTTCCTCCGGCGCGAACACGGATTGCAGAAGGAGCTCTTCGATCTCCACGTTCCGCCGCGCGCCTTCGCCACGTTCGACGAATGGCGACTGGCCACCCAGGTGTACCAAGCCGAGGTCTTGAAGCATCACATCGAGACACTCCGTCGCCTCAAGTACTCGCCGACGGGTGGCTTCTGTTTCTTCGCGTTCAACGATGCGATGCCGATGGTGTCGTGGAGCGTTCTCGATCATCAACGCAATCCGAAACTCGGTTTCAACGCCGTGGCCGACGCGTGTCGCCCGGTCATCGTCGTTGCCGATCGACTTCCGGTGTCGATGGAGCAGGGCCAGCGTTTGTCGATCGACATCCACGCGGTGAGTGATCTCCATCGCACGTTCGAAGATGCGCAGGTGATGGCGATCGTGACCGCCAACGGCGAATCGCGACAGTGGATCTGGGAAGGCGACATCGGCGCCGACGAGTGCTGCCGAATCGGCACCTTCGACGTGGTCGCCCCCTACTCGGAAGGCTCGATCACTCTCGACCTCACGCTGCAGTGCGGTGATGTCGTGGCGACCAATCGGTACACGAGCGACATCCGCACGCGCTGAGATTCATGGGGAACCAGACCGGCAAATTTGCCGGGTTTTCGCACCCATGAGACTGAACATGAGACGGGAACGGGGAGGTGCGCTACCGTTTCCCACGTGGTGTCGACCCCCTCTCCCACCCTCTCTCTCGATCCCCTGGGCGCCGAGCCCCGACCCCTCGCCGAGTGGCTCACCACCTTCCACATGGCCTCGGTCGTCCTCGACCCCTACACCAACGAGAGCTCCTGGATCCTCGAAACCGCCGCCCGCATCCTGCGCGGATTCGCCGGCGCCGCCGTGCGCGTGAACTTCATCGTCACCGCATCCGAGGACGACGCCCAGGCCTTCCTCGGACCGCTCGCCAAGGAGTTCTTGGTGTTCGCCGACCCCGACCGCGCAGTCGTCAAGGGCCTCGGTCTCACCTCGCTGCCGGCATTCGTGTTCTTGCAGTCCGACGGCACCGTGCCCGCGGCCGCCGAAGGTTGGGACGCGCTGGCCTGGCGCAACGTCGCCAAGAAGATCGCTCACGTCACCTCGTGGTCGGTCCCGGCCATTCCGGCCCCCGGCGACCCGGTCTCGTTCCACGGCACACCGGCCGCCTGATCCGATCACCGCGCAGTCATCGTCTCGCTTCCGCCGACCGATCTTCCCGTCGAAGGAATCGTCGCCGAACTCCGTGACGCACTGAGCATTCGCTCGGCCGCCGTTCTCGTCGCACCACCGGGAGCCGGCAAGACCACGCTCGTTCCGCTTCGACTTCTCGACGAAGCCTGGCTCGACGGTCGAACGATCGTGATGCTCGAACCGCGTCGGCTCGCTGCCCGCGCCGCCGCCCGTCGACTCTCGGCACTCGTCGACGACGAACCGGGCGGACTCGTCGGCTACCAAACGCGCGACGAACGACGCATCGGCAAGAACACACGCATTCAGGTGGTCACCGAAGGAATCCTCACGCGTCGACTTCAATCCGATCCCGAACTTCCCGGCGTCGGACTCGTGATCTTCGACGAAGTGCACGAACGCAACCTGCCCACCGATCTCGGACTCGCCCTCGTCCTCGACACGCAACGCAACCTTCGGCCCGATCTGAAAGTTCTCGCGATGTCGGCCACCGCCGACGCCGACAAGTTCGCACGCCTCCTGGGCACCGACACGCCCGTCATCACGAGTGAGGGTCGACAGTTCCCCGTGGACGTTCGGTGGGCTCCGCCGGGCAAACAGCAACGACTCGACGATGCCGTGAGCCAAACCGTGCAACGCGCACTGCGCGAATGCATCGGGGACGTGTTGGTATTCCTCCCCGGCATCGGCGAGATCTCACGAGTGCAAAACATGCTCGAGTCACACCTCGCGCAATCATCCGATCACGTCGACGTGTACCCACTCGCCGGTGCACTCTCACTCGCCGATCAAGATCGGGCTCTCGCGCCATCACCGGCTGGTCGCCGCCGCGTGGTGTTGTCGACCGACATCGCCGAAACGAGCCTCACCGTCGACGGAGTGAGTGTGGTGGTCGACGCCGGCGAGGCCCGCGTACCGCGCTACGACCCGCGCACCGGCATGACGCGACTCACCACCATTCCCACCTCACGGGCCTCGGCCGATCAACGGGCTGGCCGCGCCGGACGACTCGGCCCGGGTGTGGCATATCGCTGTTGGAGCAAACTCGAACACGGCACTCGTCGCGCACAGTTGGCGGCCGAGATCACACAGGTCGATCTGTGCGGATTCGTTCTCGAAACACTCGCGTGGGGAACACCACTCGACGAACTGTCGTTCATCGACGCACCGCCGACGGCCACACTGCAGCAAGCGCGCGAACTGCTCACCATGCTGGGCGCCCTCGATCACGACGGTCGGCTCACCGACAGCGGACGACGTCTCATCGACATTCCGGTGCATCCGCGGCTCGCCCACATGATCGCCGAATCGTCACGAGACGATCGCGCACTCGCCTGCGCCATCGCCGCACTGCTCGACGATCGCGACGTGATGCGTGGTCGACCCGACGATG
>VFZC01000022.1 GCA_016871355.1 Actinomycetota bacterium
GGCCACCACCACGAAGAAGACGCCAGCCCCCAAGAAGCCCGCTGCGAAGAAAGCCGCGCCCAAGAAGCCGGCGCCCAAGAAGCCGGCACCCAAGAAGGCCGCACCCAAGAAGGCCGCACCCAAGAAGGCCGCACCCAAGAAGCCGACTCCCAAGAAGGCAGTGCCCAAGAAGCCGGCTCCCAAGAAGGCCGCACCCAAGAAGCCCGTTGCGAAGAAAGCCGTGCCGAAGAAGCCGGAACCCAAGAAAGCCGCACCCAAGAAGCCGACTCCCAAGAAGCCCGTTGCGAAGAAAGCGGCGCCGAAGAAGCCGGAACCCAAGAAAGCCGCGCCGAGCAAAGTCGCACTCAGCAAAATCGCACCCCAGGCCATCGCACCGAAGAAGGTCGTGGCCGCTCCGGCACCCAAGCCGCCCAAGGCCCCGCCCAAGCCGCCGGCACCCAAACCCTTCGTGAAGCCGCCGGTACCGGGCAAGCGGCCGATCTCCAAGGACGGCATCGTCTCCAACAAGGATTTCGACCTCGCGTTCCTGCGGGCGCAACGGCAGTTGCTCGTGGCCAAGCGAGCCGAGTACCTCGGCCAAGCCGAACAACTCGAGTTCGAGCGCAACCTCCTCATCGAAGCCGCTGGCATGGGTGACGATCAGTTCGACGAAGAAGGTGGCGACGGCGACACGCTCGCAGTCGAGCGTGAGCGCGCCAAGGTGCTGTCCGATCAAGACCGTCAGATCGTCATCGAGATCGACGCCGCCCTCGCGCGCATCGAATCGGGCGACTACGGATACAGCGTCGTCTCCACCAAGCCCATCCCGCGTGAGCGCCTCGAAGCGATTCCGTGGGCCACCGAACTGGTATCCGAGAGGGTCGGCGGCATCCGATGAGTCATCCAGCCGCGGGCCGTCGGGCGCTCGCGGTCTCGTTGGCCATCGTGGCCGTCGTCGTCGCCCTCGATCAGGGAACCAAACAGTGGGCGTTGTCGTCTCTCGACGACCGGATCATCGAGGTCGTCTGGACCTTGCAGTTCAACCTGGCGTTCAACTCCGGCATGGCGTTCGGTCGGGGCCAGGGTTGGGGTCCGGTCATCGGAGTCGTGGCCACCATCGTGGTGGTGGGTCTCTTGGTGTCGTTGCGCAACGAAAACAGCCGACTGTCCACCGTTGCGACCGGTCTGATCGTCGGCGGTGCGCTCGGCAACATCCTCGATCGACTGTTCCGCGGTGACGGAATCCTGCACGGCTCGGTCGTCGACTTCATCGACTTCCAGTGGTTTCCGATCTTCAACGTGGCCGACATCGCCATCAACGTCGGCGGTGGTCTCATGATCCTCGGCTTCGTGCTCGCGTCTCGGCGAACCAACGACGGAGTCGACGAATGAGCGACGAGTTCGACGAGATCATTCCGGCCGCTCTGGCCGGCGAGCGGCTCGACCGCATCGTGTCCTTGGTGGCCGAGATCAGCCGATCGGAAGCCAGCCACGCCGTCGAGAGTGGAGGAGTCACCGTCGACGGTGCGGTGGTCACCTCGGGCAAGGTCCGCTTGAGCGAGGGTCAACGCGTCACGGTCGACACCTCGTCCATTCCGGTCGAAGAGCTTCCCCGGGCCGACTCGTCCGTGGCGGTACGAGTGATTCATGTCGACGATCATGTGATCGTCGTGAACAAGGCACCCGGAGTCGTGGTGCATCCGGCTCCCGGCCATCGCGAGGGCACGCTCGTGAACGGTTTGCTCGCACTGTTTCCCGAAATCGCCTCGGTTGGCAACCCCACTCGACCGGGCATCGTGCATCGACTCGACGTCGGAACCTCGGGCCTGCTCGTGGTCGCGCGTTCCGACGAGGCGTACCACGCCTTGGTGGAAGCGTTGTCCGATCACGACGTCGATCGGCATTACACGGCACTCGCGTGGGGACACTTCGCGGCGCCGCGCGGAACCATCGACGCCGCCATCGGGCGAGATCCACGCGATCCATTGCGCATGGCCGTGGTGGCCAACGGCAAACCGGCACGGACGCACTACGAAGTGATCGGCGAGTTCACCGAACCCGAGGTGTCGCTGGTGGCCTGCCAACTCGAAACCGGTCGTACGCACCAGATCCGCGTCCACTTGGCCGCGGCCGGCCATCCGGTCGTGGGCGATTCGGCCTACGGAGGCCATCGCGTCTCGATGGCCATGAACCGGCCGTTCCTGCACGCGGGGTCGTTGTCGTTCGCCCACCCCGTCACCGGCGAGATCCTGGCCTTCACCGTCGAACTTCCCGACGACTTGCAAGAAATCCTCGCGCGCTGCCACTGACCCGCTGGCACCACTGCTAGTTTCCATGTGGCCGTCAAACGAGTCCGGTGAGGCTCGAACGGAGGACAACATGGAAGCAACGCCGGCCGCGGCCGGGGCCACAACCGAGCCTGCCCACGTCCTCCGATCCGACGACATTTCCCGAGCGGTCACTCGCATCGCGCACGAGATCCTCGAACGCAATCGCGGTACCGAGGGCGTCGTCATCGTCGGCCTGCAGCGCGGTGGCGTGTGGTTGGCCGAACGAATCGCCGATGCCATTCAACGCATCGACGGCCAACCCATTCCTCTCGGCCGACTCGACGTGTCGTTGTTCCGCGATGATCTGGCCCTGAGGCCGGTCACGCCGGTGTCGGTGAGCGACATCCCCGTCGATCTGAGTGGTTCGCGCGTGGTGCTGGTCGACGACGTTCTCTTCACTGGTCGAACGGTGCGCGCCGCCCTCGACGCGCTGAATCAGTACGGTCGCCCGGCGTCGGTGCAGTTGGCCGTGATGGTCGACCGCGGCCATCGTGAGTTGCCGATCCGACCCGACTACGTGGGCAAGAACATTCCCACCAGCCGCGACGAAGACATCCAGGTCACGCCCGAGGCCGTCGTGCTGAAGAAGGTCGCGCCGCGATGAAGCACGTGCGCAGTATCGACGAGCTCGGTGTGGACGGAATCGTCCGCGTCTTGAAAGTGGCCGAGCACATGGCCGAGGTGAATCGCCGACCGGTACCCAAGGTTCCGGCCTTGGTCGGCAAGACCGTGGTCAGTCTGTTCTTCGAGGACTCCACGCGCACGCGCATCTCGTTCGAGACGGCGGCCCGACGACTGTCGGCCGACACCATGACGTTCAGTGTGTCGACGTCGAGTGTGAACAAGGGTGAGAGTCTGCGTGACACGGTCGAGACCGTGAGTGCGATGGGAGTCGCAGCCTTCGTCGTCAGACACAAGTCGAGTGGTGTTCCGTGGCAGATGGAGAACTGGACCGACGCCTCGATCGTCAACGCGGGCGATGGTTGGCACCAACACCCCACGCAGGCTCTGCTCGACTGCCACTCGATCACCGGCGCGTTCGGCATCGAGCCGGCACCCCAGTGTCTGCGCGGTCTCGCCATCACGATCGTGGGCGACGTTCGCCACAGTCGGGTTGCGCGCAGCGACATCGAAGCGTTCACGGCCCTCGGCGCCACGGTACGACTGGTCGGTCCGCGCACGTTGATGCCGCCCGACGCTTCACCGTGGGGAGTCGAGATCACCGACGACCTCGATTCGGTCATTGGCGATTCCGACGTGCTCTACATGCTGCGTATGCAACGGGAGCGCATGAACGAGGCATTGGTCCCGCACCTCGGTGAGTATTCGACTCGATTCGGACTCGATGCCGTTCGAGCCGCCCGCATGAAGGACGGGGCCGTGGTCATGCACCCGGGTCCGATGAACAGGGGAGTGGAGATGATGATCGACCCGTCCGAGTTGCCGCGCAGTCTCGTGACCAATCAGGTCGCGAGCGGAGTCTCGGTGCGCATGGCGGTGCTGTTCGACGTGCTCGGTGGTCAGGAGGTCGCATCGTGAGCCTGTTGATACGCGGTGGTCGCATCATCGATTCCACGTCCACCGATGACCAAGGCCGTACGGCCGACGTTCTGATCGACGGCGATCGCATCGTCCAGGTGGTCGAAACGGGCCGCGAGGTGCGCGCCGACGAGGTGCTCGACGCCGCGGGATGCGTGGTGAGTCCTGGTTTCGTCGACCTCCACGTGCATTTGCGCGAACCGGGTCGAGAAGAGTCCGAGACGATCGAAACCGGAAGTCGCGCTGCGGCCCGCGGAGGTTTCACCGCGGTCGTCGCGATGCCCAACACCGAACCTCCGCACGACTCGCGGGTGGTCGTCGACTTCGTTCGCGACCAAGGACGGCGAGCCGGTCTGTGCGAGGTGGTGCCGGCGGGATGCATCACCGTCGGCCGGGCCGGGCAGATGCTCGCACCGTTCGCCGAACTGTGTGAGGCCGGAGTTCGTTTCTTCACCGATGACGGCAATGGTGTCCAAGACGCGCAACTGATGCGCCGAGCACTCGAGTACGCCGGTCAACTCGGACTCACTCTCGCTCAGCACTGCGAGGTGTCGAGCCTCACCCATGGTGCCGTGATGCACGAAGGAGCCTGCTGCAGTCGCCTCGGGCTCCCGGGATGGCCGTCGTTGGCCGAAGAACTCATGGTTCATCGCGACATCGAGTTGTGTCGTCTGACCGGTTCGCCCGTGCACTTCCTGCATCTGTCCACCGCACGAAGTGTCGACATGGTGCGCGCGGCCAAGGCCGAGGGTTTGCCCATCACCGCCGAAGCGGCTCCGCATCACTTCACGCTCACCGACGAAGCGCTCAGTGGATTCGACCCGGCGTTCAAGGTGAATCCCCCCTTGCGCACACCGGCCGACATCGCGGCGCTGAAGAGCGGCCTGGCCGACGGAACCATCGATGCCATCGCGACCGATCACGCTCCGCACGCACCTCATCTCAAGGATCAGCCACTCGATCAAGCGCCACCGGGCATGCTCGGGCTCGAGACCGCATTGGCCCTCGCCCTCACCGAATTGGCGATGCCGTTGCGTGACGTGGTGGCGGCCCTCAGTTGGAAGCCGGCCGCCATCGCCCATCTGGCCGATCGCCATGGTCGACCGGTCGCGGCTGGTGAGCCGGCCAACCTGACGGTGTTCGACCCGACTGCCACCTGGACCATCGATCGTGGACAGTTGGCCAGCCGCAGTCGCAACACGCCCTATCACGGCCGAACCGTGCGGGGCCGGGTGCAGCACACCGTGTTCGGTGGCCGGGCCGTGGTGGTCGACGGAACGGCGACCAGGTGACGATGTTTTATAATTATGCGCGAGACCGTATGATCATTCATACTCGAGGGGATGACCGTGGCGATTCGTGAGGCGGCCCTCGTTCTGGCCGATGGCAGCGTGTTCGAAGGGGAGGCGATCGGAGCCGAGTCGACGATCGCGACTGGTGAAGTGGTGTTCAACACCGTGCTGTCGGGCTACCAAGAAGTGATCACCGATCCGAGTTACGCCGGTCAGATCATCGCGTTCACGTATCCGCACATCGGCAACTACGGAACCGCGCCCATCGACGACGAGGCGTCGCGGCCGCACTGTCGCGGAGTCATCGTCCGCGACCTGGCTCGCCGCCACAGCAATCACCGCGCCGAAACGAGCCTCGACGCGATGCTGGCCGCGCGCGGAGTCCCCGGCATCGCTGGCATCGACACGCGGCGTCTCACTCGCGTGCTGCGCGACACCGGCGCCATGCCCGGCGCGTTCGGTACGGCATCCGAGTCGGAGTTGCTGGCGGCGGCGCGCGCCGAGCGCGGCACCGATGGGATCGATCTCGTCGCCACCGTCACGACCGCTCGGCCTTACTCGTTCGGATCTGGTCGCCATCGCGTGGTCGCCTACGACTTCGGCATCAAGACCACGATCCTGCGTTGTCTGGCCGAGATCGCGACGGTGGACGTGGTGCCGGCGTCCACGTCGGCGGCCGACGTTCTCGCCCGTCGACCCGACGGTGTCTTCTTGTCGAACGGTCCCGGCGATCCGGCGGCCGTGCCGTACGCCGTCGACGCGATCCAGCAACTGCTCGGCGAGGTGCCGGTGTTCGGGATTTGTCTCGGCCACCAATTGCTCGGTCGTGCGCTGGGTGGCACCACGTTCAAGTTGCCGTTCGGGCACCACGGTGGCAACCACCCGGTACGTCACGAAGCCAGTGGACACGTGGAGATCACCAGTCAGAACCACAACTTCTGTCTCGACCCCGAGAGCCTGGCCGGAAAAGCCAGCGTCACACACCTCAACCTGAACGATCTCACCAACGAAGGAATGCGCGTTCTGAACGCACCGGCATTCAGTGTGCAGTACCACCCGGAGGCCGGGCCCGGCCCTCACGACAGTCGCTATCTCTTTGATCAGTTCGATCGATTGATGCAGGACGGGAGCTTCTGACATGCCCAAGCGCACCGACCTCTCGTCGATCCTGATCATCGGTTCGGGCCCGATCGTCATCGGCCAAGCCTGCGAGTTCGATTACTCGGGCACTCAGGCCTGTCGCGTCCTGAAGGACGAGGGCTATCGCGTGATCCTCGCCAACTCGAACCCGGCGACGATCATGACCGACCCCGACTTCGCGCACCGCACGTACATCGAACCGCTCACGTGGGAAGTGGTGTCGCGAATCATCGATCGCGAGAAGCCCGATGCGGTTCTACCCACACTCGGTGGACAGACCGGCCTCAACATCGCCATGGAGTTGTTCGAACGCGGTCTGGTCGGGGTGCCCGGAACACCCGAATTGATCGGCGCCAACGCCGAGGCCATTTCCACCGCCGAAGATCGCGAGAAGTTCAAGAAGGCCATGATCGAGATCGGCCTGTCGGTTCCGGCGTCGGGCGTGGCGCACGCGCTCGACGAAGCGATGTCGGTGGTCGAACAGATCGGATTGCCCGTGATCGTTCGCCCCGCGTACATCCTTGGTGGCCGCGGCACCGGAATCGCTTCCACGACCGAGCAGTTTCGGGCCATCGCGAGCAACGGCCTCGACGCCAGCCCGATTCGCGAGATCCTCATCGAGAAGAGCATCGCGGGGTGGAAGGAATACGAACTCGAAGTCATGCGCGATCGTGCCGACAATTGCGTGATCATCTGCTCGATCGAGAACGTCGATCCGATGGGTGTGCACACCGGGGACTCGATCACGGTGGCGCCGGCTCAGACTCTTTCCGATGTCGAATACCAGATCATGCGCGATTCGGCTCTGGCCTGTATTCGCCGAGTCGGCGTCGAGACCGGTGGGTCGAACGTGCAGTTCGCGGTCGATCCGGCCACGGGTCAGCAGGTCGTCATCGAAATGAATCCGCGCGTGTCACGGTCGAGCGCACTCGCGTCGAAGGCCACCGGATTCCCGATCGCCAAGATCGCGGCCAAGTTGGCGGTCGGCTACACGCTCGACGAGATTCCCAACGACATCACCCGGATGACGCCGGCGTCGTTCGAACCCACCATCGACTACGTGGTCACCAAGATTCCGCGTTGGGCGTTCGAGAAGTTGCCGGGCACGTCAGGGGAGCTCGGAACCCAGATGCAGAGCGTGGGTGAAGTGATGGCCATCGGTCGCACGTTCCCGGAGAGCCTGCAAAAGGCGCTGCGTTCGCTCGAACAGGGTCGACTCGGATTCAACTGCGATCCGGCCGAGAAGCAGTACGCCGAGATGTCGGACGACGAGTTGTTGGCCGTGGTCGCGGTGGCGACACCCGAGCGCTTGCTCCAGGTGGGCGACTTGCTCCGTCGCGGTGTCTCGATCGATCGCATTCACGACGCGTGTCGCATCGATCCGTGGTTCCTCGATCAGATGGCGATGATCGTCGAAGAGCGCCACGCGTTGTCGTCGGCGTCGGCCGCGACGTTGACGCCGCGCGCGTGGAAGCGGGCCAAGCGCCTCGGTTTCTCCGATGCGCAGTTGGCCTACTTGTGGGGCACGACCGAGCTCGACGTACGCGCGGCCCGCGAGCAGGCCGGAGTCGTGCCCACGTACAAGACGGTCGACACCTGCTCGGCCGAGTTCGCGGCCTCGACGCCGTACCACTACTCCACCTACGAGGACGAGAACGAGGTCCGAGCGTCCGACAAACCGCGGGTCGTGATTCTCGGTTCGGGTCCCAATCGGATCGGTCAGGGCATCGAGTTCGACTACTGCTGTGTTCACGCCTCGTTCGCGTTGCGCGACGCCGGTTTCGAAACCGTGATGGTCAACTGCAACCCCGAAACGGTCTCCACCGACTACGACACGTCCGATCGTCTCTATTTCGAGCCACTCACACGTGAAGACGTCATGAACGTGATCGCGGTCGAAACCGCCGCGGCCGGGGGAGTGGCGCCCAAGGTCATCGTGTCGCTCGGTGGTCAGACACCGCTCAAGTTGTCGGGTCAGTTGCCCGTCGAGTTGGTGGCCGGCACATCACCGTCGTCGATCGACTTGGCCGAGGACCGTGAGAAGTGGAACGCGTTGTGCCACGACCTCAACATTCCGCAACCTCCGGGCGGTACGGCGGTCACGCTGGCCGAGGCCGAAGCGATCGTGGCCGATGTGGGCTTCCCGGTTCTGGTGCGTCCGAGTTACGTGCTCGGCGGTCGCGCCATGCAGATCGTGCACGATCGCGAACACCTGGCTCGGGCGATGGCCGAACTCACCGGATTCGGCAGCCTCGGCAAAGAAGGTGGTCTGTCGGCCGAACGTCCGGTTCTCGTCGATCGATTCCTCGAGGATGCGACCGAAGTCGACGTGGACGCGATTCGCGACCACACCGGTGACGTGCTCATCGGCGGGGTGATGGAGCACGTCGAAGAAGCCGGTGTGCACTCGGGCGACTCGGCTTGTGCGATTCCACCGCAGAACTTGCCGTCGTGGGTCGTCGAAGTGATCACCACCTACACCGCATCGATCGCCGAAGCGCTCGACGTGCGCGGACTCATCAACGTGCAGTTCGCAGTGGCCGGCACGAGCGTGTACGTGATCGAGGCCAACCCGCGCGCCAGTCGAACGGTTCCGTTCGTGGCCAAGGCCACGGGTGTTCCGCTGGCCAAGGTGGCCACTCGTGTGATGCTCGGTGCGACTCTCGCCGAACTGCGAACCGAGGGTTTGTTGATCGACTCGGTGCTCGCGTCGGGTGCGGTGGCCGTGAAGGAAGCGGTGCTTCCCTTCAATCGTTTCCCCGAAGTCGACACCGCACTCGGACCCGAGATGCGCTCGACCGGTGAAGTGATGGGTTTCGACGTCACCTTCGGCAAAGCGTTCTACAAGGCCGAACTGGCAGCCGGAACGGTGCTCCCCACCGAGGGCATGGTGTTCTTGTCGCTCGCCGACGCCGACAAGCCGGCCGGACTGGTGGTGGCCAAGCGACTGCGACGACTCGGATTCGGAATCGCCGCGACCACCGGCACCGCGAAGTATCTCTCGCGTTTCGGGCTGGCCATCGATCAAGTGGTGGGCAAGGTGAGTGAGGGTGCGGGCAACACCGCGGTCGATCTCATCGCGAGCGGTGACATCTGCTTCGTCATCAACACTCCGCAAGGTCGTGGTGGTCGTACCGATGGCGAGGCCATTCGCAAAGCGGCCAACGTGCATCGGGTGAGTTCGGTGACCACGGTCGAAGCCGCTCTCGCCGCGGTCCAAGGCATGGCCGAGCAGTTCGGACGACCATTGGAAGTTCGTTCACTCCAGGAGCACCATGGCCGCTGATCGGGCGGTCGACACGCGCGTGCGCGTCGGTTCGGTCGAACTGGCGCACGCCGTGATGACGGCCGCCGGCACGTCGGGTCACGGGGCCGAACTCGCGCGGTATTGCGATCTGTCCGGTTTGGGTGCGGTGGTCGTGAAGTCGCTGTCGGTCATGCCGTGGCCGGGCAATCCGGCACCACGACTGCACCCGTTGCCCGACGGCATGATCAATTCGGTCGGACTCCAGGGTCCGGGGGTGGCCGGGTGGTTCGACGAGTTCTTCCCCGAACTGGTCACGAGCCGGTGTCGCGTGGTGATCAGCCTGTGGGGTCGATCGCTCGACGAGTATCGCCAGGCCGCGCTGGCCGTGGCTGACGGACTTCGCCGGGCTGGTCGAGCCGCCGATGGTGTGGTGGCAGTCGAGGTGAACTTGTCGTGTCCGAACCTGGAAGGTCGACGGGGGATCTTCGCGCACGATGCCGAATTGTCGGCAGCCGTGATCGACGCGTCGGTCGCGGCGATGTCTGGTGCAACTCGGCCGGTGTGGGCCAAGTTGAGCCCCAACACCGATCGTCTGGTGGAGATCGCCGGCGCCGTACGTGGTGCGGGCGCCGAGGCCGTGACCTTGGTGAACACCGTGCTCGGCCTGGTCCTCGACCCCGAAACCGGTCGGGCGGTGCTGGGCAACGGTGGGGGTGGTGTGTCGGGTCGGATCATTCACCCGGTGGCCCAGCGGGCCGTCTTCGACGTGGCCAGTGCCCACCCCGATCTGCCGATCGTCGGGGTGGGCGGAGTGTCCTCGGCCGCCGAGGCGGTGGCGCTGCTCCAGGCCGGAGCCTCGGCGGTGCAGGTGGGGACCGCCACGTTCGCCGACCCGCGCGCCCCGGCGACCGTGGCCCGCGACCTCGTGACCTGGGCCGCGGCCCACGGCATCACTCGTCTGTCCGACCTCACCGGAGTCGCCCACCGTGGCGGTATCCACCCACTTCCCCCTGCTCAGGGGTAGGGTTCGTGCATGGCAACACCTCCGCAACTCACTCCGGAACAGCGCGCTGCCGCGCTCGCCAAAGCGGCTGAAGCCCGGGCGGCTCGTGCCGAAATCAAGGTCAAGCTGAAGCAGGGGACCCTGACCGTCGCCGACGCTCTCATTTCATCCGACCCCAACGTCGGGAAGTTGAAGGTCGTGTCGTTGCTCGAGAGCCTTCCCGGCCTCGGCAAGGTGAAGGCGCGCAAGATCATGGAGGAAGTCGGCATCGCCGACAACCGCAAGATCCAGGGCCTGGGCGCACAGCAGAAGAAGGCCTTGCTCGAGCATCTCGCCAAGTGAGTGGGCGGGTCACCCCCGCCCGTTCTCCACTCATCATCATCGTGTCCGGACCCGGTGGGGTCGGTAAAGGAACGATCGTCGACGCACTGGTGAAACGCGATCCATCGCTGTTGCTCAGCCGTTCCTGGACGACGCGCCAACGACGGCCCGTTGAACGCGAGGATGCGTACGTGTACGTCACACGACACGATTTCGAAGCGCATCGCGATCGTGGCGGCTTTCTCGAATGGACCGAGTTTCTCGGCAACTACTACGGATCGCCCGTGCCCGACGCCACCAGCGACCGAGACATCGTGCTCGAAATCGAAGTCGACGGCGCTCAGCAGGTGAAAGCCGTTCACCCGGAGGCCACCTTGATCTTCGTGCTGCCGCCGTCGCGTGACGAGCAACGTCGTCGCCTCATCGGTCGTGGGGACCCCGACGACAAGGTTCAGCAGCGCCTGCGAAAGGCCGAGGAAGAAGAGCCGATCGGCCGGGCCCTGGCCGACGTGGTGGTGGTCAACGACGACCTCGACCAGACGGTGGGCGAGATGATGGACATCATCGCCGCCCGACGAAAAGCGGCCGGGTCGCCCTAGCCTGGGCGTCCATGCCCGCCAACGACGATTCGATGACCAGCCCGCAGCTCGAACTGCTGCTCTCCAAGGTCGACTCCAAGTTCAGCCTCGTTACGTTGGCCGCGTCGCGTTCGCGTCAACTCCAGGACTACTACCGCCCCGAAGGTGCGGTGTCGCAGAAGCTGATTCCGCCGCAGGTTCCGTCGTTGCGCAAGCTCCTCAGCCTGTCGTTCGAAGAAATCGCGGCCGGCAAGATCGTGCGTATCTCGGGTGACGAAGTGCGCGAGCGCGAAGCCGCCGAAGCCGCTGCTGCCGCCGACGCGGCCGCCGCGCTGCTCGGTGAGGGCGACTCGGCCGACGAGTGACGAGTTCCGAGTGACGACGTCCTCGGCGCCTCTCGCGGGCAAGACCATCGTCCTCGGTGTGTGCGGTGGTATCGCCGCGTACAAAGCAGTCGAAGTGTGTCGTCGCTTGGTCGACCTCGGTGCGCACGTCGCTCCGGTCATGACCGACGGCGCCGAACGTTTCGTCGGACGCACCACGCTCTCGGCACTCGCCAGCCAACCGGTGCAGACGTCGTTGTGGGACGAAGAGTCGCCCATTCCGCACACCCGCCTCGGTCAGGGTGCCGATCTCGTTCTCGTCGCGCCGGCAACCGCTCGTCTGTTGTCGGCGTATGCACACGGTTTGGCGCACGATCTGCTCACCAACGTCCTCATCGCCACGCGCGCACCCGTGGTGGTGTGCCCGGCCATGCACACCGAGATGTGGGAGCACCAAGCGGTTCAGGCCAACGTGCGCACTCTGCGCGAGCGCGGTGTTCATGTGGTCGACCCCGAAGACGGCCGACTGGCCGGAGGTGACTCGGGCAAGGGTCGTCTGGCCGCTCCCGATGCGATCGTCGCCGAAGTGTCGTCGGTTCTCGGCCAACGTGACCTCGCCGGCGCTCATGTGGTGGTCAGTGCGGGCGGAACGCGCGAGCCCATCGACGCGGTGCGTGTGATCGCCAATCGTTCGAGTGGCAAACAGGGTTACGCCGTGGCCGACGAGGCTCGTCGTCGCGGTGCGCGCGTCACGCTCGTCACGACGGTCGATCGACCGGCACCCATCGGTGTCGAAACGGTGTGCGTCGAAACGGCCGCTCAGATGAAAGCCGTCCTCGACGGTTTGGCCGCGACGGCCGACGTGGTCGTGATGGCGGCCGCCGTGGCCGACTTCCGTCCGGTGTCGTGTACATCGGGCAAGATCAAGAAGTCGGGTGGCGTTCCCGAGATCGTTCTCGAGCCCACCCCCGACATCCTGGCCGGTCTCGGCGCGGCCAAGCGTCCCGGCCAGATCCTCGTCGGTTTCGCGGCCGAAACCGGTGATCTGGTGGCCCAGGCGCAGTCGAAACTCGAACGCAAGAACCTCGATCTCGTGGTGGCCAACGACGTGAGCCAGCCCGGTGTGGGCTTTCAGCACGACACCAATGCGGTCACGTTCGTGCGACCCGGTGGCGAATTAGAGTCGCATCCGTTGAGCGACAAGCGGGACATCGCCCGCGCGCTGCTCGACATCGTGGTCGGCCTGCGGGCCTGACCCCAGCCGATTCAGGAGCACCGATGAGCCGACAGTGGACGTTCACATCCGAGAGCGTGACCGAAGGTCACCCCGACAAGATGGCCGATCAGATTTCCGATGCGGTGCTCGATGCGATCCTCGCCAAGGACCCGCACGCGCGTGTGGCCTGCGAAACGTTGGTGACCACCGGACTGTGCCTGGTGTCGGGCGAGATCTCCACGGGCGAGTACGTCGAGATTCCCGAGATCGCGCGCGAGGTCATCAAGAGCATCGGTTACGACAACGCCGAGTACGGCTTCGACGGCAAGACGTGCGGTGTTCTCGTCGCTCTCGATGCGCAGAGCCCCGACATCGCCCAAGGCGTCGATCGCAGCGAAGAAGTTCGTTCGCGCTCCGGCAGCGACGATCTCGATCTGCAGGGTGCCGGCGACCAGGGAATGATGTTCGGCTACGCGTGCAACGAAACGCCCACGCTCATGCCGTTGCCCATCGACTTGGCTCATCGTTTGGCCGAGCGCCTCACCGACGCCCGCAAGTCCGGACAAATTCCGTACCTGCGCCCCGACGGCAAGACCCAGGTGACGTTCGACTACGAAGACGGCAAACCCGTTCGTCTGCGCACGGTGCTCGTGTCCACCCAGCACCACGATGGTGTCGATCGCGACACGGTCATCCGCCCCGACCTCATCGAGCAGGTCATCCGTCCGGTCATCCCGGCGCAGTTCGCCCAGGACGATTACGCGGTGTTCGTGAATCCCACCGGCAAGTTCGTGCTCGGTGGTCCGCACGCCGACACCGGATTGACCGGTCGCAAGATCATCGTCGACACCTACGGCGGCATGGGCCGTCACGGTGGCGGCGCGTTCAGCGGTAAGGATCCGAGCAAGGTCGATCGCTCGGCCGCGTACGCCGCGCGTTGGGTGGCCAAGCACGTGGTGGCCGCGGGTGCGGCCGACCGCTGTGAAGTGCAGGTGGCCTACGCGATCGGCATGGCGCATCCGGTGAGCATCCTCGTCGAGACCTTCGGAACCGAGAAAGTTTCGTCGACCAAGATCGAAGGAGCGGTACGCGCCGTGTTCGATTTGCGTCCGGCCGCCATCGTGCGTGATCTCAAACTCAAGCGCCCGATCTATCGCAAGACCGCGGCCTACGGTCACTTCGGTCGCGAACTGCCCGAGTTCGAGTGGGAAAAGTTGTCGCGCCTCTCCGACTTCTCGTCGGCTCTCGGACTCTGAGACGACTCTGACTCGAGTCGTTCGCGTCGCCCCCGACGTCACCGGGATCGATCGCGTCTTCGACTACGTCGTGCCCGACGACTTCGCGACGTCGGTCGGCCTCGGGTCTCGTGTTCGTGTCTCGCTGCACGGCCGTCGTGTCGGCGGTTGGGTCGTGGAAGACGATGTGGTGAGCGACGTCACCGCGACCCTCAAGCCGATCGCGAAATCGAGTGGCCTCGGCCCCGACGCCGACGTGCTCGCACTCTGCGAGTGGGCGGCCCATCGCTGGTGCGCCGGTCGCTTGCGCCCTCTCCTCGTCACCGCATCACCGCCCGTCGTGGTGCATCGCGCCGGAACTCCGCGACGCACCACCGTGGTGGCCGAGCCGTCGTCTCCGGCAACCACGTCGCTCATCGAGCGGGGTGGCGGTGTGTTGCGCCTTCCGCCCACCGCCGATCAGTTGCCGGCGATCCTGTCGGCCGCGCGCGTGGGCCCGGCTCTGGTGGTGTGTCCGTCGGTCGAAGGAGCGCGTGCCTTGGCCGCACGGCTGCGGCGCACCGCGGTGTCGGTCGCATTGGTCCCCGACGATTGGGCGCAGGCCCGCGGCGGAGTCGACGTGGTGATCGGTGCGCGACAGGCCGCGTTCGCTCCCTGTCCTGGTTTGGCGGTTGCGTTGTTACTCGACGAACACGACGAGGCGTTACAAGAAGAACGGACTCCCACGTGGCACGCGCGTGACGTCCTCGTCGAGCGAGCCCGTCGCGCCGGGGCGGTGTTTGTGGCGGTGTCGCCCACGCCGAGCGCGATGGTGCGCCACGAACGGTTCGTGTTGGCGCCGCCCGTCGATCGTGAATCGGCGGCCTGGCCCGAAGTGTCGATCGTCGATCGTCGCTCGGTCGAGCCGTGGAAACGTTCGCTGGTGTCGGACGAGCTGATCGCCGAGCTGCGTGATCATGGGCGACGGGTGGCCTGCGTGGTCAACACCAAGGGGCAGGCGCGATTGGTGGCCTGTCGCCAGTGTCGCGAGTTGGCGCGCTGCGAGTCGTGTGGTGCGTCGGTGGCCGAGATCGACGAGGGAACCTTGACCTGTGCGTCGTGTTCGACCTCGCGGGCCACGCTCTGCGCGTCGTGTGGCTCGACGGCCATGGCCCGCGTGAAACCTGGTACGACGCGTTTGCGCGCCGAGATCGAAGCGGCGGCCCACCGCTCGGTGATGGAAGTGACGGGTTCGTCGACGTTCGACGACACGAGTTGTGACGTGTTCGTGGGCACGGAGGCGGTTCTGCATCGAGTACGGCGCATCGACACCGTGGTGTTCCTCGACTTCGACGCCGAGTTGTTGGCTCCGCGTTATCGCGCGGCCGAACAAGCGATGTCGCTGCTCGTGCGGGCCGGACGCTTGGTGGGACCGCGAGGACGCGGCGGCCACGTGTTGGTGCAGACGACGCTCGTCGACCACGACGTGATCACGAGTGCCGTGACCGGTGATCCGGGGGTGGCGGCCGAGCGAGAGACCGCTCGCCGTCGCGACCTCGCGTTGCCGCCTTTTTCTGCGCTGGCACTCGTGGAGGGTGACGACGCCGAGTCGTTCACGATGCGCTTGGGGACCGACGTGATGGTGGCGCGACACGGCGACGAGTTCTTGGTGCGCGCGCCATCACCCGATCTCTTGGCCGATGCGGTGGCCCGGGCCGATCGACCAGCCGGCGTTCGTATCGAAGTCGATCCGCCGCGTGTCTAGGCGCGCCACACGTCGAGCAGGCGATAGCCACGACGCGAACCGAGGCGTTCGACTTCGTAGCCCTCGGTGCCGAGCCAGCGCGCGAGCGAGTCGCTACCGAGGTTCTTGTTGACCACGAGAATCGCATGGCCGTTGGGGGCCAGTCGCGCGAGCCAGCGCGTGAGCATGCGGTGCAGAAGGTCCTTGCCGACCTTGATCGGGGGATTGCTCCAGATCAGATCGAAAACGACGTCGTCGGGCACGTCGTCGGGCGCGCCGACTTTCACGTTCGTGAGGTGGAGGCGTTCGGCGTTCGATCGTGTGAGGTCGAGTGCGCGCTGGTTGACATCGATGGCCCACACCGTGGCCGTCGGCGATCGTCGAGCCAGCGCCAACGTGATGGGTCCGGCCCCGCAGCCGAGATCGAGAAAGGTTCCCGTGGGTGGTGGAGTGGGTGCATCCGACAACAAGATCTTGGTTCCGGCATCGAGTTGGCCATGTGAGAAGACCCCGGCATCCGACACGTAGTCGAACGCATCACCGGGAAGGAGTACCTCGACGATCTCGGGATGTGATGCCGCGCTCGGGGAGTTGTCGAAGTAGTGCGACATGTCGGAAGTAGCCTCGCAGACATGGCCTATCAGATCCGGACATACGGAGACCCGGTACTGGCGTCGAAGGCTGCCACGGTGACCGACATCGACGCCAAGGTGGTCCGGATCGTCGACGAGATGTTCTCCACGCTGTATCGCAGCGACTCCGGTATCGGATTGGCGGCCCCTCAAGTGGGCATCCAGCGGCAGATCTTCGTCTGGGACATGGGCGACGACCCATTGGTCGTGATCAACCCCGAGATCGTCGAGTCCGATGGCGAATGGGTGTACGACGAGGGTTGCTTGAGCATTCCCGGTTTGTACGTGCAGATGACTCGTCCGAAGACCGTGTTGTTGCGCGGACGCGACCTCGACGGCAACGAGTTCGAACTCGAAGCCGACGAACTCGAAGCGCGTCTGTTCCAGCACGAACTCGATCACCTCAACGGCATTCTCATGTTCGACCGCATGCAGCCCGAGCAGCGCAAAGAAGCACTGGCCGAGTACAAGCGCATCCTCGACGGCGACACCGACGCCAAGCCGCTGCGCCGCCTGCGGGCCCAATGACCGATCGGGCGCCGCTTCCGAGCGGGCCGATTCGTCGCGTCGTCTTTCTCGGCACACCAGCCATGGCGGTGCCGCCACTGCGAGCCCTCGTCGATGCCGGTATCGACGTCGTCCACGTGGTGACCCGCGCCGACAAGCGTCGTGGTCGGGGGAGTGATCTCTCACCGAGCCCGGTGAAGCAGGCTGCACTCGAATTGGGGCTGACGGTGTCGCATGCGGTCGACGACGTGCTCACGGTTCCGTGCGATCTCGGAATCGTGGTGGCGTACGGTGCGCTCATCAAGCCACATGTGTTGGCCCACGTCCCCATGGTGAATCTTCACTTCTCGTTGCTGCCGCGTTGGCGCGGGGCCGCACCGGTCGAGCGCGCTTTGCTCGCCGGCGACACCGAAACCGGTGTGTGTCTCATGCGCGTCGACGTCGGACTCGACACCGGGGGAGTGCTCGATCGCCGCACCATGACGATCGACGACACGACGACCGCCGATCATGTGCGCGCTCGTCTGGTGGCCGATGGAACCGAGATGTTGCTGGCGGCCTGCCGTGGGGGTCTGCCGATCGAAGTGCCGCAGAGCGGCGACGCCGACTATGCCGTCTATGCCGACAAGATCACCCCGGACGATCTGCGCATCGACTGGAACGCGCCGGCGTCGCGTGCCGTGCGCCAGGTCCGCGTGGGCGGGGCCTGGACCACCTGGAACGACAAGCGTTTCAAGATCCACGATGCACGCGCCGTGAACACGGTGACCAGCGCGCCGGGAACCTGTCGAGTGATCGACGGCCGGGTGTCGGTGGGCACCGGCTCCGACAGCCTCGAACTGCTGTCGGTGCAACCCGAAGGCAAAGCGGCGATGAGTGCGTCGGCCTGGGCCAACGGAGCGCGCCCCGACGGATCAACGTTCGTATGACGTCGGCCCGTCGACTGGCCGTCGAAGCCCTGGCCCGAATCGAAGACGGTGGTGCGTACGCCAACTTGGTCCTTCCGTCGATGTTGCGGACGTCGTCGTTGTCCGATGCCGACCGTCGCTTCGCCACCGAACTCGTCTACGGGACCACCCGGATGCGGCGTGCCTGTGACGCGGTGGTCGATCGGTTCGTCACCAAGGAGCCCGATGCCGTCACGCGACGAGTCCTTCGACTCGGTGCGTATCAACTCGTGTTCGCGGGAGTGCCCGACCACGCCGCGGTGTCGGCCTCGGTCGATCTGGCACCCAAATCCACCCGATCGTTCGTGAACGCCGTGTTGCGACGCGTGGCGCGTACTCCCATGGTGTGGCCCGATGAGGCGATCCGTCTGTCGTATCCCGACTGGATCATCGACGTGTTCGAGCGCGAGGTTCCGGGTGAAGCCACGCGGGCGCTCGAGCACATGAACACCGCGCCGCCGGTCACGCGACGCGACGACGGCTACGTGCAGGATCGTGCGAGTCAGATGGTGGTCGACGTCGCGGCCGCGCAACCACACGAGCGTGTTCTCGATGTCTGCGCCGGACCCGGTGGCAAATCCACTGGTTTGGCCGCATCGGGCGCGCACGTGATTGGGGCCGACGTGAGCGTCACGCGGTCCGCCTTGGTCGCGCGCAACGCCAAACAACTCGGCCAGAACGTTCCGGTGTTGGTGGCCGACGGTCGTCGACCACCTTTCGCGCGCGGCGCGTTCGATTGCGTCCTGGTCGATGCTCCGTGCTCGGGTCTCGGTGCGTTGCGCCGTCGCCCCGATGCGCGTTGGCGCATCACTCCCGACGACGTGAACGACTTGGTGTCGCTCCAGCGAGAGATCCTCGCCGCGTCGGCCGAACTGGTCGCTGCGGGCGGGCGATTGGTGTACAGCGTGTGCACCATCACGGCCGGTGAGTCGATCGACCATCGCACACCCGACGGGTTCGAGATCGACGACTCCGAACTACCCGAACCATGGCAACGATTCGGATCCGGCCATCGTCTGCTACCGCACGTGTCCGACACCGACGGCATGGTGGTCGTCCGATACCGTCGAGTTCATGGCTGATCTGCTCGCCAAGGTGCTCACCGTGAGCGACGGTGTGGTTCACGGTACGCGCGACGATCTGTCGGGAGCCGCTCTCGCCGATGCGCTCACCGCGGCCGGTTTCACGGTGGTCGAGCGAGCTCTCACCGCCGACGGTGCCGACGAAGTGGCCCGCGCTCTCCTGGGTCTGTGCGACGGCTTCGCCGGTCTGGTGGTCACCACCGGCGGTACCGGATTCGCACCGCGCGACCAGACGCCCGAAGGAACACGCCGTGTGATCGAACGCGAGGCCCCCGGTCTGGCCGAGGCCATGCGACTCGTGAGTCCATTGGGTCGACTGTCGCGGGGGATCGCCGGTGTGCGCGGTCAGTCCATCGTGTGCAACACACCGGGTTCGCCCAAGGGTTGTGTCGAACAGATCAATGCCATCGTCGACGTGCTGCCGCACGCGCTGCGCCTCCTGGCCGAAACTCCCACGAATCACTGAAGGCCGGCCCGATAGCGTTCGTGGTCGTGTTACGGCTCGTCGTTCCCAAGGGTTCTTTGGAGAAGGCCACCTTCGATTTGTTCGAGGCGGCCGATCTGCCCATTCGTCGTTCGTCGAGCGTCGACTACAAGGCCAGCATCGACGATCCGCGCATCGCCGAGGTTCGCATCCTGCGCCCGCAGGAAATCCCGCAGTACGTGGCCGAGGGACTCTTCGACGTCGGAATCACCGGTCGCGACTGGGTGGAAGAGACCCAGAGCGACGTGCAGAGTCTGGGCGAGTTGAAGTACTCGAAGGCCACGTCCGATCCGGTGAAGGTCGTGGTGGCGGTGGCGGGCGACTCGACGGCGTCGTCGGTGGCCGATCTTCCGCAAGGTGTGCGCGTGAGCACCGAATACCCGGGTCTCACCAAGCGCTTCTTCGCGTCGCGCGGAATCGATGCCGACGTGCGCCTGTCGTACGGCGCCTCCGAAGCCAAGATTCCCGACATCGCCGACTGCATCGTCGACATCACCGAGACGGGTCGTGCGTTGCGTGCGGCCGGCCTGCGCGTGGTCGACACCATGCTCGTGTCGTACACCGAGATGATCGCCAATCCCGTGGCCTACGCCGATCCGGCCAAGCGCCACGCGATGGGTCAACTCATGACGTTGTTGCTCGGCACACTCGATGCGCGCGGCAAGGTGTTGGTGAAGTTGAACGTGGGGGCCGACGATCTCGCCAAGGTGTTGGCGGTGTTGCCATCGGCCAAGTCGCCCACCATCAGCGAGTTGGCCGGGGGCGGATACGCCGTCGAGTCGGTGGTCGAGAAGTTTTCGATCAACACGCTCATTCCGGCGCTCAAGGACGCGGGCGCGTCCGACCTGCTCGAGATCCCGATCGCCAAGATCGTCGCCTGACATGACCGCGCGGTCGTCACGCCGGCGCGGTGTCGTGGTCGAGTTCGACGCGCACATCGGACTCGGAGTGGTCGAGAGCCAAGGCGAACGATTCGCGTTCCACTGTGTGGAGATCGCCGAGGGGTCACGCGAGGTGGCGGTGGGGGAGTCGGTCGAATTCGAGGTTCGCGAGAAGTTCGCCCGCCCCGAAGCGTTCGGCCTGCGCCGCTAGCCCGTGATCTGCACGAAAGCCAAGCGAATGTTGCTCAGCGCATCGCCGAGAACGGCCGCATCGGGGCCCAGGCGATCGCCCAGACCGTCCACCAAACAGGCCAACGCGTCGATGGAGAGCGCGGCCGCCCCGAGATCGGGGGGTGTGGCCGTCAGGTGGATGGCGGCCAACTCGTAGAGCCCCATCGCGTGGTTCACGACCACGACTTCGGCGGGCACTTCGGCCAGGCGACGGCGGGCCTCGGCCAGGGCTTCCATCGACTCCTCGAGCTGCGATTCGTCGGGTTCGGGTTCGGTCGAGAAGGGGTGGGAATCGGCGGTCGTCATGGGTTTTGCCTCGTCGGGCGGTTACCCTACAAGGCCACAACTCAAGCGAAGTGGGGTTCGCCCCCACCTGGCCACGACCAGCGTGCGTCAGGTCAGTCTGAGCGAGCGCTGCTCGCCTCCGATCGGCTTCGCGTCGTCCGATCTAGGGAGGCAAACCCTTTGCACAAGAGAGAGCAGCCATAGCACCGCCGCAGAACGAACCTCGCTACAACGAACGCATTCGTGCTCGTGACGTGAGGGTGATCGGCCCCGACGGAGCCCAGTTCGGTATCAAGCCTCTGCCCGAGGCGCTGAGCCTGGCTCGTGAACTCGACCTCGATTTGGTCGAAGTGGCCCCCACGGCCACACCGCCGGTGTGTCGCATCATGGACTACGGCAAGTTCCGCTACGAGGAGAGCCAGCGTCTGCGCGAAGCGCGCAAGAAGGCGTCGCACGTGACGGTGAAGGAAGTCAAGTTCCGACCCAAGATCGGAAAGGGTGACTTCGACACCAAGGTTCGTCACGTGCAGGAGTTCCTCGAAGACGGCCACAAGGTGAAAGTGACGTTGCAGTTCCGTGGCCGCGAGATGGCTCACCCCGAACTCGGCAGCCGGATCCTGGATGGTGTGCTCGAACAAGTCGGTTCCATCGCCAAGGTGGAAACGCAGGCGCGACTCGAAGGTCGCAACATGACTCTCGTGCTCATTCCCGACAAGAAGCCCGCAACGAAGAAGACCTCCAAGTCCGTTGGTCCGGCTTCAACGACCGATACAGCCTCTGAGACAGTCACCGAGACAGTCACCGAATCAGCCCCACAACCAACAGAGTGAGGAAGCAATGCCCAAGATGAAGACCAGCAAGACGGCCGCCAAGCGGTTCCGCAAGACCGGAACCGGCAAACTGCGCCGCCTCCAGCAGAACCGCCAGCACCTCTTCGAGAAGAAGCCGTCCACCCGCACCCGTCGCCTCGACGGCATGGTCGACGTTCACTCGGGTGACGAGAAGAAGATCAAGCGTCTTCTCGCCGAGCGCTGAGCAGTTCCGTCCCGTCGTCCCCCACTGAGTAAAGGAAAGTCGAAATGGCCAGAGTCAAGCGTTCGGTCAACGCCAAGAAGAAGCGCCGCCAGATCCTCGAGCGCGCCAAGGGCTACTACGGCAACAAGAGCCGTTCGGTCCGCGCCGCCAACGAGCAGGTGATGAAGTCGGGGCAGTACGCGTTCCGCGACCGCCGCGCCAAGAAGGGTGAGTTTCGTCGTCTGTGGATCCAGCGCATCAACGCTGCCTGCCGTCTGAACGACATCAGCTACTCGCGTTTCATCGCCGGCCTCAATGCCGCCGGCATCGAAGTCGACCGCAAGATCCTCGCCGATCTCGCCGTCACCGATGCGGCCGCCTTCTCCAAGTTGGTGGCCACCGCCAAGGCTGCCCTTGGCTGACGTGTGAGTACCGGTCTCGGTCTCACCAACCAGCACGTTCAACGACTGCGGCGCCTGATCGGGCGTCGCAATTCGCGTATCGAGGAGAACGCGCTCGTGATCGACGGGCCCGTGCTCGTGGCCGAGGCGGTCGCGGCTGGCCTCGACTTCGAAGCACAGTTCCTCGCACCGGACGCATCACCCATCGCAGGTGCGGGCACCGTGCATCGCCTCGCTGACGGAGTGCTCGACAAGGTGGCCGACACCGAGTCGCCCAACGGCATCGTGGCCATCGCTCGCCGTCGGGCCGTGGCGCCCGATGCACTCGCGTCGGCCACCTTCGTGGTGGTGGCCGACGGTGTGTCCGATCCGGGCAACCTCGGAACCATCCTGCGTTCGGCCGAAGCCGCCGGTGTGCACGCGGTGGTAGTCACCGCCGGGACCGTCGACCCCACCAATCCGAAGTGTGTGCGCGCCTCGGCCGGTTCGTTGTTCCGTCTGCCCGTCATCGAAGTCGAATCGCTCGCCGCACTCGGTTCCGATCTGGTTCTGGTGGGCACCTCGTCGCATGCCGGCACCGACATGTGGTCGTTCGACTTCACGCGCCCGATCGCCATCGTGCTGGGTCACGAGGCTCATGGCATGAGTTCCGATGCGCCCGTTCACGAGTGGGTGTCCATTCCTCACGTGGGTCGAACCGAGAGCCTGAACGTGGCCATGGCCGCCACGGTGCTGTGCTTCGAAGTTGCTCGTCAGCGACGCGGCCGAAACGGTACGGTTTGATCTACTCATGATCGCCGACATCGACGCCGCCCGAGCCGCCGCCGTGGCCAGTATCGCGAGTGCGGCGACGGTCGACGATCTGCGTCGTCTCGACGCCGATCTGCTCGGCAAGAAGGGTCCGCTCGCACAGTTGAAGGCCGGACTCGGCAAGTTGGCCACGGTCGACGAGAAGAAGGCCATGGGTGCCGCGCTGAACGATGCGATGACTGCGGTGCAATCGGCGCTCGACGAACGGCGTGCGGTGTTGGCCCGAGCCGAGCGTGACGTGCAGTTGGCGGCCGAGGCGCTCGATCTCACCGAGTTCGTGAAGTCACCCACGCGGGGTCGGGCCCACTTGGTGACTCAGGCCTGGGAGCGTCTCGAAGACGTGTTCGTGGGTCTCGGATTCCAGATCGCCGAAGGGCCCGAAGTGGAGACCGATTGGTACAACTTCGAGGCGCTCAACATGCCGCCGTCGCACCCGGCGCGCAGTATGCACGACACGTTCTACGTCGACCACGGTGCGCCTGGAAGCACGGTGTTGCGCACGCACACCTCGCCGGTTCAGATCCGCGTGATGCAGGCCATCCAGCCGCCCATCTACATGGTGATGCCGGGTCGAGTGTTCCGCAACGAGACCACCGACGCCACGCACCTCGCCGTGTTCCATCAGATCGAAGGTCTGGTGATCGATCGCGGTATCACGCTGGCCGATCTGGCCGGCACCATCGACGCGTTCACGAAGGCCTTCTTCGGCACCGAGTTCGGCAGCCGTCTGCGGCCCTCGTACTTCCCGTTCACCGAGCCGTCGGCCGAGTTCGACATCCGCACGCCCCAGGGTGACTGGCTCGAACTCGGTGGTTGCGGCATGGTGCACCCCAACGTGCTGCGCGCCGGCGGTCTCGATCCCGAGGAGTGGAGCGGTTTCGCGTTCGGCTTCGGAATCGATCGCATGGCCAAGGAGCGCCACGGCGTGGGCGACGTGCGCGAGATGTACACCAACGACATCCGGTTCATCGAGCAGTTCTGACATGAAGATCGTCCATTCCTGGCTGCGCGAACTGGCACCACTGCCCGACGACGTCGACGCGATCGCCCACACGTTGTCCGACGTCGGCCTGGCGGTCGAGAGTGTCGATCGCGTGGGGGCCACGGTCGCGGGCGTCATCACCGCGCGCGTCATTCGCACCGAACGACATCCCGATGCGGCCAAGGTGCACCGGGTGTTCCTCGACATCGGCGACGGCACCGAACACCACGTGTGGTGCGGTGCGTTCAACATGCAGTCGGGTGACGTGATCCCGTGGGCCACTCCGGGTACGGCCATGCCCGATGGGCGACTCATCGAAACCAAGCCGATCGTCGGCATTCCGAGCGAGGGGATGTGCTGCTCGTCGCGCGAGTTGGGCCTCGGTGACGATCACAGCGGCATCCTCATCCTCGATCCGAAGACACCCCTCGGCGTTCCGTACGGTCAGGCTCTCGGTCTGGCCGAAGAGATCGTGTACGACCTCGACGTGTTGCGCAATCGGCCCGATGCGTACGGGCACGTGGGTGTCGCGCGCGACCTGGCGGCACGGTTCGGCGTTGCGCTCACGGCGCCGCGCGGTGCGATCGTGGCCAGTGGTGCGAGCAAGTCGGCGTCGGTCGACATCGTGGCCGGCGATCGTTGTCCGCGCTTCACCACCATCATCATCTCGGGCATTCGCGTGGCCGAGTCACCCGACTGGATGAAGAGTCGTTTGGCCGCGGCCGGTATGCGCCCCATCAACAACGTGGTCGACGTGAGCAACTACGTGATGCTCGAGACCAACCAGCCCAACCACGCGTACGACTTCGACACGCTGGGTGGGGGAGGATTCCGTATTCGTGTGGCGCACGACGGCGAGTCGATGATCACCCTCGACGGTGTCGAGCGCACCCTCACTGCCGACGATCTCTTGATCTGCGATGCGACCGATCGCCCCATTGGTATCGCGGGCATCATGGGTGGCCAGAACACCGAGATCAGCGACGGCACCACCACGGTCGCGCTCGAGACCGCGTACTTCGAGGTGCCCGGCATCATGAAGACGGTCCAGCGGCTCGGACTCCGCAGCGAAGCCTCGGCTCGGTTCGAACGCGGCGTCGACCCGCTCGGTATCGAGACGTCGATCGCGCGCTTCGTCGAGTTGTTGCGCCTCACCTGTCCCGACCTCGTTGTGCACGACGGCTTCGTCGACGCCTGCACGCCGTCGATGCCGGCCGCGGTCACCATCACGGTGCGACCCGAACGCGTGAGTGCGCTGCTGGGTCGGCCGTTCAGTGCGGTCGAGATCAGTTCGTTGATCGAGCCCATCGGCTTCGCCTGCCGGGCTGAGGGTTCGGCGCTCGCGGTGTCGGTTCCGTCGTGGCGTCCCGATTGCACCCTCGAGATCGACATCGTCGAAGAAGTGGCCCGTATGTTCGGCTACGACAAGCTCGGCAAGACCGTTGCGAAGTCGACTCTCGCCGGCGGGCTCTCACCCGTGCAACATCGCCGTCGTCGTGTGCGCGACGTTCTGCTCGGTCTGGGTCTCGACGAGGCCATGCCGCATCCGTTTCTCACCGACGGCGATCTGTCGCGGGCCGGTCTGTCGGCTGACGCCGTTCGCCTCGTCAATCCGTTGGTTATGGGTGACGACGTGCTGCGTACGTCGCTGCGCCCCGGACTGTTGAAGGCCGTTGCGTTCAACGAGTCGCATCGCCGTCACGGTGTGGGGTTCTTCGAGATCGGCCACGTGTATCCCCCGAGCGATGCCGAACTGCCGGCCGAGTACGAGGCCCTGTGTGTTCTCGTGGCCGGGGCCGAGGCGCCGCGGGCGGTGGCGGTGTGGCGTGAATTGGTGTCGGCCATGGGTTGGGGCGCGCGTCTCGATCAGATGAAGGTTCCCGCCGGTCTGCACCCCACGCGCTCGGCCACGCTGTCGGCCGGTCGTGACGTGGTGGGTGCGGTGGGGGAGATCCACCCCGACGTGCTCGATGCGTACGAGGTGAGCGAGCGAGTGGCGGTGCTCGAGTTGAATCTGTCGGTGCTGTTGGCGGGCGAGCCGAAAGTGCCGCAGTGGAAGGCCACGTCGAAGTTCCCGTCGACCGATTTCGATCTGGCGTTCAACGTTCCGGCCGATGTGAGTGCCGACAAGATCGACAAGGCATTGCGTCAGGCGGCGGGTTCGCTACTGGTGTCGCTCGACTTGTTCGACGTGTATCGATCGGGTGGACCGAGTGAGGGACGGAGCCTGGCGTTCCGTTTGCGGTTGCAGGCGAGCGATCGCACGTTGACGGATGCCGATGTGGCGAGCGTTCGCGAGAAGTGCGTGGCCGCCGCCTCCAAACTCAACGCCCACCTCCGCACCTAATCCGGTGTTCTGGTGACGTTTCTTCACCCATAGGGTGAAGAAACGTCACCAGAACACCGGGGTCAGCCAGCTTCTCGCTACGTCTCGCTACGTCTCGAGGAGGCCGTGACACCGGTCAATCGATCAAGGAGTAACTGTTGAGCAGTTCGTCCTGAAGAACCTGCGCTGGCTGCGCCGACGCTCCAACGATGAGATCGGCCGTCAACGTGACGGCCTCGTACGTCCAGCCCGTCGGGAGTTGAAGACGACCGCCGAGATCGACCAGATCGGCCTCGCTCAACGCCGCATCGACTTGCTGACTCCATGACTGCATGACGAACTGTCGGCCATCGTCGGCGGTGAGTCGAAAGATCGTCTGGCCCGATCGAAAGATGAACGTCGACTTTCGATCCACGGTTTGTGGCGTATAACTCCGACCGATCGACGTCGTATCGGTGATCGCGACCGTCGCGTAGCGGTTCATCTCGATCCGTCCGAACATCGCCGAGATCACGTCGGATGAACCACGCTTCACGGCGTCCATCAGCCAATAGCGGGGACCGTTCAACAGGGCGAGAGCCGCACCCTGTTCGACAGCGATCGCTTCCCCGTCCAGCTCGCGCCAGAGTTCGTCCGGGCAGTCGCCCATCGGGAACGAGTTGAACACCGTGGCCTCGATTCCGGTTGCGGTCGGGCCGAGAAGGAGCACTTCGCAATACCGCTTACCGCGCATCGAGTCGGAGGGAGCCTCGGTGGAGGTGTCGAGCGGCGGCGTGCTCGTGTCCGGGGCAACACTCGATGAGACCGCTGGTTCGGTCACATCGGTCGGCGTCGTGTCGTCGGCGCTCCCGCATCCCGTCATCACGACCGCGCTGATGGTTGCCACGACGACCCACTTCATTCGAAGCACGGTAACCGAGGGCACGTCGGAGGCATCGATGGATGGGGATCAGGGCGCTCGTGTTCGAGTGGTCGCCGCAGCCGCGAACTGCAAGCACCCGGGTCGGTCAGTTCGTGGAGAGGTCGGTGGGGGCGGAGGCCAGCCACGACACACGCCCGGGCTGACGCTTCAACACCTCGGCCCACAACTCCTCGGGGTTCTCGGTGAACACGTCGTCCACCTTCGACGGCACCACGATCCACGCACCTAACTCCAACTCGCCATCCAGTTGTTGCGCGCTCCACCCCGAATACCCGTGGAAGATTCGCATCATGGTCGGCCTCGGATCGAGGAACGCCGGGTCCATCTCCAGATCGACCGGCTCGACACTCACCTCGCCAGATGGCAAGCGCACCTTGCCCAACGCGATCAGGGCGTTGGCCTCCACGGGCCCGCCCGTGAACAACTCACGCGGGGGCGCCACCAGTTCGGCCCACGTATCGAGTTCCACGTCGAGATCGTCCGAGCGCCGATTCAGCACCACGCCGATCGCCCCACCCTCGTTGTGCTCGAGCATGAACACCACGGTCCGGTCGAAGTTGGGGTCGCCCAGCGGCGGAGCGGCCACCAGCAAGCGACCCTTGGTGCTCGGAAGCGGGAAACCGGAGGCCTGGGCCATGCCCCATGTTCGCAGGGTCGCTCGCCCCACCCCCGCCACCAATTGTTGTATCTCTATGCAGAAGTCCGTATGATCATACGTCGTGACCACGACACCCCGTACCGCCGCGATCCTCGGCGCCTCCGGCTACACCGGGGCCGAACTCATGCGCCTCTTGGCCGGCCACCCCGACCTGCGCCTCGTGCTCGCCACCGGCGACTCCCAGGCTGGCACGCCGGCCGCCTCGATCTACCCGAGCCTGGCCGGGCGTTACCCGGATCTCGTGTTCGCCGAGAACGATCCGGCCGCCTGCCACGGCGTCGACGTGGTGTTCTTGGGGCTACCGCACGAAGCCAGTCTCGAACTCGTCCCGCAACTCGTCGGCAAAGTCGGTTGCGTCGTCGATCTCTCGGCGGCCTATCGCTTGAAGGACGCGTCGTCGTACCCGACGTTTTACGGCTTCACTCACGACCAGCCGTCCTTGCTGGCCGATGCCGTGTACGGACTTCCCGAACGCCACCGTTCCGCTCTGGCGGGTGCGACATTGGTGGCCACGCCTGGTTGCTATGTCACGGCGGCCACGCTCGCCATGGCCCCACTCGTCGATGCCGGGCTGGTCGACACGTCGTCGATCATCGTCGACGCCGCGAGCGGAGTCTCGGGTGCCGGTCGTGCGCCCAAGCACACGAACTCTTTCTGCACGGTCGATGAGGACGTGAACGCTTACGGTCTGCTCGATCATCGCCACACACCCGAGATGCAAGAACAAATCGGCGCCACGGTTCTCTTCACGCCTCACCTCGTACCCATGAATCGGGGCATTCTCGCCACCTGCTACGCGCGGCCAGCTGCGGGCCGATCGCTGTCCACCGATTCGCTGCTCGACGCCTTGACGTCGGCCTACGCCAATGAACCATTCGTGGTCGTGCGGAAGGACTCGCCGTCCACCAAGGCCACGCTCGGCTCGAACGCCGTGCACATCACGGCTCGCTTCGACCAACGCACCGGACACGCGATCGTGATCAGCGCGCTCGACAACCTCTGCAAGGGCGCGTCAGGCGGGGCGATCCAGGCGGCCAACGTGGCTCTCGGTCTCGACGAGACCGCCGGCCTCTCTGCAGTGGGGGTGTATCCGTGAGCACAGTCGACGATCAATTGCGCGCCGAAGTCCTCATCGAGGCTCTTCCGTACATCCGGCGCTTCGCCGACAAGATCGTGGTGGTGAAGTACGGCGGCAACGCCTTGGCCGGCGCCACCGACGACGATGCCTTGGCCCTCTTCGCCCAGGACATCGTCCTCATGCGTCTCGTCGGGCTCAAGCCCGTGGTCGTGCACGGTGGCGGTCCGCAGATCAGCGATCTCATGAAGCGGCTCGGCAAGACCACCGAATTCAAGGACGGACTGCGCGTCACCGACGCCGAAACCGTCGACATCGCCCGTATGGTCCTCATCGGTCAGGTCAATCCGCAGATCGTCTCGGCCATCAACGTGTACGGCGATTACGCCGTCGGCGTGAGTGGTGAGGACGCATCGCTCATCACCGCGTCACCTCGCGATCCCGAACTCGGTTTCGTCGGTGACGTCACGGCCATCAACCCGGGCATCATCCATCGCTTGCTCGCCGACGAGTTCATTCCGGTGATCGCCACCATCGGAACCGATGCCCACGGTCAGGCGTACAACATCAACGCCGACACCGTGGCCGGAGCCATCGCCGAATCACTCGGTGCCGAGAAGCTCGTGTACCTCACCGACATCGAAGGTTTGCGGCGTCAGGTCGACGATGCCAGCAGCCTCATTCGCCAAACCACGCCCGACGAACTCGACGCGCTCATGGCCGACGGCACCATCGCCGGCGGCATGATCCCGAAGGTCGAGAGTTGCGTTCACGCCGTGCGTAACGGTGTGAAGCGCGCGCACATCCTCGACGGCCGAGTCGCCCATGTTCTTCTGCTCGAACTTTTCACCGACGCCGGAATCGGCACGATGGTCGAGCGCACCCGTCATCTCAGCGGAGGTCAGTCATGAGCGCCCACGCCTTCTCCACCGCCGGAGCCGACTACTGCCCGTTCATGCCGGTGTTCGGTGCACCGAGTGTGATGTTCGAGCGCGGATCGGGGACCGAACTCTGGGACGTCACGGGCAAGCGTTATCTCGACTTCCTGTCGGGCATCGCGGTGGTGTCGCTCGGTCACTGCAATCCGGCGGTGTCGGACGCCGTGACCAAGCAGATCAACACCTTGTCGCACGTGAGCAACTTCTTCGCCAACCCGGCCGCCACCAAGGCGGCTACCGACATCAACCAGTTGTTGCACGAAACCAGTGGCCAGTGGGGTCAGGTGTTCTTGTGCAACAGCGGAGCCGAAGCCAACGAAGTGGCCATCAAGTTGGCGCGCAAGTTCGGCGGGCGTGGTCGCTACGGCGTCGTGAGCGCGCTCGGCAGCTTCCACGGACGCACCCTCGCTGCTCTCGCCGCCACCGGTCAACCAGCCAAGCACGAACCGTTCCAGCCGATGCCCGAGGGTTTTCGCCACGTGCCGTACGGCGATCTCGGTGCGCTCGAAGCGTCGATCGATCCGTCGGTCGCGGCGGTGCTCATCGAAACCGTGCAGGGTGAAGGTGGCGTGATCCCGGCGACCACCGAGTATCTGCGGGGCATTCGTCGTCTGTGCGACGAGCGCGGTCTGCTCATGATGATCGACGAAGTGCAAACCGGATTCGCACGCACCGGTGAGTGGTTCGGATTCCAACACGCTGGCATCGCTCCCGACGTCGTCACGATGGCCAAGGGCATCGGCAACGGCTTCCCAGTGGGGGCGGCCTGGGCTCGGCGTGACGTGGCCGCGGTGTTCCAACCGGGCGATCACGGATCCACCTACAGCGGAACCGCCATCGCCGGTGCCGCCGTGTCGGCCGTCATCGCCGAGATGCGTCGGATCGACGCACCCACGTTGGCGCGGGAGAAGGGCGAGTATTTCGCGCAGAAGTTGGTTCAGATCGACGGTGTGGAGGCGGTTCGCGGTCAGGGTCTCCTGCGCGCGGCCGAGCTCGGTCCCGGTCGCGATGCCAAGGCCGTGTTCACGGCTCTGCTCGAGCGCGGACTCGTCACCAACGCCGTCAACGCCACGTCGCTGCGGTTGGCACCGCCCATCACGACACCACTCGAGCAGTTCGACGAAGCGGTCGACCTCATCGCCGGTGTGCTGGCCGAAGGAGTCGGACTGTGAACTTGTTGAACATCACCGACCTCGGTCCCGACGGCGTACTCAAGGTGCTCAAACTCTCGCGTCGTCCCATCAAGAAATTGGCCAAGCCGCTCAAGGGCCAGGGCGTCGCTCTCATCTTCGAGAAACCGTCCAATCGCACCCGCCACAGCGTGGAAGTCGCCGTGGTGCAACTGGGTGGTCACCCCGTCTACACCCGCGGCGAAGAAGTCGGGTTCGACGTGCGTGAGCCGGTGGAAGACATCGGCCGCATCATGGCCGGATACCACGCGATCATCGCCGCTCGTGTGTTCAAGCATTCGGTGTGTGACCGTTTGGCGGCGGTTTCGTCGGTTCCAGTCATCAACATGTTGTCCGATCACTCGCACCCGTTGCAGGGCCTGGCCGACGCGCTCACGATGGTCGACGAGTTCGGCAGCCTCGACGATCGCACCGTGGCCTGGGTGGGCGACTACAACAACGTCGCGCGTTCGCTCGGCGAAGTGTGCGCCTACCTCGGCGCGCATCTCAGGTTCGGCTGCCCGGCTGGATACGACGTACCCGCCGACGAACTCGCACGCTTCGAAGCACTCGGTGCGAAGTCAGTGGTTCAAACGAGCGACCCGAAGGCGGCGGTCGATGGCGCGCACGCCGTCCACACCGACACGTGGGTCTCGATGGGGCAGGAGGCCGAGAAGGCCGAACGGTTGCAGATCTTCGGTGCGTACGGAGTCACCACCGAACTCATGGCGCGGGCCGATTCCGAGGCGATCTTCATGCACTGCCTGCCGGCCTATCGTGGCTACGAAGTGGCGGTCGATGTGATCGACGGTGCGGCCAGCCGGGTCATCGAACAGGGTCACAATCGTCTGCATTCCGCGCGCGGTGCCCTGGCCTATCTGATGGGGGTGCGGTGATGGCGGCCAAGACGCAGCGTCAACAGAAGATCGCCGAATTGATCGGAAAGCACTCGGTGGTCAACCAACCACAGCTCGTCGAGTTGTTGCGCAAGACGGGCATCGTCGCCACGCAAGCCACGGTGTCACGCGATCTCGAAGATCTCGGCGCGGTGAAAGTGCGTGTTCCCGGCGGCGACTCGGTGTACGCGATCCCCGATTTCGCGCCGGCCCGCGTCGCTCCCGAAGATCAGTTGCGTCGCGTGATGGGCGAGTGGGTCGCCGAAGTTCATGCGTCGGGTTCGATGGTCGTCGTGCGGACACCACCCGGCTGTGCGCACGTGGTGGCCTCGGCACTCGATCGCAGTGGAATGAAGGGCCTGCTCGGAACGGTGGCCGGTGACGACACCATCTTCTGCGTCGCCGAAGAATCGCTCGGAGCGAAAAAGTTGGCGGCGATCCTGCGCGACTTGGCCGGTATCGGAGGACGGAAATGAGCGATTCGGGAAAGACCCTCTGGCACGGCCGTTTCGCCGCCGGCCCGGCCGACGAACTCATGGCGTACACCGTGAGCCTTCCGTTCGATCGACGGTTGTGGCGCGACGACATCGCCTGTTCGCGTGCACACGTCACCGGTCTCGCGCACGTCGGAATTCTCACCGCGACCGAGCGTGATGCCGTACTCGCGGCCCTGGCCTCGGTCGAAGCCGAAATGGAGTCCGGTTCGTTCGTGTTCGCGCCTTCCGACGAAGACATTCACACCGCGGTCGAACGGCGGGTGACCGAACTCTGCGGTCCTCCGGGCGCCAAGTTGCACACCGGCCGCAGCCGGAACGATCAAGTGGCCACCGGTTTGCGTTTGTGGTGCAAGCGAGAAGTGCCCAACATCGTCGCGCACATCGTGGCGCTGCAAGAAGCGTTGATCGCTCGGGCCGATTCGGCTGACGGCGTGTACCTGCCCGGCTACACCCACGTGCAGCGAGCGCAGCCCGTTCTGTTGGCACATCACCTCATGGCCCATTGCTGGGCCCTCGGCCGCGACATCGATCGACTGCACGATGCCCTCGACCGTCTCGACGTGTCGTCGCTCGGTGCCGGAGCATTGGCAGGTTCGTCGCTGCCCCTCGACCCGGCTTTCACCGCTCGGCAACTCGGTTTCGCCGACGTGTTCACCAACTCGCTCGACGCCGTGAGCGATCGCGACTTCGTGGCCGAGATCTTGTTCGCGTTGTCGATGGTCGCGGTCCACCTGTCGCGACTCGGCGAGGAGTGGGTTCTCTGGACGAGCGAGGAGTTCGGTTTCGCGGTTCTCGATGATGCCTACGCCACGGGATCGTCGATGTTGCCGCAGAAGAAGAACGCCGACATCGCCGAGTTGGCCCGCGGCAAGGCCGGTCGCGTGATCGGAGATCTCACCGGACTCCTGGTCACCCTCAAGGGATTGCCGCTCGCGTACAACCGCGACCTCCAAGAAGACAAAGAACCGCTCTTCGACGCGGTCGATCAAGTGTCGCTGGCGCTGTCGGCCCTATCCGGCATGATCGGCACCGCACGATTCGTTCCCGAGAAGATGCAGGCGGCAGCCGATTCGCCCACCATGGCAGCCACCGATCTGGCCGAGCATCTCGTGCGGGCGGGGACTCCATTCCGCGACGCGCACGCGATCGTCGGCGCTCTCGTTCGGCGTTCGCTCGCCGGCGACGGTGCACTCGTCGATCTCGTGCGCACCGAGCTCGGCGACGAGGCCGCGGCGTTGGTCGCTCCGGGCGTCGGTGTCACCATGCGCACCACTCCCGGCGGAGCTGGTCCGAAGCCGGTGGCCGAACAACGTGTCCTCCTCGGACGCGCCATGGCGGCGTGGAAGAATCGTCGACCGTGAGCATGCGACTGTTCGGTGAGGTCTTGGTGACGATGCTCGTCATCGTCGACCCACCGGGCAACGTCCCGATCTTCCTCGCGGTCACACGTCAGTTGACCGCCAAGGAGCGTCACCGCGCCGCGTACCTGGCCATCGCCACCGCGTTCCTGATCATCATCTTGTTCGCCGTCGGCGGCCAGACGATTCTCGACTATCTGCACGTCTCGGTACCGGCCATGCAAGTGGCCGGTGGGCTGTTGCTCTTGCTGGTGGCACTTCAACTGCTGTACGGGAAAGGTGGCGACGACGGTTACGTCGAGGCCACACCCGAGCAGCGACTCTCCATCGCCATGGTTCCGCTCGGCACACCGCTGCTGGCCGGCCCGGGTGCCATCGTCGCCACGATCGTCTTCTTCCGTCAGACCGACAGTGCGGGCGAGTGGTTCACCGTCATGCTCGGCACGTTCACGGCCCTCTTCATCTCGATGATCGCGCTGCGCTTCAGCGGTCTGGTGCAAAGGATCGTGCGACCCACCGGCGTGATTCTTCTGGCGCGGGTGGCCGGCATGATCCTGGCCGCGGTGGCGGTGCAGATGATCGCCAACGGAGTGACCGAACTCGTGCACACCGGGATCGACAAGACCTGACCGGAGACGACGTGGCCTACGTACACACCATTCGCGTCCGTTACGGCGAGTGCGACATGCAACGCATCGTGTTCAACGCCAACTACTTCGCCTACTGCGACGACGCCGTCGACTCCTGGATGCGCCACGCCCTGGCCGACCAGTTGAAGGCGGCCGGCACCGCCACCAATCTCCATGCCCTGGGTTTCGATTTCATGTTGAAGACCACCTCGCTCACGTGGCACGCGCCGTTGCGCTTCGGCGACACGGCTCGACTCCACTGTTCGGTGGCCCGTTGGGGAAACAGCAGCTTCGACGTTCTGGTGTCCGGACGAGTCGACGACGATCAGCGATTCGACTGCACCATCACCTACGTGAGCATCGACCCCGAGTCGCAGCGGCCGGCGCCGATCCCCGACTTCGTGAAGGCCGCTCTTAGTCGCTGAGAGGTCGTTCGAACCAGTCGAAGTTCTGCCCGTGATATCCCACGTCGGCCAGGTGATGGCGAGACACGGTTCCGTTCGACCACACGTCGGCGCGCAGGTCGGCCTTCTCCCCGGCGGGTTCCATGCGGGCCCAGACCAGACGTCGACCCCGCGAGCCCGCCGTTACCAGCGAGTCACGGAAGCGCGCTCGAACCTCGGGGGCCATGTACTGCCACACGATCGAGTGGAACACCACCGCGGGCCGATCGAACGAATCAGATGAATCGGATGAATCGGCCAGACGTTCGGCAATCCATTCATCGGCGCTGGCCCGGTCGACGCGATGGTGCAGCGGACGCGTGATCGCGATGGCCGCGAGCAGTCGGGCCCGTCGCTCGACCTGATCGGGCCACACGAACGACTCGAGCCGAACCGAATCGCGCTCGAGATCGACCGGATCGGGGTCGCAGCCGAGTCGGTCGATGCAACGGGCCGGTTCGCTCACGCGCGGGGGAGCGGCGAACATCGAAGGTGGGAACGTGAGTGACGAACCCTCGTGTCCGAGGATCCCGTGTCCGGTGTCGGCGGCGTAGCGGTCGAACGAGAGGTTGAGACCGGCACTGGCGCCGACCTCCCACCAATCGAATTCGTCGATCCCGAGCGACGGCAGCCAGTTGGCCACGGCGAGGTGACACAGACTGCGCCCCACTTCGTTGGTCTGCACTCCGCGGCCGAGTGCATCGTCCACGAACGAGCCGAGTCGCGCGATCGTGTCGTAGACGGTGGTGAGCGAAATGGTGCCACCGTCGCCGTCGCACGACGGAAACCGGGCCGCCAGTTCGGGTGCACGTCCGTCGAGAGCGGCGTGGTGCACCGCACCCAGGAGGCGCAAGGGGAGAGCATCGTGCACCGGGCGATCGGTTCGACCCGCGAGCAAGGTCGAGATGGGTCCGCCCCGGTCGTGATCGAGCACCATGGCATCGAGCAGATCGGCGTACTGCACCGATCCGAGTCGACGACACGCGACGGCCTGAATCTCCAACGACTCGCGCACGTCCGACACGTGGTCACCATAATCCCCGTGGTCGGACGGTTCGAGATGCGAGAATGTAGCCATGTCGTTGTTGACCGATCTCGACGCCCGCGGTCTGCTGCACGACACGACCGATCGCACGGCTCTCGAAGCGCGACTGTCGGCGGGGCCGATCGGCGTGTACGTGGGCTTCGACCCCACAGCGGATTCGCTGCACGTCGGCAACCTGCTCGGACAGGTGATGTTGCGCCGATTCCAGTTGGCCGGACACCGACCCGTGGTGCTGGCCGGTGGCGCCACCGGCATGGTCGGCGATCCGGGCGGACGCAGTGAAGAGCGCAACCTGCTCGATCGCGAGACACTCGCGCACAACGTGGCCTGTGTGAAGAAACAACTCGAGCGCATCCTCGATTTCGACGGCTCGTCCGCGGCGCGTCTGGTCGACAACGCCGACTGGACCGCGCCGATGAGCGCTCTCGACTTCCTGCGCGACGTCGGCAAACACTTCACCGTCAACCAGATGGTCGCCAAGGAATCGGTGCGTGCGCGCATGGAGAGCGAACACGGCATCTCCTACACCGAGTTCTCGTACATGCTCTTGCAAGCCAACGACTTCCGTCATCTCTGCGAACACGACGGTGTCGAGATGCAGATGGGTGGATCCGATCAGTGGGGCAACATCACCGCGGGTATCGAACTCATTCGTCGCCGCACCGGCAAGCACGCGTTCGGGCTCACGTGGCCGCTGCTCACGCGAAGCGAAGGCGCCAAGATGGGCAAGTCGGTGCACGGCGCGCTGTGGCTCGATCCCGACAAGACGAGCCCGTATCAATTCCGGCAGTACTGGATCCAGTTGCCCGATGACGACGTCGAACGTTTTCTGTTGCAACTCACGTTGCGGTCGGTCGACGACGTCGCGGCGATCGTCGCCGAACATCGTGCGGCTCCCGAGAAGCGCATCGGCCAACGCGCACTCGCCACCGACGTCACGGCGCTCGTTCATGGTGCCGATGCCGAGCGCGCCGCGGCCGAAGCGGCTGACGTGTTGTTCGGCGGCGACCCGACCCGCGCGTCACGCGCTGCGCTCGACGCGGTGGCCCGTGAAGTTCCGAGTACCACCATGTCGCGTGCACAACTCGGTGATCTCGTGACAGTGTTGACCGCGACGCAACTCGCGCAATCGAACAGTGATGCACGGCGCACTCTCGGTCAAAAGGGTTTCCGCGCGAACGGTCAGACGATCGCCGACGACACCGACTTGTCGACCGTGTCGTTACTCGCAGGGGAGTACCTGCTGTTGCGCCGGGGCAAGACCCAGCACCACCTGGTCCGGGTCGCCGGCTGAGCCTGGCCCGACGGCTTGGCCCGGCTCATCGCCCCAGGAAAACCCGGAAATATTCCAGTCCGGTTAGGTTGACGCTTCCGAACCCCGTCGCTAGATTTGAGGTTCGCCCTGGAAAGCCGTTCGCGGCTTTTGGGGCTGGCACCAACGGA
>VFZC01000023.1 GCA_016871355.1 Actinomycetota bacterium
CTGATGGGTTGACGCGTCGACGAGTCGACCCGAGATAAAGCTCGCGGGCTGGACAAAAGGCTTGGCTGACGCCTGGACCGGGGCGACTGCGAGCGCGAGCGCTGCAGCTGTGCCCACCACAACGGTGGAGAGGATCCGACGGACTGGGTTTGTGGTGTTGTTTCTCATGCCCTACAGATCTGCAGGCGAGCCGATGACGGACACTTTTTTGCGAAATAATCTGATCAGCCGTCGATTCACGGTCAGATGGCCCCACTCGGGGCTCAGATAGTCTCGGCGACGCAGATTGCCTCCGTAGCTCAGTGGAAAGAGCAACGGTTTCCTTAACCGCAAGTCGGAAGTTCGATTCCTACCGGGGGCGCGTCTAACACAACGCTTGTAGCGAGTCATACTTTCTCATTCACGTTGATGATTCGAAGCGCCAGGGTTGAGTTTTACCCCCTACCAAGTCAATTCGTCGGAACCACGTGTAATGTCGCAAGATGACTCTTCAACAAAAACCAGGAACAAGTTGGGACGATGTCTATCGAAGTGCTCGCTTGATCGCGCCCGAGGCTTTTGAAACTGATCGCATCGCCAACTTGCTTGGTGGCGAGTGGTGCTTCGTTGGTGAAACTCGGCCACATGCTGTGGCCGTTGATGCAACATTTATTCCTGGCCCGCCGCGCGTCGATCGCAACACCGCAGTTGCGGCAGTCGAGCACGCAAGTCGCCAACACGTTACGTGGTCACAAGTTTCGATCAGTGAGCGTCAGCAACGCGTTCATAATGCGGTGACGTTGTTGCGAGAGCATCGCGACACGATTGCCATGTTATTGATGTGGGAGATTGGCAAGCCATGGCGCATCGCGTGCGCCGATGTTGATCGTTGTGTTGATGGCATTGATTGGTATCTCGGAGAAATTGAACGACAGATGCAGGGTCGCGCGCCACTACACGGGCCTGTTTCGAACATCGCCTCATGGAATTATCCGTTAAGCGTGCTCGTGCACGCCGAGTTGGCGCAACTTCTTGCCGGTAACGCGGTCATCGCCAAAACGCCATCGCAAGGCGGCTTTCACGCACTCACGCTTTCGCACGCGCTGATGGCTCGTGCAGGGTTGCCGGTCACGTTGATTTCTGGCGTCGGTGGAGATTTGAGTGAGGCGCTTATTTCTTCGCCGCAACTTGGCGCTCTCGCATTCGTCGGTGGTCGTTCAAATGGGCGCAAAGCGGCGAGTATGTTGGCTGATTTGCGCCGACGCCATATTCTCGAACAAGAGGGCCTCAATACTTGGGGTATTTGGAACTTTTCGCAATGGCCGTTGCTCGCTGGTCATCTGAAAAAAGGTTTCGAATATGCCAAGCAGCGGTGCACCGCATATCCGCGCTACGTCGTTCAGCGAAAGTTACTGCCCGATTTTCTTGCGACTTATCACGACGTGATTGCATCGCTGCAATTTGGCAATCCGTTTGCCGTTGCATCTGGCAGTGATCCGCTGCCTAACTTCGACTTTGGTCCATTGATCTCGCGGGCAAAAGCCGATGACCTGCGAGCACGTTATGATGAGGCGATCGCTACCGGCGGTATTCCACTTATTCACGGCGAACTTGGCGCCCAACATTTTGTTTCGGGTCAAGATCAGTCGGCGTATATAGCGCCAGCCTGCGTGCTTAATCCACCGACAGCTTGGTCACTGCATCACAGCGAACCGTTTGGCCCCGTCGACTCAATTGTTATCGTCGACACCGAATCAGAACTTCTCGCGGCAATGAATGTTTCAAATGGTTCATTGGTCGCGTCAATTGCCACCGATGATCCAGATTTTGCGACACGTCTTCGACCAGATATTCAGTCTTTCAAGTTTGGAATCAACGCACCGCGTAGCCGTGGCGATCGTGCAGAAGTATTCGGTGGCAAAGGCGCGTCATGGCGTGGCGCATTCGTTGGAGGTGATCTACTGATTGATGCTTTCACCGACGGTGATCGCCCGTTATTCGGTAACTTTCCGAACGGTTCGCAGTATCCGCCAAATACGTGATTAGCGGTTTCCTAAACCGCAGGTCGTAGGTTCGATTCCTACCCGGGGCGACCCACCGCCGGCGGCGCACTCAGTAGCGTCGCGGGCATGACCACGATCGGCCTCGTCCTCTACCCGAGTTTCACCGCGCTCGACATCGTCGGGCCATTTCAAGCCCTGGTCGATGTTCCGGGTCTCGACGTTTCGTTCATCGCGGATGAGATCGGCCCGGTGACCGATCACACCGGCCGGTTGACCATGCACGCCGCACGGCGATTCGCCGACATCGATCATCTTGACGTGGTGGTCGTGCCGGGTGGATTCGGCGATGCGAACCTCAACGAGGACGATCCGGTTGTGCAATTCATCAAGAAAGTTCACCCCACCACGGCATGGACGACGAGCGTGTGCACCGGCGCTCTGTTCCTCGCTCAGGCTGGTGTTCTCGACGGGGTGGAGGCCACCACTCATTGGGCTTCCTACGCACGACTCGAGGCGCTCGGTGCCAAGCCGACGTCCACGCGCGTCGTGCGGGTCGGCAAGGTGATCACCGCTGCGGGTGTTTCGGCCGGAATCGACATGGGCTTGACGCTGGTGGCCGACCTCGCCGGCGCCGACATGGCTCGAGCCGTGCAGTTGGCCATCGAGTACGACCCGCAGCCGCCGTTCGATTGCGGGGCTCCGGCCAAAGCCTCTCCCGAACTGTTCGACCTCGTCGTGAAGATGTTCGAGCCTCGCCGCCATCCTGCTTGACCAGCGGTTCCTCGGCTCGAATCAGATGACAGGTGGGCCGACTACTCTTCGCCCATGAGTGACATCACAGCCCTGAACGTCGAGTTCCTGTTCCATCTGCACGCCACCTTGGATGCGCCAGTGGTCATCCCTAACGGCCCCAACGGCACACGCGTGATCGTGGGAATCAAAGGCGGAACCGCCAAGGGTCCGAAAGTCAACGGAACGGTGGCCCACCTCGGCGCCGACTGGTTGACGCTGCGCGCCGACGGCACCGCGCAACTCGATGTTCGCGCCCTCATCACCACTGATGACGGCGCGTCGATTCACATGCACTATCTCGGCGTGATGGCGCCGGGTGAATCCGGTCCGCGCATCATCACCGCTCCATTGTTCGAAGCAGGCGACGAGCGCTACTCGTGGTTGAACGGCGTCCAGGCAGTGGCCATTGGTGCGCCGGGAGCCAACGAAGTTCATTACGACGTGTATCGAGTGCTCTAGTCGCCACGATGGGTGCGCACCCCAAGCACGTCAATCACCAACTCGGGCCCATGAAGTGCCCGGTCGACCTTCAGTCGGTTGATCTATTCGGTGCGGGCGCGCAAGAGCATTGGTACGAGATGTACGAGATCCTTCATCGGGATGCCCCGGTGTTGCGGATCCCGGGTGGTGGACTCAGGCCCGACACCGACGCGTTCGTTCTCACTAAGCACGCCGACATCGCCACCGTGGTGAAGGATCCCGAGCGCTTCATCGTGATGGGGCAACGGCGCGTGGGGGAGTGGGCCGATGAAGGCTTGAGCGCGGAGCGCGCGTATGAGGTGTCGCGCAACTTGATGACGGCGTCGATGGTATCGCTGCGGCCCACCCAAGAGCTCTACATCAAGCACCGCAAGGAACTCACCGACCCGTGGGTCGGAACCGGTGCGCCGCGTCACCGCGAGATGATCACGAAGGTGGCCAACGATCTGCTCGACGAGTGGATCGACGACGGAGCGGTCGAGTTCATCACCCGGTTCGCACGTCCGTTACCACAGAGGGTGTTCGCGACGATCCTCGGGTTCCCGTTCGAAGACATCCCGCGGTTGGCCGAATGGGGTAACGCCATCGTGGTTCCCTTCATTCACGGCACCGGACTCAAGCACGAAATCAGCCCCGAGCAAGCCAAGGACATGTTCGCCCGGCTGGAGGGTTTCCAGGACTACATCTACGAACACGTGCGGGCCAAGCGTCGCGAGCCGCAGGACGACATGGTGAGTTTCCTGTGCGACGTCCACTACGAAGCACTCGATCGCAAACTCACCGATCTGGAGATCGCAGGCATCGTGCACGCCATGATCATCGGCGCGCTCGAAACCACGCAGTACGCACTCGAGGAGCAGGCGCAGTTGTTGTGCGAGCAGCCCGATGTTTTCCAGCTTCTGCGCCGCGATCGTTCGAAGTTGAAAGCGTTCACGGAAGAAGCGATGCGTCTCCGCTCGCCAACACATGGGCTCTCGACGCGCATGACCTCACGCGACGAAGTGTTCCAAGGTGTGACGGTGCCCGCCGGGTCCCTCCTGCACTTGCGTTTCGCCGCTGCCAACGTCGACGGGGACGAGTTCGAATGCCCCTTCGATCTCGATCTCGAACGCGACGGTCTCACGCGCCATCTCGCCTTCTCGGCGGGTCCGCGCGTGTGTCCGGGTGCGAATTTGTCGCGTATCGAACAACAAGTCGCCTGGGGTGTGTTGCTCGATCGTCTCGACACCATCGAGTACGACGAAGGAAACGACTGGTTGCATCAGCCCGGCATCATGCTCGGCACACTAAAGTTGAAGTTGCGTTTCGTGAAGTCGACCGAACCGTTGTCGCTCGGCGTCGGCCGTTCGTCGAGCCACTGAGAGAACCCAGTGCCGACGCTCGATCGACCGTGGGGAAGACTTCACTTCGATTCGTTCGGCGACGAACAGTCCGTGCGACTTCTCTACATCAATGGCTCGGGGTCGCGGCTGGCCGACATCGTGCCGATGCTCGGTCCGTTCACCAAGCGTTTCCAGGTTCTCGCCTTCGACCACCGAGGTATGGGTGAGAGCAGTGTTCCGGAGAACGAGTACGCAATGTCCGACTTGGCCGACGACGTGATCGTGCTGGTCGACCACGTGGGGTGGACTCGGTTCCGTGTCTTCGGCATCAGCTTCGGTGGCATGGTGGCCCAACACGTGGCCGCTCGGATCCCGGAGCGAATCGAACGAATGGTGTTGGCCTGCACCTCCAGTGGAGGAGCGGGAGGCTCGTCGTACCCGCTGCACGAGTTGTACGCGCTGTCGGATGACGAGCGAGCCCAACGCTTTCCGACCGTTCTCGACACGCGGTTCACCCCCGAGTTCGTGGCCAACGACGAGATGGCGCGACTCCTCCTGTCGGCGCCGCGTCCGATGCTCACCGGAGAAGCCAAGCGCGGGCTCGATCTTCAAATGAATGCGCGTCGACATCACGACGCGTTCGATCTTCTGCCGTCGATCTCGTGTCCGGTGATGGTTGCGGCCGGAGCCACCGACGGCATCGCTCCACCCGAGAATTGTCAGCGTCTGGCCGAACGACTTCCCAACGCGTCGTGCCGCGAGTTCACGGGCGGGCACATGTTCATGCTCCAGGACCGCTCGGCCACGCCAGCGATCGTCGACTTCCTCGCCGGTTGATCAGACTCCGAACGCGTCCTCGTCGGGATACGGGAACCACTCCGGGTCCGATTCGGCGGTCGGCGAGATCATCACCATCTTGGAACGGCGGAATTGCTCGAGACCTTCGGCTCCAAGTTCACGGCCCGAGCCGGTGAGCTTGCGCCCACCGAATGGCACCGCGTCGTTGTCGTTGAGTGGCGTGTTCACCCACACGATGCCGGTCTCGATCTCGTGCACGGCCCGGAATGCCTCGTGCAGGTTCGACGTGTAGATGTTGGCGCCCAGTCCAACGTCGGAGTCGTTGGCCCGCTCGATGGCTTCATCGAGACTGCGCACACGACAGATCGGCGCGATGGGTCCGAACGCCTCGCCGTGCATGATCTCGGCATCGGCCGACACCTCGAGCACGGTGGGTTCGTAGAACCAACCTTTGTTCCGATCGGCTGGCCGCTTCGCGCCACACACGACTCGCGCACCCTGTTCGACGGCGCGATTGACGATGCGCTCCACCCGATCGCGTTCACGCGCGGCGGCCAACGGTCCCATGTCGACGGCTTCGAGTCCACTGCCCACGCGTAGCGAGCGAGCCTGCTCGGCGAAGGCTTCCACGAATTCGTCGTACACATCGACATGTACATAGAACCGTTCGGCCGATGTGCACACCTGACCGCAGTTGAGGAACGACGCGAAGGCGGCTCCGCGAGCCACCACGTCGATGGGAGCCGACGGCATCACGATGAAGGGATCGTTGCCGGACGCCTCCACGAGTACGGGCTTGAAGCGTTCGGCGGCGGTGCGGGCGACGGCGCGCGCGGCTGGAACGCTGCCGGTGAACGCGATGCCATGAGTGTGTTCGTGCGCCACCAGCGCTTGTCCAGCTTCGGCATCACCGGTGATCACCTGCACGAGTCCGGGTGGCAGGTGAGCGAAGGCCTTCATGGCAACCAGCAACGTGAGCGGCGTGAGATCGGACGGCTTGACGATGATCGCGTTGCCGGCGGCCAGTGATGCCGCGGCCTGCCAGCCGAACAGCAGAACCGGGAAGTTGAACGGAACGATCGACACGATGACGCCGAGTGGTTCCTTGAGCACCATCTGCATCTGACCAGCGATGGCCGAGCCAGCCAATCGACCTTGCTCGTGGCGGGCGAGCTCGGCGTAGTAGCGGAACGAAGAGGCCGACGCGCCACCTTCCCAATTCGATTCGCGGTATGGCTTGCCCATCTCGCGGGTGAGACACTCGCCGATGACGGGAGCCAGTTCGATCAGGGCGTCAGCCACGCGGTGCAGAGCGTCGGCACGTTCGAGCGAACTCAGGCTCCACCACTCGCGCTGCGCTCGGCGAGCGGCTACCACCGCTGATTCCACTTCGGCGTTCGTGGCCAACGCGAACTCGCCGGTCGTCAATTCGGTGGCCGGGTCGATGACGGCCCGCTTCTCACCCCGGCTCGGGCGGTACTCGCCGTCGATGTAGAGGTGGCCAGACAGTTCGGCCATGAGCGCGGTGACCGGTGTGGACATGCGACCACGATAGATCGCAGGTCGCCTGGTCAACTCTCGACGAGGATCGGTGGGAGTCGTCGAGCCAACCACGGTGTCAACGCCTCCACTCCGTCGGGACCGATATGAGTCCCGTCGACGGTCAGATCGAGGTGATCGTCGAGCCACGACCCCAGATCGAGGAGAGAGAGACCCGCACGCTCGACCTCGGCCGAGATCAACTCGTTCAACACGTCGATCGATTCCGAGGGAATGTCGAGAGGGCCCCACGGATCGACGTGACCGGCCGAGGTGTAGACGATCGTAGTGCTCGGGCTCGATTCCTCGATCCGATCGGTGGTCGCCTTCAGACGTGCGGCGGCCCAGACTTCGCATCGACCCGATCCGTCGCCGAGACGACACCAGCGGTCATCGCCATCAGGGTCGATCTCCCATGCCATCGCATAGCCGCCCACGACGATCACGTGGTCTGGAACCAGCGACTCGAGCCATTGAGGGAGCAATTCGTTCCACCATTCGTCGCAGCCAACCTCTTCACCCAACTCCCTGATACCGACCTTCCCTCCCATCACCGACGTCTTGATGCGGACGTCACCTCCGAATGGACAGCCGACCATGTGGACGCCGTGCACGTCGTAGCCGAGGGGGTCGAGGGCCTTCTCGACAGCCGACCCGGTGACCCAAGCAGTGGAGTCACCAACGACGAGAACACCTGGCCGATCGTCCACCTCGGTCGATGAGTCGCCTTCCACCCCGCTGTTGTCCGGCGCAGTTGCCGGGGGAGCACTCGGTTCGTCGATCTCCAACAGTCGCGAATTCGATCGAGTGACCGGGAGGGTGGCGACCGCCAACACGGCTGCAGCCACGGTGAGATTCATCACGACTCGGCGATTCGACGGGACGAAACGCCCCGTTCGCAGGGGCTCTTCGAACCAGCGAAACATGGCGCCAGCCGCGACGAGCGTCGCCCCGATCACCGTGAGCATGGCCCACCACGCGAGCCGTTCTTGATGGAGCCGGAACGCCGTGAACTCGATAATCGGTAGATGCAACAGGTAGATGCCGTACGATCGGCGACCCAGCCAAGCCGGCACTCGGAGCGAGAAGAAGCGAGCCGGAAGCGATGATGGGTGCCGCCATAGCATGGCGATGACGAGGGCCATCAACGGCGTCGACACCGTGATTCCCCAGCGCACTCCAGCCACCGTCGTGCCGGATGCCCAGATCCAGAACGGTGTCGCGGCCGCGAGAGCGGCGACGATCACCAGTGAAGCGGTGCGAGCCAATGAACGACTGGTGGGGTGACGGTGATGCAGGCATGCCGCCAACATGCCGAAGCCGATCTCGCCTAGTCGTGTGAACGAACTGAGGTAGAGGATCGATGCGTCATCGATGGTCCAGAGCAACCACCACGACACCACGATCATGACGGTTGATGTCAGCGCCAGAGAATTCTGCAGCTCGAACCGCTTCTTCGCCAGCACGAGCCCACCGACGAGAACGGGGAATAGGACGTACACCTGCTCCTCGAACGAGAGTGACCAGAAGTGATTCGTGAGGCTGGGGGTGAAGGCGTCCCAGTAACCGCTGCCTTCCAGTTGTTCCCAGTTGGCTCCCCACACGAGCGCGGAGAGAACATCGCCCCGTAGAGACGACAAGCCCGGCCAGTCGATGAGAACAGCGACGGTGACTGTGAGGGCGAGAACGAGTAGCGATGCCGGTAACAGTCGGCGAACCCGCCGGAGCCAGAAGCGACTGATGCTGATCGTTCCCGTGCGTTCGATCTCACGAAGAGCAAGATCGGTGACCAGGAACGCCGACAAGGTGAAGAACATTCCGATGGCGAGCCAAAGCCCTCGGTCGGAACCCACGAGTCCTAGATGAACGACGATCGGACAGGCCAAGGCCAAGCCACGGATGCCGTCGAGAGCGAGTGATCGTTGCGTTGCCATCGCTCAGAAGGTTCCGGCCGTGGCGATGAACACGTCGAGAAACGCGGCATTGGCGCCAGATCCGGGCTGATGACCGGCTCCCTCCACCACGTCGACCCACGCGCGGTCGCCCTCGTCGATCGCGGCGAAGGCTGCTTCGATGGCCAATGCGTGCGAGACCGGAGCCAGTTCGTCACGGTCACCAACCACCATGTAGACCGCGGGGTCACTGGCGTCGACGTAGGTGGCCGGAGCGATCGAGTCGAGTTGGTATTCGGAGCACGTGTTGCTTCCGCAATCGTTCACTGTTGCGATGATCTCCTGGACGCGGGTACCGAGAATCGACGGGTCGTAATCGATGTCGTTCACACCATAGGGACCAGCCACCGCGACGACCCCGGCAGGTTTGATGAGAAAGTCACCACCGCGAAGGTTCGAAGGTGCGACCGCAGCAAGAACGCTCAGGTGTGCGCCGGCCGAGTGACCGGCCAGGAACGTACGATCCGCATCGACGCCGAGTGCGCGGGCGTTGCGCTGGGCCCAGCGGGTGGCCGCCACGATGTCCGCGGTTTGCTCGAAGGCGGAAACGCCGAGTTCATATTCGATCGACACGATCACGCTGCCCCGAGCGAGCAGATCCAGCGCGACCGGCTCCAGGTCGGCAGCCGAACCGAAACTCCATGCTCCCCCGTGCGAGAAGACCACGAGGTTGCGTTGATCAGTGCTCTTCCAGCCGTTCGGGGTGAACACGGAGTAGGACTGATGGGATTCGGTGCCGTACCGACCCGACAGCGTGGCGGAGGGCACGGTGAACGTCTCCGCGATGCGTCGATCACCGACCTGAGGATCGGGAACCCGGCAGGCCACCGTGGACAGACTGATGATGGCGAATCCGAGTGAGGCAACCATCTGGCGGGCGCTGCGCTTGGCGTTCATGCCAGGCAAGAGCCCGGATCACGACCAATCTGACGCTTTTGTCAGGGATCACTCGGTTTCCCCGACCTGGGTTGGTTCAACCTCGGGGTTCCCCCACCCGATCGGCGAGAGAGAGCAACTGCTTGCGCAGCATGATGCCGTCACCGGGTCCGAGGGCGAACCGCTCGACGAGACGACCCACGGGCAGGTTCACGCGAGCCCGCACTCGGGTCACGAGACGCGTGCCGCCGGTCTCCGGGCGAAGTTCGTAAGCGAGGGAGAACTGCATCCGGCGCGCGCCGCCACCAGGCGATCCGAGACACAGAACGAAGGCCCGCGGCGGATCGACCAATGCCGCCTCGAAGTCGAGAGGCCCGGCCGGCACTCGATCGCCGGTGTTCACGTTCTGCCAGCGTGGTTCGATCGAGCGTGCGCTGCGACGACCGAGATTGTCGATCAGGTCGTAGCTGTACCAGCCAGCCCGCTTGAAACCCATCTGACGCAACCAAGGAAAGACGCCGTCGGGTGTGGCCGACAAAGAGATCGAGCGAGTAGCGATGAGGCGTGCGTCGGGAACGAGATCGTCGCCGACAACCGGTCCCCGAATCTCGTCGTCAGTGGCACCCCAGTATTGGAAGATCACGACGCGTCCTCGTCCCGCGCTGGCCACACGCGCACCAGGACCCACGTCGCGGCAACACCGCACACGGTCCAGGCGATCGAACGCACGAGGTTGGCGGTCATCAGCCGGTCGTGCACCGACTGGTCGAAGCCATCGGCCAGATCGCCATGAGCCGGCGCCGACCAGAAGCCGCTGATGACCAACACGACGGCCATGGCCACCGCGCCCACGATTGCGGGCATTCGCAAGTCACGACGATGACCGAAGAACGCCAGCCACAGAACGCCGAGCAGAGTGAGGCCTTCGAGAAGCCACGGCACGAGCAGAAATGGTCCGATGCGGTCGACGTGCTCGGCCTGGAACGCCACGTACGAGTCGGGACCGACGTCGGCGAAGAGGGGATAGTGGACGAGCTGGATGGTCCAGATCATTCCCACCATGAACCAACTGGCGATGACGTGAACGGCGACGAGCGAACGCAGTGAAGAAGACGACACGGCGTGACGATCAGCGGATGTTGCGAATCAAGGGTTCGGCAATTCGCTGCGGTGCTCCAGCCAAGAAACCGAAAAGGAATGCACGCTTGGGCAACCACACCGCCCGCTTACTGCGCTGCACCGCGCGCACCGCCTCCGCTCCCACACGTTCGGGCGCAACGTTGGGCATCAGGCCCATACGGCGAAAACGTGCGAACGACTTCACGGCCGGTGGGTGAGTGAGATTGGCCAGAAGATCGGTGGGCACCGGGCCCACTTCGAGATTCGTGACGCGTACGTCGAGCCCTTTCAAGTCTTGGCGAACGATGCGCGTGAAGTGGCTGAGGCCGGCCTTGCTGGCCGAGTAGACGCTCATTCCGCCGAAGCCGCCGTTGGCCGCCATCGAGGAGATGTTGACGATGTGGCCGCGACCGCGTTCACGCATGCGAGCCAGCGCGGCGCGAGAGAGATGGATCGGCACGTTCAGATTGAGGGTGAGGAGTTCGTCCACGTCAGTGCGCGTGGTGTCGAAGATGCTCTTGGTCGTCTCCATGCCGGCGTTGTTCACCAGCACGTCGATGGGCCCGACTTCACGCTCGACGCGGTCGATCAAGGCATCCACCTGAGCGGTATCGAACAAGTCCGTGGTGATGGCGCGGCCACCGATTTCCCGCGCCACGGCTTCCAGCGGTCCGGCCGTGCGAGCGACCACCGTGACCCGGGCGCCGGCGCCGGCGAATGAGCGGGCGATGGCGGCGCCGATTCCGCGTGAGGCGCCGGTGACGAGAACGTGCTTCCCCGAAAGTTCCATGGCCTCATCTTGGCCGGGGTTCCGGGGGCGTGCAATTAGTGTCGGCCCATGACCACCAAGCCGGTTCGCCTCATCGACAACATGCGCGGAGTTCGCTACGGCGAGGTCCTGGCCGTCTTCGCTCGTGACGGGAAGTTGCAGGCCGAGGTCTACGGCACGCAGATGCTCAACGACTGCCCGCAGGAGTTGTGGCAGACGCTCGTGGCCGACGACATCGCACGCGAGATGGGTGCGTTGTTCGTGAAACTGAACGGCCCGCGTCACTGGGTTCTCGATGGTCTCGGAACCAAGGTCGCGCCGGTCGAGCCGGTGCTGCGCGACTTCAACGGGCTCACCATGCGTCGCATCGCCTTGGTCGATCTCGGTAACACTCCTCAGGCCACTCCGTACACCGAACGCAAAGTCGATCGCGGGGCGGTGTTCTTCTGGGACGCCGGCAAACAGGTGTACGAACTCGTGAATCCTGATGGTGTCGCTTACGTGATGCAGGCGCTTTGCATCGGGGTCGACCCGAGCATCAGCGAAGCGATGTTGCCGTCACTCGGATCTCGCTTGACTCTCCCCGAAGGTTGGTCGTACCGCACACGGATTCTCGACGAAGAACTCGCGGTCGACACCACGTCGACAGTAGCGACGGTTCTACAAGACGAGTTCGAGAACTCTTACACCTTGCCGTACTGACCGGCCCGCCGCTCGCGAATTTCTTCGACCTCGGTACGCACGGTGCGTACCAGACGTTCGATCGACGAGTCGGCGAGAAACAACATGGTTTCGGGTCGCTCGAAACCGAGTGCACGACTGGCCGGGTGTTGACCGGTCATCCACGTGGCGAGTCCGATGCAGCCGAGCGACAGAAAGCCCGTGATGGCCGCCAACTCCGGAACGTCTTCGAGGCCGAGCTCGTGAGCGGGTCGCTCGAGCGCCCGACCCAGATACATGCCGTAGACGGACGTGTGCAGACCGGTCGCGTCCGCGAGTGTGAAGGCCGCGATGCGCGCTTCGAGTTCACCCTGCAGGATTTCGCCCACTGGGTCGATGATGTGCGAGTAGTTCATCATCGAATCGATGCCGGGGTGGTTCTGTGTCCACTCCATGCGGAACTTGATGCGGGCGATCAACTGATCTTCCGGGCTGTCCCACGGTGCATACGTGAGAGTGGCCATGTCTTCGACCAACTTCTCGGCTTCGCGAACCACCGCCAACGCCATGAGGCGTTCGCGACTCCCGAAGTGGTAGTTGACGAGACTCGGTGACACGCCGAGTTGGCTGCAGATCTCGCCCACGTTGACCGCGGCCGGACCTTGCATCGCCAAGGCCTCACCGACGGCGGCCAGGATCAAATCGGAGGCCGCGCCGTAGCCACGACTGCTCGACGGTTTGGTTCGGCGTGTGCTCATCGGCTCCCTCGATCGCTACGGACGAATGTAATCCGTTTCCGGCTTGAGTGGGTATCGGGTCGTGGTCTTCGGACCAGGGGGAAGTCTCCGAATCGCCAGCCACTGTTCACCTTCTCGTCACTCGGTGTCAGGTTTCGGTCAATCTGACCAGACAACGATCGCCCCGTGGCCGTGGCAGTCGAACAGCGCGAAGTCGTCACCAAGAAACCTCGGGTCGACAAGGTTTTGCACGGAGTGGTCACCTCGGGCGCCCTGGCGTCCCTCGTGATTCTCGGTTCCATCGCAGGATTCCTTCTGTACCGCGGCTTCGAGATCTTCTCCGACATGGGCTTCGGATTCATCACCGGCTCCACGTGGGAAGGCGCCGGAGCCGAAGGCGAAGTCACGAAGTACGGCATCGCCCCGATGTTGGTGGGGAGTCTGGTGCTGTCATTGATCGCCGTGGCGGTCGCCCTGCCACTGTCGGTTGGTACGGCGTTGTTCGTCGAGTTCTACGCGCCGCCCGGATTACGACGCGTTCTGGTGTCGGTCCTCGATTTGGCGGCCGCCATCCCCTCGGTGATCTACGGCTTGTGGGGCCTCTTCGTGCTTCGGCCACTCGCGATCGGCTGGGCCAAATCGCTCAACGAATACCTCGGTTGGTTCCCACTGTTTCGTGTCGACGCAACGTTCTTCGACGGCAGCCCCTTCATCGGAGGCCTTGTTCTCGCGGTGATGATCTCGCCGATCATCACGTCGGTATCTCGTGAGGTGTTCTCACAAACTCCGCCTGAGTTGGTCGACGGTGCGCGCGCGTTGGGTGGCGAACGCTGGTCGGCGATTCGCCACATCGTGTTGCCCTTCGGACGGAGCGGCGTGATCGGTGGGGCGATGCTCGGCCTGGGTCGTGCTCTCGGCGAAACCGTGGCCATCTATCTGGTCGTCAGCATCGTCTTCAAGATCAACCTGCAGATGTTGTTCACCGGCAGCGGCAACATCGCGTCGATGATCGCGCTCAAGTTCGGCGAGGCATCGCCGTATGAAGTGAAGGCATTGCTTGCCAGCGGGTTCGTGCTGTTCATCGTCACCCTCATTGTCAATCTCATCGCCACCGCCATCGTGAACGGTTCGGTCCGAAAGGCTTCGAAGTGACCGCAGTGACGACTCAACCCTCGGCTGTTCGGCCACTGCAGCCTTGGAAGCTCACAACTGCACAGCGGTTCTCTCGTTTCGCGACCGTCATCGCGGTCGTTGCGGTCGCGGCCCTCCTCGTGTTGGTCAGCCCACTGGCTGGATTGGCTGGTATCGCGCTGGTCGCCATTCCGCTGCAGGTCGCTGTGTCAGTGGCCCGTTCGGGCCGCCACGGTTCGGTGGCCGCCCGCAATGACGTCGCCACCAGTCTCATCGGCTCAGCCTTCCTGATTCTGATGGCACCGTGGTTGTCGATTCTCTACACCGTCGTCCGGCGTGGTTACGAAGCGATTTCCTGGAACTTCCTTACCGACGACATGCGGGTCACCGCCCCCGACGCCGAACTTGGAACTGGTGGAATTGCCCATGCCATCGTCGGAACGGGCGTGATGGTGCTCGTCGCGACCGCGGTGTCGGTTCCGCTTGGAATCCTGAGCGGTGTGTACATCACGGAGATCCGCGGCCGATTCACCAAACTCGTGCGCTTCATCGTGCAAGCCATGAGCGGTGTGCCGTCGATCGTCGCTGGTCTGTTCATCTATTCGACTCTCGTGATCTACAACAAGTCGTATTCGGGTTTCGCTGGGGCACTCGCACTCGCGGTCCTCATGATTCCCACCGTGGCCCGTACGGCCGAAGAAGTGTTGAAGTTGGTTCCCGAAGAGCTGCGTTTCGCCGGTTACGCACTCGGGTCCACGCAGGCCAGCAATGTGTTCCGAATCGTGCTGCCGACCGTCCGGAGCGGTTTGGTCACTTCGGCGATTCTCGGCGTGGCGCGTGTGGCCGGAGAGACGGCACCTTTGCTGATGACCGCGCAGATCTTCTTGGCGACGAAAGGCAATCCCTTCGACGGCCCCCTGGCATCGCTACCCATCGTCACATTCAGCTTCTTCCAGAACGGTGCCGACAATGCGGTCACCCGAGCCTGGGGAACATCGATGGTGCTACTCGTTCTGATTTCACTTCTCTTCGCGTTGGCCCGCGCAGTGTCAGCCGATCGCCGTCGGAGCCGTCGATGAGTTCGCTCGGAGTTCACCGAGATGTCGCTTCGACGACTCATGAACAACAGGTGACCGTCATGTCGCCTACGTACTTTCGTGGCGTCCCGTCAACAGAAACAACCAATCACGGACAAAGGAGATTCCAGTGAGATTGAGCCAGAAGTCGGTGGCTGCGCTGTTCGCAGCGGTCACCATCGCCGGAACGGGCGGAACCATCGTCAGCGCCAAGGATCAAAATTTGACTGGCGCCGGATCCACGTTCATCAAGAACCTCTTCGATGCATGCATCCCTGAATACAACGACGTGTCTGGTGACACGGTTTCGTACGGCGGCGGCGGATCGGGCGCTGGTCGTACTGCGTTCATCAACGGCACGGCCGACTTCGCGGCGACCGAAGCGGTGTTCGGTTCGGCCGAGAAGCCCCCGGCAGACTTCACCTACGTTCCGCTCATCGCGGGTCCGGTGGCCATCGCCTACAAGAACTCGAACCTCACCGGAACTCTCCAGTTGAGCCCGGTCACCATCGCCAAGATCTTCGCGGGCCAGATCAACACCTGGAACCACCCCGAGATCGCAGCCGAGAACCCGTCGATCACCCTGCCGTCCAACAACATCGTCGTGGTGTACCGCGCCGATAGTTCCGGTACTTCCACCGTCTTCGCCCAGTACCTGACGGCAACTGCCGCATCGGTCTGGACCAAGGCTCCGAGCGGAACGTTTGCCAACGCCATGCCGGCTGGTGCGCCCCCGGGATCGATCGCGGCTCCCGGATCCGATGGTGTGGCCAACAAGGTTGCCTCCACCGAAGGTTCCATCACGTACGTGGAATTGTCGTTCCAGAAGGAGAACCTCGGAGACGGCGTGAAGGCCGCGAGCGTGAAGAACGCTGCCGGTGCGTACGTGGCTCCGAGCCCGATTTCGGCGGCAGCTGCCGTGGCCGCGTTGCCGGCTGGCAACGTCGATCAGAACACCGGCTGGATCAGGCCCGATTTCGCGACCGCTGTCCCGAATGCGTACCCGATCACCGCTCTGGCCATGGGTATTGCTCGCAAGACCTACTCGGCCAAGAACGATTCGGTCCGCGACTTCTTCAACTACATCCTGAACACCTGCGCCAAGGCCCAGGCTCCGACACTCGGCTACGCCGCGTTGACGGGCAACACGCTGAAGTTCGCTCAGGGTCGTGCTGCGGGTATCTCGCAGCTCGGTAATCCGGCCCTCACAACCGTGAAGCGCAACCAGACCCTCCCGGGCGCCAGCCTCCTGAACGCTGCTGGCTTGTCGGGTGTCCCGACGTTGCGAGTCACCAAGGGCGGAAACGTGTGCCGCGTCGTCAACAAGACCAACATCGGTGGGACCCGCGCCGGAACATGTGATGTGCGCGTGACCGTCGGTACCACCAACGTCACTCTGAAGGTCACCGTCACCAAGTAATCGATTGCTCGGCCGAGTCGGCACCGGTTCGAATCTTCGGGTTCGGACTGGTGCCGACTCAGGTCGCTGGGGGAGGCTGTGGCCTTCGAAGGGAGAATCATGTCCAGCGAATCACCGCTCGAGGGAACAGCGGTCACCGCTTCTGGTGTCGGTAGTGCGATGCGTGAGGTCGAGACCGGACGCGACTCGCGCAATCTGCTGCCATCGGGTGCTTCGGGTCTCGAGACCATCGGGGCTCACGCCTGGTTCGGTAAGCACCTCGCGATCGAGGACGTGTCGCTGCGGTTTCCGAAGAGTTCGGTGACGGGTCTCATCGGACCATCCGGTTGCGGTAAGAGCACCTTCTTGCGTCTGCTCAATCGAATGCACGAGTTCATCCCCGGGTCGGCCTTCGCTGGCCAAGTTCTCCTCGACGGTCGCGACATCTACGCGCCCGAAGTCAACGCCACCGAGATTCGCTTGAAGGTCGGCATGGTGTTCCAGAAGCCGAACCCGTTCCCGTCGATGTCGATCGCCGACAACGTGTTGGCTGGGCTGCGCCTGGCGCGCATCAAGGTCTCCGACAAGAACATGCTGCTGGAGGACTGCCTCGTTCGCGCCGGACTCTGGAAAGAAGTCAAGGATCGTTTGAAGGCCAGCGCCGGATCGCTGTCGGGTGGCCAGCAGCAGCGTCTGTGCATCGCCCGCGCGCTCGCGGTGAAGCCCGAAGTGTTGTTGATGGACGAGCCCTGCTCGGCTCTCGACCCGGGCTCCACTCTGCGTGTCGAAGAAACGATCGTGCAGTTGTCCGAGTCGATGACCATCATCATCGTGACCCACAACATGCAGCAGGCGGCCCGTGTGTCCGACTACTGCGCCTTTTTCTTGTCGGAAGGTGGGCCCGGTCGCGTGGTCGAGGCCGGCCTCACGTCGACGATCTTCACCAATCCAGTCGATTCCCGTACGGCCGACTACGTGCAGGGCCGCTTCGGCTGAATTCGTCAGTCCCCCGTTCCGCACTCGCACCGGTGCCGGGTGGGTGAGTCACAAGTGAACTCTCTCTGAGATCACAGTGGTGGCATGTCACGAGACGCGCCGTCAACAAGGGAGAGAGACGTTGTCTCAGACCTACGTGATCATCATGAACAAGCTGCGGTCGCATCAGCGACCTGTTCGACACCATCCTGCCGTGAGGCTTCATCGTTCGCTTGCAGAACGGTGACACCTCGGCGTGGTCGCACTTCGTTCGTTCGGTGAACGCGCGAGTCGCGCGGTACGCGCGCCATCGTGGCCATCCCGATCCGGACGACGTGATGGGGGCCGCCGAGGTCGACGATCCGGATGGTGAACTCATCGAGACGATCGTGGTACTCCTCGCGTTACTCGACGACGAAAGGCGAACCGTGATCGTGATGCGCTACGTCGACGGTTCGCCCACTCGCGAAATTGCGGCGCGACTCGGAAAGAGTGATGAGGCCACGCACGTGATCGTCTCGCATTCGTTGGAGGTTCTGCGCCGGGAAATGCAGAAGACCCCGCCGGAAACCGATGGGGTCTTCTGACGTGTCAGTCCGCTCGAGAGCGGAGACGAATTAGCGACGCTTCTTGGCGGCCTGACGAGGAGCGGCCTTCTTGACCGTCTTCTTCGGCGAAGCCTTCTTGGCAGCCTTCTTCGGAGCGGCCTTCTTCACAGCCTTCTTCGGCGCAGCCTTGGTGGGGGCCGGTGCCGAACGCTTGGTGTTCAACTTGGGTGCAGGAGCAGCTCCGAGCGCGATGTCCTTGAAGCCCTTGAGCGCCGTGATCTTGGCGACGGTCTTGGCCTTCACCCTGATCTGCTCTCCAGTCGCTGGGTTGCGAGCCATGCGCGCGGGGCGCTTGATCTTCGCAAACTTGGCGAATCCGGAGATGTTGACGATCTCGCCCTTCGCAACAGTGGCCAAGATGACGTCGATGGTTCCTTCGACGAGCTTGCCCGCTGTCTTGTTGTCGACATCGGCGTGGAGTGCTACTGCCTGGATGAGGTCACGTTTCTTCATGGGCGAAAACCTAGTTCGGCCTTTCTGGCCGATGGTGGATACCCGGCCCGAATCGCGCGGTTTTTTCGGACTTTTTCGGGATCGGGTACGTCTGCCCGACCGGCCGAATCCCGGTCGAAGGCGAGCCGATTCTCAGTCGACGAAGAGCATCTGGTCGTAGATGTCGTTTGCCAAGGCGGTCCACTGGGCCAGCTCGTCGGGGCCGGCATCGAGATCGAACCCGACGATGACGCGACCGAGGGTCGTGGCCTGGATGAAGTTGGCGATCATTCTCGCCGGATGCTTGCGGGTGATGAATCCGCGTGCCTGCGCGCCTCCGATGATCTCGGCGAATTCGGTCGACAGTCGGGTCTGGGTTTCGGCCAGCCACTTCGAGAACTCGGGCCGGCCCTTGGTGCCCGCGATGATGGCGCACCGCTCCACCCGCTGGGCGGTGCGCGACAGATCGGCCACGAAGTTCGTGATGAGACTCAGGTTGTTGCGCAGTTCGTCGCGGGACGAGGCCTGCTCGGCGATCATGCGGATGGGCCCGATGCTCTCTTGAATCATGACCTCGAACTGACGAGCGCGAGCGGCGGCGATGAGCCCGTCACGCGACCCGAAGGCCATGTAGAGGGAGCTCTTGGAGATGCCGGTGCGCTCCATGAGCGACTCGATCCGGAAGCCCGACTCACCCGATTCCTCGAGAATCGCGATGGTCGTGCTCACGACCTGACCGAGATCGGGTATGTGCCGAGGGGCGCGCTGGCGAACTTTCACTGCTCGAAAACCTAGCCGACTACAACGAAATCGGGGGGAATCGCCGGTTTCAGAAGCCCCACGTGTGAAAGTGATCGAACCCCTCCCGTGCCGCCGACAGGACCTGGGCCTCCGTCATGGCGTACAAGTTGCTATCCATGGCCCCCACCACCCTGGCCGCGGTGGCCGGGTGCTTGCGCTCGAGAAACTGCGTGAATCGCACGATGTGGTCGGCCTTACCCGTGCCGTGGCCGATGATCAGTATCTCGTTGGCATCGGCCAGCGCCTGGGCGATCGACTCGTAGAAGCGCAGGTTGTCGTGATCGGTGTCGTGGCCTCGGTGGTGCTGGGCCTGACGCACGTGATGGTGCTGGCCCAGATCGCTCGAAGGATGCAGCCGTTGTGGGGCCGTCCCCTTCTCCATCCCGGCGTTCCACACGCGGGCTTCGTCCCGTGTGATGGCCACGATCGCCATGGCACTTCGAGCAGTGATCGTCATCGCAAGACCTCCGGATCGTCACCGTAGAAACCAGCCGGCGCGAGCGGGCTCGACGGATGTACTCGATCTCGACGGTGCGAAGTACCGTGAGACGCGTGAACGGCGCCGAAGCCCTGTTGCGCACACTGGTCGCTTCGGATGTCGACGTGTGTTTCGCCAACCCGGGTACCTCGGAGATGCACTTCGTGGCCGCCCTCGACCGCGTTCCCGGAATGCGGGCCGTCCTCGGACTGTTCGAAGGAGTGGTCACCGGCATGGCCGACGGCTACGCCCGGATGGCCGGCAAACCGCCTGTCACCTTGCTGCACCTCGGACCTGGGCTCGCCAACGGTCTGGCCAATCTGCACAATGCGCGACGAGCCGCCTCACCGATCGTGAACGTGGTGGGCGATCACGCCATCACTCACGCGCAGTACGACGCGCCACTCGCATCCGACGTGGTCGGTTTCGCACGACCGGTTTCGGGTTGGGTCCATTCGGCGGTCAGCGCCCGAGCCGTGGGCGCCGATGCGGCCCGCGCGGTGCAGGCCGCTCGACAACACCCGGGCCAGATCGCCACCCTGATTCTTCCGGCCGATGTGGCGTGGAACGAAGGTGCGTCGCCGGCTGCGGCGCTCACGCCCATCGGCCCGGCCGAGGTGTCGAGTGACGCCGTCGCGGCTGCGGTCGCCGCAGTCCGGTCGTCCGGATCACGGGCCGCTGTGTTGATGCGAGGTGACGCGCTGAACGATCGCGGACTTCGCGCCGCCGGTCGGATCGCCACGGCTACCGGGGCACGGTTGTTGTGCGACACGTTCGCGCCGCGGCTGGCGCGCGGAGTCGGCCGCGTGGCCGTCGAACGACTGCCGTACTTCGCCGAGCAACTCGCCGAATCGTTGTCATCGGTCGATCACTTGATCATCGTCGGGTCGAAACCGCCGGTCTCGTTCTTCGCGTACCCGGGCAAGCCGGGTTGGTGCACTCCCGAGGGCGCAGCCATCACCTACTTGGCTTACGCGCACGAAGACGGTGTGAGTGCCCTCGAAGCGGTGGCAGCCGAGTTCTCGGCCAAACCGGTTGTTGTCGACCTGGTGTTGCCCGACGAACCAACCGGACCGCTCAACCAGTTCACGATCGGTCAGGTGATCGCGCGGTATCTGCCCGATGACGCGATCGTTTCCGACGAGGCGGCCACCAACGCCGTGGGGCCGGGCCTGGCGCTGGCCACCGCTCGTCCGCACGATCATCTGTCGCTCACCGGCGGCTCGATCGGTCAGGGACTGCCACTCGCCGGTGGTGCCGCTGTCGCATGCCCCGATCGCAAGGTCGTGTGTCTGCACGGCGATGGTGGTGCGATGTACACCGTGCAGTCGTTGTGGACGCAGGCTCGGGAGAATCTCGACGTCACCACGATCATCTTCTCGAACCGCGCGTACTCCATTCTTCAGATCGAACTCTCACGCACGGGTGCCCGCGATCTGCTGGGCGAGGGCGACAACAAGGCACTGTCGATGTTCGATCTGTCGAACCCCGATCTCGACTGGGTGCAGTTGGCGGGCGGTATGGGTGTCTCGGCGGTGCGAGTGCACGACATCGCCGAATTCTCGAGCGCGTTTCAGTCGGCCATGAACCAGCGTGGCCCGCGCTTGATCGAAGCAGTTCTCTGATCAGGCGCGCCGAACGAGGCGCACCACCGGAATCACACGCGCCGCCGCTTTGGCTTCGTATTCGTCGTACTGCGGGAAGATCGTCTTCATGATCGACCACAAGCGCGCACGTTCGGCCGGTTCGTCGACCACGTGGGCGGTGGCCCAGAACTGATCGGCGGCCACCTGCAACCAAACTTCGGGATAGGCGAGCATGTTGTCGAGCCACACCGGGTTGTCGGGCGCGCCGCCCTTGGAGGCGATGAGAACGAGATCGTCACCGTCGCGTCCGTAGATGAGGGCGCTGCGCGTCCACTTGCCCGACGACTTGCCTTTCACGGTCACGAGCAAACAGGGCAGACCGCGCCAGAGGTGTCCGTCCTCGCCGTTGGTTGCGACGTACCGCTCGATGTGCTCGCGCACGAACGGAGTGGGGCTGTCGTGGATGGGTGACGGGGCGGCAGAACTCATGAGAGACGGTCTAGTGCCGTCCGCAGGTCTTCGCACAAGTCGTGGGCTGATTCGACGCCGACGCTCAGGCGGATGAGCGAATCGGGGACCTGCAGCGGCGATCCGGCCGCCGATGCGTGCGTCATGCGACCGGGATGTTCGATGAGGCTTTCGACCGCCCCGAGCGACTCGGCCAGCGTGAAGATGCGCGTGCTCTTGGCCATGGTGAGTCCCGCCTCGACCCCGCCCTTCAACGTGAAGCTGACCATGCCGCCGAAATCGTTCATCTGCTTGGCGGCGGCGGCGTGACCCGGATGGTCGGGTAGTTGCGGATACAGCACACGCTCGACCGCGGGGTGGCCGAGCAACAAATCGACCACCGCTCGGGCGTTCGAGCAGTGGCGATCCATGCGCAAGGCGAGAGTCTTCACACCACGCAGCACCAAGTAGCAGTCGAACGGTGCCGGAACGCCACCGGCGGCATTTTGCGTGTAGCGCAGGCGTTCGGCCAGTGAATCGTCGTTCAGCGCGAGGAAGCCACCGACCACATCGCTGTGGCCGCCGAGGTACTTGGTGGCCGAGTGCACGACGACGTCGGCACCGTGATCGAGCGGCTGTTGCAGGTACGGAGTGGCGAAGGTGTTGTCGACGACGACGATTGCACCGTTGGCATGGGCAACCTCGGACACGGCCGCGATGTCGATGCACGTGAGCAATGGATTGGTAGGCGTCTCGAGCCACACGATCGAGGTGTCGCTCGGCCAGTTGGCACGCAGCGATGCGACATCGGTGAGGTCGACCGCGCTCCACGGAAAGCCGAGTGGCGACCACACCTTGGCGATGAGTCGGAACGTTCCGCCGTACGCATCGTTGCCCAGCAGCACGCGACCACCGGGAGGGAGGAGACGCAGAACATTGTCTTCAGCGGCCAGACCGCTCGCGAAGGCGAGGCCGTGCTTGGCGTTCTCGAGCGAGGCCACGCACGCTTCGAGAGCCGAACGAGTGGGATTACCACTGCGGGAGTATTCGAAACCTTTATGCTCGCCCACACTCGACTGCGCGAAGGTGGTGCTGAGAGTGATGGGGGTGACGACGGCACCGGTGGTCGGATCGGGATCCTGGCCCACGTGAATGGCGCGCGTTTCGAAACCCCAGCCGGTCTCGGCTTCGAGATCACCCACGGCGCGCCTCGTTCTCGTTGGCCACCACTTCGAAGTACTGCAGAAGGTCGGTGCGTGTGATGACGCTCAACGGGCGACCACCCGACAACACCAACAGAGCCGGTGCGCGATCGAGCATCTCGACCGCCTTCGAGACCTTCTGGCCCACGCCGATGGTGGGCAACTTGGGTCCCATGACCTTTTCGACCTCGGTGTTCATGACGGACGGATCGGCGTAGATGGCTTCCATCAGCTCGAGTTCGTCGACCGACCCCGACACCTCGGCCGCCGCGAACGGCGGCGTGTTCTTGCACACCGGCAACTGGCTCACACCGTTGGCTCGCATCACATCGATGGCTTGACGCACCGTGCTCGATGGATTGACGTAGAGAAGCGACGGCGTGTCACCGCGCGTGTCGAGCACCGCACCGACGCACTGATCGCATTCGCGCAGGAATCCGAAGTTGGCCATCCAGTCGTCGTCGAAGACGCGCGACAGATATCCGCGGCCGGAGTCGGGATTGAGGACCACGATGATGTCGTTGGGATCGGCGTTCTTGGCCACCTTGATGGCGGCGGCCACCGCGAGCCCGCCCGATCCTCCGATGAGGATTCCTTCGGTGCGGCTCACGTCGCGAGCCATGAGGAACGATTCCTCGTCGCTCACGGGAATCACGTCGTCGTACAAGTCGGGATCCCATGCGGCCGGATAGAAGTCTTCGCCCACACCTTCCACGAGATACGGCCGACCCGAACCGCCCGAGAACACCGAAGCATCCGGATCGGCGGCGACGATGCGCACGTTCGGGTTCTGTTGCCTCAGGTATCGCGCGGTACCGGTGATGGTTCCACACGTTCCGGCGCCGGCCACGAAGTAGGTCACACGACCGCCGGTCTGTTGCCAGATCTCGGGGCCGGTGGTCTTCACGTGCGCGATCGGGTTGTTAGGGTTGGCGTACTGATTGGGTCGAAACGCGTTGCGCTCGTACGTGAGTCGTTCGGCCACTTTGTAGTAACTCGACGGATCGTCGGGCGGAACCGCAACCGGACACACCACCACTTCGGCGCCGTACGCGCGCAGGAGCGACACCTTCTCGGGTGCCACCTTGTCGGTCATCACGAACACGCACGTGTAGCCACGTTGAGCCGCAACGATGGCGAGACCGACGCCCGTGTTACCACTGGTCGGCTCGACGATCGTGCCACCGGGTTGCAAGAGACCGTCGCGTTCGGCGGCCAAGATCATCTCGAGGGCCGGGCGATCCTTGGCCGAGCCGCCGGGATTGGTGGTCTCCATCTTCATAGCGAGCACCGACGGGATGTCGTACTTCTCCGAAATCTTGCGGAGGCGAACCAACGGCGTGGCGCCGATGAGGTCGACCACCGAATCGGCGATGTGCGTGCCGTGCAGACGAGCGTCGAGTGAATCGTCACCCCAAGGCATGGGGTCAGCGTAACGGCGCGACGAGCTCGCTCAGCCAGCCGGGTAGGCGAACCGGACGACCCTTGTCGTTGACACATGCGTGCACCGTGGTGGCGGTGGACGTCACCACGCCATCGACCGTGAGCAGGTACTGGATGGTGAACGAGGCGCGGGTGGCCGAGGTGACGCGCAGGTGAACGGTCACCACGTCGTCGAAGTGGAGGGGCTGGCGGTAGGCCACCTGGGCCTCGAGTACCGCGTAGTCGACCCCGTCGCGGCGTTCGGCTCCGTACGGGTGTCCGATCGACCGCAGGTACTCCACGCGGGCCTCTTCCAAGTAGGGCAGGTAGCGGCTGTGGTGGACGATGCCCAGGGCGTCGGTCTCGGCGAACCGGACGCGGATGTCGTGGTGGAAGACGTAGCTCCCGGGATCGGTGTCATGATTCAAAGTCGGCTCAGGCGAACGCGATGCCACGAGATGACCGTACCTTCCCGGAGTAATGAGAGTTTTCTTCGCATAAGGTGGGGGAGTCGGGCAGGTCGCCCGGTCCAGACAGAAACGAGTACCGCCGTGGCAATCGGCACAGTGAAGTTCTTCAATGCAGAGAAGGGTTACGGGTTCATCTCCCGCGAGGACGGCCCCGACGTGTTCGTCCACTTCTCACAGATCCAGGCGAAGGGCTTCAAGACCCTGCAAGAGGGTCAGAAGGTCGAGTTCGAAGTCGGACCCGGCCGCAAGGGCGACGAAGCCCGCGACGTCCGCTCGATCGACTGACTTTCACGCGCCGATCGGCGCAACCACCGCGTTCAACAACGCGATCAGAACACTCGGCTCGATCTCGATATCGAGTCCGCGTCGTCCGCCCGACACGAAGATGGTGTCGGCCAACTCGCACGTTTCGTCGATCACCGTCGGCAACTTTTTGCGTTGTCCGAACGGACTGATTCCGCCGACCACGTACCCCGTGAGCCGTTCGGCATCGCGTCGATCGAGCATCTCGGCCTTCTTCGCGCCCAAGGCGTGGGCGATGCCTTTGAGCGACAACTGCGTCGACACCGGCACGATGCCGACGGCCTGCGCAGTGTTCGATCCGTGCAGCGTGACCAACAGCGTCTTGAAGACGCGAGCCTCGTCCACGCCCAGTGCGGCGGCGGCGGCTTTGCCGTACCCGAGTTCGCCGGGGGCGATCTCGTTGTGGAATTCGTGGACCGAGTACGCGACCCGGGCGGCATCGAGGGCCACGATTGCTGGTGTTCCGCCGGCCATGGTGAATCGGTGTCGACCCTAGTCAGCGACTGATTGGTACGACTGTCCTCGTCCGGTACGACCCACCCGAGGGCGTAGTCGTTAGAGTTCCTCAACCCCCTCACGAACCCGTATGACCGCTCAGCACCCCGATTTCGACCTCGAACAGGCGCACATCGACCGGGCCTACGACTGCCTCGAACGGAGTCGTCAGGACGCGTGGAAGGTCCGTGGTCTGACCGAGGCCGGCACCGGGGGCACGTTCCAGAACCGGTTCGAGCGCAACGCGATCGACGAGCAGTTGGTGCGCCGCCTCACCGAACTCGAACTCGGTGACGCCGCCTTGGTGTTCGGTCGCATCGATCGAGTGAGCGATGACGTTCCGGGCACCGAGAGCTTCCACATCGGCCGTCTGGCCGTGGCCGACGAGAACCGCGATCCGGTGGTGGTCGATTGGCGCGCCCCGGTGGCCGAGCCGTTCTACCGAGCCACTGGTCGCCAGCCCATGGGCCTGGCCCGCCGTCGTCACTTCGTGGTCGAAGGTCCGAAGTTGCTCGGCATCGAAGACGAACTGTTCGGTGAGGGTCACCTCGGCATCGGGCACGACGACGGACTCGCCGACGGTGCGGTGGTTCACTCCAGCGGACTGCGCGGGTACTCCACACTCATGGCCTCGATCGAACGCGGTCGCACCGGTCAACTCGGCGACATCGTCGCCACCATTCAGTCCGAACAGGACGAGATCATCCGTTCGCCGCAGGCGGGAGTGCTGGTGGTCCAAGGTGGTCCCGGTACCGGCAAGACCGTGGTGGCGCTTCACCGCGCCGCGTACTTGCTGTACACCAACCGCTTCCCGCTCGAAGACCAAGGTGTGCTCGTCATCGGGCCCAACCGCGTGTTCCTGCGCTACATCGAACGCGTTCTGCCGTCGCTCGGTGAGGCCGGCATCGAACAAGTGGTGTTGGCCGATCTCGTGCCCGAGGTGTTGGTGGCCTCGCCAGCCGACGTCGATGCGTATCGCGATTCGGCCATCGGTGCGCGGACCAAGGGCGACATTCGCATGGTCGACGTGATCGACAAGGCCGTGCTCGACCGCGAGCGCGCGTTGCGCGACGACATCGTGCTCCCGTTCCGAACCGGTTACGTGCGTTTGCGGGCCACCGACTCCGAGCGCATCATCAAAGCGGCGCGTCGTCGCTTTCGCCGCCACAACTCCGGTCGCAAGTGGGTCGAGAACGAGATCTGGGCCGCAGTGGCATCGTCGTGGCGCGAGGGCAACGTGTCGGCCACCGAGATGCGCGACGCCCTGCGCGGCACCGACGAAATGCGCGGGGCTTTCGAGCGCATGTGGCCTCTGCTCACGCCGGCCCAGTTGCTGCACGACTTGTTCGGTTCGAAGGCGCTCCTCAAGTCGGCCGGCCAGAAGTACCTCTCCGAGTCCGAGATCGATTCGCTTTATCGCCCTCGTACGGCCGATGTGAACGACCTGCGCTGGACCGAAGACGATGTCGCATTGCTCGACGAAGCCTTCGTGGCACTCGGACCCAAGCCGGGCAAGAACGGCAAGATCGACGAAGCCGACGAGATTCGTACCTACGGACACATCGTCGTCGACGAAGTTCAAGATCTCACCCCGATGCAGTTGCTCATGGTCGCCCGCCGGTCGTTGTCGGGTTCCATGACCATCGTGGGCGACATCGCTCAGGCCACCGGTCCACACGCACCCGAGTCGTGGGACGACGTGTTGCAGCATCTGTCGGCACCTCGTCGTGGACGTGACGACGTGAACCGCGTCATCGGACTGTCGGTGGGCTACCGCATTCCGGGCCAGATCATGGAGTTGGCGAATCGGGTGATGGAAGCGGCCACTCCGGGTCTGCGTGCGCCCACGGCCGTGCGCCTCGGCCCCGAGCCGCCGGCGTTCGTGGCGGTGTCACCACACGAGTTGCTCGACGCGGTGGTCGCCACCACGACGCGCATGGTCGAGTCGGTCGGTGGCGGAAACGTGGCCGTGGTGACTCCCAACGGTCTGGCCGAGAAGGTGTCGCTGGCGTTGTCGGCGGCCCGCATCGAACACGGTCGCGCCTCACGCACCGGCCTCGACACCGGTGTCACGGTGGTGCCCGTGAGTCTGGTCAAGGGTCTCGAACTCGACGGTGTGGTGGTGGTCGAGCCCGGTCACATCGTGGCCGACGAACGCGAGGGAATGCGCTCGCTCTACGTGGCGCTCACGCGATCGACGCAACGCCTGGCGATCGTGCACGCCGACCCGCTACCTGAGCCACTGCGCGTCGAATAACCGTCAGAAGTCGGCGAGGTACTCGTCGATCACGATGCGCGCGAACTTGGCCGCCTTGTCGGCATCGGCCGGACGATTGCGTTCCACTGCCGTGCGGGCTTGAGCCACCATGCGGGCGAGAGTCTCGGCCGCTTCGGGATCGTTGGCTTCCACCTCGTTGACGGCCGCGGTCCAGATCGCTTCGATCACCATGAGTTGATCGATCTTGGTTCCTTCGGGTTTGGCCACGTTGTCGGGTCGCGGACCGATCCGTGGCGACAGGATCGCCATCTCGTCGGCCAAGCGGGGAAGAAGCTCAGTGGCCGGGCCTTGTGGAATCGTCACCACGACCGCGACGGTGGTGGACGGAGCGATTCGCGAGTCGTCGTACGTGGTGGCGCCGCACGCACTGACCAATCCCGTCGATGCGACGAGCGCACACACGGCGAGAGAGCGACGAGCGAGCATCGGTGGTCAGGCGGTGACGAGAATGCGAGCCGAGGCGAACGAGTCGACGTCGATCGAGCGACCTTCGATCTCGACGGCGACCGAACCATCGGTGTTGATGCGCGCGATCTGACCCGAGCGACCCGGCAACATGCTCGAGCTCTGCAGGTAGTCGAGCAGACCGGGAGTGAACTCGAGTTCTTCGGGGATACGAGCGACGGTGAACGACGATCCGGCGGTGAGGCTTCCGAGCGGTAGGAGATCGGGAAAGATGTAACTCGAACCTGGAATCGGGTTGCCGTGCGGACACGTGGTGGGCGAGCCGAGCAGACGGTTCATGGCGGTCTCGACCGAATCGCTCATGACGTGTTCCCATTTGCCGGCTTCATAGTGTGCCTCGGCCCAACTGAGTCCGAGGACATCGGTGAGGAAACGTTCGGCCAAACGATGACGACGCACGACCTTCTGCGCGAGTTCGAGGCCCGAGGTGGTGAGCGAGATCACTTGGCCGTCGGCGGTGACGAGCCCGGCCTTGCGCATCTTCTCGATCATCTGCGAGACCGAGGCACGACTCACACCGATTCGCTCGGCGATACGCGCGCGGATCACATCGAAATCGTCCTCGCCGAGTTCGAAGATGCACTCGCAGTACTCCTCGAAGGCGGGGTGACGGTCGGACGATCGGATCACGGTGCGAACTCTACCCGACGAATTCGTGAGGCTGACTTCGTTACCCCAGCGTATGACGCATTTTCCCGGGGATCCAGAAATCAGGTTGTCGAAATCCAGTAATTCTGATCAAAATAGTCGGATATTGACCTCCGGGTCCCGATCAACAGGAGAAAGACATGACATCCCTTCGTTCGTCCAGCCGCCGCCGGCGCCTGGTCGGCACCATGCTCGTGGTCGGCTTGGCTGGCGTCATCGCGCCCGCCTCGGCTCTGGCCACTCCGCCATCGCCTCCGGTCGCCGCCCCGGCGGCACCCGCCGTCCTCCCGGAGAATCGCGTCGTCGAAGCGTCGTGGTTGGAGCAGAACCTGAGCAATCCGAAAGTACGCGTCATCGAAGTGAGCACTGACCCCGGTTTGTACGAGACGGGTCACATCTTGAACGCCACCAAGTTCGTCTGGCACACCGACTTCGTCGATCCGGTCAGTCGCGACATCGTGAGTCAGAAGCGATTCGAGCAACTCGCGCGCGCTGCGGGTATCAACACCGACTCGACAGTCATTCTCTACGGTGACAAGAACAACTGGTTTGCAGCTTGGGGCGTGTGGATCTTCAAGACATACGGATTCAATGACGTTCGTCTTCTCAACGGCGGACGCGACAAGTGGACGAAGGATGGACGAGCGTTGACTCCCATCGTTCCCCAACTGGCACCCGGAAACTTCAAGGCCAAGACGGCCGACAAGAAGCTTCGGGCTTTCTTGGCTGATGCGGTAAAGGTTGCGCGCAAGCAGGACAAGAACACTCGTCTCGTGGACATCCGTTCGGCGGACGAGTTCAGCGGCAAGATCTTCGCGCCGGCCGGATTCCAGGAGTTGGCGATCCGTGCCGGACACATCCCGGGTGCGCAAAACGTTCCCTGGGGGACAGCGGTCAATGCCGATGGAACGATCAAGTCGATCGACGAGTTGAGGAAGATCTACGCCGCGGTCGGTATCGACGGCAAGAAGCCGATCATCGTGTACTGCCGAATCGGTGAACGGGCTGCGCACACGTGGTTCGTACTCAGTCAATTGCTCGGATACAACGTTCGTCTCTACGACGGTTCGTGGACCGAGTACGGCAACGCCGTGGGCGTGCCCATCAACAATCCGGCTGGCACAGTATGGGGTAGGGGCTGATGTCGGTGATCGAGGGTGGTGGTCCCAGTGGGGCCTCCACCCTCGAGTGGACGCGGGCCGAGGTCATCCGGACCTCGGCCTCGTTCGCAATCGGGATCGGCCTGATTATTGGGGCGTTTGTTCTGAGCGCAACGTCGAACGGTGATTCGACGAAACCGTTCTCGCTGCTGTTAGGCGCGGGGGTCGGCCTGGTTTTCGAGCGAGGGAGGTTCTGCTTCTTTTGTATCTTCCGAGAAGCAATTGAGGAGCGAAAGACAACCGGTTTGCTCAGTGTCATCACCGCACTGGCGGTCGGAGCCATCGGCCATGCGGTCGTCTTCGGTTTGTACCTTCCGAATCCGAAAGGAGAAGGACTCCCTCCGTCGGCCCACATCTCACCCGTGAGTGAGCCGCTGGTGATCGGTGCACTGGCTTTCGGTTTGGGTATGGCCCTGTCGGGAGCATGCATCAGCGGACACTTGTATCGCTTGGGTCAGGGGTATCTCCGGGCCATTCCTGCGCTCGTTGGCTCACTGGTTGGCTTTGGTCTTGGCTTCATCACGTGGAACACGCTGTATCTGGACTTCATCAGCGAACGTTCCATAGGGTGGCTTCCTCGCTGGTTCGGGTACGGAGGTTCGTTGGTTCTCGTGCTGTTCGTCCTGGGAGTGGCGGCCTTTGTCCTGGCACGGGTCGATCGGACTCCGGCCGATGACAAGACGGCGAAGTACGTCGCCTCAACCGGATGGGAGGGGGCTCTCCGAAACCCATGGCGCCCCGTGCCCACTGGCGCGTTGGTCGGGGGACTAGGTGTTCTCGCCTACTTTCGGCTCGATCCGCTTGGCGTCACGTCGCAACTCAGTACATGGTCGCGAACGTTCATGGATGGCCGAGAACTGCTACCTGAGGTCATGAATGGCATCGACATGATGACTGGATGTGTCGGTGTCGTCACGTCGGCCATCACCAACAACGGTTGGCTCGTCATCGGAATCGTCGGCGCCTCTCTCGCGTCGGCGCTTTCGTCGGGTCGTTTTCGGCCAAGCAGGCCGACTTTGGGAAACAGTGTGACCGCGTTGCTCGGCGGCGCTCTGATGGGATGGGGCTCGATGACCGCGCTCGGATGCACGGTCGGGAATCTTCTTTCCGGTGTTCAGTCCTTCGCCGTGTCGGGCATCGTGTTCGGACTGGCGGCATTCGTCGGTGTTCTGATCGGAGTGAAGCTTCGTCTCCACCGTCTGTTCGGCGGCTGATCGGCGACATACCCTGTTCTGGTGGAGTCCATCGGAACAGGGTTGCCTCCGCCTCCCCCCACCTGGGTCGATCCGCCCCGTCGATCGTGGCGACCTCTCGTCTTCTCCACCGTGCTGGTCGCGGTGGTCGCCGCCGTGGTCGTGATCGTGGCGGCGGCGTTCTTGGGTGATGATGATCGCGATCAGTCCGTGATCAGCCGGGCGTTCCAGTCGTACATCGAAGGCATCGAGTTCCAGAGCGACGGCTTCGCCGAACTGACCGAGTGTCCGGTTGGTTCGCCGGCCGAGTGGGCCCGTGACGTGAGCGATTCCATCGACCTCGCCGCGGACGTTGCCGATGGCGACGAGTACAGCGAGGCGTACGAGCGGGCCGCCGATTATCCCGCGCTCGTTCAGTGCTTCGTGACGAGCGATGTGGACGACGGTCTCGGACCCACGTCGTTCGGCGTGTCGGTATCCGACCTGCCGTCGGGCTCGTATCGATCGTTCCTCACGTTCGATGCCTACGGTGAAGGCATCGACGTATCGGTCGACATCCAGACTCGTCAGGGTGTGGACGGGCTCGACGGTGACGTGTTCGGGTACTGCTACCGAGGCGAGGAAGTGAGTGGTTGCGGCGCCGACTTCGTCGACCGAGAAAACGGTGTGGCGCTGAGCGTGTACGTGCAGGGAGTCGATCGGACGGCCGACGAGGCCGTGGTGGCCCTCGAGGAAGTTCTCGACGACATGGTGGAGGCTCTGCTGGAGGGAGCGCGAGCCAATCGCGTGCCGGTCACGATCCCGGGCGCCGATCTCTGACCGCGAGTCAGGTCACTCGAAGACGACACCTTGAGCCAACGGAAGATCGTTGGAGTAGTTGACCGTCGCGGTGGAGCGTCGCATGTACGCCTTCCACGAATCGCTGCCACTCTCGCGTCCGCCGCCCGTCTCCTTCTCGCCTCCGAAGGCGCCGCCGATTTCGGCGCCGGACGGACCGATGTTCACGTTGGCGATTCCGCAGTCGCTACCCGACGGCCCGGTGAAGCGCTCGGCTTCACGTAGATCGGTGGTGAAAATGCTCGACGCGAGCCCTTGCGGGACGTCGTTCTGGAGGGCGATGGCTTGTTCGAAATCGTCGTAGGCCATGACGTAGAGAACTGGTGCGAAGGTTTCGGTGCGCACGATGTCGGTCTGAGTGGGCATGCGAACGACGGCTGGTTGCACGTAGGCGGCATCGGGAGAAGCGTCGGCATGGACCCGATCGCCACCGACCACGGATCCACCGTCAAGGCGTGCCTGTTCGAGAGCGGACTGCATGGTGCGCAGCGACTTCATCGAGATGAGCGGACCGACCAACGGTTCGTCGACGAGCGGATTGCCGATGCGCAGCGAAGCGAAGGCGCGCGACACGCGGTCGGCCACTTCGTCGACGCGTGAACGATGAACGATGAGACGACGCAACGTGGTGCAACGTTGACCGACGGTGCCGGCGGCCGCGAACGTTATGCCGCGCACGGCCAAATCGAGGTCGGCACTCGGTGTGACGATGGCGGCGTTGTTGCCACCGAGTTCGAGGATCGAACGGCCGAAACGGGCCGCCACTACCGGAGCGACCTCGCGGCCCATGCGCGTGGAGCCGGTGGCCGACACCAGAGGCGCGCGCCGATCGGCGACGAGCGCTTTGCCCACGTCGGCGTCACCCGACACGATCTGGAAGAGCTCGGCCGGTGCACCGGCGGCGAGGGCCGCTCGACGCGCGAGAACATTGGTGGCCACCGCGGTGACCGTCGATGCATCGGATGGCTTCCACACCACCGGATCGCCGCAGATGATCGCGAGGGCGGCGTTCCACGACCACACGGCTACCGGAAAGTTGAAGGCGGTGACCACGGCGATGGGTCCGTAGGGATGCCAGGTTTCGGTGAGGCGATGACCGGGTCGCTCGGTGGCGATGGTGAGACCGTGCAGCTGACGCGAGAGACCGACGGCGAAGTCGCAGATGTCGATCATCTCTTGAACTTCTCCGAGTGCTTCCGAGCGGATCTTGCCCGCCTCGATCTGCACCAACGTGGCGAGGTGATCTTTGTGGCGGCGCAACTCTTCGCCGAGCAGACGAACAACTTCGCCACGGCGCGGGGCCGGAACATCGCGCCACGACACGAACACGTCCGATGCGGTCGCCAGAGCGTGATCGACACTCGACGCCACGTGCGCACTCGACACCTGGTCGTACTCGAGGCCGTTGATGGGGGAGCGAGCAACCGCTCCCGAACCTCCCAGTGCATCGTCGGCGCCGAGGGCAGCGAGTGCTTCGGAGGCGAGACGACGAATGTCGGCCGAGGATGACGCGGTGAAAGGCGCGCGGGTCATGATGACAACTCCTTCGAGTCAGTCGACGACGAGCGATGGAACGAAGATGCGCGACGCTGGAGAGCCCGCATCGATCGCGTCGGCGGCGAGAAGGACGGCGGCTCCGGTGTACGCGGTGCGTTCGCCGGCCGGGAAGTTCTCACGACTCGGGTACACCACGCCGGTCCAGTACGAACCGTCGTCATGACGGTGAGCGCGGGTCCAGAGCAGCAGATCGGTCGCGGTGCTGATGTCGCCGGCCGCGGTGTGGGCCAGTGAGCATTCGGCTGTTTCGGCCGCGGTGACCCACGGTTCGTCACTCACACAACGAATGCCGCGACCCTCCATGGCGAACGTGTCCCAGCCTTGCGCCAAACGCGCTCGCGCGGCGTCGCCTTCCATGGCGTTGGTGAGCACCGGGTAGTACCAGTCCATGGCCCAACGTGTTTTGGGTTCGAACGCGTCGGGTCGTGTGCAGATGACCGAGCGCAGTGTATCGGCGGCTTCGCGCCAATGCGGACGTTCGTCGCTCACGAGATCGGCCAGTTCGGCGGCGCAGGTGAGCGCATGCCAGATGGACGACGATCCGGTGAGAAGCGCGTAATCCCACGGCGAGGCGTGCTCTTCGCGGGCCCACAAGATGGTTCCGTCGTGACGACGCATCGACAACACCCATTCGATGGCGCGCTCGACCGTGGGCCACATGTAGTCGACGAATCCACGATCCCAGGTGCACAACCAGTGATGCCACACGCCGGCCGCGACGTACGCGCAGACGTTGGTGTCGAGTTTCGGCTCTTCGACGAAACCACTCGGCAGGTAGTAGTTGAACCACCAGCCGTCACGGTGCTGAGTGTTCTTGAGCCACTCGTAGGCGCGTTCGGCGCGCGAATGCAAGCCGGCGATGTCGAGAGCCATGGCCGTCTCGACGTGATTCCACGGATCGCAGTGTCCGCCCTCGAACCACGGGATCATTCCGGAGTCGAGTTGCAGACGAGCGATCGATTCGGCGGTCTGGACAACTTCATCGGCGCTCAGAACGCCTTCGATGTGCGGGACACCGAGATGACGAATGAGGGTCATGCGTTCACCAACTCTCGAACGGGCTCGGGGCGGCGAGCGGGAGCCGGACGCTTGACGGCGTACACGATGAGGCTCTTGCCCATGACAGGCGAGAGCACGCGCTCGACGGCGCGAATGGAACGAGGCTGCTTGACGATGTCCCATTCGAGGAACTTTTTGTAGTTGTTGACGAGCGGGTGATCGTCGCGGCGCGGACCGACGGCGCACTTGAGCCACCAGTACGGCGAGTGCAGAGCGTGAGCGTGATGATGTCCGCGTACGTCGAGACCGGCGGCGCGCAACTTGGCTTCGAGTTCGGTGCGGCTGTAGATGCGCACGTGGCCACCCACCGATTTGGGTGCGTGATACTCGTCGGACAGCTTCCAGTTGATCTTTTCGGGCCACCACGACGGCACCGTGCAGGCGAACGTGCCACCCGGACGCAACACGCGGGCCAGTTCGGCGATGGCCGACACGTCGTCCTGGATGTGTTCGAGCACCTCGGACGTGATCACGCGGTCGAAGGCGGCGTCGTCGAAGGGAAGACGCGTGGCGTCACCGCGCATGACACCGACGTACGAGTCACGTTGGATCTCGCCGGCCTGCATCATGGCGGCGAAAGTGGCGCGGGTCGTGCGTACTTCGTCGTCGGCGTAGTCGAGAGCGACGATACGGCCACCACGACGAGCGACTTCGTAGGCGTGACGACCGAAGCCGGCGCCGGCGTCGAGGACGAGATCGCCCGGGTTGAGTCCGAGTCGTTCGAAGCGAACGGTGAGCACGTCGTCAGCCCTTCAACCGTCCGTTGCGACGCAACTTCTCGATGTTGTCGGGCATGGAGAGAACTTCGCGGTACTGCTCGACCGTCATCTCGGCACAACGACGCCAGGTCCAGCGGTCGACCACACGCTGGCGACCGTTGGCGCCTACACGAGCACGCAGTTCGGCATCGTCGAGTCCGCGGCGCAACGCGGTGGCGAGCGCTTCGGCATCGCCGGCCGGGCACTGCAGAGCGGTGTCGCCGTCACGGCCGGTGACTTCGGGAAGGGCGCCGCCGTCGGTGGCCACCAGGCAGATGCCCGTGCACATGGCTTCGATGGCCGGGAGGCTGAACCCTTCGTAGAGCGATGGAACCACGGCCAGTTCGGCCTCGGCGTACAACTCGACGATGCGCTCGTCGGGAACACCCGACACGAACTGGATGTGCGGACGCAAGCCGAGTTTGTCGATGAGGTCCATGCTCTTGCCCGGCTTGGGCTTGCCGATGATGGTGAGGGTGACGTCGCGCTCGGTGCGCAGTTTGGCCATGGCCTCGAGCAGGTACGCCAAACCCTTGAGAGCAACGTCGGCCGACGCGGTGGTGATGAGTCGACCCGGTACGCGCGCCACGTTGGGAAGTGGTTTGAAGAGTTCGGGGTCGACGCCGACGGGGACCAGACGCATGCGATCGAACGAGACACCCATGTCGCCGTGGATGTCCTTGATGCTGTTCTCGCTCACCACCACGATGCGCGGCATGCGACTCGCGACGCGGCCCTGCATCTTCACGAACGAATAGAAGCGACTCACGCCGAACTTCTTGCGCCAGTTCGGAGCGTGATCCATCTCGAGGGCGCGATCGCGCGTGATGGGATGGTGGAGCGTGACGATCGTGGGAATGAGCTTCTCGAGCCCGAGGATTCCGTAGCCGAGGCACTGGTTGTCGTGCACCAGATCGAACTCGGACACCCGCTGCGCGAGGTGCCTCTTCACGCGGGCGCTGAACGCGGCCGGCTCGGCGAACTGACCGGTGAGGAACAAGCCGACTTCGAGCCAGTCTTCGCGGGTCTTGAGTTCCCAGATGGCCGGGAACCGGAACGGGTAATGGTCGTTCACGAGGTCGAGGCTCGGGAGTTTGGTGAGCGTGATGCGGTCGTCGAGCACCGGGTAGGGCTGTCCGCCGAGCACCTCGACCGAGTGGCCGAGGTCGACCAGGGCCTTGGTGAGGTGACGGGTGTAGACGCCCTGGCCGCCCACGTGCGGTTTGCCGCGGTACGTGAGGTACGCGAGGCGAAGGGGACCGTTGGGGTCCAGCGCTGCAGGCATGAGAGCCGAGGCTACCGGCGGGTCACTTTCAGCACTTGTTGGCTTGGGTGGCCGATCCGGCTGCGGTGCTGGTGAGACCCGATGTCGATCGGGCGGTGAGGCGAAACCGAGCCGTGACTGCTCCCGTCGGCGTGTCGGTCACCGAGCCACGCCAGGTGGAAGCCGAGGCAAGGGCCAGCTTCACCTGCCGCACACCGAGCGTCTTGTTGTCCTTGTTGAAGAACTCGACCTCCCCGAACACCTGAATGCCGGTTTCGGTGGTGGTGACCACCCCTTGCACGCCGAGAGTGGTGCACGACGGGAACGTGCCGGCCACTTTGCTGAGCACGAGCGTGCGCTGCGGTGCTGCTGTCGTCGTGGTCGTTGTTGTCGTCGTTGTCGTCTTGGGTGGTGCAGTCGTTGTTGTTGTTGATGTCGT
>VFZC01000024.1 GCA_016871355.1 Actinomycetota bacterium
CTTGCAACCCGGTGTGCGCGGCGTCGATTCGTCGTCGACGGCACCCGCGGTGAACACGGTCGACGTGACCGCGCCATCATCGTCACCGGCCGTGATGTCGCGCGAGGTGTTGCCGCCCGACGTTTCCACCATGGATCTCGCCGAGGCACCGCGCATCGTCGGCGGCGGAGCCGGACTCGCCGATGCCGAACGCTTCTCACAGTTGGCCGAGTTCGCGCGCACGATCGACGCGTCGATGGGAGTCACGCGCGTGATCACCGATCGCGGCTGGGCTCCGCATCAGCGCCAGATCGGAACCACCGGCATCGTGGTCGACCCCACGCTCTATCTCGCGTTCGGGATCAGCGGCGCGGTGCAACACACCAGTGGTCTCGGTCAACCCGATCACATCATCAGTGTCAACACCGATGCGCACTGCCCCATGATGCAGATGTCCGACTTGGCCATCGTGTCCGATGCCAATGCCGTGCTCGACGAACTGGCCGCACTCCTGAGCAAGGACGCCGCGTCGTGAGCGATGCCGATGTGATCGTGGTCGGCGCCGGTCCGGCTGGATCGTGCGCCGCCATCGCCGCCGCTCGCGCCGGTCGTCGCGTGATTCTCATCGAACGCGGTCCGTTCCCCGGTTCGAAGAACATGTACGGCGGCGTTGTGTACCCGCGCATCCTCGACGAACTGGTTCCGCGCTGGTGGGAGACCGCACCGATCCAGCGCTGGGTCGTGCGTCGTTCCACGATGGTGTTGTCGGAAACCGGTGCACTCACCGTCGACTACCGCAGCAACGCCTGGGGCGAACCTCCTTACAACGGCGCCACCGCCTACCGACCCGACTTCGACGAATGGTTGTCGCGACAGGCCGTGGCCGCCGGCGCGCAACTGGTCACCTCCACCACCGTCACCGGTCTGTTGCGCGACGCATCGGGTCGCATCAACGGCGTGCGTACCGATCGCCCCGACGGCGATCTCAGCGCGTCGATGGTCATCGCGTGCGACGGCGTCAATTCGTTTCTTGCCAAAGAAGCCGGTCTCTACACCGCCACCGATCCGGCCAACTTCACTCTCGGCGTGAAGGAAACACTCGCCCTCCCCAAGCACGTGATCGACGAACGTTTTGGCGTGCGTGACGATCAAGGCGTCGACATCGAGATCCTCGGTGGCACGTCCGGAGTGAACGGTGGTGGCTTCGTGTACACCAACCTCGACACGATCGCTCTCGGTGCGGTGCTCAAATTGCCCAAGTTGGCCGCGCAGAAGAAGCGCCCCGAAGAGATCATCGCCACGCTCAAGGCCCATCCGGCCATCGCCCCGCTCATCGAGGGCGCCGAAGTGAAGGAATACTCGGCGCACGTGATCCCGGAAGCCGGCTACTCGATGATGCCCACCATGGTCACCGACGGCATGGTGGTGGCCGGCGACGCCGCCGCGTTGTGTCTGGCCGCGGGCATCTGGCTCGAAGGCGTGAACTTCGCGATGGCCAGTGGCATGTACGCCGGCGAGGTGGCGGCCGCCGCGGTGGCTCGCAACGACGTATCGGCCAAGAGCCTCACCGCGTACACCGACAAGCTGAACGCCACCTTCGTGTTGCGCGATCACAAGAAGTTGCGCAAGGTTCCCGGTTTGGTTCTGTCGGATCGCGTGCAGCAGAAGTATCCGGCGTTCGTGACATCCGTCGTCGAGCGCGTGTTCCGGGTCGACAACCCGCAGCCCAAGCCCGGCCTACGGCGCATCGTGCGCGAAGAGCGAAAGCGAGCCGGTATCAAACTCTCCCAACTGATCCGCGACGGCTGGACTGGTCTGCGAGGATTCGGCTGATGACATCGATCGCCCGCGACACCAGTTGGCCCGAGATCTCGTTCGAGGAGCGCATCGGAACCGCCGAGTTCCGCATTCACGAACGCGCTCACATCGTGGTCGACGGCGACACCTGCCGTGGTTGCTCCACGCGCGAGTGCGTCGTCGCCTGCCCGGCCAACCTGTTCGTCCCCACCAGCGACGGCGGCATCCTGTTCAACTACGAGAACTGCTTCGAGTGCGGCACCTGTTACATGGTGTGCAACAAAGAAGGCGCCATCTCGTGGTCGTACCCCGAAGGCGGTTTCGGCATCGTCTTCCATCGCACGTGATGCCATGACCGTCGTCGCCTGTCTCAAGTGGGTCACGCCACGCGCCGATGATGACGATCGCTTCGCTGGCATCTCGGCCGCCGACCAGTCGGCCCTCGAGTTCGCGTTGCAGAGTGCGCAACCCGGCGAAGACGTGGTGGCGGTGTGCGCCGGTCCCGTTGGTGCCGAGCGAGCCTTGCGCGACGCCGTCGCCTGCGGTGTCACGCGCGCCGTTCGCATCGACCTCGATCCGCGCGCGTCGAGCAGCGCCGTGGCCTCGGCCATCGCATCGGTTGTCACCGAAGCCCGACTCGTGTGGTGCGGCGACTACTCACTCGATCGTGGCACCGGTTCGATGCCCGGATTCTTGGCCGCACGTCTCGGCATCGGCCAAGCCCTCGGCCTCATCGACGTGACGATCGCTCACGACGCGATGACGGTGGTGCGTCGTCTCGACGGTGCTCGCCGCGAGATCGTGCGCGTGTCGGGCCCGGCCGTGTTGTCGGTGGAGGGTTCCACCGCGCGTTTGCGCCGCGCGTCGTTGCGCGGAGTTCTGGCCGCCGACACCGCCACCATCGATGTGGTCACCGGCCCGTCGTCGGTGGTCGACACCGTCGACGAGAAGCCGTTCCGTCCGCGCGCGCGGGCCCTGGCCGCACCGGCCGGTGCCTCTGCGCTCGACCGTGTTCGTTCGCTCACCGACGCCGGTTCCGTCACCGCGCGCTCGGAAACCGTCGTGCTCGATCCGCCCGCGGCGGCGGCTCGCATCGTCAGCACGTTGCGCGAGTGGGGTTATCTCGGATGACCTGGACCGAGGTCGCCGATCTGTCGGCACCCGTCGTTCTGGTGCCGGTCGGATCGTTCGAACAACACGGCCCGCATCTTCCCCTCGACACCGACACCCGCATCGCCGAAGCGTTGTGCAACGAGTTGCAATCGCTCCTGAACATCGACAGCGTGATCGCACCATCGATCGGTGTGGCGGCCAGCGGCGAACACAACGGGTTTCCGGGCACTCTCTCGATCGGCACACCCACGACGGCGGCTCTCCTGGTCGAGATCGCGCGTTCGGCCGATTGGGCTCGTGGGGTCGTGTTCGTGAACGGACACGGAGGCAACGCCGATGCGCTGGCCGCCGCTTCACGAACCTTGCACGACGAGGGTCGCGCGGTGCTCTTCTGGTCACCCACGGCCGACACCACCGACGACGCCCACGCCGGCTTCACCGAAACATCGGTGATGCTCTACCTCGCATCCGAACTCGTGAACATGGACGCCGCCGAACGCGGCAACGTTCGTGCGGTGTCGGCGTTGGCCGAGCAGTTGCGTCGCGACGGCGTTCGCGCGGTGTCGGACAACGGCGTGTTGGGCGATCCGCGCCACGCCAACCCCGCCGACGGGGAACGCATCTTCCAGCGTTGGCTCGACGATCTGGCCGCCACCTGTCGACGCATCTGGCCGGAGCCGTCATGACTCGCTATCGGCCCGACTCGTCGTGGTGGCGTACCCGCAGTCGCAACGCCGATGGCACCAACAACGACACCGTCGTCGCCGGCTCTCCCCTGCGTCTGTTCCGACTCGGACCAGCCGGATCGAAGTTGGCCGACGCGCTCGAAGCCACCGGTGACGCACCGAGCGGGTCGGAGCGACTCGTCGATCGCTTCGTCGACGCCGGGGCCATTCATCCGATTCCGGAAGCGTCGCCCGATTTGTCGCGGGTCACCGTCGTGATTCCGGCGCACAACGAGCGCCACGTCGATCTGCAGGTACTCGTGTCGTCGGTTCAGAGTACGGCCAAGGTGATCGTGGTCGACGATGGTTCTCGGCTCGAACTGGCTCCGCTCGACGGGGCCTTGGTGTTGCGGCGCGAACACTCCGGTGGGCCGGCGGCCGCGCGCAACACCGGTGCCGCCCTCGTCGACACCGAGTTCATCTTGTTCCTCGATGCCGACACACACTGGAACGACGACGCCATCTGTCTGTTCGGACACTTCACCGACGATCACGTCGTTGCGGTCGCGCCTCGAGTGCGCAGTGTCGACGGACCGTCGTTGCTCGAGCGTTACGAGACGGCCGAGTCGCCACTCGATCTCGGCCCCGAAGCGGCTCGCGTGCGACCCAACACCCGAGTGTCGTTCGTTCCGGCCGCCGCGCTGGCCGTTCGTCGTACGACGTTCGAACAACTGGGTGGCTTCGACGAGTCGTTCCGTTACGGAGAGGACGTCGATTTCGTGTGGCGAGCCGTCGAGGCCGGACACATCGTTCGCTACGAGCCCCTCGCCGAAGTGACTCATCGTCCGCGTGGTTCGTTCGAGGCGTGGGTCCGACAGCGGGTCGGTTACGGCTCGGCCGCTGCCTCACTGGCCGCTCGACACCGCGGTGCCGTCACGCCTCTCAAGATCAACCGCTGGAGCGCGGGCGCCTGGGCCCTCGTCGGGTGGGGTCGTCCCGATGCCGGTGCGTTGGTGGCCACCACGTCGTGGGCATTGCTCTTGCGCAAGTTGGGTGACGCCCCCGATCGTCGCGGTATCGCGTTGCGATTGGCCGGTCGCGGCAACCTGCACGCCGGTCGACTGGTCGCATCAGCCATCACGCGCGCCTGGTTGCCCATCGCCATCGTGCTGGCCCTGTTCTTCCCGCGCGCACGCCGCGCGCTGTTGTTGGCGCTCACGGTTCCGAGCACCGTGCACTGGATCACCAGCAAGCCGAACGTCGACCTACCGCGTTACGTCGTGTTGAAAGCGCTCGACGATGCGAGCTACTGCACTGGTGTGTGGCGCGGAGTCGTGCGGTCGCGAGCGAACGGACGCTGGGGCGCGATCAGACCGCAGTTCGACTGAGTCGACTGGTGATGTCGGCGCACTCTTCGCAGATGCTCTCCGGAATCAAGCCAGCGCGGATGAGCAGATTGAAGATCTTGCAACCGAGGCAATAGCCCGCGAAGGCTTCCAAACTGGCCGCACCGAGCAAGCCTGCGATCACGACGACGGCGAGAGTGTTGGCACCGGCGAGCGACGCGATGAGCGCGGTCACCGAAAAGGCCACGCCGATTCCCTGCGCGAAACGCTTGGGCGGGCCGGGCACGAACGAGTGCTCGATCGACAGACGCGGTGTGATGACTGTGGTGACCAGGGTTCCGAGCGGGCTGAGCGTAGGACCCGTGAGCACGCGGGCCACGAAGCCGTAGGCCAGCGGCACGAGCACCCACCACTCGCGGATCACGAGGAACAGGATCGACTGCAGAACCACCCCGGTGGCCACCAGACGGGCCGAGGTCTCGTTGACCGGATTGGGGAAGGAGAACAATCGCTTCACTGGTGACTCCGTCATGACGGTCAGGCTAAGCCGGAAATCCCGACTCACCAAGTCGGATTTAGAGGGTCGGTAGCGTCGCAGTGTGACCCTGTCGCTCGAGGTCGACCGCATCGCCTGGAATCGCCACGTGGATGGCGTGGCTGGCCGCGTCTCGGGCCTGGTACCGGTCGTGAAGGGCAATGGCTATGGCCTGGGCCGACGCTGGCTGGCCGACCGCGCCAGTCGCCTCTCCGACACCACGGCCGTGGGCACCGTGCACGAGCTGGCCGACGTCCCCCAGGGGGTCACCCCGGTGGTCCTCACCCCCGCTCTCGACGTGATCTCGGTGGCCCGCGCCGACGCGATCCTCACCGTCGGGTCGGTGGCCCATCTGGCCGCCCTCGGTCGTACACCGCGCCGGGTGCTGGTGAAGATCCGGTCGTCGATGAACCGCTACGGCACACCCGTGGCCGATGCGGCCGCCTTGATCGACGAGTGCGAGCGGGCCGGCCACACCGTGGAGGGCGTGTCGATCCATCCGCCTCTCGCGGGTCAGAGCGCCGACCACGCCGACGAGATCGCGAACCTTCTGCGCCACGTCGATGTCCGGCACACCGCCTGGGTGAGTCATGTGTCGATCGATGATTACGACGCGCTCCGTGCCGCCGACACCGCCCGCGCGTGGCGCCTCCGACTCGGCACGTCGTTGTGGCACGGCGACAAGTCGATGTTCCATCTGCGCGCCGATGTGCTCGATGCGCGGCCCGTCGACGCCGGTGCGGTGGTCGGCTATCACGCGTCCACGGTCTCGACTGCTGGCACGTTGCTCATGATCGGTTGCGGATCGACCCACGGCGTCGCTCCCCTGCCCGACGGGCGCAGTCCGTTCCACTTCGGCCGTCGACGACTGATGCTGGTGGAGGCTCCGCACATGCACACCACGCTCGTGCTCGCACCGCACCGTCAGCCCACACCGCAGGTGGGCGAATTCGTCGACGTGCAGCGTCCGCTCATCACGACTCAGCCCGACCACGTCGACTGGCGATGACGCAATTCGACCGGCCGGCGGCCGGTACCACCAGCGCGGGATCGCCGCGCCTCATCGGCCTCGACGTGACGCGGGCCATCGCGCTCATCGGCATGGTGGTCATGAACTACGTGGGCGCGATGTACGAGATCGAGTTCGATCCGTCGTTCCTCGAGCGACTCCTCGATCCGTACACCGGTGTTCTGTCCACGCGCTTCGCCGCCACGTTCGTGGTGGTGGCCGGTATCTCGATCACGTTGCTCACCAATCGCGCGCGTCTCGGTGACGCGGCCGATCGCCACGCCGCTCGCTTGCGCTTGGCCCGCCGCGGGCTGTTGCTCGTGCTCGTCGGTTACTTCCTCGACTTCCACTGGCCCGGCACGATCCTGTTCTTCTACGGCGCCTACTTCTTGCTGGCCACCGTGCTCTTCACACTGTCCACCCGTTGGCTGGCGGTGGTTGGTGCCGCTTCGGCCGTCATCGCCACCACGGTGCGCACGATCGTGAACTGGCGCTACGAGAACGGTCACTACGACGACTGGATCAACTCCACGCCCATCGAGTCACTGCAGGATCTCGTGGTGCGCACGTTCCTCGACTACACCCACCCGGTGTTCCCGTGGCTCGCCTTTCTGTGCGCCGGCATCGTCATGGGCCGACATCTGAACACGTTCGCACAGTGGCGTGGTCGGGTCGCCGCACTGTGCCTGGGCGTCGTGATGGGCATCTACGTCGCGGCCACGATTCTCGATGCCGGCAGCGCTCGCGACAACACGGTGGTGTGGTCGCTCACGTCGATGCAGACGTTCGAGCGCAGCATCCCCTTCACCGCCAGCACCTTGACCATCGCCGTGCTGGCCACCATCGCGATCGTGAGCCTGGCCGAACACTTCAGCACCTCACGCGTCGTGGTGCCGTTCCAGCGCGCCGGCCAACTCACGCTGTCGCTGTATCTGCTGCACGTCCTCGTGTACCACGTGCTCGTGGACTGGACCGGATGGGTGTCGCTGTCGAGTGTGACGGCAGCGCTGTTGTTCGCACTCGCCTTCTGGGTCGTGGCCATCGCCCTCGGATCGTGGTGGCACCACCGCATCGGACGGGGCCCGGCCGAAGTGGTCTATCGCGCGTTCGGTGGCTGATTCACGTCGCGGTTGAGTCCGCGCCAACCAAGGGCGGCTGCACCCACGAGTGGGCCGCGATCACCGAGGCGGGCCGGCACCACGCGCGCACCTTTCGAGAAATCGAGACGACACTGTTCGTCGAGGACCTGTTGAGCACTGGCGAAGAACGTGGGGCCGAAGCCGAGCGCGACACCACCGCCGATCACGGCCAACTTCAGATCGAAGAAGTTGCACACGCTCGCCACGGCCAAGCCGACCATACGACCCGTGCGCTGCATGATGTCGTAGGTGGGCTGCGTGGGTGGGCGACCGGTGATCGCCTCGATCGCGATGCCCGACGCTTCGGCTTCCAAGCACCCGCGCGCGCCGCAACCGCAGCGATGTCCTTCGGGATTCACGATCACGTGGCCCACGTGCCCGGCGTTGCCCGACGCTCCGTCGAGCAACTTGCCGTCGAGCACGATGCCTCCACCCACACCGGTGCTCACGACCATTCCGATGAAATTGGTTTCACCTTGGGCGGCGCCGAGCCACCCCTCGGCGAGGGCGAAGGCCTTGGCGTCGAGATCACCGAACACGGGAACTTCCATTCCTGCGTCTCGCAACGTGTCGCCCACCGCTTCGCGCAAAGGAAACCGACGCCACGCTGGGATGTTCAACGGCGACACCGTCTCGCAATCGGTATCGATGGGGCCAGCCGAGCCGATACCGACGACGACGATGCGACCGTTGTGGGTGTCGACGGCGCGCTGCACTTGACGACGAACGAGCGAGGCGAGCGACTCAAACAAGTCGTTGGCGCGCTTGTCGAGATCGGTGCGCACCATGTCGCGGTGGACGAGGTTTCCCCGGCGATCGACGAGTCCGACGGCCATCTTGGTTCCGCCGATGTCGATCGCGAGTGCCACGTCGGTATTCGCCACCTCGCGCAGGTTAGCGATTACGGTGGTGGCGGCGATCGAGTACACGGCTCGTCGTGACGAATGAAGGGACGAGCCGATGAGAAACTCGCGACTCATTGGTCTGGCCTGTTCGATTCTTCTGTTCGCGGCCCCGGCCTGTGGCGGAGACAGCTCGTCGAATGACGGCGGAGGCAACGGCGGGAATGCTGCCAGCAGTGACGGCTCGAACGCCGACAAGGTCGCTCAGTCGGTGATCGATTCGGCCGCCGAAGAAGGCGTCGACATCGACGAGGACTGCATCCGCGAGGCCGTTACCGCGATTCCCGAGGCCGACCTGCAGATCATGGTCGACAATCTCGCCGCTCTCGACTCGGGTGATGCCGACGTCGACACGATCGGAATCAGCGACGAGGGCCTCAACGGACTCAACGCGATTTTCGAATGCATCACCGGCGGCTGACAGACCTTGATGAAGCCTGAACGACACACGGACATTCGAATCGATCGTTTTTGGCAACATCGACACCAGCTGTTCCGCACCGCGGAGCGTTACACCAAGGAAACAACATGAACAAGTACGTGACAGCCGGTCTCGTGACCGTGGCTCTCGCTCTCGGAGCGAGCGCTTGCGGTGGCGACGACGACAAGAGCGGTGGCGGTGGATCGGGCAGCGGCGACGTCCGCGAACAGCTCGCCGCCCTGATCAACGAAGACGGTGAACTGGACGAAGCCATGGTCAACTGCATGGTCGACGCCGCCCTGGAGTCGTTCAGCGAGGACGACATAGCCTCGGTGCTCGACGGTGGCGAACCGTCCCCCGAGGGTGAAGACAAGTTCTTCGATGCCGCACTCGACTGCGGCATGGGCGGCTGACCAGAGTCAGTCGTCGACGCGTCGCGCGTCCTCGATGAGGTTGATCTGATACAGAACCTCGTCGAGGGCGTCGGCGGCGCTGACGGCCGAGAACCGCTGCGGCGTCTCGGGCCCGCAACAACTCGGCACGGGCGACAAGATCGTCCAGGGCCGCGGGTGCAAGAACTGCACCACGCTGTAGCGCTCGCCTTCGAAACCAGGTGACGCCACCACTCGATGCCAACCAACCGGAATCACTCCGTTGGTGAGACGCTCGAGCATGATCCCGGTGTTGATGATCACCTTGTCGTCGGGCGGAATCGCATCGACCCACTGTCCGTCGACTTCCACCTGAAGACCGGGAGCGGTGGCGCGCGGTAACGCGGTGATGAGGTTGATGTCGCCGTGAGCACCCGCCCACACGTGACCGCCGGCTGGTGCGTCCTTCATGGATGGATAGCGAATCGCGCGGGTGAGCGTAGGACCGTCTTGAACCATGTCGTCGAAGAATGTTTCACCGCAACCGATTCCGAGGGCGATCACGCGCAAGAAGCGACGCTGCAGATCGGCGATCGCGTCGTGGAACGCGTACAGAACTTTGGAGATACCCGGGACCACGGCATCGGGGAGCAATTGGTCGGGATACGACCCGGGGAACTTGCGGCGCAGCGGATGACCGGTCGCGATGGGCGACGCCCAGTTGAGCATCTCTTTCCAGTCGGGCTTGTCGCTGGAGGCCGCGGTCTCGACCAACAGGCCGGTGTAGCCGGTCTGGCCGTGCGCACCCGGGGCCACGAAGTTCTGTTTCACGTCGGGCGCCATCGAGAAGAACTCGCGCAGCATTCCGTAGGCGGAATCGAGCAGATCGTCCGACAGGTCGGAGCTCGTGTACACGAATCCGGTTTCGAGACTGCGACGGACTCCGTCGACCACGGCACGACGGGTCGATTCGGACCCGGACTCGAAGGCGAGCAGATCGACGTCGAGGATCTGACTGGTCATGACGTCAACGCTAACGGTTGAGCGCTTGATCGAGGTCGCGCCACAGATCGTCGACGTCTTCGATACCGACCGACATGCGCACGAGACCCGGCTCGACGTGCGCATCACCCGGATACTTCTGACGTCGCTCCATGGTGGTCTCGACACCACCCAGACTGGTGGCCTCGACGATCACTTGGGTGGACGCACACACTCGGTCGGCGGCTGACGCCCCACCCCGCACCACGAAACTCACCATCGGGCCGACTCGTCGTACCGACTCGACCGCGCGATGGGAGGCCAGACGTTCGGCGAGTACACCGGCCGACTCGGAGGCTGCTGCGTAGCGGAGTGGCAAGGTGCGTAGTCCGCGCAGCGCGAGGAACGCTTCGAGGGCGCCGGGCGTGGCGCCTTGAACCACGCGGGCCCGCGCCAAGGCGTCGTACACGGCGTCGTCGTTGGTGCAGGCGAGGCCGATGAGCAGATCGCTGTGGCCACCGATGAACTTGGTGCCCGAGTGCATGACCACCGTGGCCCCGTTGGCCAAGGGTTGAACGCCGATGGGCGTGGCGAAGGTCGAGTCGACCACGGTGCGAACTCCGCGCGCACTCGCTTCACGACACAAACGAGCGAGATCGGCTTCGTCGAGAGTGGGATTGGTGGGTGTTTCGATCCAGAGCAGCACTCCGTCGGCGCCGAGCGACGCATCACGTTCGGCCCGTTCGATCGCCGCGACCACCTCGAGCGTGTTCTGAATGACGACGGGAACCGTGGTGAGAGTTCCGCGTTCGGCCAAGTCGCTGAGCAACGCGCGAACTCCGAGATAACTCACCGATGGCACCACCACGATCTGTGGGCGTAGTGCGAACAGAATCGCCGACGCCACGGCCATACCCGACGAGTACGAGAGGCAGCGCCCACCTTCGAGTCGGCCCACCGCATCTTCGAGCGACGCCCAGGTGTCGGTTCCGTGGGTGCGCGAGTACTCCGGACCACTGCGGAAGTTGGACGCCAACGTGATGGGCGTGTTGAGCGGATCGCCGGGTTGATCGGGTCGCCCGGCCGTGACGGCAACGGTGCGCGGCTTGGGTTGCTCAGTCATGATGCACGAACACTTCTGGTTGACCTCCGGTGTGGATCCACACCACATTGTCGCCGCTCGCCCACCGACCGTCGGCGGCATTGCCCAACAGGCCGGCCATACCCTTGGCCGTGTACACGGCGTCGAGCACCCAGGCGCCGGTGCGCGCGGCCCAGTCGGCCGCTCCGGTCGATTCGGGCGTGGCGATCGCGTAGTCGGCACCCAACCAACGCGCGTCCACGTCCACATCGGCCGTCTCGACGCGTCCGGGTAGCCCGGCCTGCCGCAACGCATCGTTGGCGAGTTGATCGACACTCGGGAATCCGGCCACGACACCCTTGGCCACTCCGATGGCGACGACCGGTGGATGCGCCAAGCCGAGCACGCGACGCCACGCGCGCCCCGCCACCAGACCCGCGTGCGTGCCTCCGCTCGACGACGTGAACACGATGGCACGGGGAGTGAAGCCACTGCTGGTGCACTGCTCGACGATCTCGTCGTACGCGAGCACGTAGCCGAGCGCACCCACGTGCGTGGAGCCTCCGATCGGAATGGAATACGGCGTGAGCCTCTGTGCCGCCAACTCGTCGGTGAGTGATTCGCGCGCGATCTCGAGCACTCCCCACTCGGACGGACCGGCTCCGGTGAAGTGCATGTGCGCGCCGAACCGATCGGACAACAACTGGTTGCCTTCGAGACGATCGGGGCGATCGCCGGCGAGGACGAGATGCGTTTCGAGGCCGAGCAGGGATCCGGCGGCCGCTGTCATGCGGCAGTGATTCGACTGACCCGCACCGACGGTGACGAGCGCACGCGCACCATTGCGTACGGCGTCACCGCACAAGAACTCGAGTTTGCGGGCCTTGTTGCCGCCCATGCCCAAGCCGGTGAGGTCGTCGCGTTTCACCCACAACCGAACACCGTTGCCGACGAGCGGGCCGCGTTCGAGCGGCGTGGGCAGAGTGGCCAGTCGGACGCGCGGTACGCCGTGCCATTCGGTGAGGCGTTCAGTGGCGAGATCCGACGTCACGCTTCGAGGCTACGAGACGATGTCGAATCGCACATGGCCGACTGCCAAGATGAGCCGGTGCCGACCACCGACTGGAACCCGATTCTGCGGGCCGAGTTCAATGAGCCGTACTGGGGGGAACTCCAGTCGTTCGTGGCCGACGAAAGGTTGCGCGGTCCCGTCTATCCGCCGGCGGCCGATGTGTTCGCCGCGTTGCATCTCACGACGTACGCCGACACCAAAGTGGTGATCCTCGGCCAGGATCCGTATCACGGGGCCGGTCAGGCTCATGGTCTGTGTTTCTCGGTGCGTCAGGGTGTGGCGATTCCGCCGTCGCTGCGCAACATCTACCAAGAACTCCGAGACGACCTCGGCTCCACGATTCCGAAGCACGGCAACTTGGAGCAGTGGGCACGACAAGGTGTGCTGTTGCTCAACACCACGCTCACGGTTCGCGCCGGTCAAGCCGCGTCACATCAGGGTCAGGGCTGGGAACGCTTCACCGATCGGGTGATCGGCGCCGTGAACGCCAAGACCGATCGCGTGGTGTTCTTGTTGTGGGGCGCGCCGTCACGAAAGAAGAAGTCGCTCATCGACGCGAGCCGCCACACGATCATCGAGTCGGCTCATCCGTCGCCGCTCTCGGCCCACAACGGGTTCTTCGGGTCCCGACCCTTCTCGCGCGCGAATGCCGCGTTGCGAGAAGGGGGCCGGGACCCGATCGATTGGCAGATCAGCTAGCCGGACTCGGGAAGTCGCGTGGCTCTTCGCCAGCCGGTGGTGTGTCGTAGATCGTGACCGAACCATCAACCACGAAGAGTTTGTCTTCACTCGGCCATTCACCGGGCAAGAAACGCTTGCCGCCATCCACGTAACGGGTCATGCCCGTTCCGTCCTTGCGGATCTCGTCCGGGCCGGTGGCGGCGGCGTCCCACCAGAACAGCGTGGCGTCGTCGATGCCGGAATAATCAGGCTTGTCCCAGATGCCGTGGTCACCCCAGGTGAGCCGGGGTGCGCTGATCGCGTTGCCCGAGTCTAAGCTCCGGATGGCCTCGGCCAGTGATTCATGCGTGAGGTTGGGCCCCGCGCTCTGCAACGCCGACATCAACAAGAAGAACGGCGGCATGTACACACCGATCGAGTCCTCGGCCGCCGGCGTCTTGCCGGTGAACCACGAGTACAGGGCGTAGTAGCCACTTGTCTCCGGAACGAGCCGAGCAGCCAGGCTCGTCACGCCGAAGGCGTGCGCCCACTGCGCCTGATCGTACGAACGACCGAACGCGGTCGTGTCGGTCAAGGTCGCCGCCGCCACGATCCACTCGGGGAAGTACTCCTGCGCGGTTGCTTCACGCGTGAAGTCGCGCGGCGCAACCGGATCGGTGGCGAGGATCACCGAAGTAACGCCAGACGCCTTCAACTTCGCGATGGCTTGTGAAGCCGTCTGCTGCAAAGTACCCGGGTCGAGAACGTACGGAATCACTTCGGCGGGTTCGGCTCCGACTTCCGCGAGGCGCGACACCATGAGGTCGGCCAACACCTTCGATTCGGAGCTGCCTTCCACGTACATCAAACCGAACTTGCGCGTGGTCTCCTTGAAGGCGTCACCGGCGTGCACGGCCGGCTTGCCGGCCAACTGCTTGCCGATGAACTCGACCACGTGCACCTGCTTCTGTTCGGCCGCACCATCGATGCCCCACACGTACGGGTCGCGCTCGGCGTACCACTCGGGCGAACCACCACCACACGAGATACAGAGGATCTCGCGGGCCGCCAACTCGTCACCGAACGCGTTGGTCAAAGCGGGTCCGCCGATCACCGCGAACGGCTTGAACTCGTCGGCGATGCGCTGCGCATCGGCCCGGGCCGTCACTTCATCAGTGGACAAGCCGGTGCTCTCGTACTTGACGTAGTTGATCTTGCGTCCGTAGAACTCGTAATACGTCTGGAAGTACTCGATGAAGTCACGAATGACTTCCTCTTCCTGCGCATTAGTGTCGTCCACCTTGATCGCATCGGTGATGTAGTTGATCACCGGGTCACCATCCGGAGCCATGTAGTGGACGATCGTGATCTCATCGGCCGTGACGCCGACGTCGGTGGCACCACCGTTGTCTCCGGTGAACGGAGCCATGCAGAACGGTGCGAAGTAGTCGATCACGGCGATGCGACCGACCGATGTGTCACAGCGCGCACCCCAGTCGATATCACCCTCGACACCGAGTTCCTGAGCCTGCGGGTACGAGAGCGGATACGTCCATCCGCCATCGGTGGGTGCTTCCGATCCTGCGGGAGCCTCGGTGGCGGCCGGGGCCGCGGTGGTGTCGGTGGACTCTCCGTCGTCACCACCACCGCCGGCCAGCGCCACGATCGCCACGACGATCACGGCCACCACGGCGATGCCGATGAGCGGACCCCACTTCTTGAGCGAACGCGACCCCTCGGCCGGTCCACTGCTGGCTGGTTGCATGGTTATCCCCCTTGCCCGGAACGGGCGATCGCGGCACTCGACGTGCCGAGGTATGACTCGACGACCAACGGGTGTACGAGGACATCAGACGGTGGGCCACTGGTGACCACTCGTCCTTGATCCATCGCGACCAGTCGATCGGCGACCGATGAGATGAACGGAATGTCGTGTTCGACAATGAGAAGAGCAGCTCCCATGTCGTCACGCAGACGGCGAACGACCGGGGCCAACGCCTCGACTTCACGTTGCGCGAGCCCCGAGGTGGGTTCGTCGAGAAGGATCACGGTGGGCCGGTGAGCGACTAAGCACGCCAGGTCAACGATGCGTCGGATGCCGGTGGACAACTCGCGGGTGGCCTTGCGCTGGAAGTCCCCGAGGCCCAGCACCTCGATCAATTCGTCGACACGCTGGCGAACCGCGTCCTCCGACTCGAAGACCGGCGGCAGGTAGAGCGCAGCCGCCAACGCACTGCGTGTGCTCACCCATCGTTCGAGCGACACCGCGAGCGTTTCGCGCACGGTGAGTTCGGGGAACAATCGCGCGTCCTGGAACGAACGGCCGAGACCCGCGTTGGCTCGACCGTTGGGTGACGCACTCGTGACATTACGCCCCCCCACTTCGATCGTGCCGTCGATGAGCGGGGTGTAGCCCGAGATAAGATCGAAGAGCGTCGTCTTGCCGGCTCCGTTCGGACCGATCACGCCGACGATCTCACGTTCGCGAACCTCGATCGACACCCCGTCGACCGCGCGAATGCCACCGAAGCCGGCTGAGACTCCGTTGGTGCGCAGCACGATAGTGTCACCCACGGACGACGACTCGTGCGCAGTAGTCGACGTATCGTCGGCCATTCCCGACAAGAAGACCGACCGCAGAACGTCGGGCCGTTGCAACAATTCGGTGGTGGGTCCGGAGAATCGGATCTCGCCGCGCTCGAGGAAGTAGGCCCGCTCGGCCACGGTGAGAGCCACGTTGACGCTCTGCTCCACGAGCACGACCGTGACACCGTCGTTCGACATGCGCTGCACGATCGGCAGCATCTGCCCCACCACCACCGGGGCCAACCCGAGCGAGAGTTCGTCGATGAGCAACACCTTAGGCCGCATCACGAAGCTCATCGCCAGGGCGAGCATCTGCTGTTGACCGCCCGACAAGTTGACCGCCGGCTCATCGAGGCGAGCAGCCAGCATCGGGAAGATCTCGAGGACTTCGACTTTGGCTCGTTCGACGCCGGCGGAATCGCGCCGGTTGGTCCAGCCCGACAGGTCGAGGTTCTCGCGCACCGTGAGCGAACCGAACACGCCCGCACCACCGGGCATCTGCACGATGCCGAGGTGCGCGATCTCGTGCGGCGGTGCGTGGGTGATGTCGCGGCCGTCGAAGATCACTGCGCCGCGATCGGCCTCGACCACACCACTAATCGTCTTGAGAAGAGTGCTCTTGCCCGCACCGTTGGTGCCGAGCAGCGCGATGATCTCCCCTTCTTCGAGATCCATGTCAATGCTGTGCAGCACCGGCCGGCCGTCGTAGCCCGAGCGCACGCCGCGCAGAATGAGCAACTTGGCTCGCCCCTGGCGTCGTTCGTACAACACTTCCGATCGTGCGGCCGCCGACTGCCATACCTGGCCGATGTCGTCCATGATCACGTTGCCGATGGTGCGCTGAATGAGTCCGCCGATGATGAAGAGCGGGATCATCACGAGCATTCCGATGCGAATCGTGAACTGATCGGCCAACCAACCGATCATCGGCAGCACGAACAGACCCGGAATGACCCACAGCGATGCCACCGAGAAACCGGTGGCGCGGGCCCTTGGCGGAATCGCCAACGAGAGTCCGGAGAACACCGCCGGCGCCAAGATGGCCAACGCCGCCGAGATCACGCAGTTGATGGCCACCGCCACCACGATGTTGGGGGCCAACGCGAACGCGGCGGCCAACACGGCGGCGGCGATCGAAACGTTCGCGCCCACCTTGGTGAGACCGGCCACGTTGTTGGCGTAGCGCTTGGCAATGTAACGACTTCCGACCACCAGACCCACCAACTGGAACGGCTCGGAGATGGCCGCTGCCACACCACGCGCGCGTTCGTCGAGGCCGAACTCCTGGTCGTACATCAGCGAGGCCAACGACACGAACCCGATGAGGCCGGTGGCGAGGAACGGCAGGCTGTACCAGATTCGCCTCAGCGACTGGACTTTGTGCACCGTACGCCAACTCTCACTGAACGACGGCGCCACTTCTTCGGTCGCGGCCACTTCGTCGGACACGCCCATGGCCTTGCGTTCCCACTGCCCGCGCACCGGCTCGACCAGACGCAGAGCGAGCACCGCGAAGATGATCGTCGGAACGATGAACACGAAGAACGGTGTTCGCCAGCCGAAGTAGTACGCGAGTAGACCAGCACTCAGCGGGCCGACGAACGCGCCCACCGCGTTGGCCGCCCGGTGTACCGAGAACACTTTCGTGCGCGCTTCGATCGGGTAGTAGTCGGAGATCAACGAGTTGTGCGTTGGATCGATGACCGCCTTACCGAGAGCCGATCCGCTGCGCGCGATGGTGAGCACGATGAGACCGGTGGCCAGGCCGGTGAGGCCGGAGAACATGGCCCACACCAACGCGCCGATGAGCGCGAGCCGGGTGCGCTTCGAGTGATCGGCGATCTGCGCGATGGGTACCTGCAGCGCGAGGGCCGCCACACTGGCCAGGCCCACCAATCCCAACGTGGTTCCGAGATCGAGATCGAAGTGCTCGCGAATTTCGGGCAGCAAGATGCCGAACGCGGCGCGGTCGAGTTCGTCGACGGCGTTGAGCCCGAAGAGAATCACCAACGGGTACACGGGTTGACCGCCGCACACGTCGCTCAGCCACGAACTCGGATGGCGGAATCCATACCAGAACCGCTTCCACAGCGACGCCTTCTCGCTCACTTCGACTCCTTGCTGCGTTCGGCCCGCCGGGCGATGAGCATCGCCAACTGATCGCGAATCTTGATGACGAGAGCGCCCAGACCGCCGGGGACGATGAGGAGAACCAACAACACTCCGGCCGCCGACGACAGGAAGCGCCACTCTTCGGCGGTCACGAACCACTCGGTGCCACGCAGGTACACCGCACCGAGTACGGCGCCGAACATCGAGCCGAGTCCGCCCACCACCGACGCGGTGAACACGTCGAGGCTCTTGCCCACGCCGTAACTCTGCAGATCGAAACTGTGGTTCAGGTGAGAGAACAATCCGCCCGCCACGCCGGCCAACGTGCCCGAGACCGTGAAGGCGGTGAGCTTGATCTTGGTAGCCGACAACGAATACGCCTGGGCGCCCTTTTCGTTGTCGCGCAGGGCGAGGATTGCGCGTCCGGTTCGACTGCGGCGAATGCCGCGCACCGCCATCATCGCGATGGCCAGCACGACGAGCGTGTACACGTAGAAGCGTGTGGGCGTTTCCACGTCGATGCGCCCGAACAGCGGCGGCCGCTCGATGCGCTTGTTGCCCGGTACCCACGAGAAGAAGCGATCGTTGAGCAACCACGAGATGACCGACATGGCGAACACCAGCGTGGTGACCGCGAGATAGAGGCCACGAAGCCGCAGTGCGGGCAGGCCCACGAGGAACGCGGCCAGCGCACCCACTGCTCCGCCGGCCAGAAGTGCGAGCGTGAGGTCGACGTTCCATTCGAGCGTCAACTTGGCGCTCACCGCGGCGCCGATGGCCACCAGGGCCACCTGCCCGAGTGAAATCTGCCCGGCCCATCCGGTGAGCACCACCAACGACAAGCCGATGATGGCGAAGATCGCGATGGCCGTGATCTTGATGACCTGATCGGATCGCAGTGCGAGCGGGATGATCACGAGCCCGATGGGAGCGAGGGCATAGGTGCTGTAACGAAGCAGGCGGACCAAGGGCAGACGCGCGACGGCCGGATCGAGATCGCGCACTTCGTCGGCCAGGCGCCACGACGCCGTCGTGTCCTGATCGAGTCGGGTGCTACCGCGTCGCTGCATGAGAAGTGCCGCCATCACGGCCGCTCCCACGAAAGGGGTCACCAAGAGTGGACTCTCAGCGTTCCAGGCCACGCCGTACTCGAGGATGCCGAGGGCAACCGCGGCCGCGGCGATGGTGCCGAGATTGCGCAGTCGCCCGATCACGAGCGCGGCCAGTGCTTGCACGAGCGTGGAGATACTCAACGCGTTGCCGAGCGGCACGCCGAGGATCCCGGCGCGCAAGAACAGAGCCAGGAACGACAAGAACGCGGCCAGCATCCACACGACGGTGGAGAGTCCGCCCACCGGAATACCGAGCAGCGACGCCCGTTCGCTGCGTTCGGCGGCCGCTCGCACCGCCGTACCCACGCGCGTGCGAGTGAGGAACAGCACGACCACGAGCATGGCCAGTGGCGCCACGATCATCGCGATGAAATCGTTGGCATTGAGGATGAACGATCCGATCGTGAGCTTCCAGTCGAACGGCGGCGGGATGCGTTGCGAGGCCGCGTTCTCGTCCCACATGCGCGGAATGAGGATGGCGAACACCGCGAGCAACTGCGTGATGCCGATGGTGGCCACGGTGAGGACCAGTCGTGGCGAGCGCGCGAATCGTCGCACGATGACCAACTCGACCAATGCTCCGAGGACGATCGACGCGCCGAGGCCAGCGACCAAGCCGAGCAGATACGGCAGACCCGAGAACACGATGATGCCCACGGACAACGCGGCCGGGACGAAGCCGAGATCGGCCTGCGCGAAGTTCAGAACGCGATTGGCGCGGTACACGAGGGCCATGCCGACGGCGAGCAATGCCGTGAGCAGACCGATCACCACACCGCGAATCCACGCGCCGAATGGCACGCCGAAGAACACCAACTGCACGAGGACAAGAACGAGCCCAGGCGTGAGCGGCGCGATCGCGCGCCGTCCAGACATCACTCGGTTGGCCAAACCACTCACTGGCGCACCGACCCCCTCGGTTCCCCTCGCCTCGTTGTCTATCACACCTGTTCACGGCCCTGATACGGTCGCCCGAGTGGGAACAGTCAGGCGGCACGTGTTCATCGATCGACCGGCTGAGCATGTGTGGTCGCTGGTCGGCGATCCGGCTCGACTGCACGAGTGGTTTCCCACCACCGCCACGGAAGTAGTCGGCAACAAGCGTTGGGTCTCGTTGGCCTCGGGTCTGAAGTTCGAAGAAGACATCGTCACGCTCGACCACGACCTACGGCGCTTCCAGTACACGATCGTCAACAACGCGATCGTGAAGTCGCACCTCGGCACGGTCGACGTCATTCCAGACGGTGATGCGCGCTGCGTGGTGGTCTATTCCACCGACGCCGACCCCGAGGTGATGGCGCTCATGATCGCCGGGGCCGCTGGCGATGGTCTCGAACGGCTCAAGACAACGATGGAGGAGTCCTGATGGGTCGCAAGATCCTGTTCATCACGACCGACCAGCAGCGGTTTGATTCACTGGGCTGCAACGGCGGCTCGGTGGCTCGCACCCCCACCATCGATCGACTGGCCGCCGACGGCATCAACTACACGCGCGCACATCCGCAGAGCGTGGTGTGCATGCCGTCGCGCTCCACCATGATCACCGGTCAACACGTGGCCACGCATGGCGTGTGGATGAACGGTGTGCCGCTCCCTGACGAAGCTCCCAGCATCGCCAGCACCCTGCACGACGTCGGCTACCGCACCGCACTCATCGGCAAGGCTCATTTCGAGCCGTTCCTCGATCCGTTCCTGCGTTTCGTCGAGAACCAGCTGGGCACATCGGGAGATTTCTCGCGCGATGTGAACGGCCATCTGCATCGCGGTTTCGATCACATGGAATCGGCGTCGCACGGAGGCATGGGCAGCTTCCACTACGCGCGTTGGCTCATGCAGAACCATCCCGAAGCGATCGGTATGTACTACCGAGTGCTCGACATGACGCTGCAGGTGAACTCGAGTGGTGGCGGCGACACCGCCGGCCCGCAGGTTCATCACAACGCGATTCCGCGCGAGTGGTATCACACCGAGTGGGTGGCCGATCGCACGATCGCCTGGCTCGATTCGCTGAACGCGAACGACGACTGGTTCTGCTGGATGAGTTTCCCCGATCCGCATCACCCGTGGGATCCGCCGCAATCCGAACTGCACCGTGTGAACTGGCGCGATCTCGATCTGCCCGAGAACTATCCGGTCGATCGAACCGAGCGCGAGGCGATTCTCGACGCCAAGCCGCGTCACTGGCGTCTGTGGTACGAGGGCGAATTCGTGTCGAACTACGAGGCGCCGGCCAGTTGGGTTCCGAAGACGCTCACCGACGATCAGGTGCGCGAGATCAACGCGCTCACGCACATCGAGAACGAACTCATCGACGAGGCCATCGCGCGCGTACTCCGCACGGTGGCGGCGCGCGGTTGGGCCGACGACGTCGACATCGTCTTCACCACCGATCACGGCGAACTACAGGGTGACTACGGCTTGTTGTTCAAGGGGCCGCAGCACGTCGATTCGCTCATGCGCCTGCCGCTCATCTGGCGTCCGGCCCCGTCGGCGGGTGTGGCGCCGTCCACGGTGACGTCGCCCGTCGGTTTGGTGTCGCTCGCGTCCACGTTCGCGCACATCGCAGGTGTTCCCGAGCCGTCGTACGTCGAGGCGCATCGTCTGCCCACCCACGACGCCGAAGCCCCGGCCCTCGGCCACGAGCGCGTGCTCACCGAATGGGACTCGGTGCTGTTCGGCAAGATCGTGCGGCTGCGCACCATCTGCCGCGACGGCTGGGTGGCCACGGCCTGCCTACCCGGCACGGTGCACGACGGCAGCGAGGGCGAGTTGTACGACGTGTCCAACGATCCGCTGCAGCGCGAGAACCTCTGGAACGATCCGCGCCTGGAGGGCACGAAGAGCGATCTGCTCGCCGACATGTGGGATTCGCTCCCGAGCACCGCGTCGCCGCGACGCGAGTGCGACGCACCGGTCTGATCGAGTCGTTCAGTCGGCGCCGTCGAGGCGCACGATCGGTTCGTACAACTCGGGTCGCCGATCGCGGAACACTCCCCAACTCTGGCGAAGTGCGGCCACGGCATCGAGATCGAACTCGGCCGTGATCACGGCTTCGCTCGTGCGATCGGCTTCGACGATCACCTCACCGGTGGGTCCGGCGATGAACGAGGTTCCGTAGAACGTGAGGGTGTGCTGTCGACCGGTCTCGACACCCACGCGATTGGCCGCGATCACCGGCACCAAGTTGGCTCCGGCGTGACCCTGCATCACCCGTTGCCAATGGCGACTCGAGTCGTACGTCGGATCATGGGGCTCGCTACCGATTGCCGTCGGATACAGAATCACCTCGGCGCCGCGCAGTGCGAGCACGCGCGCGGCTTCCGGGAACCACTGATCCCAGCAGATGGCGAGGCCGATGCGACCGACCTTGGTGTCCCACACGCGAAAGCCGGTGTCACCCGGATTGAAGTAGTACTTCTCCGAGTAGCCCGGACCATCGGGGATGTGACTCTTGCGGTACACGCCCAGGACGGTGCCGTCGGCATCGATGATGGCCACCGAATTGAACGCGGCGTTGTTGGCGCGCTCGAAGAAGCTCACCGGGAGCACCACACCGAGTTCGGCCGCCACGCGTGCGAAATGGGCGATGGTCGGGTGTCCGTCGAGCGGTCGAGCCCGGCTCATGTGATCGGCCAGTTGATCGGTGCAGAAGTAATGACCCTCGAAGAGTTCGGGAATCTGTACGAGACGCGCACCGCGTGACGCGGCCTCACACACGAGTCGTTCGGCAGTGGCGACGTTGATGGCGATGTCGTCGGTCATCGCCATCTGCACGGCGGCAACGACGAGCGGGCGCATCGGTCAGGCCGAAGCGAGAGCGCCCACGAGGCGCGCCGCGAACTCTTCGGTGTGCGCGGCCAACTTCGAGCGATGCAACGCCATGCCACCGATCACGTCGGCGCCGAGTCGTTCGACCGCCTTGTCCATGGCACCGAGGGTGCGGCCCGGGTTGAGCGCGAAGGTGCAGAACGTGACGGCCTTCTTGCCTCCGAGCGAGGGCAGAGCGTTGATGGCACCGATGCCCCACGGGGCCTGACCGAACACGAAGGCACCGTGCACCCACGTGCCGATGAGCACGACATCGGCGGACTGAATGGATGCGTGATCGGGTCGACGCATGGGCGACAGACCGGTGATCGACCAGTTCTCCTGCTGCAAGTTGGCCGCGATCGACTCGGCGGCTCGCCAGGTGTTGCCCGTGAGACTCTCGACCAGAAGCGCTGCTTTCACGCCTCTCATTCTGCTCCCCCACACATCCCCAACCGGTGATCTGAAAGGGAATTAGGTGAGGAATCTGACCGAGAATCTGACCGGTGATCTGGTGAGGAATCTTCACCGATACGGTGAAGATTCCTCACCAGATCACCATGAGAACAACAGGTGGTCAGAGTTTTCTGAGGGGGGCCCAGGCGAGAAGCAGGTGTTTCGTACCCTTCCCGCCGAAGTTCACGACGGCTTCGGCCTTGTCGCCGGCACCGGTGATGTCGATGATGATGCCTTCGCCGAACGCCGAGTGCTCGACCCGATCGCCGATGCGCAGACCGAGCGTGTGCGAGTTGGTGGGTTCGATGGTGGCCGACCCGCGACCAGCGGCCAGGGCCTGATCGACAATGCGCTCGCGGCGCTCGTGCGCGGCTTGCCGATCGTCGTCGTCGATGTCGAACGAACTCACGGAACGACGCGAACCTCCGAACGCATCGCGCGACGAGCGATGCGTGGGCACGTTGCCTTCGTTCTCCACGAGTTCGGCCGGAATCTCCTCGAGGAACCGCGACGGCGGGTTGTATTGCGTGGTGCCGAACTGCTGACGCGACCACGCGTGGCAGAGGTAGAGCTTCTCCTGAGCGCGGGTGATGCCCACGTACGCGAGGCGGCGCTCTTCTTCGAGCTCGTCGGGGTCGGTGAGTGCGCGCACGTGCGGGAAGAGTCCCTCCTCCACGCCCACGATGAACACGACCGGGAACTCGAGCCCTTTGGCCGAGTGGATGGTCATCAACACGACCTTGTCGTCGTCGTTGAGCTGATCGGTGTCGGCCACCAGCGCGACTTGTTCGAGAAACTCGTCGACGCGCGCGAACTCGCGGGCCGAGCCCACCAATTCGGCCAGGTTGTCGAGACGCCCATCGGATTCGACCGACGACTCGGCTTCGAGTTCGGCCAGATAACCCGACTTGTCGACGAGGAACTGCAGCAGATCGCCCGGGCCGCTTTCGTAGTGGCTCCCGGCCTCGTCGATGAGCGCGAGGAACTCGGTGATCCCCTTGCGAGCGGCCCCGGTGACTCCGGCTTCGGTCGACTGACGCAGGGCGTCGATGAACGGAACGCCGAGTTGGGCGGCCAGCGCGTCGATCCGCGCGACCGAGGTGTCGCCGATACCGCGCTTGGGCACGTTGAGCACGCGCTTCACGTTCACTTCGTCGAGCGGGTTGTGCACCACGCGCAGATACGCGATGGCGTCCCTCACCTCGCGGCGGTCGTAGAAGCGCGTACCACCGAGCACCTTGTACGGAACACCGAAACGCATGAGCGCTTCTTCCACCGCGCGGCTCTGCGGGTTGGTTCGATAGAAGACGGCCATCGAACGCCAGGGCCGACCGTTGTTGTGCAGGCGATCGATGGAGCGCGCGACGAAATTGGCTTCGTCACCCTCGTCGTCGGCATGGAAGCGGACGATCTTGTCGCCGGCACCGGCGTTGGTCCAGAGATCCTTGGGCTTGCGCGCCACGTTCTGCGCGATCACTGAGTTGGCGGCGTCGAGGATGTTCTGGGTGCTGCGGTAGTTCTGATTGAGCACGACCACCGACACGTCGGGAAACGCGTCCTGGAACTGGAGGATGTTGCGATAGTCGGCGCCGCGGAACTTGTAGATCGACTGATCGGTGTCGCCCACCACGCACACGTTGTGATGCTGCGCGCCGAGCATGAGAATCATCTCGTTCTGCGCGACGTTGGTGTCCTGGAACTCGTCGACCAAGATGTACTTGAACTTGCGCTGATACTCGGCCAACACATCGGGGTGATTGCGCAGCAGGACGACCGTGTTCACGAGCAGATCGTCGAAGTCCATCGCCCCGGCCTTGAGGAGGCGGTTCTGGTATTCGGCGTAGATGTCGGCGTGCTTGCGGTCGATCATGCTGCCGGCCCGCTCGGCCGCCTGGGCCGGCGAGAGCAGTTCGTTCTTCCAGTTGGAGATGGCGGCGTGAACTCCGCGGGGCGTGAAGCGCTTCTGGTCGAAACCCATGTCGCGGATCACGTAGCCATTGAGGCGCTGGGCGTCGGCCTGGTCGTAGATGCTGAAGTTCTTCGGATACCCGATGCGTTCGGCGTGCACGCGCAACATGCGAACGCACGCCGAGTGGAACGTGGAGATCCACATCGAGTTGGCGATGGGGCCGACGAGGGCCTCGATGCGGTGCTTCATTTCGCCGGCGGCCTTGTTGGTGAAGGTGATGGCGAGGATGGCCGACGGGTGCACGCCGTGGTGCTCGATGAGATGCGCGATGCGGTTGGTGAGAACGCGGGTCTTGCCCGAACCGGCGCCAGCGACCACGAGGAGTGGACCGTCGACGTGCTCGACCGCATCCCTCTGCATCGGATTCAGGGTTGGGATGGGCGAAGAAGAATCGGTCATGGTCGTCGTTCCGGGAAACGCCATGTTAGAGAGTGGGTGCGCGGAGGAAGAGCCACTGCTCAGCAGCGGCGAGCCCCACACGCGGCACGGGCCGGACCGCGGGCCTCTCAGCCAACGATCCGGCCCGGCGGGCGGAAACCGTATGAATTCGGGTGTGATCAGTTACCGGTGGGCGCGGTCGGCTGGGTGGGCCGAACACCATTCACCAGATCGGTGATGCGCTGACGCAGCGTTGCCGTCGCATCGGCCACCATCGCATCGATCACGCTGTTCACCGAGACGCCGTTGGCCTGGGCCACCTGAGCGATCGTCTGACCACTCTTCAACGCGGTCTTCAGATCGGCCACGCTGATACCGATCACTTCAGCAGCCTTGGCGAGCCCTTCGGCGCGCGGGCCGCGCTGATGTGTCGAGTGATCGTGGTCATCGCTGCCCGTGCCCTCAGCCGGACGAGCGGCCCGCAGGGCCGCTGCCACCGCATCGGCCTTGGCCTGTGTGATGGTTCCAGCGCTCACGAGAGCCGACAGCTTGGCCTGCGGGCCACGCGGTGCGCCTTCGGCCGGACGCGTGGTGGGTCGGGTGGTGAATGCCGTGATGATCGCGGTGCGATCGGCCGCGGTGATGGTGCCGGCATCGACGAGCGGCTGGAGTGCGGTGTTCAACTTGGCGGTGATCTCGGCCACGTGATCGGCGCGGTTTCCGTGATGCTGCGGCGTGATGGTGCCCGACTCGCTGTCGGCGCCGGCATCGAGACCGGCCACGCGATCACTCGTCTCGGTACGCGCCGTGAGCATGAGCACCGGAACCCGGTTCCTCTCGGCTCGCAACACGCGGCACACCGTGAGCCCGTCGACGGCCGGCATCATCACGTCGAGCACCACCACATCGGGTCGCTCGCTCTTCACGAGATCGAGCGCCTTGGCTCCATCGTTGGCCGCCACCACCGCGTAGCCCTCGAGAGTGAGTGCCCGCACCAGCGACTCGCGCACCGACTTGTCGTCGTCGGCCACCAAGATGCGTGCGGACGACTCGACTCGATTCACGCTCACAGTCTGCCCCTCGCGGGTAAGAAGTCGTTGAGAATGCCGATTCAGTAGCGTGACGCGAGTGCCGCCGGCCCTCCGCGCTCCCCTTCACCTGATCGGCATCACGGCCCTGGCCGTGATGGTGGGCGCTGTATCGGGTCTGGGTTCGTGGGCGCTCTTCGAGGCGCTCGACGCCGCCACGTCCACCCGACTCGACGCCGACTGGCTCGTGTGGCCTCTCCCCGTCGCGGCCTTCGCACTCGGAGCCGCGTACCACTACGTCGGTGCCGACGCGAACAAGGGCACCTCGCTCGTGATCACCGAGTCACTCGCGCCATCGGACGACGGCACCGAGCGCGCCCCGCACGTGCCCGCGCGCATGGCCCCGATGATTTTCAGCGCCACCTACATCGCTCAACTCACCGGTGCGTCGGTGGGTCGTGAAGGGGCCGCGCTGCAAGTCGCCGGCTCGATGGTGTCGACCCTTCTGAAGCCGTTCCGTCTGCCCGCGCACGAACTGCGACTCATGCTGATCGCTGCCATGGCCGGAGCGTTCGGCGGTGCGTTCGGTGTTCCGGTTGCCGGGGCCATCTTCGCGCTCGAAGTTCAGCGCACCGGACGCATTCGTTACGAAGCACTCGCACCGGCGCTCGCTGCTTCGGTCACGGCCGACTACGTGGTGGAGGGTCTCGGTCGATCGACTCCGATCATCGCTCTGCCCGTCGATCTCGACGTGGCCGTCGTGTTGAAGCTCGTGGTCGTTGGTGTGCTGGCCGGCTTGGCGGCACGGGCATTCATCGTGTCGTTGCACGCGATCAAGAGCGCGTCGCGTCGACTCGTGGTGTGGGCACCGGCCCGGCCCGTGATCGGCGCCGTCACCACCCTCGCGCTCATGGGGTTGTTCGGTCGCGACTACCTCGGCCTGTCGCTACCGCTCGTCGACAGTGCACTCAGCGGTATCGCCGCCGACTGGTGGGAACCGGTGCTCAAAATCGTGTTCACGGTGGTTGCTCTCGGTTCGGGAATTCCCGGCGGCGAAGTGACGCCGTTGTTCGTGGTCGGCGCCACGCTCGGCTCCACTCTCGCCGAACCATTGTCGCTCGATCCGCGCCTGGCCGCAGCGGCCACCCTGGCCGCCGTGTTCGGCGCCGCATCCAACACACCCATCGCCTGCGCGATTCTGGCCGTCGAACTCTTCGGGGGCGGACTCGCGGTTCCGGCCGCCGTGGTGTGCATCGTGGCCTACGCGGTGTCACCCGAGCGCGGCATCTACGACGGTCAACGCACTGGCGCTACGAAAGACCTCCGGGCCAGCGCACCACGACGACCTCGCTCATGAACGCCGGCGGATGATCGCGGATCCACGCTTCGATCTCCGGCAAGCGCGCTTCGGGTAGACACAAACGTCGGCGCGCCGATTGCGCGAGCTGGGACGGCTGGGCGGCATGACGACTCAAGGGTGGACGCGGAACCTCCACTACTTCGGGTTCGATACCGAGCGCGCGCACCACGGCCACGAAGTCGTCGGACGTGGGCCCGTCGGGCCGCTTCAGATTCCAGAAGTGGAGCCAACCTTCGTTCCAGGCCGACTGCGGATGACGCTTCGGGAGAACCACCACCACACCGAGCGTGGCTGCCGCCGTGAGCGCCACCACGAACGCCTCGATGTTCTGCACGTTGTAGACGACGTGATGACACACCACCACATCGCGTGGTGCGAGTGGTGCGCCGTGCACTTCGGCTTCGATCGCGGCATCGGGCCACTTGCCCTGAATCTCGGCGTGAGCGACGCCGATTTCGTCGCAAGCCGTCGCGAACTTGGCGAGCATGGCCGGGTTCTCGTCGACACCAGTGATGTGCGTGGCGCGCGGCGCGAGCGGAACCGAACTGCGCCCACCACCACAGCCGACGTCCATGACCGAACCGCCGTCGATCGGCAACAGTTCACGCGCCATCTCGAAGATGGGGCTGGCCGGATCGACCGTGTCGTCCATGGCGAAGGTGGCCGGGTCGTGCGCCCAGGGCGGAACTTCGGCTTGCGCAAGAATGTGCTCGGGCACACCCCAACCGTGCAACTGTTCGGCCCAGTGTCGACCAGCCTCGGTGAGGAACCCGTCGTCGGCCGACGGTGACGAAACGTCGTCGTGAGTCATCTACGCGATGCGAACGGGCAGTGCACGCGGACCGCGGATCTGACCCACGCTCCACACGACTCCCTCTTCACCGTGCGCCAACTCGAAATCGGGGAAGCGCTTGATGAACTCCTCCACCGCCACGCGCAGTTCGAGGCGCGCGAGGTTCGATCCGAGGCAGCGGTGAATGCCGAGGCCGAACGCGGAGTGTCGATTCTCGGCGCGATCGATGAGCACCCTGTCGGCGTCGGGGAACTCGGCCGGATCGAGATTGGCGGCCGGGAACGGCAGCAACACCCACTCGTCCTTCTTCATCGGGCAGCCGTGGAAGTCGTGATCCTTCGCCACCAGGCGGGCCATGGTGACGGGCGCGTACGCGCGCAGGAACTCTTCGATGGCCGTGGGCATGAGCGACGGATCGCTCGCGAGTCGACGGCGATCGTCGGCGTGCGTGGCGAGGTGCCACAGGCTCGAACCGATGGCACTCCAGGTGGTGTCGATGCCGGCCACGAGGAGCAGCAGGATGAACCCACCCACCAACTCGTGCGGGATCTTTTCGCCGAATAGTTCGACGTCGAGCAGGTAACCCGCGAGGTCGTCGCGCGGGTTCGCGATGTGATCGTCGATCTGCGCCTTGACGTAGGCGTCGATGCGTTCGAACGCGCTGATGCGATCCTGCGGATCGAGATTGATGTTCTCGAGCAAGTCGTGCACGAACTCGCGGAACAGGTCTTGATCTTCGAGCGGGAAGCCGAGCATGCGCGCGATCACGTTGACCGGAATATGCTGCGCGTACTGAATGGCGGCGTCGACGGTGAGGCCGATTTTCGCTTCGGCTTCCATCTCGTCGAGCAATTCGTTGCAGAGCCGACGGATCTCGGGCTCCCATTCGGCGATCTTCTTCGGCGAGAACGGCGGCAGAACGACGCGACGCGCTTCGTGATGGAAGGGCGGGTCGCTCGTGATGGGCGGGGCACCACCGATGGGCGCCGGATCGAGCGGGATCTCGGTGCTCACGACCACGGCGCGGCTGGTGAAGTTCTCGGTGTCGTAGGCGATCTCGCGCACGAGTTCGTGCGTGACGGGCAACCAGGTTCCGCCGTAACGCTCGGAGTGGGCGACCGGGCACTTGTCGCGCAGTTCGGCCCAGATGGCATGCGCGTGCCGGTTGTATTGCGGATCACCGTGATCGAAGTCGGTCACCCAATCGGTGACCGGACCGTAGATCGACTTGGGGGCGTCGTATCCGGTCATGTCATTCCGACAGCGTGATGGCGAACTCGGGGCAGTTCGCCACGGCGAGACGAGCGCGCTCGACCAACTCGGGCGGAACGTTGCCGTCGCCGATCACCACGGCCTGGCCGTAGTCGTCGACATCGAAGAGTTCGGGGGCCAGGGCGTAGCAGCGGTTGTGACCTTGGCACTTCTGAGCGTCCACGTGAATGCGCATGAGACGAGGGTAGTGGGACAAACTCTCGGTCATGGCCTCGCGTCGTACTCCCCCGTTGGCGATCCTGCTCCCGCCGTCGGAGGGCAAGGCCGAGGGCGGCCACGCGCCGAGGTGGAAGACCAGCGCGGGAACGTTCGGCAAGGCCTTGGGCGCACGGCGAGCCGAGGTGGTGGCGGCCATCGACAAGGCCAAGGGTGGCGACGCCACGTTGCTCGGTGTGAACGGCAAGCACCTGGCTCGCGCGCAGGAGTCGAATCGTGCGTTGGTGGGTGCGCCCACGTTGCCGGCTCACGCTCGTTACACCGGTGTAGTGTGGGAACACTTGTCGCCGTCCACGTTGTCGGCGAGCTCGCGCACGCGCGCGGCCGATTCGATCGTGGTGGTGAGTGGACTGCTCGGTGTGGTTGGATTCGCCGACGCGGTACCCGATTACCGATTGAAGATGGGCGCGTCGCTCGCGCCGCTCGGCAAGTTGTCCACCTGGTGGCGTCCGTCGTTGTCGGATGCGCTCAACGAATGGGCCGACGGACGGTTCGTGATCGATCTGCTGCCGGGCGAACATCGCGCGGCGTGGATTCCGTCAACGGATGATTTCGCCGGAATGGTGTCGGTGTCGTTCGTGGAGAAGTCGGGCAAGGTGGCAGGGCACGATGCGAAGGCGGCCAAGGGGATGTTGGCGCGGTACTTGGTGGAGTCGAGTGGTGACGTGGAGAAGGCGCTGAGGGAGTGGAAACACCCCCGCTTCCGCCTGACGTGGTGAAGCGAGGATCTGGTGAGGATTTTTCACCCTGAGGGTGAAAAATCCTCACCAGATCCTCAAGTGGCTCGAGTTAGTGGAGTTACTCGAGTCACTCGGGTCAGTGCAGTTTGTCCTTGAAGAAGGTGAGGACGCGCTCGACACTCGCTTCGTCGCGCTGTTCGGTGAGCACCGAGTGATCGGTCTTCTTCACCGACGGCAGTTCGATCGCCACGAACTTGTCGCCGATCAAGTCGCGCAACGTAGAAAAACGATCACCCACCAGACGATCACCGGTGTACCGCAATCCGAGCACTTCGCAACCAGCGGCCGCGCGACGCTGCACCGCTCGCTCGTCGTCGGCCGACAAATGAAGATTGGCCGAACGCTTCTTGCCCATCGGGAACGGCAACGACGGCTGACTCAGAACCGGCGCGACCATGTGATCGTCGATCATCATGCCGAGCGCGAATCCGCCCGAGAAGCACATACCGAGCGCACCGATGCCCTTGCCGCCCACCTCGGAATGGAGTTGCCGACCGAGCGCGCGCAAGAACGCGATGATGGGCGACGTCTTGTTCATGGCCAACGCCGAGAACTCCTTCGACACGCACACCTTGGTGAGTGACGACATCGCGTAGCCGTTCGAGAACTCCTTGCCCGGCGTGCCCACCAGGCTCGGCATCACCACGGTGAATCCGGCGTCCACCAGGTCGTTGGCGAACTTGGTGACGTTGGGCGTGATGCCCGGAACTTCGTGCACCACGATCACGCCCGGGCCCGAGCCGCGACGATAGGTGTCGCGCGTGAAGCCCGCAGCCGTGAACGAACCCTTCTCCCAACCGGCCAGAACGTCGGTGCTCATGACAGTCTCCTCACTGATTCGAGCGCGCGTTCGGCGAGCCCTTCGGGGCCGAGTTTCAACGCGGCCAGATCGACACCTTCTTGCTTGCCCATCGCACCGTGAAGGTAGCGCGCGTACACACCCTCGCTGATCACAGCGAGTCGCCAGCACGAGAACGCGACGTAGTAGTCGATGCCACTCACGTCGCGACCGGTGCGCGTTGCATAGCGATCGACGAGCGACCGATACGCGGGGAATCCGCCAGCGGGGGTCGGATCGTTGGCGCGGAACTGCGGATTGGACGCATCGGCCCAATACACGCCGAGATATCCGAGATCGGCCAGCGGATCGCCGAGCGTGCACAACTCCCAATCGAGAACACCCGCGATGCGCCCGGTCGTCACATCGGTGAGACAGTTACCGAAGCGGTAGTCGCCGTGCGCGATCACGGTGCCCTGTTGTGTTGGCACACGCTCGCTGAGTCGACGCGCCACTTCGTCGATGGCCGCCAACTCACGCGTCTTCGAGTTCTCCCACTGGCTCTTCCAACGCTTCAGCTGCCGTTCGATGTAGCCGTCGCGACGAGCGAGATCGCCCAGACCCACGGCATCAACGTCGACCGCGTGCAGATCGGCCATCACGTCAATGAGGTGATGCGACGCGGTCTCGCGCAACGACGGATCGAGAAGAGCAGCCTTGTCGGCACTGTCGAGAACCACGCCGTCGACGAAGCCCATCACGTAGAACGGTGCACCATTCACAGCCTCGACGGTGCACACACCGAGGGCGGGCGGAACCGGCACGTTGGTTCGGCCCACGGCGGCGATGATCTTGTACTCGCGCGCCATGTCGTGCGCGGTGGCCAGAACGTGACCGAGCGGTGGACGGCGCAGCACGTAGTGCGTGCTGCCCGCGTCGGTGACACGGAACGTGAGATTGGATCGGCCGCCGGCGATGAGATCGAACACGAACGGCGCGCGCGCACCGTCGATGTTCTCGACCAGCCACGCGCTCACCTTGTCGACATCGATCCCCTGCACCGCAACCCCCAACGTCACCGTAGTGGCGTCATTCCCATTCGATCGTGCCTGGCGGCTTCGACGTGATGTCGTACGCCACCCGATTGACACCCTTCACCTCGTTGATGATGCGACTGGCCATGCGCTCGAGAAGGTCGTACGGCAGCCGGGCCCAATCGGCGGTCATGGCGTCGTCGCTGGTGACCGCGCGGATGATGATGGGGTGCGCGTACGTGCGCTCGTCGCCCATCACACCCACCGAGCGGATGTCGGGCAACACCGCGAAGGCCTGCCAGATCTCGCGCTCGAGTCCGGCCTGCTTGATTTCGTCACGCACGATCGCGTCCGCTTCCTGCAGGATGGCCACCTTGTCGGGCGTGACCTCGCCGATGATGCGCACGCCCAAGCCGGGGCCGGGGAACGGCTGCCGCCACACGATCTCGTCGGGCAGACCCAACTCGTGACCGAGCTTGCGCACTTCGTCCTTGAACAACGAACGAAGCGGTTCGACGAGTTTCAGCGTCATGTCATCGGGCAAGCCGCCGACGTTGTGATGGCTCTTGATCACGGCCGCAGTGCCATCGGCGCCGCCACTCTCGATCACGTCGGGATACAGCGTGCCCTGCACCAAGAACTCGGCGTCGGTCACGCCACCGGTGTGCTTTTCGAAGATGCGCACGAACAATTCGCCGATGATCTTGCGCTTGGTCTCGGGTTCGGTCACGCCCGCGAGTCGCTCGAAGTACTGCGGGCCGGCATCGACGTGGATCAACTCGATCCCCATGTTGCGCCGGAACGTCTCGACCACCTGTTCGCTTTCGCCCTTGCGCATCAGACCGGTATCGACGTACACACACGTGAGCTGCGATCCGATCGCGCGATGAACGAGCGCGGCGGCGACCGACGAATCGACACCACCCGACAGTCCGCAGATCACGCGCTTGTCTCCTACTTGCGCACGCACGGCCGCTACTTGTTCGTCGATGATCGACCCCATCGTCCAAGCGGCTTCGCAACCGGCGAGTTCGTGCAGGAATCGCTTCATCACGTCGGCGCCGTAGGGCGAGTGCACCACTTCGGGGTGATACTGAGCGCCCCAGATACGACGCGCGTCGTTCTCGAGCACCGCGACCGGCGCCTCGGGAGTGGACGCGACCCCGGTGAATCCGTTGGGCACACGCGTAATGGCGTCGAAATGACTCATCCACACGTCTTGTTCGGCCGGCAGACCTTTCAACAACGTCGAGTTCGACGCGGCCGTCAGTCGCGTGCGCCCGTACTCGCCGCGCGAACCGCGCCCAACTTCACCACCCAACTGTTGAGCGATGAGTTGCGCGCCGTAACAGATGCCGAGAATCGGCACACCCGCTTCGTAGATCGCGGCGTCGAGACTCGGCGCACCGTCCACGTGAACACTCTTCGGGCCACCCGACAAGATGATGGCGGCGGGCTGGCGCCGAGCGACCTCGGCCGCGGTGATGGTGTGCGGCACGATCTCGGAATACACGTTGTGCTCACGCACACGTCGGGCGATGAGCTGCGCGTACTGCGCACCGAAATCGACCACGAGCACGGTTTGCCGGGGGCTCACGGGTCGATCGTAGTGGCCCTTGCCACGCCACATCCGATCCGCTGGGTGCGTGTCGCCCGGGCGTGTCACGATGGGAGGGTGACGTGGCTGAAGCGACTCCTAGTGTGCGCGGTCGTCTCCATCGCACCGCTGGCCGCCGTTGGATCGAACGCCGTTGCCACCACGACGCCGCCCGCTCCCCCGGTCACCAACGACTTCATGGATCTCGAGCGCGACGTGAGCGAGTGCATCAGCGCGATGCCGAAGCCCGGATGTGGTCGCGAACCCACTGCATCGGGTGATCGCGGCGGCGCCATGCAACTCGCGTTGTTCGGCATCATCCTCGTGGCCATGGCCGGAATCGGCACGCGAGTCGCCTTCGCGGTGCGAGCCCGCGACCGTCAGCCTTCGTGATTCAGAGGCTCAGAAGACTTCGCTGAAGAAGTCGAGCATCGCGCGCCACGAACGATCATCGGTGGGCGCGTCATACTTGATGCCCGGGCGCTCCATCAGATCGGCATTCTTGTTGGTGAACGAATGCTCAGCACCACCGAACACGTACAACCGCCAATCGCATCCGGCCGCCTTCATCTCGGCCTCAAAGGCATTGCGTTGTTCGACCGGGATCATCGGGTCGTCGGCTCCGATACATACGAGCACTTTCGCGCTGATCGCTCCGGCTGCCGCTGGCTTCGACGTGCCGAGTCCGGAATGGAATCCGACCACCGCGGCGAGATCGACACCATCACGCGCCAACTCGAGCGACATGGTTCCGCCGAAGCAGTAGCCGATCGACGCGACGCGCTTGTGATCGACGCGCGGATGAGCGAGCAGTTGCGCGAGTCCGGCCTTGGCTCGCTTGCGCGTTTCGTCGGGCGACTGAATGAGCGCCACCAGTTTGGGCATCATCTCGTCGAACGGCACCGGCTTACCGCCGCCGTGATAATCGAGTGCGAACGCCACGTGGCCGAGTTCGGCCAGACGATCGGCCCGCATCTTGGCGTGATCGTCGAGACCCGGACCCTCGTGACACACGAGAACACCCGATGTGGTTCCACTTCCGGATGGCTCGGCCAGATAGCCGATGTACTCGACACCGTCGATCACGTACGAGACGTCGCGTCCCATGTCCCCTCCCCCTGTGATGGGCGAAATAACCGGCAAATTTGCCGGGTTTTCGCGCCCAATGGTTATTCGCCGACGAGTTCCTTGCGGAGTTCGCGCTTCAAGAACTTGCCGCTCGCGTTACGCGGGATCGGCTCGCTGCGGAACCACAACTTCGACGGGACCTTGTAGCTCGCCAACGACTGCTTCAAGAACGCGCGCAGTTCGTCTTCGCCCACCGACTTACCGGGTTGCAACACGATGCACGCCGCGACCTCTTCACCCAGACGCTCGTCGGGGATTCCGAACACGGCCGCCTCGGCGATCGCGTCGTGACGATAGATCGCGGTCTCGACTTCCGAGCAGTACACGTTCTCGCCACCGCGGATGACCATGTCCTTGGCGCGGTCGACGATGTAGATGAATCCGTCGGCGTCGATGCGCGCGATGTCACCGGTGTTGAGCCAACCGTCCTTGATGGTCTCGGCCGTGGCCTCGGGGCGATTGAGATAACCCTTGATCGTGATCGCACCCTTCACGCACAAGATGCCGGTGATGGCCGGATCGCGCGGAAGATCGCGTCCTTCTTCGTCGACGAGCTTCACGTCGAGAGTGGGCACGGCCGGGCCGCACGACTCGGGCTTGCTCGTGTACCAGAGCGACGTATTGGCGGTGATGATTCCGTGGGTCTCGGTCATGCCGTAGCCCGTGGTGGGCGTGCCGTGCTCGAGTTCCTTGTCGATCTTCTCGACGAGGTCGGGCTGCACCGCCGCACCACCACCGGAGATGGCGGCCAGCGACGACGTGTCGCGCGTCTTCCAATCGGGATGCAGCAGGAGTTCGCGACCCATGGTGGGAACGCCCGAGAAGTTGGTGCACTTCTCGCGCTCGATGAGTTCGAGAGCGCGGCCCGGATCCCACTTATACATGAGAACGAGCGTGCCGCCTACGAGCGTGGCCGGGTGCAGGATGCAGTTGCACGCCGTCACGTGGAAGAGCGGTGTGGGCGCCATGAACACCGGCGGCAACGCGGGCGGCGCGGGCGGCGCTTCCTTGAGCGCACCAGCCGCCACGGCCTTGGCGATACCGGCGGTGGCCGCACCGGTCATGGACGCGATGTTCATGACGTTGATGACCGAACCGCGGTGGTGCAACTGCGCACCCTTCGGGAAACCGGTGGTGCCCGATGTGTAGAAGATGGTGGCGTCGTCATCGGGGTCGATGTCGGCCGGCGGGAGCGAACCCGGATCGGCGGCGGCCATCACGTCGATCCAACGAGCGCCACCGGCGGGCAACGCGCGATCGGTACGCACCGAGATCACATGAGCGGACGGCGCGTTCGGGATCTGCGAGAACCGCTCGAGACGCTCGTCGTCGACGATGAGAATCTTGGGCTTCGAGTCGTTGAGCGCGTACTCCATTTCGGTGGGGGTCCACCACGCGTTCATGCCCACCACGGCGGCACCGAGCGACACGGTGGCCCAGTAGCCCACGACCCACTCGGGATAGTTGCGCATGGAGAGGGCGACGCGATCGCCGCGCTGCACTCCCTGGCTCACGAGGTAGTGCGCGAGCTTGCGAACCTGCGCGTGAATCTCGTTGTAGGTGTACGACTCGTCTTCGTAGACCAAATACTTCTTGTCGCCGTGGGCTGCGGTGAGCTCCCAGATGAAGCGCATGTTGGGCGGAGCGGCGGCGAAGGTCTTGACCTCCACTCCACGGACGGTGACGGTCGTGACCTCGAATGGAGATCCGGGACCTTCGATTTCTTTACGGGCGGCGATGTAGTGCTCGATCACGGGGTACATCGTGGCCGTTCGACCTCTCCCCTGGCAACGTCTAGACCCCTATTGGGCGCGAAACCCCGGCAAATTTGCCGGTCTAGTTCGCCAAGCCTTCAGCCGGTACCGGAATCCGGAGCAGTTGCTCGGCGATGGTCTCGAAAATCAGTTTCGCGCCCCGGCGATACACGTGGACCCCGTCGTATCGGTAGTCGAGATCGATCGCCTCG
>VFZC01000025.1 GCA_016871355.1 Actinomycetota bacterium
CGGTTGAAGTTGGCAATCTCCGCCGGACTGGCCTTCGCCTTGGCGATGATCGCCATGCAGGTTCAGATCGTCATCAGCATCGCCAACCTCTGACCGACGGGCGCGATCAGAGAGCCAGGCGCATCACCAAGACGTAATGAACGGTGGCGGCGCTGGCCACGAGTGCGTGAAACACCTCGTGAAATCCGAAGGTATTTGGCCAAGGATTCGGACGTTTGGCGGCGTACACCACCGCACCAACCGAGTACAGCCCGCCGCCGGTCCACAGCAGAGTCGTGTCGATCGCGTTGAGTGCCTCCGATAACGCACCGATTTCCACCAACGCGCTCCACCCAACGATCAGATACACCGCGATCACGACCGGACGCGGTGCGTGCAGCCACGCCATGCGGATGATGATGCCGATGGTGGCCGCCGACCACACGAACACGAGAAGAGTCACCTCTGGTCGACCGCGCAGGCTCAGAGTGGTGACAGCGGTGTAACTGCCCGTCACGGCCAGCAGGATCGTCGCATGATCGAACCGTTTGAACCGTCGTTCGGCAACCGGACTCAGCCGACCCGAGTGATACACGGCCGAGACACCGAGCATGGTCGCGACGCCCACTCCGTAGATCGCCATGGCGATTCGCGCCGAGGCCGAATCGGCCAAGCAGATCAGGACGACGAACGCCGGGATCGCCACCACTGTCGACCAACGATGGATGTGACCGCGCCACGACGGGCGAATGACTGTCGTGTGTGCGGTTGTGGTGCTCAAGAACTCGACCCTAACCCGCGTTGGAGAAGTCCCGGCCGTCATCTTCCCCTTCACTAGGGTCGCAGCATGAGTTCGGAGCGGTTCTCGTGACTGATTCCGGCCATGTGTACCGACCCGACGTCGACGGGCTACGCGCGATCGCCGTCGGATCAGTCGTCCTCTTTCACGCCTTCCCCTGGCTCGTGCCCGGTGGGTACGTCGGTGTCGACGTCTTCTTCGTGATCTCGGGTTTTCTCATCACCACCAACATCGTCGGCGGTTTGTCCAACGGCTCGTTCACGATTCGTGGTTTCTACGACCGCCGAGTACGACGCATCTTCCCCGCACTCGTGACGGTCCTGCTGGCCATTTTCGTCCTCGGGTGGGTGTCACTCTTCGACAGCGAATTCAAGTCACTCGGCAAGCACATCGCCGGTGGTGCGTTCTTCGTCTCCAATCTCTTCCTCTGGGCGGAAAGTGGATACTTCGACACCGCGTCCGAGGTGAAGCCCCTCGTGCACCTCTGGTCGCTCGGAATCGAAGAGCAGTTCTACATCGTGTGGCCGCTCGCGCTCTGGGCTCTCGTCAAGTTCGGACGCCGCACGATCGGCCCAACCATCGCGCTCATCCTCGTCTCGTTCATCCTCGGCCTGACCTCCATCGATGGAGCCGGGGGTTACTACTCGCCGCTCAATCGCTTCTGGGAACTCCTCATCGGCGCACTGCTGGCGATGCTCACCATCCGCGGCACCACCATTCGCGGCATCACCATGACGGCCCACCTGCGCAACGCAGCGGCGTCCGTCGGCATGATCGCGATCGTCGTTCCGATGTTCGCACTCGACGGCAACAGCACCTTCCCCGGCTGGAACGCCATTGCTCCGACCGTCGGCGCGGCCCTTCTCATCGGTGCCGGTGCCGAGAACTGGTGGGGACGGAGAGTGTTGTCCCTCAAAGGAATGATCTGGATCGGCCTCATTTCGTATCCGCTGTATCTCTGGCACTGGCCCCTCCTCGTATACGCCCGAATCATCGCGAGCGGGGTTCCTTCAGCCGGGATACGCGTGGGCGCGGTCGCACTGGCGGTTCTCCTCTCCTATCTCACGTATCGCCTGATCGAACGGCCACTGCGATTCCATCGCAACCGAAAGGCTGTCGTTGGCGGGCTGGTTGCCGCCATGGCACTCGTCGGCGGTGTCGGTGCGTTCACATGGGCTCGAGACGGGGTGCCGAGCCGCCAGTTCAATTCACTCAACGTCGCCCTCGACCCCGGTGAGGTCCGCGGCATCAACGAGATCTCCACGATCGGTTGCGGCCTCGACCCGGCCACACAAGAACTCTTCGCCGACTGCCGCACCGACGTGCGAGGCGAGCCGACTTACGCGCTGATCGGCGACAGCAAAGCCTCCACGCTCATCGGCGGCTTCATGCGCACATCACAACAAGGTCGTTGGTGGACCGTCATCGGTGGAACCAAAGGTATCCAGTCAGCCGTTCCGCTCATCTCCGACGACCCGGCGCACGAACGTTTCCTCCCACTGATCGTTCCGGCCGTCGACACAGTGAATGCCGATCCGAACATTCGTGTCGTCGTCCTCGAAGGTGCGGTGCGCGCCATGTTCGAGTGGCCCGACTTCACCAACTTCGCCTGGCTCCCCGACAGTCCGTTGTACGACAAAGTCGAGAGTGCGTTGCGCGAAACCGTTCGACGTTTGGTCGACGGCGGCAAGAAGGTCGTTCTCTACGTCGACAATCCAGCCTTGGCCGCACCCGAAGACTGCACCAACCGTCGAACCACCATTGACTTCCTGAATTCACTTCTCATCGATTCCAATCCGCGTTGCCAGGTTGGTCTCGACGACTTTCTCGCTCATACCGATCGCTATCGAGCACTGCTCCAGCGAGTCGCCGACGGATTCGAAGGCGGTGTGTCGGTCTTCGATCCGACTCCGATCTTGTGCAACGAGAACTCCCGCGTGTGCGGCCATGTGAAGAATGGCGTGCGCCTCTACAGCTACACCGACCATCCGTCCGACGATGCGGCCGACCAGATCGGAACCGAACTCAACGCCTACCTGGCCCAACTCTGACCCGGCTCACGACCGGAATGCCCGACGCCACAGGCAGACTTCTCCCTCGTTTGGTCGAACCCCGCGGTCTTCCGTGAAGATGGGGTTCCTGGTCGACAGGACATCCCATGGCACGCACCCTGATCCGCACCCTCGTCTCCTTGTCGGCGACGGCAACCTTCGCGTTCGCGACGGGTTCGGTCGACGCGCAAACTCCTCTTTCCACCGACGACCCGCTCCTCACCACCACCGACGGCACGCGAACCCTCACGGTGTCGAAGAGTCAGGATCTCGACGGCAACGGTGACACCGTGATCGTCGAGGGCAGTGGCTTCGACGTCACCAAAGGGATCTACGTCGGACTGTGCGTGAAGCCAGCCGCTGGCGGCGCCCCCTCTCCCTGCGGTGGTGGAGCCGACCGAGCCGGTACGGGCGGCGCCTCGGTCTGGATCTCGTCGAACCCACCCGGATACGGCGTCAACCTCGCGATTCCCTATGGGCCCAACGGAAGTTTCCGCGTGGAGTTCGGTGTGGGACCGACCATCAACGACGTGATCGATTGCCGCTCCGTCGACTGCGCAATCGTCACGAAGAACGACCACACCATCTACGACGATCGTTCACAAGATCTGATCATCCCCATCACCTTCACGGGAGAAGCGCCCACCACGACCGTCCCGGCGGCAACTGACGCACCAGCGAACACCGAGGCGGTCACCGAAATCACGGTGGCCGACAACCTCGACGAACTGACCGCGATCGCCACTGGCCGCGACGAAGGCTCGAACATCGGATTGATCGTTTTCTTCTCGGCGGTGCTCGTCGTCGTCATCGGCGGTGCCGTTCTCCTCACTCGAGCCCGAAAGAACCGCGGTTCATGAAGCGTCTGGTCACATCGATCATCGCCGCACTGGTTCTTGCGGCTGGGTGCTCGAGTTCCGACACGACGCGCGAAACGTCGGGAGAACGCATCGTCACACTCACCGCCGGCCTCACCGAAGCGGTCTTCGCTCTCGGCGCTGGTGATCTGGTGGTTGCCCGCGACATCTCGAGCACGATCGCCGAAGCCGATGCTCTTCCGATCGTCACCACCGCGCACGACATCAATGTCGAAGCACTGCTCGCAGTTCGACCCACGTTGATCCTGATCGACGAAGACACCGGACCCGAGACCGCGCTCGACCAGATCGCAGCGACCGGGGTGCGCATCGAGTTGGTCGACAACGCCACGACGGTCGACGAGATCATCCCGCGCCTCGAACGAGTGGCCGAGATTCTCGGACTCCAAGATCGTGCGGCTCGCCTACGCGATGCGATCGACAAGGATCTCGCCGGAGTTCGCACCGACGACTCACTCGCCGATGTCCGCGTTGCGTTCCTCTACGTTCGCGGTCCGGCTGGCGTGTACCTCATCGGCGGTCCCGGATCAGGACCCGATTCGATCATCGCTGCCGCTGGTGCGACCGACGCCGGAACCGCCATCGGTCTCGAACTCGCGTTCACGCCGCTCACACCCGAAGCCATGGTGGGAGCGGCCCCTGATGTTCTCCTCGTCACCACGACCGGACTCGACTCCGTCAACGGCATCGACGGGCTCGTCGAACTAGCCGGTGTCGCACAGACTCCGGCTGGCAAAGCCCGCCGAGTGATCACCGCCGAAGATGGCCTCCTCTTCAGTTTCGGACCGCGCACCCCTAGCCTGATTGAGAGTCTTCGCCAGGAGATCGCCGCCGAAATGGAGAAGGCCGTTCCGTGAACAAGCAAGCCCGCGCGACAGTCGATCCGAAGATCGTCGGGCTCGTCCTTCTTCTGCTCCTCCTCACCACGATCGTGATCTCTGCGATCGTGGGTGCGTACGACGTGTCGCCCTCCGAAGTGGTGCGCACGATCCTTCGGCGAACCAACCTCATGGGCGGATCACCGAGCGACCCGGTCGCCGACGAGCTCATCTGGTACGTGCGCTTGCCTCGCATCGTCCTCGGTGTGCTGGTGGGAGCATCGCTCGCCACCGCGGGCGCCGTGATGCAAGGTGCGTTCGCCAACCCCCTGTCCGAACCCGGAATCGTCGGTGTCTCGTCGGGTGCCATGGCGGCGGCCGCCTTGCAGATCGTCACCGGCTTCGCGCCGTTCGGCATCTGGACTCTTCCGGTCGCCGCCTTCATCGGCGGACTCATCGCCGTAGCCGTCGTGTACTCGACCGCGCGTTTCGACGGTCGCACCGAGGTTCTCACGCTCATCTTGATGGGCGTGGCGATCAACGCGATCGCCGGCGCGTTCATCGGACTACTCGCGTACGTCGCTGACGACTCGTCGCTCCGCTCACTCACGTCGTGGACACTCGGTTCGCTCTCGCAATCCACGTGGGAGAAGGTCTGCATCGTCGCACCCACCGCCACGATCGGAATCATCGGTGCGATCTGCCTCAGCCGAACCCTCGACCTTCTCTCGCTCGGTGACCGTGCGGCCCGCCACGTGGGTGTGAACGTCGAGCGCGCGCGCATCCAGGTCTTACTCGTGGTCGCGATCCTCGCCGGTTCGGCCGTCGCCGTTTCGGGCATCGTTCTCTTCGTCGGCCTTCTCGTTCCGCACGTCGTTCGTCTGTTCGTGGGCCCTCGCCACAAGTACGTGCTGCCACTGTCGGTTCTCTTCGGTTCGGTCGTAGTGGCGCTGTCCGATGTACTCGCCCGCAACATCGTCGAGCCATCCGAGTTGCCCTTGGGTGTTCTGACCTCGATCATCGGTGCGCCGGTGTTCATCTGGCAGTTGCGTCGCTTGCGCTCTCGTCAAGGCGGCTGGGCATGAGCACCATCACCGCGCAGAACGCCAGCCTCGAACGCGAGGGTGCGGTGCTGTGCTCCGGCGTCACCTGCTCGTTCTCGAGCGGCGAGCTGGTCGCCGTCGTCGGACCCAATGGTGCAGGCAAGTCGAGTCTGCTCGCATTGCTCGCCGGTGACGTCGAACCCGCCAGCGGGTTCGTCCATCTCGACGATCGTTCGATGCGCGACTTCGCCCCCGTCGACCTGGCCCGTCAGCGCGCGGTTCTCACGCAGACCAACGTGGTCGCCTTCCCGTTCTCGGTTCGTGAAGTCGTGTCGATGGGCCGCTTCGCCTGGAAGTCGCGCGAAAGTGCGGTCGACGACACCGCGGTCGTGAACGCGGCGATGGAAGCCACCGACATCGCGCATCTGGCGCAGCGACGCATCACCACGCTGTCGGGCGGCGAGATCGCCCGCGTTGCTCTGGCCCGTGTGCTGGCCCAAGACACCAAGGTCATTCTTCTCGACGAACCAACCGCGTCACTCGACATCAAGCATCAGGAGATGGTGCTCGAATTGCTGCGCCACAAGGCCTCCAACGGAACGCTCGTGATCATCGTCGTTCACGATCTCGAAGCCGCCGCATCGATTGCCGACCGTCTTCTCGTGATGGTCAACGGTCACATCGTCGCCGATGGTTCACCGCAACACGTGCTCTCATCTGCTCTCTTGTCCGAGGTGTACGACTACCCCATCGACGTCGCCACGAGTTCTCTGACTGGACAGATGGAGATTCGTCCGAAACGATCTGCTTCCACCAAGAAACTTTCGTGATCTCGTAAAGGACTTCGTGATGCTTCCCCCGGCTCACCGCTTCATTCGCACCGCACTGATCTCGGCCACCGTCTCCGCGCTCGCCGCCTGCGGAGGATCTTCCGACGACTCGAGCAGTTCACTAACTCCCGACACGTCGGCAGTCGAGACCTCCACGGTGGCACCCACCACTGCTGCACCCACGACGACTGCTGCGCCGGCCGGACCGTCGGTGGAGATCGTCGAGGGCACGTCGTTCGCACCGACCGGTGGTCCGGTGCAAGTCACGGTGAACGGCACCGGTTTCACCGACCTCGCCGTTGGAAATCGTCCGCCACTCGACGGTCTTCCCACCGGTGTGTACGTCGTGTTCGGCTGGTTCGACGAGAACTGGAAGCCATCGGCTGGCGTCGGAACCGACGCTCGTCGCTTCGTGTTCGAAACACAGTCGTGGGCCATGCCCGACGAATCTCGGGCGGTCCTCGATCCGACGAACCAACTCGAGAACGTGTACACGCTCAGTCCCGAAGGTGACTTCTCGTTGACGATTCCCGTCGATTGTTCACTCGCTGGCACCGGAACGATGGCCATCGCCGTGTACCCGGCCAGCGGAGCAATTCAGGCCGACCACGAATTCCTGATTCCGATCACCTGCACGGCCTGAGCCGGTGCGGCGACGTCAGAAGGCGTCCGGTCCGCTCAAAGCCAACTCGATCGCTGCTGCCATCTGCGGTGCGCGATAACGGGAGAACTGATCGGATACGTGGTTGTAATCGCGATAGACGATGCGGCCGTTGATGAGAACCGGACACACCTCCGCGGTACAGAACCAATCGACCGGATTCACGAACGTCGCCCCGTGCTCGGCGGCAACCTGTTCGAACATCTCGATCTTCTTCGGGAACTCGGCGGCTGAGCGAGCGTTCGAGCACTTCGAAACATCGGTTCGGTTGGCACGAATGCACGGTGGAATGTCGGCGCCACTCGTCTTGGGCGTCTCACCGATGATCAACACCTTGGTTCCCGAGCCGGCGATGTTCTGGATGGAACGCCCCAAACCGGCTCGCCACCCTTCCAAACCACCACCATTGGTCTGCTTGTAGCGCGTGAGCATCGGATAGATCACGAGGTCGGGTCCGAGTTCACGAATCGCTTCCCAACCGTTGCGTCGGAATTCGTTGCACTCGGGGTATTCGAGTTCGGCTCCATCGCGCGCGCCGTCCTCGCGTCGCAAGGTCGTCACGTCGGCCGCCGGACACGATGTCTTCGTCATGGAGACCAACTTCCACCGATTCGTTCGAGCGGCCACCTCGAGGGCCCCGAACCATTGCGCGGCATGGCTGTCACCCGTGAACACGATCACCGTGTCGCTGGTGAGATCACCGAACTCACAGAAGATGGGGGTCACCGCACCCACACCGGCATGGCACCCCCTGTCGTACAACGCCGGCTCGGAGTAGGCCGCTCCACCCAATGGGACGCCGTCAGGAACCGGCCCCAGCGCGGCGGCGTCAGCCACGTCGTCGAACAGGCCCGTGAGTTGAACGGGCACGGTGGTCGTGGTGGTGGAGGCAACCGTGGTGGTCGGTGCCACCGTCGTCGTGGTGGCCTCGCTCACGAACACGGTCGTCGGTGGGGCGCCGGCTGGCTCGGTCTGCGCCACCGAAGGGTTGGCCTCGGGTGAGCCACACGCCGAGAAGCCCGCCAGCACCGCCACCACACCGAGAGGGAACCAGCGCCTGATCACCTCCTCACCGTACCGACATTCCCCCTGCTCAGGGACTGTTTCCCGGTCCGATCGCAACACAATCGTCATAGTCGTTAGCCTCGACTCGCGATGGCCCGCGCCACTTCCTCACTGCGCCGGCAGTTCCTGGTCGCCACCGTGGTGGCCGGACTTCTGACCGGACTTCCCGGAGTTCTCCTCCCGGCCGCCCAGGCGGGTTCGGTCGAGGACGCCCGGCGCAAGGTGCAGCGCATGGCCGACGCGCTCGAGGCCGCCGAGGACGAAGTGGCCATCTTGTCCGAAGACCTCGTGACGGCGCAGAACGACCGCGACACACTCGAGATCGAAATCGTCGCCACCGAAGGCGAGATCACCACCAAGCAGGCCGAGCTCGACGGTGTGCAGGCGCAAATGTCGGAAGTTGCCGTGCAGTCGTTCATCGGGGGAGGTCGTGGCGGGAGCATCACCAATCTCCTCTCACCCGGAGTCGGTCCGAACGAATCGGTCCAGAAGCAGACCCTCACCGAGATGGCACTGAACGCCGGGTTCATCAGCACCGACGAACTCGATGCATTGGTGACCGATCTCGAAAATCTGCAGAAGAAGCTCGGGCGTCAACGCGACCGCGCAGCCGAACTAGCCGAGCAGATCGAGAAGAAGAAGGCTGCTGCCGAAGACAAGATCGAGAAGTACACGGCTTTGAAGACGAAGGCCGAACGTGAACTCGGACAGGCACTGCGAGCCGAACAACAGCGACGCGCCGAAGCGGCTGCGCGTGCGGCGCGTAGCCAGGCCGGTTCGTTCACCGCGCGTCGGGGGAACGGATCGCTCGTGTTCGATCGCTCGTCGATTCCGCCCGCCAGTTCGCGTGCACAAATCGCGATCGCGGCGGCTCGCAGTCAAGTCGGCGTTCCGTACATCGCCTACAAGGCCATCGAAGGTGTGGGCTTCGATTGCTCCGGACTCACGATGTGGGCCTGGGCTCAGGCCGGCGTGTCGCTTCCGCATCAATCACGACGCCAGGCCAACAGCACCCCTCGGATTCCGATCGAATACATCGAGCCGGGTGACCTCGTGTACTTCCACAAGCCGATCTCACACGTGGGCATCTACATCGGTAACGGCATGATGATCGACGCACCCGCTACCGGCAAAGACGTGCGTATCGCCCCGGTGCGATTCGATCGTGTCGTCGCCGTGACGCGTCCGGGCTGATCGACCTTCCGTCTCATCGTCTCACGGTGGGCGGTACGGGCAACCCCACCACGGCGTAGGCGTCGGCTTCGTCGAGAGAGAACGGTAGTGACGACGAGAGTCGGGCGCAGTAGGCAAATGTCCCGATCACCTCGGCCGGTCGGTCACATGGGTCATCGAAGTCGATCTAGGGTTGAATCGTGAGCGGGGACCTCGAGGCGTTCATCCAGGACGGGTGCTACGAGCCGGGATCCGCATCGGCGCCCATGATCGAGGCGTCGATTCAGTACCTCCGCCAACGTGGCCTCAACGACGACGCCATCATCACCACTCTTCGTGATCCGGCCGCCGCCGACTACCTCGAACGATTTTCCCGAGTCTCATCACCTCCGATGACCGCTCGCGATCTTGCCGCCGCCGTCGACATCGACGTCCAACAAGTTCTCGATGTTCGTACCGCGTCCGGGCTCCCCACGGTCGGACCAGACGAGCCCGCGTTCTGGAACGAAGACATTCCGGCCTTTCGACTCATGCACGCCGGCCTTCTGATCTTCACGTGGGACGAACTCCTGGCGTTCATTCGTGTGATGGGATCGTCCATGAGCCGAGTCGCCGATGCCGCCAACTACTTGTTCCTCGAAGACATCGAGCGGCCCCTCATCGAGGCCGGCGGTTCCGGCGTCGACATCGTGAAGTCGGCGGTCGAGGCGCAGTCACTCGCTCTCGATCTCGTCTGGGTTCTTCAGATGTTGATCCGTGAGCATCTCGAACTCTCCGTCAACCGACATCGCGAATCGATCAGTCGATCTGGTTACAACGATCAGATGGTGTCGATGGTCGTCGGGTTCGTCGACCTCGTGGGTTACACGTCACGTTCGCTGAAGATGAGTGCGCAGGAATTGGCCGAGCTCGTCACTCGTTTCGAAGCCCTTGCCCAGGACACGGTCTCTCGCTTGGGGGGTCGACTGGTGAAGTTCATCGGTGACGAATTGATGTTCGTCACGGTCGATCCGGCGGGCGGCATTCGCATCGCCAGCGAAATTCTCCGCGTGTTCGGCTCCGACCCTTCCCTCACACCGCGCGGCGGCATGGCGTACGGTCCCGTCCTCGCGCGAGTCGGCGACTATTTCGGATCGGTCGTCAACCTGGCCGCTCGACTCGTCGATCAGTCGGTGCCCGGAGAGGTCCTCGTCACCACCGAGTTGGCCGAAGAAGCACAGATATCACTCGATCCGGCTGGTCGTCGCATGTTGAAGGGGTTCGATGATCCCGTTTCGGTCGCGTCGCTGACCCTCCGCGCCGACTGATCACTACTATCCGCGGCTGATCATCAGCCGACGGGGAATAGAAGGCTATCGACGAATCCGGACCTTCGATCGGCCGGAACCTGCTCGATCTACTGAAGCAACCGATGCTCGCGTTGCTCGTCGCTGCTGGTCATCACACTCCTGTCGGTCGTGACGATCGAATTCCTCAAGCACTACTTCGTCGGGTTGGTCGAACCTGGTTGACGGCGTGTCGAGAGGGTTTCAACCCCAGGCGAAAACCGGCTGCTCGAGATGATCGACCCGCTCACCCAGCTTGCCTTCGATGGCCACCCAACGGAGTTGCAACAGCACGGCCCCGGTCGGTGCGTGGATGAGATCGCCGCCGAGGGGCAACTGAACCACCGGGCGGTCACTTTCGGGAATACGAACGTAGCGAGGTGAATCGGCTCGGCACAGTTGATGGAGGCCGATGCGGTAAGTGTGGGCGACTTCGCCCGGATCGGGTGTGAGTTGAACGTCGTCACCGCCCCACAGCACCACGGGTGTGATGCGGAATCCGGATCGTGTCGGATAGTCGTCGAGGACGCCGAGCACCGAATCGACACCGAGTTGCAAGCCGATCTCCTCGTGCAGTTCGCGTAGTGCGGCATCGACGGGTGTTTCGTCGGCGTCGAGGCGTCCACCGGGGAGGGCCCACTGCCCCGCATGGCGATTCATCCGCGCGGCCCGACGACACAGAAGAAAGGCCGCGCCGCCCGAGACGTTGCGCATGCGACCGTCGAGACCGGCGATGTCACCCGGGACGTTGATCAACGGCTGCTCGGGTAACGGGAAGGGGTCGTCATCATCATCGGGATGGCTGTCGACGATCACGATTGCGACGGCGGCTGGTCGCAGAGAATCGTCGTCGACGGTGACACGCGGATGAGCCGACAGATTGGCAGTCATCTTCGCGCGCAGGCGATCGTCGAACGGAATCACGAGCGATGTTCTTCGATGAGTGAGTTCAGAACGTTCAACCCATCCCACACGTCGGTGAAGCGGGTAGTGAGTGGACTCAGGCCCAGGCGCACGATGTCGGGTGGGCGAACATCGGCGATCACGTTGAGATCGGCCAATTGTTTCAACAGCGTCTTCGCATCGGGATGGTGGACAGCCACGTGGTTTCCTCGATGAGCGGGATCGCGCGGAGTGGAGGTGGTGAGACCGAGATGATCGATCACATCGATCGCGAAACTCGTGAGGGCTCGACCCTTCGCCGCAATCGCCGACATGCCAGCTCGAGCCGACAGGGCGATTCCCTCCTCAGCGGCAACCAGGCTCAGAATGTGCGGGGTTCCGAGGAGCACTCGTCGAATGTCGTCGTGTGGTTCGAAGGGGCGTTCCATTGCGAACTGATCCTTCTGAGCGAACCATCCGCGGATGGGCTGCTGCGCCGACGCCTGAAGGTGGCTCGCGATGAACGTGAACGCCGGTGCACCCGGTCCACCGTTCAGGAACTTGTACGTGCAGCCCACCGCCAGTTCGACTCCGAGAGCGTGTACATCGAATTCGATCGAGCCGACGGTGTGCGAGAGATCCCACAACACCAGGGCGCCTGCAGCACGGGCTTCGTCGGTGAACGCCTTCACGTCGGCGAGGGCCGCGGTGCGGTAGTCGACGACACTGCGCACGATCACAGCCACGTCGGAGAGATCGATTCCGGGCTGCAACGAGCGCACGGTGAGACCCGAATCGTGGGCGATTCCTTCGACCACGTAGCGATCGGTTGGAAACTCGTCGTCAGCAACCACGAGCACCTTGCGATCGGGACGTAGGCCGAGCGCGATATGAACACCTTGGTAGAGGTTCAGCGTGGTGGAGTCGTGAATCACCACTTCGCCGGGATGGCTTCCGATGATGTCGACGAAACGATCACCGATGCGGCGAGGTAAGTCGAGCCAGTGCTCCCAACTCAGGATGAGATCGGACGCCCACTCGTTCTCGATCACCTGCTGGAGCCGCTCGATCGTGCGCTTGGGGGTACGCCCGAGCGAGTTGCCGTCGAGGTAGATAAGTGAGTCGTCTGGAATGAAGAACTCGTCGCGATACCGGGCGAGTGGGTCGGCCCGGTCGAGTTCGAGGGCCCGATCGCGAGAAGTCACACTCACATTCTGGCCGATCGTCGTTACTCTCAGCGCAGTGGCACCCGGACAGATCCGCCAGCGGAGCGGCCTGCGCGTCGTTGACGACCCGAACAGCGGTCATTTCGTGGTGACCGACGAGCCGATCGCCGAGCGAGACGTCATTGTGATCTGGAGCGGCGAGAGGATCAGCCTGGCCCAGGCCGAGTCACTGTCGACGAAGGAGCAGGATTACCTCTTGCAGATCGATGACGACTGCTTCTTGCTCACATCTCTCGACGAGTTGTGTACCGCCGACTTCATCAATCACAGTTGCGAGCCGAATTGCGGTCTGCTCGAGGCGGACACTCTGGTCGCGATACGCCCCATCGCGGCCGGGGAAGTTCTGTCGTTCGATTACGCCACCAGCGACACGACGTCGTTCATCGCATTCGACTGTTTGTGTGGCGCGCCGTCATGCCGGGGTCGGCTCACCGGGAACGACTGGCGGCTTCCCGAGGTTCAAAGGAAGTGCGCCGGATGGTTCGCCCCCCACGTCCAGCGCTTGATCGACGGCACTGCGAGCGGGTGACGGGGCCCGTCGCTTCGCTCCTCCCGATTGCACGACCCGACGAGAGCGCTTCTCGCTGTGAGCGGGTGACGGGAATCGAACCCGCGTTCTCAGCTTGGGAAGCTGATGTTCTGCCATTGAACTACACCCGCACTGCCAGCCCCGAGGGGCGACCGCTACGAGATTATCCGTGCCGGCCGAAGCCGTCACCTGCCGACCGACCGCGGCGATCCACTACGGTGACGGCGTGATCTTGTCGGACCGCAGCATCAAAGAGGCCCTGGCCGCCGGGCGCATCGTCATCGAGCCACTCGACGAGAGCATGATTCAGCCGTCGTCCATCGACGTGCGCGTCTCCAACTTGTTCCGCGTGTTCCGCAATCACACGGCCGGCATCATCGACGTGAAACAAGACATGACCGGCCTCACCGAACTCGTCGAGATCGAGGCTGACGGAGTGTTCGTTCTTCATCCGGGCGAGTTCGTTCTCGGTTCCACACTTGAACGAGTTGCTGTTCCCAATGATCTCGTCGCCCGCATCGAGGGCAAGAGCAGTCTCGGTCGCCTCGGCTTGCTCATTCACTCCACCGCCGGTTTCATCGACGCCGGTTTCGATGGACACGTCACTCTCGAGTTGGCCAATGTTGCGAGCCTGCCCATCACCATCTACCCCGGTATGAAGATCGGGCAGGTGAGTTTCATGCAGATGACCACGCCGGCCGACAATCCGTACGGCAAGGGTGCGCGTGGTTCGAAGTATCTCGGCCAGCGCGGGCCCACGCCGAGTCGCTACTTCGAGAACTTCAACAACGGCTGAATCCGTACACTCTGCACGGTGAGTGGACCGCTGCAGATCAAATTCGTGAAGTCGGCCACTGATGTTCGCGATCTTCCCGAGTCGCCGGCCGAGGTGGCGTTCGTCGGTCGGTCGAACGTGGGCAAGTCGTCACTCATCAATTCACTCGCGAATCGGCGCCAACTCGCGCGCGTGTCGAACACTCCTGGCCGTACGCAGTTGATCAACATCTTCTCGGTGCCCAATGGGGCCACCGTCGTCGACCTTCCGGGTTACGGCTATGCGGCCGTTCCCGGTCGGGTGAAGAAGACGTGGGGCCCGATGATCGAGGGTTATCTCCTCGATCGCGAAGAGCTCGTCATGGTGTTCGTGCTGGTCGACGGCGAGATCGGACCGACCAAACTCGATATTCAGATGCTCGACTGGCTTCGCGATAACGGGATTCCCCACACCGTGGTGGCCACCAAGGGCGACAAGGTCAAGTCGTCGAAGCGTCCGACGCGCAAACGCGAACTCGCCGAGGCGTGTCAGTTGGAGCCGGGTGATGTGGTGTGGGTGAGCAGCCAGAACGGCGCCAACATCGACACCCTGAGACAACTGGTATCAGCCCACTTGAGCTGAGTCACTCGCCGGCGACGGGGGTGTTCTCGATGTCGAGGAGAGGGGATCCCGGATTGGCCAGTTGGGCATCGCCGTTCTCGATCGCTTCCAACAAGTGGATCGCGATGTCGCCCACGCGCACCTGATCTTCGTCGACACCCGCACCCTTCACGCCGTCGTCCAGCATGATATAGCAGAACGGGCAGGCCGTGGCGACGCGCGTCGCACCCGTGGACAACGCCTCACGCGCACGCTCGTCGTTCACCTTGGTGCCGATCGACTCTTCCATCCACATGCGCGCGCCGCCAGCACCGCAACACATGCCCGTGGTTCCGTTGCGGCTCATCTCCACGACTTCGATTCCCTTGATCGACGCCACCACCTTGCGCGGCGCGAGGTACACGTCGTTGTGACGACCGAGGTAGCACGAGTCGTGGTACGTGATGCGCTCTTCGAGCGTCGCATTGCTCACGTCGAGCTTGCCGGTCTCGATCAACTGCTCGAGCAACTGCGAGTGGTGAATCACTTCGTACTGACCACCGAGCTGCGGATACTCGTTGGCGAGCGTGTTGAAGCAGTGCGGACACTGCGTGATGATCTTCTTCACGCCCATGCCGTTGAGCATTTCGACGTTCGGCATGGCCAGCATCTGGAACAGATACTCGTTGCCCGACCGGCGAGCCGAGTCGCCCGTGCACATCTCGCTCGGGCCGAGAATCGCCACGTCGATTCCGGCACGACGCAACAACTTGGCCATCGACTGCGTGACCTTCTTGTTCTTGTCGTCGAACGAACCGGCGCAGCCGACCCAGTAGAGGTATTCGTGCGAGAAGGCATCACCCGGGTCGACCACGTCGACGTCGAGATCCTTGGCCCAATCGGCGCGCTCGCCCTGGTTCATTCCCCACGGATTGCCCTGGTTCTCCATGGCGCGATAGGCGTTACCCAACTCGGCCGGGAAGTTGCTCTCCATGAGCGACAAGTAACGACGCATGTCGAGAATCTTGTCGAGAATTTCGATGTTCACCGGGCAGATCTCGTCACAGGCCTTGCACGACGTGCACGACCAGATCTCTTCGGCGGTGATGCGCTCGAACAGCGAGTTGGCACCGATGGTGATCTCGGCGTCGGTGCCGAGCGGCGGAGTCACGCGACCACCCGGTGCGTGCGCGGCCGTGGCCGCCATCACTTCACCGGTCTTCAACACGATCTCGCGAGGGTCGAGCGGCTTACCAGTGGCGTGAGCCGGGCACACGCTCGTGCATCGACCGCACATGGTGCAGGCATCGGTATCGAGCAACTGCTTCCAGGTGAAGTCTTCGACCACCGACGCACCGAACGACTCGAGTGACGTCTCGGTCAGGTTCGGCATGGCCTTCATCGCACCCTTGGGGCGATCGCGATCCTTCAAGTACATATTGAGCGGCGACGTGAAGATGTGGCGCAACATGGTGATGGGCAAGATGGCGAGGAACGCCACGAACGTGAGCACGTGGCCGATCCACCACCCCTGGTGCCACGTCTGCAAACTGTCGGCCGACCAACCGTCGACCAGCTGCGCCAACGGATAACCCACCACCGACCACTTCTCGTGATCGACGTTCATTCCCGACGCCTGGTTCTCGGCGATGCGGAACATCTCGGCGCCGAAACCGGACACACCGATGGCCAACAGCACACCCAGGATCACGGCGTGCTCGGGCTTGGTCTTGATGCGAATGCGATACGGCCGCTGCACGTAGCGACGCAGGATGGCCCAGATCACACCGACGGTGAACACGACACCGGCTACGTCTCCTACCAACGCGTAACCGCGGTACACGTCGCCGTGCAAGAACTTGAGATCTTCGGGCATCTGGTGATCGATCTCGAGCACCGTGGTCACGCCGAGCAGCACCAGGAATCCGAAGTAGATCATCGAGTGCATGAGGCCGGCGGCCGAGTCGCGCAGCAACGTCTTCATGTACACGCCGGCGCGGAAGTCGGCCAGACGGTTCTTCACGTTCTTGACGGTGGTCCGACGGCGATCGGGCGCACCTCGCTCCCAGTTGCGGATGCGATCGGCGAAGCGGAACGAACCCCACAGGATCATCACCGGGATGACGGTGTAGAAGGCCACCTTGAGCGGACCGGGAATGCCACCGAACACCGTGCGGTGGATGGGCGAATCGCCTTCCCAACCGGTGAGAAGAGGAACGATTCCAGACACCGCCGTGAAGCCGGCCACGAAGCAGCCAATCGCGATGGAGAGTTGGTACGGCTTGAGTCGTCGCGGGCCCGAAGGTGCGGCGGGGGTGTCAGCGTGCGTGGCCATGCACGTCAGACGCTACTTCGCAACGCCGTCCGACCCGAACCCTGTTCGAGAACTTGTCCGGGAGCAGAGTGGGACAAACGAACGAAATCAGCCGAAGTACTGGCGGTCGAGTTCGCGAATGCGGCCGGCCAACGTGGCCAACACCTTGTGCGACAGCGCCGGCACCTGGTCGAGAACTCCGAGGAACTGACGCTGGCTAATCACGAGAAGGGTGCACTCGGTGTCGGTGACGACCGATGCGGTACGCGGACCGTGATCGAGGAGCGACAACTCGCCCACTACGGAACCGGCGCCGAGCGTGGCGACCTTCTTGCCGTTGCGCTTTACCGTGGCCGAACCCTTGATGATCACGAATGCCTCACGGCCGGCTTGGCCCTGATCGACGATCAGTGAGCCCGCCTCCATGACGATCTCGTCTCCGGACTTGGCAATCTTCTCCAGGTCCTTGTTCGAGCACGAGGAGAACAAGGCAACCTTGCGAAGGCTTTCGAGGTACGACTTCTTGGACATGGGAATCACTATACGACGCTCGTGAACATGTGATGAGCGGGTCACCGGGTCAGCGGTCACCGGGCTGAGCCGACGGCCACATCAGGCACCGGCTTGTTTGGCCACCGCCGCCGCGGCGGCCGCGATCGCCTCGGCATCCCCCAGGTACTCGGCCGAACGAACGGCCAGGGCCTCGGTGAACGCGTACCGACGCGGGACACCGGTGGGGATGTTCAGCTCGGCGATGTCGGCCTCGGAGATCTGCTCGAGATGCATCACGAGCGCGCGCAACGAGTTGCCGTGAGCCGTCACCAGAACGTCGAGCCCCGATCGCAATTGCGGGACGATCGCGTCCTCCCAGTACGGAAGGACGCGAGCCACGACGTCCTTCAAACACTCGCTGGCCGGAAGTACGTCGGGGTCGAGGAGTCGATAACGGCGATCGTTCACGGGATGTTCGGGACTCGCGGTGTCGACGGGCGGCGGCGGCACGTCGAAGCTGCGACGCCACAACTTGGTCTGCTCGGGACCGTGACGCTCGGTGGTGGCTTTCTTGCCGAGACCCTGCAGCGCTCCGTAGTGCCGCTCGTTCAACCGCCACGAACGTTGCACCGGCAGCCACACCTGGCCCATCGATTCGAGGGCGAGATGACACGTGACGACGGCGCGCTCGAGTACCGAGGTGTGCGCCACGTCGAACCACAACCCCGCGTCCTTCATGGTCACACCGGCCCGTGACGCTTCCGATCGGCCGAGTTCGGACAATGGAACGTCGTGCCAACCCGTGAACAGGTTCAACTCGTTCCAGGTGCTCTGACCGTGGCGGAGGAGAACGAGTGTGCCGACCACGGCGGTCACTTCACGAAGAGTTCGGCGATCTGAACAGCGTTGAGAGCGGCTCCCTTGCGCAGGTTGTCCATGCTCACGAACAGAACGAGCCCGCGGCCACCGTCGACCGACGAGTCCTGTCGGATTCGGCCGACGTAGCTCGGATCCTTACCCGCCGCTTCGATGGGAGTGGGGACGTCGAGAACGACCACCCCCGGCGCTTTCGACAACAACTCGGTCGCTCGCGCCACATCGATGGGTCGGGCGAACTCGGCGTTGATGCTCAACGAGTGACCGGTGTACACCGGGACGCGCACGCACGTGCCCGACACCTTCAGATCGGGAATGGCGAGGATCTTGCGGCTCTCGTTGCGCAACTTCTGCTCTTCGTCGGTCTCGAACGAACCGTCGTCGACGTACTTGCCCGCGTACGGCAGAACGTTGAAGGCGATGGGCTTGGCGAACTTGGCCGGCGCCGGGAACGTGACCGCATCACCATCGAACGTGAGATCGCGCGCCACATCGGTGACTTCGCGAGCCTGCTTGTCGAGTTCGTCGACACCGGCGAGGCCACCGCCCGACACGGCCTGATACGTGCTCACGACGATGCGATGCAGTTCGGCTTCGTCATGCAGAACCTTGAGTACCGGCATGGCGGCCATGGTGGTGCAGTTCGGATTGGCGATGATGCCCTTCGGCGTGCGGTGCACCTCGGCCGGGTTGACCTCGGACACCACCAGCGGAACTTCGGGGTCCATGCGCCACGCCGACGAGTTGTCGATCACGGTCACTCCAGCGGCCGCGAAACGTGGAGCCAGTTCACGCGACGACGATGCACCAGCCGAGAACAACGCAATGTCGAGACCGCTCGGATCGGCGGTGGCGGCGTCTTCGACGACGACCGAACCGTTCTTCCACGGCAACGACGAGCCGGCCGAACGGGCCGAGGCAAAGAAACGAATCTCGTCGATCGGGAAGTTCCGCTCGGCGAGCAGGGTGCGCATGACCGCGCCCACCTGACCAGTTGCTCCAACGACACCTACGCGCATGGATGGCAGGCTAACTGTGGTGTCAGTCGGCCCGACGGGCGATTAACCACCAATGACTGCGGTCGATGCCATGGAACGACCGTACGGCCACGTCAGGCTCGGTCGCGCGCGACCGGGGCGTCCGAAACCACAGGCTCGCGTCGACGAGTCGCTCGTGGTGGGTGCGCAGGTCCTGCAGCACCACCGACGGCGCCAGGCGATTGGCCTGCCAACCCAATCGGGTCGACCAGCGACGGCGGGCCAACGTCGGACCGAGAATCGGCACACGCCACAGCGCTCGCACCACCACACCGGCCGGGAACAACACCGAATCGAGCGGAATCCAAGTGCGGTAGTTGAGCATGATCAAGCCACCGGGACGAACGACGCGCAGAGCCTCACGCGTGAGGGCGAGGGCGTCTTCACGATTGCAGTGCTGCAACGTGATGTAACTGAACACGACATCAGCGCTCGCATCAGGAAGGTTCAGCGAGCGACCGTCGGAAACGTGCGAGGTTGATAGTCGCTCGGGTTCACCGAACTCGGCCACCGTGCGTTGGCACTGCCGCAAGAACGATGCGTCGAGATCGCAGGCCGTCACGTGATCGAAGCGCTTGGTGAACTCGGCGGTCATCCGACCGATTCCGGATCCGATCTCCACGAAACTCGATCGCCGTGCTGCGTCGGTATCGACTCCGAAGTAGTGCAGATACGCACCAACTTCTTGTTCACCCGATCGAACGAAGTCGGCCAACGTGAGGTGGCCACCCACTTCGTTGTTGAACACCCAACCGGTGTCGCGGACGACGTCGTCGGAATCGTCGAGACGGCGACTGGCATCACCAGCCACGTTCCAGGGAACGTGCTGGCGGCGCCGCAGAGCGGCCATCGACTACTTCCGCTCGGGAAGCGGAGCGCTGTAGGCCTGACCGCTGTCGAGTCCGAATTCGGTGTGCAGAGCGCGGGCGGCCTTCTCGAGATCGGCCACCGGCACCACGACCGAGATACGAATGGTCGACGTGGAGATCATTCCGATGTTCACACCGTGGTCAGCGAGCGTCCGGAACATCTTGGCGGCGATACCCGGGCTGGTCTTCATGCCCGCACCAACGAGCGAAATCTTGGCGATCTCGTCGTCGTGCGCGATGCCACTGGCACCAATTTGCTTGGCGACCGACTCGACGATTCCTTGGGCGACCTTCATGTCGGACTTCGGCACGGTGAAACTGATGTCGGTAGTGCCGTCGACCGACGTGTTCTGCACGATCATGTCGACGTTCACGTTCGACTGCGCGAGCGGCTCGAACAACGACGCGGAAACTCCCGGACGATCGGGCACCTTGCGCACCGTGACCTTGGCTTCGCTGACGTCGGTGACGACACCGGAGATGATGGGGTCTTCCATCGACGGCTCCTGACTCGTGACCCAGGTACCCGGCTCCCATGTGAAGCTCGAGCGGACTTGGATCGGAACATTGTAGTTACGTGCGAACTCGACCGAGCGCAAAGCGAGCACCTTGCTCCCGGCTCCGGCCATCTCGAGCATCTCGTCGAAATTGACGCGCTTGAGTTTGCGCGCCTGCGGAACGATGCGGGGATCGGCCGAGAACACACCCGTGACATCGGTGTAGATCTCGCAACTGTCGGCGTCGAGCGCGGCAGCCAACGCAACAGCCGTGGTGTCGGAACCACCACGACCGAGAGTGGTGACTTCGCGATCGGTGCTCACACCTTGAAAACCCGCGACCACGGCGACTTTGCCGGCCGCCAACGCATCGCGCACCCGATCGCCCTTCACCTCGAGGATCTTGGCCTTGGTGTGCACGGTGTCGGTGATGATGCCCACCTGGCTGCCGGTGAAGCTCACGGCCTCCACGCCGATGTCGGCCAAGGCCATGCACAACAACGCCATGGAGATGCGTTCGCCGGTGGTGAGCAGCATGTCGAGTTCGCGACCCGGCTGGGTGGAGGACACTTCGTTCGCCAACTTGATGAGGTTGTCGGTGGACTTGCCCATCGCCGACACCACGACCACGACATCGGCGCCGTGACGCTTGGTGAAGGCCACGTGTTCGGCCACCGCGCGGATCCGCTCGGGATCGGCGACGGAAGTGCCTCCGAACTTCTGAACGATGAGGGTCACGGAGACCGCAGGCTACTAGCCTTTCCACTTCGTGGGCACCGCAAAACGTGAACGAAAGAAGCAGAACCGTGAGATGGGCCGGCAGATGCAGGCTCAGGCCGAGCGTCGTCGCCGATCCAAGCGACGTTCGCTGAAAATCGCCGCCGCTGTCGTCGGCATTCTCGCGCTCGTGTTCCTCATCGCTTCCCTCACGGGTGGCGACGACGACACCGCCACCACACCGTCACCGCTCGACACGATTCCCTCCGACTTGTTCCCGCCGGCCGATTCGTCGGCACCAGTCGACTCGGCAGCACCCGGTGACTCGGGCGCACCCGACACCACTGCCGCACCAGCTGGTTTCGCCTTCGGAACCGGCGAGTGCGCACCCACCGACGGATCAGCCACCCAAACCCGTTCGTTCGATGACGCTCCGCAGCTGTGCATCGACGCGACCAAGACGTACACCGCCACGGTCGTCACCAACAAGGGAGAGTTCACCATCACTCTCGATCCGGCCAAGGCACCCGGCACCGTGAACAGCTTCGTGAACCTGGCTCGCTTCAAGTACTTCGACGGCACCGAGTGCCACCGCGCCATTCCCAACTTCGTGGTGCAGTGTGGTGATCCCACCGCTTCCGGAACCGGCGGACCGGGATATCAGTTCGCCGACGAGTTACCCGATGATGGTGAGTACGAGATCGGCTCAATCGCCATGGCCAACTCGGGCCCCAACACCAACGGCAGCCAGTTCTTCGTGATCACCGGATCCGACGGTGCGGCCCTTCCGCCCAACTACACGTTGTTCGGCAAGGTCACCGAAGGTCTCGACGTGGTGGCAGTTCTCGACTCACTCGGCAATCCGGCCAACAACGGAGTTCCGCCGAAGGAGAAGATCGAGATCGTCTCGGTCACCATCACCGAAGCCTGACTCACCCAGAACTGATCGGCTTCACACTCCGAGTTCGTCGATCAGCACGGGTCGGCCTTCGTCGATCGAACGGTGCGCCGCCACGCCGACGGCCACCGACCAAAGTCCGGCGTTCACGTCGACGTCCGGCCCGGTGCCGTTGCGAACGGCGTCGCAGAAGCGCGCCACTTCGATGAAACTCGCGCCGAAGTGGAAGCCCACGTGCGCCACTCGTTCGTCGATGGGAGCCGCGACCGACGTCAGTGAACGATCGGACCGCTCACCCACCCAGATCGAACCGTCGCCCGGAACGGCCGCCTCCACTTTGCCGAGGGTGCCCACCACCGAGAGTTCCTGCTCGTTGCGCGATGCCTCGGCGAACATGCACAGATCGAGATTGGCCCGAATTCCGTTGTCGTATTCGACGATCACGAAGGCGTTGTCGAGGATGTCGGAACGTTCACCGTCGTACACCTCGTCGAGGTGATTCACGTCTTGGCCACCGCTCGCGATGACGCGCCGTGGCCGCGAATCGGCCACGAGATTCATCAAGTCGAAGAAATGGCAGCACTTCTCCACCAGAGTTCCGCCGGTGTTGCGGCTGAATCGATTCCAGTTGTCGACCTTCACCAAGAACGGAAAACGATGCTCGCGAATCGCGATCATCTTCACGTCTCCGATTCGCCCCGACCTCACCTGCGACACGAGAGCGGCAATGGGCGCCATGTATCGGTACTCGAGACCCACCCACGTGATCGCACGACGCGACGAGGCCGCCCGCACGATGGTGTTGCAATCGTCGATGGTGGTGCACATCGGCTTCTCCACCAGCACCGGCAAGTCGGTCGCGTACACGTCGTTCAGCACCGAGGCATGAGTGAAGTTGGGTGACGCCACGATCACCGCATCGACGAGACCCGACGTCAGGAGTTCACGGTGATCGGCGAACTCGGCTACGCGAACATCGCCCAGGTTGGCGCGGGCCCATTCGAGTGACGGTGGATGCGGATCGCTCACCGCCGTGACCTCGGCACCATCGAGCGCGACGACGTTGCGAATGTGCTCGCATCCCATCATCCCGGTGCCGATCACACCCAGGCGGACGACTCCCGACATCGCGACGATCAGTTCGGAAGAGCGCCGACCAACTCGTGGGCGCCGATGCTCTCCCAACCCGAGTCGGTGCGCAACAGAGCCGACGACGACGGCAAGAACAGCAACGGAACGTTGGCCAACTTGCGGGCTCTCGCCTGACGATCGGCGGTCACGGTCTCCGACTGCGACACGAGTGCGAGTCCCTTCACGAGTCCGAGACCGAGCGCGAGCGCTCCACCGCGCGGATCGATCATGGGGTCGCAGAGCGCCGATGCCGACGGCCCGGCCCCGACCACGACGCCTCCCGCCGACAGGACGGCCAACAACGCCTCCCACACCGGGGTGTCCTTCACGACGCTGCGCAGATGAATCGGGTTGTCGCCCACCAACCACACCGCCCGCGCCGAGCGAACCACCTCGGCCGCGCCCGCATCCATGGCTTCGGGACGACTCATCACCATCAGCACGTCGATGTCGATCTCGAGCCGCTCGGCCCACGACATTCCGGCCGCGATCAACACCTCGGGGCGCTCGAAGGCGTCGGCGGTGGGCAGGACCACGACCCGCTCGGCCCCGGCCGAGGACACGAGGCGTCGGTCGAGGTCGTCGTGGAGGGTGAACGGGCCTCCGCCCTGCAGAACCACGGTTCCCGGCATGTCCCGACTGTAGGCCCCCGGCTCGGCCCGCCGTCCGGATCGCCGTTGTTACCCGACGGTAACTATGGTGACGCCAACACAGAACGGAGCATCGTGAACACCTCGGCCACTTCTCACTCCCCCATCACGCGCGTCGGCATCGTCGGCTCCGGAATTATGGGTTCGGGTCTGGCCGAAGTGGCGGCCCGAGCCGGAATCGATGCGGTCGTACGCACACGCGCAGCCAGCACGGGTGAAGCGGTGCTGGCCGGTGTGGCCAAGGGACTTGCCAAGCAAGTGGAGCGCGGCAAGTTGACCGACGACGACGCGCGTGCGATCCAGTCACGCATCTCGGTCGTCACCGAACTCGAGGGTTTGGCCGACTGCGATCTCATCATCGAGAGCGTGGTCGAAGACATGGCCACCAAGAAAGAGCTCTTCGTCGAACTCGACCGTATCGCCCGACCCGACGCTTTGCTGGCCACCAACACGTCGACGCTGTCGGTGATGGAAATCGCCACCACCGCGAAGCGACCCGAGTCGGTGTGCGGAATTCACTTCTTCAATCCGGCCACCACCATGTCGCTCGTCGAGATCATTCGTCCGCTCACGGCATCCGACGACACCATCGCGCGAGCCACTGCCTTCGCTGAGCAAGTGGGCAAGCAGCCGGTGCAGGTTCAGGACCACGCTGGCTTCATCGTCAACGCGCTGCTCTTCCCGTATCTCAACAACGCCGTGAGAATGCTCGAGAAGGGGACGGCCAGCATGGCCGACATCGACATCGCCATGAAGGGCGGCTGCAACTTCCCGATGGGACCGTTCGCACTGCTCGACCTCGTGGGTCTCGATACCTCACTGGCCATCCTCGACGCGCTCTACGCCGAGTTCAAGGACCCGAACTATCAAGCGGTGCCGACGCTTCGCCGACTCGTCGAAGCAGGAAAGCTGGGCCGCAAGACCAAGTCGGGCTTCTTCGATTACTGATCGATCCGGCGTCATCCCGTCATGCGGTAGACACTCGTCGTGACCGCGATCGACCACACAGGAATCGTCACCGACGACAACCTGAGCATCATCGCGGCTCCACAGTCCGCTCTCCCCGAGTCGGCCTGGCAGTTCGAACGTGTTCCGTTCGGTCCCGACGACATCGTCGCCGAGGGAGCCGACCTCGAACCAGCCACGCTCGTCAACGCGTACTCACACGGACTCTTCCCGATGCCGATCGGACGCAAGCGTCTCGGCTGGTTCAGTCCACAGGAGCGTGGAATCTTTCCGCTCGACGACTTCCACGTGTCACGTTCGCTGGAGAAGAGTTGCCGACGATTTCGAGTGTCTCTCGATCACGACTTCGTCGGAGTGATGCGCGGCTGCGGCGATCCACGTCGCGATCATGGCTGGATCAACGACGAATTCGTCGACGCGTATTCGCGGCTCCACCAACTCGGGTACGCCCACAGCGTCGAGGTGTGGCGCGACGACGAACTCGTGGGTGGGGTGTATGGGGTGCGCATTCGACGATTCTTCGCCGGCGAGAGCATGTTCCACCGCGCGACCGACGCGTCGAAAGTGGCCTTGGTGGGTCTGGTCGATCTGTTGCGAGCCGGAGGCTTCTCGTTGTTCGACGTGCAATGGTCGACTCCTCACCTGGCGTCACTCGGAGCCATCTCGCTAACCCGTCCGCGCTACCTCGAAATGCTGTCCGAGGCTGTGAACGACCCGAATGGACGACAGACTGAGCATCATGGCTGAACGACCCGACTCGGTGCGCCGCGACGAACCGTGGCTGATGCGGACCTACTCGGGCCACTCCACGGCCAAGGCGTCGAACGAGCTGTACCGCACGAACCTCGCCAAGGGGCAGACCGGTCTCTCCATCGCCTTCGACTTGCCCACTCAAACCGGATACGACCCCGACTCGACTATGGCGTCGGGAGAAGTCGGCAAGGTCGGCGTTCCGGTCGCACACGTGGGCCACATGCGCACTCTGCTCGACGGCATTCCGCCCGGTCAGATGAACACGTCAATGACCATCAACGCAACCGCCGCGTGGCTACTCGCGCTGTACGTGGCCAACGCCGAAGATCAAGGTGTTCCGCGCGCCGCGTTGCGCGGAACCACGCAGAACGACATCGTCAAGGAATACCTGTCGCGCGGCACGTACATCTTCCCGCCGATTCCGTCGCGTCGACTCATCGTCGACATGGTCGCGTGGTGCGCCAACAACACGCCCAAGTGGAATCCCATGAACGTCTGCTCGTACCACCTCCAAGAGGCCGGAGCGACTCCCGTTCAGGAGATCGCGTACTCGTTGGCCACGGCCGTCGGAGTTCTCGACGCCGTGCGCGACTCCGGCCAGGTTCCTCCCGAGCAGTTCGATCAGGTCTTCGGATCGATCTCGTTCTTCGTGAACGCCGGCATTCGCTTCGTGGAAGAGATCTGCAAGATGCGCGCGTTCACCGAACTCTGGGATCGCATCGGTCGCGAGCGTTACAACGTCACCGATGACAAAGCACGGCGCTTCCGCTACGGAGTGCAGGTCAACTCGCTCGGTCTCACCGAGGCCCAGCCCGAGAACAACGTGCAGCGCATCGTTCTCGAAATGTTGGCGGTCAGTTTGTCGAAGCGGGCTCGCGCTCGTTCCATTCAGTTGCCAGCCTGGAACGAAGCGCTCGGTCTGCCCACCCCGTGGGATCAGCAGTGGAGTCTGCGCATGCAGCAAGTGCTCGCGTTCGAGACCGACTTGCTCGAGTACGGCGACATCTTCGACGGCTCCAAGGTGGTCGAAGCGCGCACCGCCGAGATCCGCGACGCGGCCTGGGCCGAATTCGAAGAGGTTCTCTCGCTCGGCGGTGCCTTCGAGGCCGTCGACGTGTTGAAGGGTCGACTGGTGAAGTCGATGGCCGAGCGCACGCGCCGTATCGAAGCCGGCGAACAAGTGGTCGTGGGTGTGAACTCGTACACCGAGTCGGAGAATTCGCCGCTCACCGGCGAGGGAAAGATCGTCAAGGTCGACCCGAAGGTCGAGCGCGAAACGATCGACGACGTCGACGCGTGGCGTCGTCAACGCGACAATGACGCTGTTGCCAAAGCACTCGACGAACTACGTCGGGCTGCCAACGACGGCACCAACATCATGGAACCATCCATCGCCTTGGCCAAGGCTGGCGGCACCACGGGCGAGTGGGCGGGTGTGCTGCGCGATGTGTTCGGCGAGTTCCGTGCTCCGACGGGTGTGGCGGCTGCGGTGGGCAAACGATCGGGCGAACTGGCCGGAGTCGCCGAGTTCGTGCGCACGATTCCGGGTGGGCCACCCAAACTGCTGGTGGCCAAGCCCGGTCTCGACGGTCACTCCAATGGTGCCGAGCAAATCGCGGTAGCGGCGCGCGACGCCGGTATGGAAGTGATCTACTCCGGTATTCGTCTCACACCCGAGCAGATCGCCGCCAGTGCACGCGACGAGGACCCCGATGTGATCGGCCTGTCGATTCTGTCGGGCTCGCACTTGTCGCTGGTTCCAGCCATCATCGAGAACTTGCGTAAAGAAGGTGTCGTGTCGCCGGTGGTCGTCGGTGGCATCATCCCCGAAGACGACCGACCGCGATTGCTCTCCGCCGGAGTCGCCGCCGTGTACACGCCCAAGGACTTCGAACTCAGTCGGATCATGCGCGACATCGCCGAACTGGCCGCCGCTGGCCGGCGCTGAAACTCAGGTGCTGAAACTCAGACGCCCACGGGCAACTGGGAATCGATCCACCGTTCGAGCTGCGGTCCGCTCTCGAAACTGGTGATGAGCGCATAGCGAGCCACGTCGTGCGGGTGCACGACCACGTGCCACAGGCGTTGGGTGTCGACCACGAATCGTGCACCACGCGACAACGGAATGCGACGCTCGGTGGAACGGTCAGGTAATCCGTCGGCGTCGTTGTCCATCAACAACATGTAGCTGTCAGGCTGATGGGTGAGTTCGACCCACGAACGCACGACCCAGCCCTCGTTGTCGGGATTGAAGCGATTGTTGTCGTCGCGGTGAATCGACCGAATCGCGGTGTCACGATCTTGGGGTTCGAGTTTGATGATGCGAACCCGACCGAAGTTGGCACCCACCGAGTCGACGTACCGGCGCAGAGTGGGCGCCATCTCGGCGTTCGAAGTCCAGAGCGCGTCCTTGTCGGTCTTGCCCTTGTCCCAGAAACCACGGCAGTCGAGTTGACCGTCAGCCGACGCGAGCGGTGCGAAGTTGGTGTCGCCGCCGCTCTTCCAGTCCATGTATTCGAGGCGCTCCCACTCGGACGACGGAACGTCGACCGGCATGGGGCTCAACTGGACGAAACCGGTCTCGTCGAGCACCTTCAGCCGCGGGTGCGGGGTGTGCAGCGGGATCTTGACCGACCAGTGATCCTGATTGGGCCAGAAGGTCGAGCCGGCGGACATGGCGTCAGTCTACGAATTCGCTCCGAACGGGTCAGGGCAGAAGGTCACGACCGGCTGGGTCGTCCGGCCGGGTCGTGTGGCCGGGTCGTGTGGCCGGGTTGCGGTACCGGGCGACTACGGCGTGGTCGTGGTGGTGGTGGAGGGAGCCACCGTGGGAATGCTCACACCGACCGGCGGAATCTTCAGACGCTGACCGGCCTCGATCGCATCGGGATCGGCGATGCCGTTGAAGGCGATGAGATCCTCGAGGGTCACGCCGAACGACTTGGCGATTCCGAACAACGTGTCGCCCTGCTGAATCGTGTAGTACTCCTCGACCGCGGGCAGGGTGGTGGTCGATTCGGCCGACGGTGCGGCCGTGGCCGGTGCCGCCGTGAGGAGCGGAAGTGAGTCGACACCCGCGGTGTCGTCGCCACCACAGGCCGACAACGCCAAGAGTCCGATCACGATCGACATCGACCTCGTGCGCATGTGATCAGCGTATTGGATCGATTCTCAGGTTTGACGGCGCGTCACGAATTCGGCCAACGCGACGAGCTCTCCACGAGCGCGGCCCGAGAGGTCGACGTGATCGAGAGCGGCCACGGCCTCATCAGCCAATCGGGTGATGGTGGCCTCCATCTGCTCGAGCGCTCCGCACTCGACGATCACGTCCTGCACGCGGCGCACGTGATCGGCATCGAGATCGTCACGGCCCACCCGATCGAGAATCGCGTGTTGCGCCTCGGTGGCTCGCTCGACCGCGATGGCGAGCAGCGGTGTGGGCTTGCCCTCGCGAAGATCGTCCCCAACGGGCTTGCCCGTCACCGACGACTCGCCGAACGCACCCATCACATCGTCGCGCATCTGGAAAGCGTCACCGAGAGGAAGCCCGTACGCGCTCAGGCGCGGGATCAACTCGTCGTGACGTTCGGGGGCGGCCAGCATGGCGCCGAGATGAAGCGGGCGCTCGATCGTGTACTTGCCACTCTTGTAGCGACAGATCCGCTCGGCCTTGTGACGGCGGCGTTCGTGCCGCGCCGAACCCACCAAGTCGAGGATCTGGCCGACGTTGAGTTCGATTCGCAGTTCGTGCCAGATGCTGCGCGCGCGATCGGACGCACCATCGAGCAGTCGATCGCTGTACACGAAAGCCAGATCACCAACGAGGATGGCGACTCCCTCGCCATAGCGACGAGCCTCGCCACTACTTCTGGCCGCTCGATGTTCGTCGGCGAACACCACGTGAGTCACCGGCTCGCCCCGACGACTCGTGGAGCCGTCCATCACGTCATCGTGGAAGAGTGCGAACACATGAAGTAGTTCGAGTGCGGCTCCGGCGTCGATGGCTCGTTGCTCATCGGCGCCATCGGCCCCTTCGTGTCCCCAGAAGCAGAACGCCGGACGCAGGCGTTTGCCACCCGCGGAGATCAAGCGGCGAATCTCGGCCACCGGTGAAGCCAGGTCGGAGTCGAACTCCGACCACCGAGCCTCTTCGGCTCGCAACACCTCGTCGATCCGCGTCTCGACGCGACGCGCGATGTCCAACAAAGTGGGAGGCGCGGTCGTCACGAGATCAGGCTACGGGTCGCTCAGTCTTCGAGACCAGCGACCACCTTGTCGATCTGCAGTTTTGCGTTGCCGATTCGGTCGCGGCACAAGCGAATCAGTTCGGAGGCGCGAGCCACCTTTTCGGCCAGGACGTCGACATCAACGTCAGCGGCCTCGAGTTCGGACAAGATGCGTTCGAGTTCGGCCAAAGCCTCTGCGTATCCGACTTCCGAATCGTTCTTCTTGGCCATCGCTTCGACTCTACTTCCGTGTGTCGGGGGTGATCTCGTCGACGGTGCTGGTGACCACACCATCGACCATCTGGGTGACGATCCGATCACCGGACGCGACCTCGTTCACCGATCGCAGCGCACGACCATCGGCGGTTCGAGTGATCGACCAGCCGCGTTCCATGATGCGACGAGGATCGAGCAATCTCAAACGCTCGGCGCGGGAGGTGAGTGCGGTCTCGGCATTGTCGAGACGACCTCGAGCGGCGGTACCGAGTCGTCGGCTTCGGTACTCGAGACGTTCTTCGGCCCGCGCCACCGCGGTGCGGGTTCGACTGGCCAACAGATGTGCGGTTTCCACCAATTCGACGTTGGCATCGTTCAGCAAGTCGGTCGTGGCGCGCGCGATGGCTTCCCAGGCTTCTTCGGTGCTCGTCACGAACTCGCGCACCCGCTCGACCAAGCCGGCCGCACACGCTGTCGGAGTCTTGTAGCGGCGATGCGCAACCTCGTCGGCGACACTCGTGTCGATCTCGTGGCCCACCCCCACGAAGACCGGAACCGACGACGTGACGATCGCCTCGACGATCGGTTCGGCGTCGAACGTGGCCAACTCGGCCTTGCTGCCACCGCCTCGGACCACGGCGATCACGTCGATGTCACCGCGTCGCGACAGGTAGCGAATGGCATTCGACACCTCGCGCACGGCCGAGTCGCCCTGAACACGCACGTCGACCACCGACACCGTGAATCCGAGCCCGCTCCCCTCGATCTCTTTCGTGAAGTCGGCCCAGGCCGCCGTACCCCAACTCGTCACCAGGCCGATACGGAACGGAACCGTCGGCAGTTCGAGTCGGCGGTTGGCGTCGTACCGACCCGATTCCTTGAGCTTGCGGAGGAGTTCTTCACGTTGCAGGGCGATGTCACCCAACGTGAAGCGCGGATCGATCTCCTGCATGGTGAGCGACAACTTGCCGAACGGGGCGTAGAAGTCGAGTTCGCCCCGCACGCGCACCCGCAACCCGTTCTGAATGGCCAGGCCACTCGACTTCAACACCGGGCGGATGCGCTGCAGAACTCCGGCCCACAGATTCACGTTCAACTGGGCGCGCTTACCGCCACCGAGATCTTCCACGAGTGTGAAGTAGGTGTGACCACCCTTCACCGAAACGCTGGAGATCTCTCCCCACACCCACACACCATCGTCGAATCCGTCTTCGAGGACGCCGTTGATGGCCGAAGCGAGTTCGGAGATGGAGTACGTGGTGGTTGCGAACGACTCCAACTCGTCATCTTCGTCATCGTCATCGAGTTCGTCATCGAACTCGTCGTCGAACTCGTGTCGGTCCGTCATCGAGTCAGCCGAGAACGAGTTTCGCCGTCACACGACCCGTGCGCTGGTGAACCACACTCAGGCTCACGTTCGCTCCGGTTGGTGCCGACACGATCCACTCATGCCGCGCTCGATCGGGTGTTCCGTCCGACATCGCACCACCGTTCAAACGGAACGACATCCGGCCCTCGAGTTGACCGAGTTTCACCTTGGCCGGTGAGCCGACGACCGAACCATTGTCGATCTCGACCTCGGCCGTGATGGGGAGCACGAGGTGGTTCTTGCGAGCCCAACTACTCACATCCGTCGGGAGCCAACCGGTGTTCGAGATACCGAGACGCACTCGCCAGGTATTGCTGCCGAGCGACTCGGCCTCGAACTCGGTGATCTCGAGACACGGTGCAGCCAGGGCCTGGAACACCGCGAACTCCGCATGGGGTTCGACCTCTTTGCGCAACATCGACAAGGGCGGGTTGGTCCATACCGAGAAGAAATCGCATCCACCGATTTCGATGGCTCCGAGTTCAGGGTGCTCGTACGGAGTCCAGCCCACGTACGAGCCAGGCGCGTTCTGATCGCTCCACTTGGCCACCGCGAGTTCCTGTGCCGTCGTCGGGCCCTCGTACCAGATGAACGTGTGGGCCCGCTCACCCGTGGCGTGATGGATCGCATCCCAGAACTCCGTGGTCCACGAGAAGACGCCGAGGTGCTCGTAGGCCCAGTCGTCGGCCGCTCCACTCATCACATCCGACTTGTCCCACGTGAAGTCCTCGTACACCGAATGCACCTTGTACTCGGTGAGTTCGGTGCCACGCCGTCCGAGCTCGTTCCAGACCCACACGTCGGCCGGTGGCAACGCCGAGTCGGGTTTCGTGCTGCTCGGACGCAACAACACACCGCCGAAGGTGTGGAACGCGTTGTAGCCGCACACGTTCGGCCGCGTCCGCACGGCGCGAACGAGCGCGTCGATCTCGGGTTCGGACATCGGGTGATCACCCGAGCCGAGCACTCCCGTCGACCAACCGGCCGGGAAGTTTCGATTCAGGTCGAGGCCCGACGGGTCGCGCGGAGTCGGCACCGTGAAACCGTCGTGATCGACGATCCGACCTTCGGTGAGTAGTCGATAACGCGGACGATCGGTCTCGCCGTCGAGAGGTACGGGCGTCATCACGCGGGCATCGTCGGGATGTTCGACCCACGCACCGTGATCGTCGCGGATTCGCATCGTGCGGATGCGACCATCGCCATCGATGTCTTCGGGATGGAGACCCGGCCAACGATGGCCATCGGTGAAGGGCCACGAACGCACACTCGACCGATGGAACGACGGTCGATCGGCCAACGCCGCCTCGACACCATCGGGATTCACTCGCGGCACGACGTAGAACGTGCGGCGTGCCAGTGCGGTGGCCACCCTCGAATCGCCGGCGCGGTGACCGCGCACGAGATGGTCGATCAGATGAAGCGCGGCCACACCACCGGTGACTTCGACGGCATGGATGTTGGCGTCCACCCAGTGCGCCGGCTTCGTGTCGTGATCACCCGTCGACTTGTCGGTGACAGCGACGATCCACAACTTACGACCCTCGTACGAGTGGCCGTAGGTGTCGAGGTCGACGAGGTGGGGATTCTGCGCCGCCACCTTCTCGAGCCACGCAACCATGTCGCCGTAGCGAAGGAAGCGGTCGAAACCGTAGGACGGAGGATCGAAACTCACCCACGGCACAGTAGTTCGATCACCAACTGGTTCGAGAGGGCGCGGTCACGCACACGCGCAGGGAGACGCGCGACAGCGCGGACACCCGGCGGCGTAAGGTTCGATCGCTTCAGCGAGATCGATGCCGATCTGATTGGCCAGGCTCGCGACCCAGGCCAAGACGTCGCCGAATTCGTGCATCTGCGACGAACGATCACCCTTCCTGACCGCTTGGGCCAGTTCACCCATCTCTTCAGCCAGCCAGGCCACCGTGGACGGAACACCGCGAGCTCGATCGCGGTCCCCGTAGGTGAGCTCGATGATTCTCTGGAGTTCGGCGAGATCCACGAACCCACCGTAGAGGGTGGCTAACCAGCCAGCGCCGCATCCACCAGCGCGTCGATCTCGTCGATGCTCTTCTCACCCGAGGCACGCAGCTTCACGGTGCCATCGGCGCCGATGATCGTGAAGAAGGGATAGCCACTCACGCCGTACGCCATCGCCGCGTCCTGCGTGACCGAATCGGCCAGCACCGTCCAGGGCCACTGCTTCTCCACGACCCACTCGGACGGCGGATAGTTGGGTCGATCGGCCGCCACGCCCGTGCTCACACCGATCACATCGAGGCCCTCGGGCACCATGCCCATGTTCTTCCATTCGATGAGACGCGGCACTTCGGCATTGCAGTGCGGACACCAGTGCGCGAGGAACACCACCATGTACGACCGGCCGTCACCGGGTTCGATCGTCACCGGGCGGCCGTCGAACGAGTAACCGCGCAACACGGGGGCGGGTGCACCAACGGAAGGATCACGCGACGGATCGCTCGACGGATCACCGAGTGGATCGAGGATCTGACCCTCGATCGTGACGGGCTGATTCTCGGCCGCCTCCACTTCGGGGGCCGCACCCGCGACGGTCGCAGCAGCTGAACCATCGGTTGCATCTCCGTTCGACGAAGAATCGGACGAGCCGCCACTCGTGGCGATGGCCACGATCAACGCGACCACAACCGCGATGACGACGACCCCGATCACGACTTTGGTCGACTGCGACATCGACGACTTGTTCTTCGCTTCTGCGGCCACGAGATCCTCCGAC
>VFZC01000026.1 GCA_016871355.1 Actinomycetota bacterium
AACGTCAGCCCGCTGACGTGACCTCAGAACGTCAGCCCGCTGACGTGACCTCAGAACGTCAGCCCGCTGACGTGACCTCAGAACGTCAGCCCGCTGACGTGACCTCAGAACGTCAGCCCGCTGACGTGACCTCAGAACGTCAGCCCGCTGACGTCAGGGCGGCGGTCAATTCGTCGACCGACCGGAACGTGAGGCCGGCCAGGGCCCGATGGGCGTAGCGCACGGTTCCGCCGGCATCCACCACGAACACGCTGCGACGCATGAACCCGAGCGGGCCGAGCACGCCGTACGAACCGGCGACCTTCTTGTCGACGTCGGCGAGGAGCGGAAAGCGGAAGCCGTGCTTGTCGGCGAACTTCTCGTGGCTCGACACGTCTTGAGCCGAGATCGCCAGCACGACCGCATCGAGGTTCTCGAACTGGGCCAACTCGTCGTTGTACGAGTTCAGCTGCTTGGTGCACACCGGTGTGTCGTCGCCGGGATAGAAGACCACGACGGTCGGACGGCCGCGGTATTCGGACAACGAATACGAGCGACCTCCCGTACCGGGAAGTGTGAAGTCAGGAGCCTGATCGCCGACACCGAGAGCCATGATTCGCCTTTCGTCGAGAGAAATGAGTCGTATCAGCCGACGCTCTCCAACATGTCATCGGAGATGTCGAAATTGGAGAACACGTCCTGGACGTCGTCGTTGTCCTCGAGTGCTTCCATGATCTTCAAGATCTTTCGAGCCGCTTCGGCATCGGTGACTTCGATTTGGGTCGACGAAACCATCGTGGAGTCGGCTGACTGGACGCTGAGACCGGCCGACTCGAGCGCGGCTTTGACGTCGTAGACCACCGACGGCTCGGTGAGGATGCGCCACGAGGATCCGTCGCGGGTGATGTCGTCAGCCCCGGCGTCGAGAGCGGCCATCATGACGTCGTCTTCGGCCGCCGATCCATCGAGAAGGATCACGCCGCGGCGGCTGAATTGCCAGCCCACCGCACCCGGCTCGGCCATCGAACCGCCCAACTTGGAGAAGATGTTACGAATCTCGCCGCCGGTGCGATTGCGATTGTCGGTGAGTGTCTCGACCATGAGAGCCACGCCACCGGGGGCGTACCCCTCGTACACGATCGACTCGTAGGTGCCTCCGTCATTGACACCCGATCCGCGTTTGATCGCGCGGTCGATGGCGTCGTTTGTCATCTGCGCCGCCTTGGCCTTCTGCACGACGGTACGTAGCGATGCATTCGTGGATGGATCTCCGCCTCCTTCACGGGCGGCCACTTCGAGCTGACGAGCGATCTTGGCGAAGAGCTTGCCGCGCGCCTTGTCGGCCGCACCCTTCTTGTGTTTGATGGTTGCCCATTTAGAGTGTCCGGACACGGTTCACCTCACGGCTAGTTGGGACTCGACGAGATCGAGAAACAAACGATGGATACGCGAATCGGGGGTCAATTCGGGATGGAAGGACGCCGCCATGATGCGACCCGAACGGATGAGAACGGGTGCATCGTTCCAGGAAGCGAGAACCTCGACGCCACTCCCCAACGTCTCGATGGCTGGTGCGCGAATGAAGATCGCGTGGAACGGAGTGTCGAGGGAGGTGACCGACAGATCGCATTCGAACGAGTCGACTTGGCGACCGTAGGCGTTGCGACGAACCGTGGCGTCGATGGCCGAGAAAGAGATCTGGTCGTCGCGGCCGTCGAGAATGTTCGAAGACAACAGAATCATTCCCGCGCAGGTTCCGAACACCGCGAGACCCGAAACGATCGCGTTGGCGAGTGGGCCCACCAGACCCGATGACGTGAGCAAGTTGCTCATCGTGGTGCTCTCTCCACCGGGCAACACCAGACCATCGAGTCCGGTCAGGTGCTCGGGACGACGAACCTCGACGACGTCGGCGCCGAGAGCGATGAACTTCTCAGCGTGAGCCGCGAACGCACCCTGAAGAGCCAGGACACCGATACGCGCCATGGCCTGGGGGCCTCGTCACCAGCCGCGCTCCGCGTATCGCTGGTTGATCTCGTCCATGCCGATGCCGGTCATGGGTGCACCCAATCCACGGCTGACCTTGGCGAGGATGTCGGGGTTGTCGAAGTGAGTGGTGGCCTCGACGATGGCCTTGGCACGCACTGCCGGCGTTTCACTCTTGAAGATTCCCGAACCGACGAACACCGCTTCGGCGCCCAATTGCATCGCCAACGCCGCATCGGCCGGTGTGGCCAGGCCACCCGCGCAGAACAACGGAACCGGCAACTTGCCGGTCTGGGCGATTTCCTGAACGAGCGGAAGTGGCGCCTGCAATTTCTTGGCCCAGTCGAACAACTCGGCCGAATCGGCGGTGCCGATGCGGCGAATGTCGCCGAGAATCGAACGCAAGTGCCGAACGGCTTCCACGACGTTGCCGGTTCCGGCTTCGCCCTTCGAGCGAATCATGGCCGCACCTTCGGAGATGCGACGCAGCGCTTCACCAAGGTTGGTGGCACCGCAGACGAACGGAACCGCGAACTTGTACTTGTCGATGTGATGTGCTTCGTCGGCCGGAGTGAGCACTTCACTCTCGTCGACGAAGTCGACACCCAGCGACTGGAGGACTTGCGCTTCGACGAAATGACCGATGCGGGCCTTGGCCATCACCGGAATCGAGACGGCCTTCTTGATGCCTTCGATCATTTCGGGATCGCTCATACGAGCGACACCGCCGTCCTTGCGAATGTCGGCCGGAACACGCTCGAGGGCCATGACGGCACACGCTCCGGCATCCTCGGCGATCTTGGCTTGCTCGGGGGTGACGACGTCCATGATGACGCCGCCCTTCAGCATTTCGGCGAGACCGCGCTTGACCGGGAACGAACCGGTGACCGGAGACGAAGACATACGGGCAGGCTAACGGCGGGTCGAACGGGCCGAGTGATCGATTGACGGGCCGGGCGTCACGGCCAGTCGACGTCGGCGATGGCCTGGCCGGCGGGAACCTCGGCCGCTTGACCCTTGCGGATCAGTTGAACCCAGGTTCGGCCGGGGGTGAGTGCGATCTCGGTGCCGTCGTCGGCCGTGAGCGTCCAGCCGGAGTTCTTGTCGGCCCGCGACCACGTGCCGGTCACCATCGATCCGCCGGTGAACACCCAGGCGACACCGTCACCGGTGGTCTGGGCTTCGGGGCTGCGCGAGTCGGCCACGCTGGTCTTGTACTCGCACACGAGGATCACGACGTTGTGGGTGGAGACGCGGGTGCCGTCTGCTTCCACGTGCGGGTCGTCTTGGTGGCTGCGCACGTACAACCCGGAGCGGTCGTCCCATTCCCACGACGACCGCATGTTGCCGTCCATGTTCACCTTGACGCCCGTCACCGGCGTTCCAGGAACCGGATCGGACGTCGATCGGTAGGCGAACTGAGGTGTGGGTCGACCACCGCGACCTTCCTCGGCGGCCCAGATGGCCGACGTCTTAGCGAAGAGATTGTGCGGCGCGCGCTTGTCGGACGAGCGGAAGTAGCCGCCGTTCGGACCGGCCTCACCGACGCTCATGTTCACGAGGTCGGATTTGTTGATGAGACTCGTCACAGTGCTGTTGCCACCACTCCACACGAGCAACGGACGGTCGAGGCTGGTGCCCAGACTGATGTCCTGGGTGCGACCCGAACGAATGGGGCCGACCGGATCGGCGCCCTGCGAGTGGAACAGCGCGGCGAAGCGAGTCCACGACTCGACGTTCTCTTCGTACACGATGTCGGCTGCGACCAGTCCCGACTGCGGCCAGGCGCCCGGCGCGTTGTCGATCTTGGCGATCAGAGCCGGTCGGTCGATCCAGCCCGTATCGGTGATCGGCAGTCCGGTGAGCGGGAAGGTCGGAAGTTCGATCACACCCGCGGTCGTGCTCGCGGGTGTGATCGATGCGGGAAGTGTGGTGACGGGTGATGTCGTCTCGACGACCGACGATGCGGGCGCCGTCTCGGCGGCGACGGTCACGCTCGCACGTTCTCCCCCGCCGCACGCGGCGAGGACGAACAACGACGACACGATGAGTGCGACGAGACGAGTGGTGTTCGGGATCATGATCGGCTTCATCACAGTTCCTTCAGCAGTGCGATGCGTTCGTCGAGTGGTGGGTGGGTGTCGAACATTCGATGGAACCAACCCAGGCGTCCCTCGTCGCGAACACCGGACAACGGCTGTTCGATCCACATGTGGGCGGTCGCCATGGATGCCGAATGTGTGGCCGTGGTGTCAGCCTTCAACTTCTCGAGTGCCGAGATGAGGCCCGGTGGGTAGCGCGTCATCTGACACGCCGAGATGTCGGCGAGAGTCTCACGACGCCGACTCACGGCTGCCTGCATCGCCCGAGCGATGAGCGGTGACAACAACAGCAGAACGAATCCGAACAAGGCCAGAGGATTGCCGGAATCGTTGCGGTCGCCGGCTCGGCGAGCTCGACCACCGTTCCACCACATCATGCGGATGGCCAGATCGGTCATGATGGCCACGGTTCCGACGAGCGTGACGGCGATGGTGCTCACGAGGATGTCGTAGTTCCGGATGTGTGACAGCTCGTGCGCGATCACACCTTCCAACTCGACTCGACTCATTTGGTCGAGGAGACCGGTGGTCACGGCGATGGCGGCATGACGCGGATTGCGTCCGGTGGCGAAGGCGTTGGGCGCGATGTCTTCGATGACGTACACGCGCGGCTTGGGAAGACCACTCGCGATGCACAGACCTTCCACGAGGTTGTGCAGACGTTGGTAGGTCTCCGGATCGGCCGGTTTGGCCCGACTCACCGCCAGTGCGATCGAGTCGGACTTCCAGTACGAACCCCAGGCGATGGCCAAGGCGATGACGGCCGAGATCAGCAGGGAGAAGGGGCCTCCGCCCGACAGGTAACCGACGACGGCTCCGACGGCGACGACGAAGAGCACGAAGCCGGCCACGAGAAAGGCCGAGCGGCGTTTGTTGGAACGAATCGCGTCGAACATCGGTTCAGAACGACACCGAGGGTGGAGTCTGAGCGGCCTCGTCGGCTTCGAAGAACTCGCGACGGGTGAACGTGCCGATCTTGGCCACGATCACGGTCGGGAAGGTGTCGAGATTGTTGTGATACGCGAGCACCGAGTCGTTGTAGAACTGACGCGCGTAGGCCACGCGACTCTCGGTGGCCGTGAGTTCTTCTTGCAGGTTCAAGAAGTTCTGGTTGGCCTTCAGATCGGGATACGCCTCCGACAAGGCGAACAGACTCTTCAGGGTTCCGGTCACGAGGTTGTCGGCGGCCGCCTGCGAATGCGGATCGGACGGCGCGGACATGGCCGCGTTGCGGGCGTTGATCACGGCTTCGAGGGTCTGCCGCTCGTGGGCGGCGTACCCCTTGACGGTTTCGACGAGGTTGGGGATCAGGTCGAGCCGACGCTTCAACTGGACGTCGATCTGCGACCAGGCGTTGTCGACGGTGTTACGAGCCCGAATGAGTCCGTTGTACGTGACGACCACGTACACGAGCAGCAGGGCGACGACGATGAGAACGATGATCCAGGTCACTGGGGCAGTTTACGGCGCAACCAGGCGCTCAGGAGTGCGCCCAGGTGGCGAATCACGCCGAAGACGCGACGCAGCTGGAGGAAAGTACTCGGTTCGTCAGCCGGAACCTGCGACGCGATCACCGACCGGTAGCGCTCGACGTACGCGCGAGCCAGACGCTCCATCGAGAACTCACTCGCCCGTTCGAGACCCTGGCGCTTCAAGTCATCGGCCAAACGGTCGTCTCCGAGAACCCGGACGAGAGCATTCGAAAGAGCGACGTCGTCGTCGGGCTCGACCAATAAAGCGTTCACTTCGTGAGTCGCAACGTTTCGATAGCCGTCGATCGAACTGGCGACCACCGTCGCTCCGGCGGCCATACCTTCGAGGAGCACGACACCGAAACTCTCGCCCCCGAGGGACGGGGCGCAGAAGACTCGTGCTCGTCTCAAACGTTCGAACTTCTCGGTATCCGTGATGCGCCCCAGCCACGAGACACGAGCGTCGTCACCGTGCTCGCGTTTCAGGCGCGCGGTCTCGGGACCATCCGACGCGATCCACACCTGAAGTTCCGGATCGTCGATGCGACGGACGGCTCGCAGCAACACCTCGAGACCTTTTCGGGGTTCGTGACGACCGAGGAACAAGATGGCACGGTCGCGATGGACGGCCGAACCCTCGAATCGGTCGAGTTCGACACCGTTGGCGAGAATCTCGTACTCCTCGCCGAGGTATCGCTGCGCGAGCTCACGAGCGTCGACCGACACGGCCACACGATGGTCGATCGATTCGGCCAACGAGCGGACGACCTTGTTGAGGTACTTGTAACTGGCACTGTCTCCGGCGGCATGGAACGTGGCGACGATCGGAGCCATGTGCATCATCAGGGCGGTCAGCGTCGGACCGGGCGACAAAGGCTCGTGCAGATGGAGAACGTCGAATTCTTCGTCGCGCAGAACACGAATGGTGCGCAACGCCGCGGCCGGATCGGGAGCGATCGGCGCGATCGATCCGTTGGCGGCGGTCGGCAAGGAGTCCCCGAGCGGTGTCACGAAGGTGTCGGGTGGCGCCCCGTCGCAGGGACCGAGTACGCGAACCTCGTGACCGATTTTTCGTAGCGCGCGGGCCAGTCCCAGGACCTGCCCCTGCACTCCCCCGGGCAACGTGAGCGAGTACGGGCAGATGATGCCGATGCGAAGGTGTTCGTTCGGCGACATCCCCGTCAACCTACCCAGGTCACGCGGGTCGTACGGCCGGTCCGGACGTGCGGCGGTACGGTGAACTCGTGACTCTTCCCGCTTTGTCTCTCGTCGCCACTCCAACCAAGCGGCGTCCCGTGATCGAACTGGCGCAACGGGCCGAACAACTCGGATTCCCCGCCATTGCGTGTCCGTCGCTGGGCAGTGCTCTCGGCCTCTGCGCGAGTCTCGCCCACGAGACGTCGTCGATCCGCTTCTATACGGCGATTCAAGGGATCTACGGATCGACCGCCCACGAGATGGGAACGTTGGCCAGTCACATTCACGAGACAAGCGGTGGACGATTCGCCCTCGGTCTCGGAGTGAGCCACGAGCCGATGGTGAAGCGTCTCGGCGTGCAAGCCGGACGACCACTGAGCGACATTCGCAACTACGTCGACACACTTCGAACCAACGAGAAGTACTCGGGTGAACTCCCTCCGATCTATCTGGCCGCCTTGCGCGACAAGATGCTCGATCTCGCCCAAGAGGTGGCCCAAGGTGCGTTGTGGGCCAACGCGAGTCATTCGTTCACGGTCGATCAGGTGAAGCGAGTGACCGGTGATCGGTGGACGTTCCGCCTGTCGAACATGATTCCGACGGTGGTGAGCGACGACGTCGAAGCGGCCAAAGCCGTCAATCGCAAGACGATGATCAACTACGTTCGACTCCCCAACTACCGCAACTATTGGCGGGCGGCCGGCTACGGCGACGAAATGGATGCGGTCGAACGAACCATCGCCGAAGGTGGTGACGTCACCACGGTCATGTCGGATCGTTGGTTGACCGATTGCACATTGGCTGGTCCGGCGTCGGCCGTTCGCGACGGACTCGATCGGTGGTACGACCTCGGAATCGAGCCGATTGCCGTGATGTCGAGCACCTCGGGAGGCCAAGTGAAGGCCGTCGCCGAACTCTTCGACGTCTATTCGTGAGAGATCCGGTGCGGATAACCCGGGTCGGACGGCCAGTTCGGCTGCAGAAGATGCCACTGCTCGGGGGCGCGTCGAATCAAGAACTCCAACTCGGCGGCCAGGAGCTGGGTGAGCCGCTGAACGTCGTCACGAAGTTTTCCGCGCCGATCGTTGGGTAGCGCGGGTCGTACGACCGCTTCGTGCCCTCGTCCGCGAAAGTAAACCGCGGCCGGAATCAGAGGTGCGCCGGTACGCAGCGACAGCGTGGCCGGACCGGCGGGCAGCAACGTGCGCTCTCCGAAGAACTCGACTTCGGTGGACGAACCGGAGATGAAGCGATCGGACAGGAGGCACACCACCTCGTTGTTGGCCAGGGCGCGAAGAACGGCGCCGCCGGCGTCGGGGCCGAGCGGAACCACCGTCATTCCGAAACTGCGTCGCAACGACGAGAACCATTCGAACAACTCCGGCGGTTCCAACGGCTCGACGACCACTGTCATCGGCAGCCCTCGATCGGTGAACCAACGACCGGCCCATTCCCAACCGCCGAGATGCGGCAACGCGACGATGGCTCCCTTACCGGCTTCCAGTGCGGTGGCGAGGTGTTCGTCATAGCCGGGCAACACGATTCCGTCACGAACTTCCTTGGCGGTGAGCGACGGGAGTTTGAAACTCTCCACGTAGTAACGCGCGTAATTGTCGAACACCTCTCGGACCAGTCGACGTCGTACCGACGCGGAGGCCGACGGCAGGACACGACGTATGTGGCGGTCGACCATCTGACGTTTGTCGGCCAAACCGACGGCGGCGGGTAGTCCGACCACCGAGGCGACCGCCGTCGTGAGCGGCTCGGGAATCGAACGCGAAAGAATCGAGCCGAACTTGTAACCGCCGACGACGAGGCTGTCGGCCGCCGCACGCAAAGGCGAGCGGCTCGTCACGATTGGCGACGAAGGAACTCGCGGCGGCGCGCGACCCGATGAGCCCGGCGGCTCTGGCGGCGTGAACGCCTGAGTTCGATGCGGGCGGCGGTGACCGGCGCGACCGCGGCCTGCTTCCAGACCTTCACGAAGCGCTGAACCGCGGTGACGCAGACCAGGACGAGCATGAGCCACATGATCGGCACCAAGAGAGCCGGGAACAAGAGGCCCAGGCAGAGCAGGATGATGCGCTCGGCGCGCTCCATAATTCCGCCCTTGGCACTCAGACCGAGAGACTCGGCCTTGGCTCGCTGGTACGAGATCACCGAACTCGCGGCGAGCACGGCCATCGGGAGCAGTGCCATGTGAGCCGATTCCTCGGATGCGAAGTACCAGGCGACGCCGCCGAAAAGGAGTGAATCGGCCACGCGGTCGATCACGCTGTCGAAGAACGCTCCGCGCTGGCTGGAGGTGTTGGACGCCTTGGCCAAGGCACCATCGAGGAGGTCGGGCAACGCAGCCAGGATCACGAGCAGCAGACCCAGAGCCAGAAAGCCAGCACCGATGGCGACAGCGGCGGCCACCGCCACCACCAGACCCACGATGGTCAGGTGATCGGGTGACAAACGGGTGCGACGAAGGCGGTCACCGATCGGTTTGACGGCGCGCTCGACCGGCGCGCGGAGATGACCATCGAACATGGGAGCAGTCTACGAAGCCCGGGACCACGGTGGGGTCGACTCGACGGTCCACCTCGTGGACCAGGCGTGAATCACTCCCAGGTCTCGTCGGCGTCCTGAACGAGCTTCTGGACGACCTCGCCGTCGATCGCGTCCACCAACACGAGACCACGGCGCGTGGGCGGGTCCTCGTCGGAGTAGCACAGCACGCGCCACGTGGGACGGCTGCGCAGGCCACGCCAGACCTGTTGGGCCGACGCATGGCCGACCGCGAAGCCCACGGCTCCACCCGCTCGTGCCAACGCTTCTTGTTCGTCGATGCGCATTCGCCAACCAGAAGACAAACAGATGAGACCGAACACGACGAGCACGATTCCGCCGGCGGCCAGACCGCCGTTGACGAGAACGGCATCGTCTCGAACCGCCGACAGCGTTGCGACGAACGAACCACTGGCGATGTAGATGTACCCCGGGATACGACGTCGGCTGTTGTCGGGAAAGCGGAACGGAGCGACATGATCGACCGCGTTCAGATCCTCGGGAAGACGATCGACGTGCTCATCGGCGGCGCGGGGTGTGTCGCTCATCGACCACCGACTTTAGGTCCGGCGGTCCGGCGATCCCACGCCCGCCGGATTCGATCAGCCGTGACATCCAACGCCTCGGGAAGTTGACGGGTCGATGCCGTAGCGGCCAAGAAGTTGCCGTCCCCGATCCAGCGGGGAACTACGTGAACGTGAACATGGTTCCGAACACTCCCCCCGGCCGCGGGACCGAGATTCGCGCCCACGTTGATTCCGGCCGGGTCGTACTCGTCGGCGATCACCCGAGTGGCCATGACGACGGTGTCCCAGAGTTCACGATGTTCGTCGAGCGTGAGGGTGTGCAAGTCGGGTGTCTGTCGATACGGCAGGACGAGAAGATGGCCGACCGTGTAGGGGTGAAGATTCATCACGGCGAAGACAGTGCGCCCTCGCCAGACGATCAGAGTTTCGTGGTCGGGTCGACCCGATTCGAGGATCTCGGTGAAGACGCTGCGCTCGGAGTCGGTGCGATCGTCGAGGTACCGGGTCCGCCAGCCCGCCCAGAGTGCCTCGTGCACGTCAGAAAGCCGCGACGCTCACGTCGGCGGCCACTAGGTCGACGAATGTCGCGAGCGGCACGTCACGTTCGACGTCGGCGCCCCGGGCATTGACACCGACGGTTCCGTTCGCCACGTCGGAATCGCCGACCACGAGAACGTACGGGATCTTCTCGATCTTGCCGTTGCGAATGCGCTTGCCGAGCTGATCGTCGGCGGCCACCACCTCGGCGCGGAATCCGTGTGTCGCCATCGTGGCGGCAACACGCTCGGCGTACTGGTGGTGTGCCTCGGCCACCGGCAGGATCCGAACCTGCACCGGAGCGAGCCAAGTGGGGAACGCACCGGCGTAGTGCTCGACGAGCACACCGAAGAAGCGCTCGACCGAACCGAACAACGCGCGGTGCAACATGATGGGACGTTGCCGCGAGCCGTCGGGAGCCACGTACTCGAGTTGGAAGCGCTCGGGCAGGTTGAAGTCGCACTGAATGGTCGACAGTTGCCACGTGCGTCCGATCGCGTCGCGGACATGAATGTCGATCTTGGGGCCGTAGAAAGCGGCGTCTCCCTCCTTCGTCGCGTACTCGACACCGTGCGAATCGAGTGCGGTGGCCAGCGCCTGCGTGGCCTCGCTCCAGATCTCGTCGGATCCGACGTACTTCTCGGGGTCCTTGGTCGAGAGGTGGAACGAGAAGTCGTCGAAACCGAAAGCGCGCAAAACGCTGATCACGAAGTCGAGCAACGAGATGATCTCGCCCTGCAGTTGCTCGCGTGTGCAGTAGATGTGGCTGTCGTCCTGAGTGAAACCGCGGATGCGCAAGAGACCATGGAGCGTCCCGGCCCGCTCGTACCGATAGACGGTTCCGAGCTCGAACAGACGCAGGGGAAGTTCGCGATAACTGCGCTGACGACCTCGGAAGATCAGGCAGTGCATCGGGCAGTTCATGGGCTTCGGGTAATACACCCCGTTGTCCATTTCCATCGGCGGGTACATGCCATCGGCGTAGAAGTCGAGATGACCCGATGTCTGGAAGAGTGTCGCATTCGACAAGTGGGGTGTGAACACGAACTGGTAGCCGCCGGTCTGATGGCGATGACGGCTGTAGTCCTCCATCAACTTGCGGACGATCGCGCCCTTGGGGTGCCAGACGGCCAGGCCACCACCGAGTTCGGTCGGAAACGACAGCAGGTCGAGTTCGACGGCCAGGCGACGATGATCTCGCTTCTCCGCTTCGGCCAAACGGTGCAGGTGTTCGTCGAGAGCCGCCTTCGATTCCCAGGCCGTTCCGTAGATGCGTTGGAGCACCGGACCCTTCTCGTTGCCACGCCAATACGCCGATGACACCTTCTGCAGCTTGAAGTGGCCGAGACGACTGGTGCTCGGCACGTGCGGCCCGAGACACAGATCGACGAACTGATCGGAGTTCCGGTACACACTGACTTCGTCGGCCGAGCCCACTTCACCCGCGTCGGACCCGTCGGCGCCGCCGGCGCGCACTCGGTTGATGATCTCGCACTTGTACGGCTGGTCGGCGAACAGGTCGAGTGCCTCATCGGCGCTCACGACCGAACGAACGAAAGTCTGGTCGGCCTTGACGATGTCGCGCATCTTGGCTTCCACCGACTCGAGGTCGGCTTCGGTGAATGCTCGACCGCCGAGATCGAAGTCGTAGTAGAAGCCGTTCTCGATGGCCGGTCCAATGGTGTACTTGGCCCCGGGATACAGAGCCAGGACCGCCTGGGCCATGACGTGGGCGGTGGAATGGCGAAGGACGTGACGGCCGGCTTCGGTGTCGGCCGTGATGATCGCAATCGTGTCGCCGTCACGAAGTTGTTCGGACAGATCGCCGAGATGTCCGTTGATCTCGGCCGCCACTGCAACCTTGGCCAAGTTGCGCGAGATCGACTGCGCGAGCCCTGCGGCCGTGGTGTCGGATTCGACTTCACGACGTGCGCCGTCAGGGAGAACCACCGAAATCTGGGCCATGCGTCGGAAAGTCTACGGTCAGGCGTCGGTGGTGACCGGTGAATTGTCCCGGTCCGAGACGTGGCCGACGTGGCCCGTCGCAACCGAATCGACGGTCGTCGACTCGGTCGTCTTGCCTGCGTACACGTTCTTGTAGACCTGACCGGTCATCTCGCGAATCTCGAACATGACTTCGTCGATCATCTCGCGCCACGCGCGATGCTGTTCGGCCTCGGGTGTCCCGGCCGAAACGTAACGCTCGGGCTTGATCGGCCGACCGATGGTGATGGTGGCCGACTTGAAGAGTTTGGGTGCCTTCGCATCGGGTGGCTGGATGAGATCGGTGCCAGTGATGCCCACCGGATAGATGGGGCAACCGATCTTGGCGGCGAGGCGGGCGGCACCGGTGCGACCCTTGTACAGACATCCGTCGCGGCTCCGCGTTCCTTCCGGAAAGATGCCGAACAACTCGCCACGACGCAAGACGGTCTCGGCGGTGTCGAGGGCCGCCTGACTTCGTTCGCCGCCGGCGCGATCGATCGGAATCATTCCCATCATCGGGAACAAGAACTTCGTCTTCCACGAGTCCATGTACTCGGCTTTGCCGACGAACGAAATGTTGCACGGAGCGACCAACATCAAGAAGGCCGAATCGAGGAACGAAATGTGGTTGGGACACAAGATCGCTGGGCCATCCGTGGGCAGGCGATCGAGGCCGATGACGTCGATCTTCCAGAGACGACGCGCGACAGGAGCAGCCACTCGACGTGCCCTCTGTTGAGCCTTACCGGCTCCGCGTGCCTTCATGACCGACCCTTCATGCGGGGGAGATTACTGGTCGCTCACACGCGATTTCTATGGGAAAGTGCGATGTGACGAGAGTTAACACAGCGCTCACGAAGCGGATACGAGTTCGACTCCGAGCAACCGTGCCGCGTCCATCACATCGAAACCGTTCGATGCGGCGCGATCGATCACCGCAAGAGCGCCGGGCGTGTCGAGATCGTCGTCGAGTCGATGACGAACGTCGTCGATGACGCCTCCATCGACTCGCCCACCGTGTGACTCGCTCCACACGCTGAGCCGGGACAGTGCGTCGGGCATGTCGGACGAGGTCCACTCCCATTCGTGTCGGTAGCGATGGGCAATCAGTGCTAATCGGATCGCTCGAGGATCCCACTCACGCCGGAGCGCGTCGACGAACACCAGGTTGCCCAGGCTTTTCGACATCTTGTGGCCATCGAGGAAGACCATCGCGACATGCATCCAGTGACGCACGAACGGAACGCCGGTGGCCGCCTCGCTCTGGGCTCGCTCGCACTCGTGGTGCGGGAAAATGAGGTCACTGCCGCCCCCGTGGAGGTCGATCGTCTCGCCCAGTTCGCGCAGGGCCAACGCACTGCACTCGATGTGCCAACCCGGTCGCCCTGGTCCCCACATGGCTTCCCACGACGGTTCGTCGGCGGCCGACGGGTGCCACAGCACGAAATCGAGAGGGTCGCGTTTGGCCGGATTGTCGACATCCCCTCCCCGCTCACGGGCGAAGGCGATCATCTGGTCGCGGGTGTAGTGGCTCACCGATCCGAACGACGGGAACTTGCTGACGTCGAAATACACCGATCCCCCGGCCTGGTAGGCGAAGCCCCGGTCGAGGACCATCCCGATGAAACCGCGGATGTCGGAGATGGCCGACGAGGCCCGAGGAGTGGAGTACACCGGAAGCGCATTCAGCGCCGTCATGTCACGTTCGAAACGAGCTTCTTCACCGGCGGCGAGGTCGAGGTAGTGGACGCCCAACTGCCGGGCCTTGGCGAAGAGCGGATCGTCGACATCGGTCACGTTGCGGACGCACCGAACCTCGTGACCCATGTCGATCAGACGACGCATCAAGACGTCGTACGTGATGAAAGTGGACGCGTGGCCGATGTGGGTGGCGTCGTACGGAGTGATTCCGCAGGTGTACATGAGCACCCGCGGACCGGGTTCGAACGACACGATCGCCTGTTTGGCGGTGTCGTACAGACGCATCGTCACGACGCTGGCGCCCCCGCGACGGTCGATTGACGGATGCCGGTGAGTTTGGGAGCGACGCGCGTCTTGTAGCGAACGTTGAGCTGCAGAAGAACCGCAGTGAACGCTTCGATGGCCGTGGCGTTCGACAGTTCGCCGGCGTCGAGCGGACGACAACCAGGAATCTTGGCCACGATCTCGCTCACGGTGGCGAGCGCGGCCGCGTCGTCGCTACAGATCAGCACGTCGGAGTCGATCGGTTCGCCGAGATGTCCGAGTTCCTTCGCCGGCAGATGATGGAACGCGGCCACCACCCGACATCCGGGCACGGCGGCCTGAACGTGCGCGGCCACACTGCCGCGGGGCGGAAGCAGAGGCTGGAACTCCCCCGCCACCCGCACCAGTGCGTTGGCCATGCTGATCACGATCTTGCCCTTGAGCAGATCGGCGTATTCCTGGGCCGTGGTCGCAGCCGAATCCCACGGCGTCGCGATGACCACGAGGTCACAGGCGGCCGCCGCGTGGTTGTCACCGAAGTCGAGACGCTCGGACAGATCGGGAAAGCGAGACACTCGCTCGTCGCGAGCCTCCATGGCCTTGTACTTCGAGCGAGACCCGATCACACAGTGGTAGCCGACCGAGGCCAGACGAGCGGCCAGGGCCGTACCCGCCGGACCAGTACCGCCCAAGATTCCGATGCGCATCGCGCCAGCCTGTCACATCGGAGCGCTGGCTCCCTCTCCGAAACGAACAATGACGTCGCCGGGGCGACCGATCACATTGCCGGGGCCACTAAGTTCGCCGCATGGGAATCCTCGACGGCAAGCGACTCGTGATCACCGGAGTCCTCACCGATGCGTCGCTGGCCTTCGCGGTGGCCCAGCGCGCTCAAGCCGAAGGAGCCCAGATCGTTCTCACCGGGGCCGGTCGCGCACTGTCACTCACCCAGCGCACGGCCCGGAAGTTGTCGGGTGACGTTCCGGTCTTCGAGTTCGATGCCACCGACCCGAGTCACGGTGATCGGCTTCGCAGCGACGTCGCCGCCGCGTTGTCGGGTGTCGACGGAGTTCTGCACAGCATCGGGTTCGCCCCGGAGGTGTGTCTGGGCGACGACTTCATGCCCGCGCAGTGGCCCGATGTGGCAACGGCCATCCATATCAGCGCGTACTCGTACAAGTACCTCGCCGAGTCCCTGCTACCTCTGATGGGACGTGGTGCTTCGATCGTCGGCCTCGACTTCGACAACACCGTGGCCTGGCCGGCGTACAACTGGATGGGTGTGGCCAAGTCGGCGCTCGAGAGCATCAACCGCTACCTCGCCCGCCAACTCGGACCGGCTGGCATTCGGTGCAACCTGGTCGCCGCCGGTCCGATCAAGACGATGGCGGCCAAGTCGATTCCGGGTTTCGCGAAGTTCGAAGACGTGTGGGGCGAGCGGGCTCCGCTCGGATGGGACGTGACCGACCCCACACCGGTGGCCAACGCGTGCATCGCGCTGTTCTCCGATCTCTTGACCGCCACCACCGGATCGATGATCCACGTGGATGGCGGCTACCACGCTGTCGGGGCGTAGTGACGGTGGGGCCTAGGCAGCCTTTTCGAGGATGTGAATTCCGCATGCCGAGCCGAGGCCGATCACGTGGGCCAGGCCGACCTTGGCGTTGGCGATCTGACGATCGCCCGCCTCACCACGGAGGTGATGACAGATCTCCCAGATGTTGGCGATCCCGGTCGCCGAGATCGGGTGACCCTTCGACTGCAGTCCGCCGGACACGTTGACCGGGGTCGAACCGTCGCGCCACGGTGCACCCGACATCAAGAAGTCGACGGCGCCACCTTCGGGGCACAACATCAAGTTGTCGTAGTGGACCAGTTCGGCGGTGGCGAAGCAGTCGTGCAACTCGACCAAGTCGAGATCGCTCGGCGACACTCCGGCCTGCTCGTAGGCGATCTTCGCCGCGTTGCGCGTGAGCGTGTTCACGTCGGGAAGGATCTGGCAGGCCTCCTGGTACGGATCGGTCGTGAGCACCGACGCGCTCACCTTGATCGCACGTCGCTGCTGATCGGGTGACAAGGTGCGGAGAACTTCACCACTGGTGACCACCGCGGCAGCCGCACCGTCGCAGTTGGCCGAACACATCGGACGAGTGTTCGGATAGGCGATCATCATGTCGCCCATGATCTCCTCGAGCGTGAAACGCTTCTGGTATGCGGCCAGCGGATTGAGGACCGAGTGGGCGTGGTTCTTCTCGGAGATACGCGCGAAGGTCTCGAACGACACCTCGCCGTACTTGTGTCCGTACTCCATGCCCACCTGTGCGAAGGTGCCGGGCATCGTGTCGGTTCCGATGCGACCATCGGTCGGTGCCACGGCGCCGAAGCGACCCTTGGGTTCCCACTTCTTGCCGGCCGACTTGGCCTGACCGCCACCACCGAGGAGACCGGCTCCCGCCAACTTCTCGGCACCGACTGCGAGGCCCATCTTCACTTCGCCGGACTTGACCGCCATGATCGCGGTGCGCAGCGCGGTGGCGCCGGTGGCGCAGGCGTTCGACACGTTGTACACCGGAATACCGGTCTGGCCGATCTGCTTCTGCAACTGCTGTCCGAAGCCGCCCGATCCCATGAGGTTTCCGGCCGCCAGCACGCCCATGTCGCGCATCGACACACCGGCGTCGCGCAGTGCCGCCATCGCGGCGTCGGCGCCGAGGTCGACGATGTCCTTGTCGGCGTGCTTGCCGAACTTGGTCATCGCGATGCCGAGGATCCAGATGTCGTCGGTTGCCATGTCGTGTCTCCTTCGTCGAACTGTGTCGTGAACTGTGTCGTGAACTGTGTCGTGAGATTACAAAACGAAGATCAGGCCGGTTCGAAACCGAAGCCGACGGCTTCGAGGCCGTCGTCGTCGGCGCCCATGCTGAACGTGGTCAACTGGACCTTCATCCCGAGCTTCACCTTGTCGGGGGTCGGCTCGACGTTGATGATGTTGCCTCGTACCGAGGTGCCCCCGCACTTGACGGTCGCGGCGACGAACGGGACCGGAACACCGGGTGCGGCCAGGGCCACGATCGTGAAGGACGTGACTTCGCCCTCGGTCGGCACGTCGACCGTGCGGAAATCGCTGGCGAAGCAACTCGCACAGGCGTTGCGGCGATCGAAGAAACGAGCACCACACGACGTGCACTCGTTGGCCACGAGATGGGGCTTGGGGTCGAGCTTCAGGTACGAGACGTGGGCGATCTGCTGGGACATCGCACTCCTTTTCGAGAACACCGTCACCCTACGACTCGACGAAAGGGCTCAGGAATTCGAGCCGCGTCCCCACGAGCCGAGGTGGGTGACCTCGACGAGAGGACGCCGAGCCAGGCGTGCCCCGGACCCCGAGGGCCGGTCGTCCGCGTGGCGCTCACCGATGGCCACCGCACCCACGCAATCGACATGGTCGGGAACACCCAAACTCGCCAGGGTGCGACGTGGCTCGACGAACAATCCGAAGTAGAGAGCTCCGAGTCGTGCTTCTTCCACCAGCAAGAGCAGGTTCTGAGCGGCCATGGCGGCATCGGTGAGCCAGTACGGAACCGACCAACCCGACGCCTGCTCGAGTCCGTGGCCAGCCTTGTCGGCTTGCGAATACCGTGCCTCGTAGGCCGTGCGATCGGCCAGGACGAGCACGACTGCGCTCGCATCCAGGACACCGGGCTGGCGCTGAGCGAACCATTCGCCGGCACCACTCGTTTCCCAGAAGCGGGCCAGTCGCTCGCCGCCCAGGATCAAGAAGTGCGTGCCCTGGGCGTAGCCCGCTGATGGAGCCCGGCGGGCTACATCGCACTGCTCGACGATCCAGTCGACCGACACCGCACCGGCGAACCGACGGGTCATGCGACGTCGCCGCAAGACGTCGGCCAGAGACATGTCAGGCCGAGCGACGACCGAGCGTGAGGAGGTCTTCGGCCATCGTCCAACCGTGAACGATGAGCGCGCCGTCGGCACCCACTCCCTTGAACTGCTGCGCGACATCGGGCTTGATCTTGCCGGGTTTGCTCGACTCGTGATCGAGAAATCCAGAACGAGCCTTCTTGGCCACGATGAACGTCTTGTCGTCGTAGTTCGACTCGACGCCGAACCGACGAGCCATTCGCTTGCCCCAGGCCCGCTCTTCCCCGACCGCGCGATAGTCGGGTCGCGGAATGATTCCGGTGAGCGACTTGAAGGCCTCCAGGCCGTCGGCCGAGGCGAAGCGACTCCCGACGACCACGTCTTCGTCGGGGAAAGCCATGAGAGCCCGATGGAACGCTTCCGACATCAACCCCTTCAAGACCTGGTCGCGCTTGGCGGTTCGCTTGACGCTCATCAGCCCGATCAGGACACAAGGCGTTCCGCCGATTCGTTCGAGGGTGGAAAACGTGAAGCCCAGGACCTTTCCGTTCTCACGGGCAGTCGTGATGAGAACCCAGTCCTCTTTGGCCTTGGACAGATTCCCGATGCCGAAGGCACCACCCATGGAGGCGAGTTCGTCAAGATCGGAATCGGTCAGGGCCGAACAATCCTTCGTCTCAACGTCGATCGACATACAGCGCTGACTCCCCTGGGCGCGAACCCCTACATTCTGCCATCTCGACTCGTCCGGACGAAACCCGTGCTCAGGCCGAGGGCAGGATGACGTCGATACCGAACGCGACCCGCAGGTCGGGAACGACGCGATCGATCTCGACGGCGAAGTCGGCTCCGAGTTCGAGAATCTTGTCGGGGCCGAGATGCAAGAAGACCGGAGATTCGCCGGGATGACGGCGCAGGATCTCGCGCAACTCGTCGATCCGATTGCGCGCGATGGTGTCGACCGGCAAGTTGAGGCGCAGTTCCGGGTTGCGCACGGAGAGTCGAAGGGCCTCGACTTCGATGGCCGAAAACGAGCGACGGTCTTCGTTCGCGTTGACGCGGCCCTTGATCAGGACGACTCCGTCCTCGCGGATCTTGTGGCCGTGCGCGGCCGCCGCTTTGCTGAACAACGTGACCTCGACCGACCCATGGAAATCCTCCAGATTGAGAATGAGCATCTGGTCGCCCCGGCGGGTGGTCTTCTTTTCGAGCTTCGAGACGACTCCACCGAGTGTACACACCGCGCCGTTTTCCATGTCGGAGACGTCGACCGTCGCTGCACTGGTGTGACGGGCCAGCGTCGCCTCGTGACCGGCCAACGGGTGATCGGTGATGTACAGCCCGAGAAGTTCCCGCTCGAACTTGATGGTGAGCTCGCGGTCGAATTGCAGTTCGGGAATCGGACGATCGAGCGAGAAGTCCTGTGGTCCGTCGTCGAGTCCGTCGAACAAACTGAGAACACCTTGATCGGCTTCGTGACGGCGGCTCACTGCGTCGTCGATGATCTCTTCGAACACGGTCAGGAGACCGCGCCGCGGATGCTTCAACGAGTCGAAGGCCCCCACCTTGATGAACGACTCGATGGTGCGCTTGTTGAGGCAGTCGGTGGGAACCCGCATACAGAAATCGTGGAACGACTCGAAGGGTCCGCCGGCCCGGCGCTCGGCCACGATCTTGCCGCAGACCGCGGTACCGACACCCTTGATCGCCGACAGTCCGAACGTCACGGCCATCTCGGCCGGCAACGCAGAGAAATCGACATCGGACACGTTGATGTCGGGGGGTCGGACCTCGACCCGTTGCCGACGGGCATCGGCGAGATAGCCCGCGGCCTTGTCGAGATCGTCCTTCACCGACGTGAGGAGCGCGGCGAAGAAGTGGACCGGATACTTCGCCTTCAGATACGCGGTCTGGTAGCAGACGAGGCCGTAGCCGAACGAGTGCGACTTGGTGAAGGCGTAGTCGGCAAAGTTCTCGATGATGTCGAACAAGTAGATGCCCAGATCGGTCCCGTAACCGGTCCGATCGCAACCTTCGATGAAATTCGACCTCTCCTGCTCCATCAACTCTCGAACCTTCTTGCCGCAGGCCTTGCGCAAGTTGTCGGCTTCGGCGAGGGAGTAGCCGGCGAAGCGTTGCGCGACACGCATGACGCTTTCCTGGTAGATCATCAATCCGTAGGTGTCGGAGAGAATCTCTTCGGCTTGCGGATGGAAGTACTCGACGGGCTTGCGCCGATTCTTGCGATCGGCGTAGTCGTAGTGCATGTTGACGCTCATCGGGCCCGGGCGGTAGAGCGCGATCAAGGCCGACACGTCCTCGAAATTGGTGGGCGACATGGCGCGCAGCAGTTGTTGCATCGGCGACGATTCGAGTTGGAACACGCCGGTCGTCTCGCCGCGACCGAGCAACTCGAAGACGGCCGGTTCCTCGAGGGACACGGTGTCGATGTCGAAACTGGGATCGACGGTGCTGCGAATGAGAGCCACCGTGTCGGTGATCACGTCGAGGTTTCGCAGACCGAGGAAGTCCATCTTAAGCAGACCGAGATCTTCGACTCCGTGCATTTCGTACTGCGTCGTGATCGGAGTCTCGTCAGGAGACTTGCCCTGTTCGGGCTTGCGCTGTACCGGCAGGTACTCGACCAAGGGTTCTTTGGAAATGACGACGGCCGCGGCGTGTATGCCGGTCGAACGCTTGAGTCCTTCGAGGCCCTTGGCGACATCGATCACCTCTTTGGCCACCGGGTCGGTCTCGTACATCTCACGCAATTCGGTCGCGGCCCGGAAACCGTCTTCGAATTTCGGATGTGGTTCGAGGCAGTACTTCAACGGCGTGTCTCGACCCATCACGAGGGGTGGCATGGCCTTGGCGAGTTTGTCGCCGACGCCGTAATCGTGGCCGAGCACGCGAGCGGCGTCTCGGACGGCGTTGCGCGCCTTGATCGTGTTGAAGGTGATGATCTGAGCGACTCGGTCTCGGCCGTACTTCTCGGTGACGTACCTGATCACCTCGTCGCGATAGCGCGAGTCGAAGTCCATGTCGATGTCGGGCATGGAGATTCGGCTCGGATTGAGGAAACGCTCGAAGAGCAAGTCGTAGCGGATGGGATCGATCTCGGTGATCCGCAAGCAGTACGCCGTGGCGCAACCGGCCGCCGAACCGCGTCCGGGACCGACGCGAATGCCGCGTTCCTTGGCGTGTCGAATGAGATCCCAGACGATGAGGAAGTACGACGCGAAGCCCATGTCTTCGATCACTTTGAGTTCGTATGCCAGGCGCTCGACGACCGACGGGGGCAGATCGCCACCCCAACGCTGTGTCGCACCCTCGAGTGTCAGGTGGCGCAAATACTCGGCGTCGGTCGTGAATCCGTTGGGAAGCGGGAAGGACGGAAGCTGCGGCTTGCCGAATTCGATCGTCAGGTCGGAACGCTCGGCGATCCAGAGTGTGTTGTCGCACGCCTCGGGAACTTCGCGGAAGAGATAGCGCATCTCGTCGGCGGTCTTGAGGTAGTGCTCGGTGCCATCGAACTTGAAACGGTTCGGATCGGACATGAGCGACCCGGTCTGAACGCACAGCAACGCGTCGTGCGCGGCGCTGTCGTGACGATGGACGTAGTGGGAATCGTTGGTGGCGAGGAGAGGAGCTCCGAGGTCCTGAGCCAAACGCATCAGCAGCGGATTGGTGCGAGCCTGGTCGGGCAGGTGGTGGTCCTGCAACTCGACGAACAAGTTGTCGCGACCGAAGATCTCCTGCAGTCGCGCGGCACGTGAGCGGGCACCGTCGTAATCGCCTCGGAGAAGGTGCTGGAGCACGTGGCCACCGAGGCACCCGGTCGTGGCGATGAGGCCCTCGCTGTGGCGGGAAAGAAGATCCCAGTCCATGCGCGGCTGGTAGTAGAAGCCCTCCAGGAAAGCCAGGCTGCTGAGCTTGATGAGATTGCGGTAACCGAGGTCGTTCTCGGCCAGCAAGGTGAGGTGGTAGTAGAGCTTTCCGCCGCCCTCGACATCACCGCCGGTGTCGTCGAGACGTCCGCGCCGCGGCGGGCGATCGAAGCGACTCTCCCCCGCCATGTACGCCTCGGTGCCGACGATGGGCTTGATGCCTTGTTGCCGGCACTCGCGGTAGAAGTCGAGAACCCCGAACATGTTCCCGTGGTCGGTGATGCCGAGCGCGGGCTGGCCGTCGGCCACGGCCTTGGCTACCAATTCGTCGAGTTTGGCGGCTCCGTCGAGCATGGAGAACTCGGTGTGGACGTGGAGGTGCGAGAACGAGGCCCCCACGATTTCCCTCCTTCACTCGAACGTACGGTCGCGAATCACACGAATGTGGTTTGCGACAGTAGCAGGCCGTCAGAGGTACGTACCAGGGCGACCGTCAGACTGATTCTCGGGAATCGGCTGACCCCCCGGACCAATTCGACGCATCTGCTCGAACTGCTGGCGAGCGGCCATCTGCTGGGCGAACAGCGTGGCCTGGATTCCGTGGAAGAGGCCTTCCAACCAGCCGACGAGTTGGGCCTGGGCGATCCGGAGCTCGCCATCGGTCGGGACGTCGTCGCCGAACGGCAGGGCCAACATCTTCAACTCGTGCTGCAGGTCGGGGGACAGAGCACTCGCCAGTTCGACGATCGAGCGCTCGTAGATCTCGGCCAGCCGTTCGCGACTCTCGTGGTCGAGTTGAGAACTGCGCAATTCTTCGAGTAACTGCTTCACCATCGATCCGATGCGCATGACCTTGCCCGGTTCGGTCACGGACTCGGTGAGCGTGGGAGTGAGCGTGGAAGCGAGTACGGCCGCCTCCGGTGAGGATTCTTGGCCGCTGGAACCGATCACGGCATCGGGTTGGTGGACTTCATTCGACATGGGGCCTCTTCGACGGGCGTTGTCCGGTGGGGTTCAGAAATCTCAGACTGACACAGACCCGTGTCTCAATGCACGGCCGGCGCCGAGCGACCGGTGCGATCAAGCCCAGAGATCAAGCCCAGAGATCAAGAACAGAGTGCCACGAACGGGACCAGCACTTCGTCAGCGGTGAGCGATCCGTGCCGACACACGAGTGACGCAGGTGTCGAATCGGTCGGGGCCTCGAAACTGTGCACCCCGTGCGGAATCAGGGCCACGTCGCCGAGGCGCCGAGCACTCGTCTCGGTCTGGTGGCCCACCCGACGGCCCAGCCAACCTTCGGACAGCACCTCATCACGGGTCTTGACCCAGGCGATCGGTGAATACCGAGAACAGGCGTCGTGGAGCGAGGCCGCCTGACCGGACCGTGCGTGGAGCCAACGGAATCGACCTTCTCCCGATTCGTGATCCACCAGTCGACTGACAGTCGGATCGAGGTCGATCAAGGCGCTGCCGGTTTCGACCTGACCGTGGTCGGCCACCACCGCCAGAACGACGCCGGACGGAAGAGAATCGAGTATCGATGTCACCAAGCCATCGACGAAACGGATCTCGGACTCGTAGTGAGTTCCGAAACCGTGTTCGTGGGCCGTGGTATCGATCCCGTCGTAGTACGCGTAGACGAAACGAGCACCGGTGTCGAGAGCCGCGTTGATCTCGACCGATAACGAACTCGGAGTCCGCCACCCGCGGTACGACGCACCACGCTGGTGAGCCTCGGTGAAACCGGTGTTGCGGTGCTCGACTCGGGCGACGACCTCGGTGTCGAGTCCGCAGAACGGTGGAATCGGCTGTACGTCGGACGGACGATGAATGGCACGAAGGTCACGGCGGCCTTCACTCCAGCGCAACGAGTTCATGATGGCGTCGCCCATGTCGATGCGGTAGCCGACGATTCCGTGTTCGAGCGGAGTCGCACCGGTGCACAAACTGGTCAGTGCGGTGGCGGTGGTGGTCGGTGCGACCGACGAGATCGCGCCTCCCGCCATCGACGCCAGCGTCGGCGCGCTGACCCGATGGTCCTGGAGTTGGTTCCAACCCAGTCCGTCGATCACGAGGAGTACGACTCGCTCGGCCTGGTTCACGACCTCCGGGAACCAGGCCGGTCGCCGTCCGGGCGGAGAAATCAAGAGGCCGGGGACGACCCCGGTGAGGCACGGACCGCGATAGTCGGGAATCAGCGGCTCGGGCACCGAACCAGTTCACCACATCTCCATCGCCTCGTGCCCCCAACGCCTACCATGGCGACGTGCGCGTTTCGACTCGAGGTGACTACGCCTGCCGTGCCCTCCTCAGCCTGACGTTGCACTGTGACGAACCGGGCCCCACCTCGGTGCGCGACATCGCCGATCGCACTGGTCTCCCCCAGCCCTATCTCGAGCAGATCCTGTTGGCCCTGAAAGGAGCCGGGCTCGTTCGCTCGAAGCGCGGAGTCGGTGGCGGTTACACCTTGGCTCGGCGACCCGAGGAGATTCGGTTGTCCGATGTCGTGTCGGCCGTCGATGGTCCGATCGTGTTGGGCGACTTCGGCGAACCGCATCAGAACGGGTCGTGCGACCACGAAGGCCAGTGTGTTCTGCTCGCGATCTGGAAGCAGACCGGCGAGCACATGCGGCACCACCTGGAGGGTTACTCGTTGGCCGATGTCGCAGCCGCCGCGCGTGGTCAGGGTCCGTGGCCCGAACCCGTCGCGCACTAACGCACGTCGCGCGCCATCGTGGCGAGCACGCCGTTGACGAATCTCCCCGAGTCGTCGGTGCCGAATCGCTTGGCCAGTTCGACTGCTTCGTTGAGTACGACCGCGGTCGGAACGTCCGGACGATGGAGTAGCTCGAATGTCGCGATGCGCAAGACGATGAGGTCGAGTGTCGCCATCCGGACGAGACTCCAGCCACTCGAGCGCTCGGCGATGAGTGAGTCGATTCGCTGCGCGTGTTGCGCGACTCCGTCCACCAGTAGAACGGTGTCCGGCTCGGGGTCGACGATCTGAGCGTCGAGAACTTCCGAAGCCGGACAGTTCTTGGTCTGGGCTTCGTACAACAGCGAAAGAGCGTGCTCGCGCGCCGCCGAGCGGGCGTCAGTCATGTGCTCAGACTCGCGTGATGTATTCGCCGGTGCGGGTGTCGACGCGAACCTTGTCGCCCACGTTCACGAACAAAGGAACCTGGATGACCTTGCCGGTTTCGAGTTCGGCCGGCTTGCGGGCGCCCGACACGCGGTCGCCCTGAACTCCCGGCTCGGTGTTGGCGATCGTGAGTTCGACCGCAGCCGGAATTTCGACCGAAACGATCTCGCCGTTGTGTTGGGCGATGATCGCGCTCATCGACTCGATCAGGTAGTCGGCGGCTTCACCGAGCGCACTCGGATTGACGTTCATCTGGTCGTACGAAACCGTGTCCATGAAAACGTACTCGTCGCCGTCGCGGTACAAAAACTGCATGTCCTTCTTGTCGAGGATGGCCTGTTCGACGCGAATACCCGCGTTGAACGTCTTCTCGAACACATTGCCGGTGCGAACGTTGCGCAGCTTCGTACGCACGAAGGCTCCGCCCTTGCCGGGCTTCACGTGCTGGAACTCGACGACCTGGAACAGGCCGTTGTCGAGCTGGAGGGTGATTCCGTTCTTCAGATCGTTGGTCGTGATGGCAGGCATATCAAGTCCTTGGGGAATGTGGAGAGCACTCGGGATCCGTTTTCGTCGACCACGAGGAGGTCTTCGATGCGGACACCGCCGAGTCCCACACGATAGAGGCCCGGTTCGACCGTCACGACATCTCCGGTCGAAAGGATCGCCGTCGATGTGGACCCGAGGAACGGTTCTTCGTGGATGACGAGGCCGACGCCATGGCCGGTTCCGTGAACGAAGTCGTCCTCCAGGTCGTGCGACCGGAAGACCTCGCGGCAGACCGCGTCGACCTCGCGGGCCGGAACCCCGGCGCGCACTGCGTTCACCCCTCGTCGCTGCGCTTCGCGAACGATCTCGTAACGATCGCGCAACGTCTCGCTGCAACGACCGAGGGCGAAGGTTCGGGTGAGATCGGAGTGGTACCCATCGACCAGTGCACCCACGTCGATCACGATGAGGTCTCCCTCTTCCAGTCGACGCGATGAAGGACGATGGTGCGGGAGCGCCGAATTGACCGGACCCGACGCGACGATGGTGTCGTAGGACGGCCCGTCGGCACCGTGCTTTCGCATGCGGTACTCGAGTTCGTCCCGAACGTCCTTCTCGGTCATCGAGTCGTCGATGGACGGGCACACATCGGCCAACGCACGATCGGCGTATCGCACTGCTCGCTCGATGGCCGCGAGTTCGGCCGGGTCCTTCGCCCGACGCAAGTCGGCCAGTCTCGAGCCGATGGGATCGAGACGATCGCTGACCGACTTCAAACGATCGAACAGGTCGACGGTCAACTGACTCGACTGGAACATCAAACGGGTCGAGTGGGAACGGTCGAGGTCGGCGACCACCTCGGTGATCATCTCGGTGATCGTGCGTGCCTCGACCACGTCGACCTCGGTTTGCGCGCGGGCTTGTCCGGTGTACCGACCGTCGGTGATCAACCGAACGGTCGACTCGGTGATCAGGAGCCAGCCGTTCGACCCGGTGAAACCGGTGAGGTATCGGACGTCGTTCAGATCGGTGACCAGAACCGAAACATTGGCTTCGAGCGCGAGCATTTCGCGCAGCCGGCCGACGCGAAGAGCCGACACACTCATCGCACGAGTCGCGAGACCGCTTCGAGCGCCAACTGGTAGCCGAGCAGCCCGAAGCCGGCGATCGACCCAGTGGCGACCGGGGCGATCACACTGGTGTGGCGCCAGGGCTCTCTGGCGTTCGGTTGGGAAATGTGCACCTCGATGATCGGCCCGGTGAACGTGGCGAGAGCATCGTGCAGGGACCAGGCGTAGTGGGTGAAGGCGCCGGCATTGATCACGATCGCGGCGCACCGTTGGCGGGCCGCGTGAATCGCGTCGACGAGGACACCCTCGTGATTCGACTGGAGGTGCTCGAGTTCGAAGCCGAGGTCGCGCGACCACGCGGTACACGCCGATACGTAGTCGTCGAGTGTCGCGGTACCGTAGATCTCCGGCTCGCGCTGACCGAGCAGGTTCAAGTTCGGACCGTGGAGCAGCAGGATCGTCGGCACGACTCTCACGCTACTGAACGGGCGTCGAGCGATCAGCCGATTTGTCGGCCGACACCACGCGCGAAGAACGACTCGAGAGCAGTCTGAACGTCGACCGGATCGACATTGGGAACGACTTCCAGACCGCGAGAGCCATCGAGGACGAAGGTGAGTCCATCGGTGGCCTTCTTGTCACGACGCATGAAATCGATGAGGGTCGGGATCTCGTTCGACGCCGCTGATGCCAGCTGCTCGTCGGTGGCCAATCCATATTCGTCGCGGACGACACGATGGTGCAGCGTGACCCGGGCATCGTCGATGCGATCGAGAGTGCGTGCGAGTTCGGCGGCGAACAGGATTCCGATGGCGACCGCTTCGCCATGGGCGAGATCGTGGCTCCCCGCCGACTCGAGCGCGTGGGCCAACGTGTGGCCGTAGTTGAGAAGAGCTCGTTGGCCCGACTCGCGTTCGTCGCCTTCGACGATACGGGCCTTGATTTCGGCGCACCGAGTGATGCGCGCGTCGAGCGGAACCGACAACAAGTCGTCGCCGGCGATGAAGTGGTATTTGGCGACTTCTCCCAATCCGCAGCGCAGCTCGCGTTGCGGAAGTGTGTCGAGTGCGTCGAGATCGGCCAGCACTGCTCGTGGTTGCCAGAACGCACCGACCAAGTTCTTGCCTTCAGGTACGTTCACCGCCGTCTTGCCGCCGATGGCGGCATCGACCATTCCGAGCAGAGTGGTGGGCACGTGAATCACCGCGGTGCCGCGATGCCAAACCGACGCCGCGAAACCGGCCACATCGGTCACGAGACCGCCGCCCACCGCGATCACCACGTCGCTGCGCGTGAGGCCGAAACGGGCGAACTCGCGACACAGCGTCTCGATGGTGGAAAGGGTCTTGTGATCTTCTCCCCCCACCACGGGGGAGACCATCGAGGGAAGCGAGGTGGACACCGTGAAGGGAATGGTGGGGTCGGTGACCACGACCGCGCGCTTGGCTCCGGCCGGAACGAACTCGTCGATACGCGAACCGACGCCGCGTCCGACCAGGACAGGATACGAACGATCACCGAGTGACACCTCGATACGGTGAGCCGTCACGTCAACACCTCGGCGATCTCGGCGCAGACGCCGTCGACCGATTTGCCGGTGACGTCGATGGTGGTGTCGGCGAGAGAACGGTAGATCGGATCCCGCTCGGTCCACAGTTGACGCAGGCGACGATCGGGATCGTCGTCGAGTAGCGGACGATGATCGCGACGACGACCCACACGATCGATGAGGGTTTCGGGCTCGGCTTTCAACCAGACGATCCGATGTGGTTCTCCGAGGAGAGCGCGACTGTCGTCGCGAAGGACCGCTCCCCCGGCGGCCGCGACGACGAGTGGCTCGGTGGAGGCCAACGTGTCGGCGAGGGTCCGATGCTCGATGAGACGAAACGCCGGTTCGCCGTCGGATTCGAAGATGTCGCGCACTGTTCGACCCGTGCGTCGCTCGACTTCCTCGTCGGTGTCGACGAAGCGACGGCCGATGGTCGAGGCCAATTTGCGACCCACCGTGGTCTTACCGCTCCCCATCAGGCCGATCAGCACGATGTGGCCGACCGTCATGTCAATCCGCGGCGGAAGGCTTCGGCGTTACGAACGAACTCGGTGAGCGAGTCGCCGCCGAACTTGCGCTGGGCCTCTTGGGCCAACACCAGCGCGACCATCGTCTCGGCGACGACTCCCATGGCGGGAACAGCCGTCACGTCGGTTCGTTCCTTGAACGACACCGTGGACTCCTTCGTGACCACGTCGACGGTGGGGAGCGTCGGCCGGTTGAGCGTGGCCAATGGTTTCATGGCGGCCCGTACGACGAGAAGCTCTCCTGTGGTCATGCCGCCCTCGGTGCCACCGGCCAGTGATCCCTGACGCACGTACGAATTGCTGTCCGCGTTCCACACGATCGGATCGTGGGCCTCACTGCCGCGACGACCCGCGACGTCGAAACCGTCGCCGATCTCCACACCCTTGACGGCCTGAATGCTGAGAATCGATTGGGCGATGAGGCCGTCGATCTTGCGGTCCCAATGGACGTGGCTACCGAGCCCGATCGGCACTCCGTAAGCAAGGACCTCGACGATTCCACCGAGTGAGTCGCCGTCTTTGGCGGCCGCTTCGATGGCCTCGATCATGGCCGCTTCGGCGGCGGGGTCGAAACAGCGAACGGGAGATTCGTCGACTCGGGCGAGATCGGACGGCTGGGGGCGCACACCGGCCACGGACGTCACTTCTCCCATGCGGGTCACGTGCGAGAGGATTGATGTGCCGAGATGCGACAGCAACAATTTGGCGAGTGCTCCGGCGGCCACGCGGGCGGCGGTCTCGCGAGCACTGGCTCGTTCGAGAACGTCACGGGCGTCGTCGAAACCGTACTTCTGCATACCGGTAGATCGGCGTGACCAGGAACGAACGCTCGTGAGAGGCTGTTCGGTCTTACCCGGCGCCGGATCCATCTCCTTGTGCCACTTGTCGGAGCGGAACCATTCGGTGTTGAGGATCTCGATGGCCACGGGTGAACCGAGCGTTCGGCCATGTCGAACGCCGCCCACCAAGGTGATCTCGTCGACTTCGAATCGTTGCCGAGGTCCGCGACCGTACCCGAGGCGCCGGCGCGACAGTTCGCTCTGGATGTCGGCCGCTGTCACCGGCAGACCAGCCGGCAACCCTTCGACGATCACGACGAGGGCTTTGCCGTGGGACTCGCCAGCGGTCAGAAAACGCAACACATGGTCAGGCTAACGGCCCGAGTACTTGGGTGACCGCCCGTTTCATGGCCTCGACGTCGGGCATTCGCCCGGTCCAGATCTCCTCTTGCCGCGCGGCTTGGTTCACGAGCATGCCGATCCCACCGATCGTGCGCGCACCGCGGTGTGCGGCCCCGCGCAGAAAAGGCGTCTCGGCCGGGTGATACACGATGTCGACGGCGACGTGTCGATCGGTGAACGTGGCTTCGTCGAGAGGGCTCGTCGCATCGTCGCCCATTCCGACACTCGTGCAGTTGACGACGAGGTCACACGACGAGGCGACGACGTCGCGCCCCGACCACGGAACGACGCTCACTCCCGTGAGGCCCATTGCCGACAGTCGGTCCGCTGACAAGGGTGAGCGGTTGGCGACGACGACCCGTCGCGCCCCGTGCCGAACGAGGGCATCACAGACGGCCCGACCGGCGCCACCGAAACCCAGGACGAGGACGTCACGTGACGTCGGATCGACGCCCTCGCTCCGAAGAGAGTCGACGAGACCGTCTCCGTCGGTGCTGTGTCCGATCGTACGTCCGTCCGAACGGAATTCGATGGTGTTGACACTCTGGAGATTGCGGGCCGACTCGCTGAGACCGTCACAGAGTTCGACGACGGCCGTCTTGTGCGGCATCGTCACGCTCAGGCCGGCTATTCCGAGGGTTCGCGCGGAATCCACGACCCGGTGCACGGAGTCAGGCGGCGTCGGGAACGCCACGTACGTCCAATCGATGTCAAGCGATGCGAAGCCGGCTGCATGCAACACCGGAGAGAGGCTGTGCTCGACCGGCCACCCGATCACGCCAGCGACACGGGTGCGACCCGAAATCGTGCGACTCACAAGACTCCCCCTTCCCTGGCGATGGCGATGTTGGCTTCGTGTTGTTCGAGCGTGGCTGCGAATTCGTGATTGCCATCGGCGTCGATGAGTACGTAATACAGGTAAGCGCATAGCGAATTCGCGGGAATATTCCGGCAGATGGGGTCATTGGCCCGGGGATTGGGTGCGGGGGCCAATGCTGCGGCGATGGACGCCCGCCCTGGATTGGCGATCGGCGTGGGCGGGAGACCACTACGTAGGTAGGTGTTGTACGGCGAATCGGTGGCCTTGAGAGTGGCGAATTCGGTTTCGGGATCCTGGCCATAGAACAGCGACGCGTCGACTTCGAGATTCATGCCGAGTGTCAATCGGTTGTAGATCACGCGGGCGATCTTCGGACGGTCGGCCGCCACTTTGGCCTCGCGCTCGATCAATGACGCAACGGTGAGAACCTCGTACGGAGACAAGCCCAGCACGGTCGGAGCGTCATCGAGACCCTCTTGACGGCCGACTCGTGCCATCAAGTCGACCATCCGTTTGAGGATCTGCACGGGTTTCTCACTGACGGCGAACGAGTAGGTGTCGGGGAAGAGCAATCCCTCGAGGGACGAAGCTCCAGCCGGCACGTACTCGGTGCCCGGAACCGAGGCCGGATCGAGCGCTCGCGCGACGAACGCTTCGGCATCGAAGCCGGGAATCTCGTCGGCCAGACGTTGGGCCATCTGACTCACCGTGAATCCTTCGGGGAAGGTCACTTTCACGAACGTCTCGGCCGGCGATGTGCGCAGAGCCCGCAGCAGATTTCCCATGTGGTCTCGCGGGCGAAGGGTGTAGAAACCCGGCACCACGGTGAGACCGCCTTCGTCGGCGGCATAGCGTCGGAACGTCCCGGCGTCGACCACGATGCCGAGCGATTCGAGTCGTTCGGAGACCGTACGCAAGTCGTCGTCGTCGCGGACCTCGAAGGTGGTCGCCGCCAAGGGATCGCCCGAGGGATTGACCTTGTGTAGATATCTCCACTGCGACCAGCCGTAGGAGATGACGCCGATGACGAGGCCGGCGACGAGGAACAAGGCCACCGTCTTGATCGCTCGGCGACCGCGAGACAACCGGACCGCGGGCAGTACTTCGTACGGATCAGCAGGGTACGGATCAGCAGGGTACGGATCAGCAGGGTACGGATCAGCAGGGTACGGATCAGCAGGGTACGGATCAGCCGGGTACGGATCAGCCGGGTACGGTTCGTCGAGCGAAGTTCCGGTTGAACTGCGACTCTCGTTCATCGACCGTCGAGCCACGCTTGCAACATGATCGCCGCCGCGACCTTGTCGACGTGACGACGACGATCGCTGGCCCGTATGTCGGCTTCTTTCAGAACACGATCAGCCGCCACTGTCGTGAGGCGCTCGTCGAACAGAACCACTGGCACACCGGTCACCGTACCGATTTCATCGGCCTCGCGCCGGGCACTCGCGGCGGCCGGCCCTTCGTGTCCGGACAGACTCAACGGGAGTCCGATCACGATCGTTTCGACGTCTTCCGCCGTCACGATGCGCGCGATCTCGGCCCAATCGCGACGTTTCGACGTACGACTGATCACCGAATACGGCGAAGCGATCAATCCTGAGCGATCACTGAGTGCGATTCCGATTCGCTTCGTGCCCAGGTCGACGCCCAGGGCTCGCATCAGGAGCGCGCCACCTCGGCCGCGATACGTAGTGCTTCGTCGAGCCCAGCCGGGTTCTTGCCACCAGCCGTCGCCACGTCACCCTTGCCGCCGCCACCACCACCGACCGCCTTGGCCGCGTCTCGAATGAGATCTCCCGCCGAACCCTGACCGGACGACACCGCCGCGACGAGCGACACGCCTCCGGTCGGAGTGAGACCTCCGAGCACGACCCGGTGCACGCCGGCCACGGCGCGCACCGCCAGCGCCAGATCACGCAACTCGTCCGGGGCCAGACCGTCGACGCGTTGCACCACGACACCGTCGGAAGCCGCCGCGGCGAACTCGGCGGCTCGGCCCTGGGCCGCGCGCGCCTTCAAGGCCTTGATCTCGTCGAGGGCCGATTTCAGTTCGGCGATCTTCCGGTTCACACCGTCGACGACGTCGTCGGTTCCGACGAGATCGGCGATCGTTCCGAGGGTCGCGTCTTGTTGTTGCAAGAGGTCGAGACTGCGCGATCCGGCCACGGCCTCGACTCGACGCAGGTTGGCACCGATCGAACCCTCGGAGACGATTTTGATGATTCCGATGTCTCCGGTCGCCGACACGTGGGTTCCGCCGCACAGTTCGACCGAAGGTCCGGCCTCGAGGACACGAACCGTGTCGCCGTACTTGTCGCCGAAGAAGGCGATGGCTCCCTTGGCGAGAGCCTCCTCTTTGCTCGTTTCGTACGCGTTGACCGAGGTGTTGACGAGCGTCTCGTGATTGGCCAGCTCTTCGATACGAGCGATCTCGTCGGCCGACAGGGCTGCGTAATGATTGAAGTCGAAGCGGAGCCGCTGATCGTCGACGAGCGATCCGGCTTGCTTGACGTGCTCGCCCAAGACCTCACGCAAGGCCCAGTGCAAGATGTGCGTCCCGGTATGGTGCCGGCGGATGGCGGCCCGACGTCGAGTATCGATGGTCGCATGGACCAACTGCCCCGCTGACACGATGCCCGACGCCACTCGACAGAGGTGGCGGCGAAGACCGGGAACGGCGAACGTGGTGTCGAGAACTTCGAGGACGCCCGACGGGCCTTCGATTCGGCCCGTGTCGCCCACTTGCCCTCCGCTCTCGGCGTAGAACGGAGTGCGATCGAGAAAGACGTCGAGACCCGAC
>VFZC01000027.1 GCA_016871355.1 Actinomycetota bacterium
CGCCCATCAGAACCCACGCGAAGACGGCCAGATTGATGCCGATGAGCACGAGTGTGATCGCGATGGGCTGACGTGCATTCCAGTCACGCACTCGAACCGACGCCGCGGGACGACTGGCCTTGATGCATTCGGTGCAGTGACTACCGACGGTCACCGTCACGAGACAGTCGCTGCACGCCGGACGACCACAACGAGTACACGACCGGCCGGTGAGCCGATCGGGGTGACGTGTGCACGCAGGAAGTTGAGGCGGGGGGAACTCGGTCATGTCGTGAAGTCAACGCGACAGCAGCGTGACGATCAAGGTATCCCGTCTTGCTACGGTCGTCGGGGTCGGGCCGGGCGCGGGGGCGTCGTGGCGCCGCAATTTTCGACACAGTGCGCACATCGCGCCAACAGACAGGGGGAATTTCATGGCATGGGACTTCCAGACCGAGCCCGAGTTCGAAGCAAAGCTCGATTGGATGCGCGGATTCGTGCGTGAGGAGATCATTCCGCTCGAAACCCTGGCCGATGTGTGGCGCACTCCGCAGGGCCGTGAAACGTTCGCCAAGGTCACCGCTCCACTCAAGGAAGAAGTGAAGAAGCGCGGTCTCTGGGCCGCTCACCTTCCGCCCGACATGGGTGGGCTCGGCTTCGGTCAGGTGAAGCTCGGTTTGATGCACGAGATCCTCGGCCAGTGCGTGTACGCGCCGAGCATCTTCGGCAACAACGCTCCCGACAGCGGCAATGCCGAGTTGATCGCCGTGGGCGGTACCGCTCAGCAGCGCGAGCAATGGATGCAGCCCTTGCTCGAAGGCAAGTTGCGTTCGTGCTTCAGCATGACCGAGCCGAGCGCGGGAGCCGACCCCACTCTGCTCAAGACCACAGCCGTTCGCGACGGTGACGAGTGGGTGATCAACGGGCACAAGTGGTTCTCGTCCAATGCGTCGATCAGCGACTTCCTCATCGTGATGGCGCGCACCGGAGATGCCGAAACCAGCGCGTACAAGGCCTTCTCCATGATCATCGTTCCGACCCGCACCCCGGGTGTGAACATCGTGCGCGACGTGCCCACCATGGGCGAGCCCGATCACAAGACCGGTGAGCCCGGTGGTCACGCCGAGATCATCTACGACAACGTGCGCGTTCCGTTCGAGAACATCGTGGGCGGCCAGGACGGCATCGGCCAAGGTTTCGCGCTCGCTCAGAAGCGACTCGGACCCGGTCGTATCCATCACGCGATGCGCTGGTTGGGGCAGAGCCAACGCGCTTTCGACATGCTGTGCGAGCGAGCGCTCACGCGTTACACGCACGGCAGCATCCTCGCCGACAAGCAGATGATCCAGGACTGGGTCGCCGAGAGCTACGCCGAGATGCAGGCTGCCCGTCTGCTCACGCTCCAGGCCGCGTGGAAGATGGATCAGCTACACGCTGCGGGCAAGCACTACAGCGATGCTCGGGTCGAGATCGGAGTCATCAAGTTCTGGGGCGCCAAGGTTCTCTACAACGTGATCGACCGCGCGATCCAGATCCACGGCAGCCTCGGCTACACCACCGACCTGCCCCTCGAGGCCATGTACCGCGCGGCCCGTGCCGCCCGTATCTACGACGGCCCCGACGAAGTGCACAAGGTCACGGTTGCTCGTCAGATTTTGAAGAACTACCGAGCGAGCGATCCGTCGCGCGAACACGTCCCGACCCGTCGCGAGGCGGCCGTCGAGAAGTTCGCCGACTACCTCGACGCGGTGTCAGTCGCCCACTGACCGCGCGCCCGCCCAGAAATGTTCGGCCCGCACGGGTCGACCGATGTGGTGGCCTTGCAGATAGTCGCAGCCGAGGGTGCGCAGGCGTTCGTGTTGGCTCGCGCTCGTGACGTGTTCGGCCACCACCGAGGCGGCCAGCGCGTGCACGAGTTGAACGACGCTCCTGAACAGTGAATCGTCGCCGAAGCCGACTGTTCCGGAGAGGGAAGCGTCGAGCTTCACGTGGTCGGCCGGACCGTTGCGCAACGTCGTGAGTGACGAACCACCACGACCGAAGTGATCGATCGTCAACTGCACGCCGATCCGGTGGAGCGACTGCAACGTGCGCAGCGTGTCGTCACGGCCGAGCAAGGTCTCGTCGAATTCGAGCGCGATGTTGGCAGGTGTGAGTCCGTGCAGACCGCTGATGGTGACGACCTTCTCGACGAAGTGCGGGTCGGCCACCTGACGCGCCGACACGTTCACGTGGACGCGGAACTTTCGGTTGACGCGACCCTCGTCCATCCAGAGTGCGAGGGTGCGGGTCGCCTCGTCGAGTACCCAGTCACCGATCGGCACGATGAGCCCCGACTGCTCGGCCAAGTCGATGAACGATGCCGGCGCGAGCAGCCCCTCGGTCGGATGCTCCCAACGCAGGAGCGCTTCGCAGGCGACCAGACGTGAATCGTGGGCCCGCACGATCGGCTGGAACTCGAGGTGCAATCGTCGGTCGCCGACGGCTCGCTCGAGATCGACCGCCAGTCGGGCGCGACGGGACGCTTCGACGCGCATGGCTTCGTCGAAGCACGCCGAGGCCCCACCCCCGCGCGCTTTGGCGTGGTACATCGCGGTGTCGGCGTCCCGCATCAACTGCTGCGCGGCGTCGACGGACGACGTCGACGTGTCGAGGCCGCGTGACGTGGCCACACCCACACTGGCTCCGCTCGCGACCTCGATGCCTCGGAGAACAACAGGGGCCGACAACGCCGAGCACATTCGACGAGCAACGTCGAGTGCGGTGTCCTCGTCGTCGATGCGTTCGCACAACACCACGAACTCGTCTCCGCCGACGCGGCCGACCACGTCGCCCGGTCGAGTGTTCACGGCGAGGCGACGGGCGATGGTGGTGATCAAGACGTCGCCGAAGTCGTGCCCGAGCGTGTCGTTCACGTCCTTCAGACGGTCGATGTCGACGTACATCACGGCGAGGTCACGGCCGTCGCGCCGACTGCGTTCGATCGCTTCGGCCACCCGACGAGAGAAGAGTGTTCGGTTCGGTAAGCCGGTGAGTGCGTCGTGCGTCGCCTGATGGGCCAGAGCGGCCTGAACCCGACTGGACTCGGTGATGTCACGACACCAGGCCGACCAGTGGACCGAACCCGCGTGGACGATCACTTCGCAGTCGAGCACGAGCGGGTTGCTCCTTGAATCCCGCAGAGCAACCTCACCGCGCCAACGTTCGGTGATCGATCGGGGCATCTGGGTCTGAATCGCCGCCACCAGATCAGCCAGCCCCACCGCACCCTCGGCGAATCGTCGGGCGGCCGGATTGGCGTCGATCACGCGTCCTTCCCGGTCGACCACCACCACGAGGTCGGCCGAAGCGGCGGCGTGGCGGTTCACCTCATCGGGTCGGTCGGGGGAAGACGGTGTGGACGCGATCGGGCCATTGTGGCACGGAGTGGTCGGCTGAACGCGGAGCGTGGTCAGCCGACGACGGTGCCCGTCCCCGACGCCGTGGCCACGGTGGCGGCGTCGATCGCCGCCAGGAGGTCGGCGGCCGGACTGTCGTTCGACAGTTCGATGAACTGGTCGAGGGCGCGCACCTCGAACGAGTACGTATGTGTCGCGCCGAGGGGCGGGCACGGGCCGCTCCAGCCCGAACGAGGGGCCTCGGCGGTGGTGAAGTCGTTCAGGGCCTCGATCGAACCGGCGATCGTGCCGTCGGTGGGCACCGCCGTGATCGACGGCGGAATGTTGGCCACGATCCAGTGCACGAACGGCTGGCCGTCGGCGGTGGTGGCGTCGAGATCGGTCACGACGATGGCCAACGATGCGGTGTCGACCGGAACACCCGACCAGACGAGCGGCGGTGACACGTCCGATCCGCCGCACGTGTAGTCGGCCGGGATCGGGCCACCCTCGGACCAGGGAAGTGTGAGTGCGAACGTGGGCGCGGGCGCGATCGAGGCGTCGAATCCACTCAACTCGGCAACCGGAGCGAGAGTGCTCTCGATGATCGTCTGCGACTGATCGGGGCGCGGGGGGCGCATCTCGCGGCCATCGGTCGAACACGCCGTGAGAAGCAGACCCACCAGGCCGATCAGGGTCACCTGACCCCGGCGAGAGGTGGCAGTGTCGTGCGTCATCGTCCAACACGCTACGTCTCTCGCGAGTTCCTCGCCGTGCGCCCGACGGGTCCACCGGTCGGCGAACTAGCGTTTCGTTCATGCGTCTCGATGCACACGGAAATCCGCTCTGCGTCCTGACCGTTCATGCTCATCCCGACGACGAGGCGTCCAAGGGGGCCCCTACGCTCGCGGCCTACGCCGATCTCGGAGTTCGCACGGTTCTCGTGTGCTGCACCGGTGGCGAAGAAGGCGATCTGCAGAACCCGGCCCTCCGCGAGCCCGGTGGTCCGTTCCACGGGGTCGATCCGGCCGACGAGAAGGCCGTCATGGCGCGGTTGCGACCCGTCGAGTTGTCGCGTTCGGCCGAGATCATCGGTTTCCACGAAGTCGTGATGCTCGGATATCGCGATTCGGGAATGGTCGATTCACCGACCAATCAGAATCCGGACTGTTTCCACCAGGCCGTTCTCGACGAAGCCGTGGGACGACTGGTGGCCGTGATTCGGCGCACTCGACCGCACGTGATCATCACCTACAACGACGATCAACGCGGCTATCCGCATCCCGACCACGTGAAGGTTCACGACGTGTCGGTGGTGGCCTTCGAGCGCGCCGGTGACCCCACGTGGTACCCGTGGGCCGGTCCGGCGTGGCAGCCGCTCAAGATGTACTACACGGTCTGGACCAAGACGCGTATGCGCATGGTGCACGATGCGATGATCGCCAAGTCGGGGAAGTCACCGTTCGACGAGAAGTGGTTGTCGCGCCCGAGTCACGACGATCGCGTCACCACTCGGCTCCACATCGCGTCTCACATGCACGTGCGCTCGCAGGCACTGTTGGCGCACACCACTCAGGTCGACCCGACCGAGGCGTGGTGGTTCGGTCTCGACGACGACGAGCTGTCGGCGCTCTACCCATGGGAAGACTGGGTTCTCGCGCGATCGGCCGTGAGTTCGCCGGAGGCCGATGCCGTGGAGATCTGTTTGTTCGACGGCATCGCCACGGTGATGGCGTTGCCCGTTGGCGTCGATCGGCCGCAGCGACTGGTCGAGCTCGAGCGGACGACCACGTCGTGAGCGGCGCGCGTCTTCAGTACCGCGTGGCCCGTGGCAAGAACGACGAGATCGTCGATGGTTCCGATGACGCCGAGGTCGTCGTGAGCGTGTCGTTGGCTGATGCCTCGCTCGATCCGTCGGTGGCGTTCATGCTCGGCAAGTTGAAGAACTCCGGTCCGTCGGGCCCGTTGTTCGATGCGCTGTCGACGGGTGACGTGGCGGCCACGCTGGCGCGCTTGGTCGCTCGGTCAGGCTGAGCGCATCGCGTCGCGGAGTTCGCGGTAACCGATCAACACCGCACCCGACTCGCGCAGGAGAGTGCGCAGCGTCGCGTCGTTCACCACGAGATCGAGATCGTCGATCCAGCCCTCGGCCACGTCACCGGCCAGAGCACGCACTTCGGCGGTGTCGATGGCGGGTTGAACGTGAATCTCCGACACGCCCGCTGGCAACGACGAGATGGCCGAGTACACGCGATCACGACTACCGGCCCGCCAGTCGTGGTCGAAGTGGTCGGGGAACACCACGCCCTCTTCGGCGGCCAGATCGCGGAACGGGAACCCGGCCGCCTCGGTGCTCACCGTCGAGGGAAGACGAATCGGCAGGTCGAACTCGACGGCCAGATCGAGGTACACGTCGAAGAATTCGGGCCGCAGTGTGATGGCGGAGAGGTGGGGGGCCAGGTGGGTCACGTCGAAACCCCACAGAATCGCCCGTTCGATCTGGGCTCGGCACTCGCGGAGGACTTCGGCGGGGTCGGCGTGTTCCCACAGATCGTCGATCTCGCGCGGGAAACCGCCATCGCCCGACAGGAGCGACGGCGCGTGGGTGATCGGACCCCAGCGGTAGGCCGGATGTTCGGCGTTCAGCGTGAGGTGAACACCGACGTCCTCGCCGCGATACATCAGTGCCGCATGACGTGACCATGGAGCCGGAATCATGACCGACGCACAGGTGGCGACACCCTCGCGCAAGGCCGAGTACACACCCATGTTGGCGGCGTGGCACGAGCCGAGGTCGTCACACGACAGGATCACCAAATGAGTGTCACTGTCGTAGCCGAGCCGTTCGGCGAGTTCGCTCACGCCGTCACGCTACCCGAGGGGACAGGCTCCCCAGAGTCCGCGCAAAGCGCGGCGGGCGTCGGCTTCGGCTGCTTGCAGTTCTGTTGCCAACGACACGTTCGGCCGAATGGAGAGCACCCGGGCCATCCCTTCGATGAGCAACTGGCGGTTCACGAACAGGCCGTCGGCCGAGCGATACACGTAGGCCAGAACCCGTCCGTAGTCGTCGCGTTCTTCACGATCGAGCACCACGCGTACCTCGGTTCCCTCGGGCACGAGCTGTTCGATTCGCGCCGATGCTTCGGGACCGAAGCACTCGACCGGGGTGTTCGGCTTCTTGGTCTCGGGAGTGTCGATTCCGATGAGTCGCACTCGATCGGTGACAGAACGCCCATCGACCACGAACTCGACATCGACCGTGTCACCGTCGATCACCCGGGCGATTCGTCCGTCGGCGTCCGACGACAGAGTCGGTGCGGACTTCGAACAACCACTCGCGACGAGTGAACCCCCGACGATCAACGAGGTGACGAGCGAGTACGAGACGAAGCGCGTGACACGTCGGTGGATCGGCACGGCCGAATGTGGAGGGCCGCTGGCGCGGCGGGCGGTCAGATGCGCTCGATGAGAGTGCCGGTGCCGAGACCACCACCGCAGCACATCGAGACGATGCCGTAGCGACCGTTGGTGCGCTCGAGCTCGTACAAGGCCTTGGTCATGAGGACCGCGCCGGTACCACCGAGCGGGTGACCAAGGGCGATCGCACCGCCGTTCGGGTTGGTCTTCTCGAGGTCGGCACCCACTTCCTTGGCCCACGCGAGAACCACCGACGCGAACGCTTCGTTGATCTCAAAGGTGTCGATCTGATCGATGGAGAGGTTGTTGCGCTCGAGGAGCCGCTGGGTCGCATCGATCGGGCCGGTGAGCATGAGGACGGGGTCGACACCCACGAGGCACGAGTCGACCACGCGGGCCCGCGGCTTGAGGCCGAGTTGCTTGGCCTTCTCTTCGGTCATCATGAGGATCGCGGCGGCTCCATCGGAGATCTGCGACGAGTTGCCGGCGGTGTGCACGCCGTTCTCGCGCGCGACCGGCTTGAGAGTGGCCAACTTCTCGAGGCTCGTTTCGCGGATGCCTTCGTCGCGAGTGACCCGATGTGTGGTGCCGGTGGGGTTGCCCTCGGCGTCGAGATCGGGTGCCTCGACCTCGATGAACTGGCCATCGAATCGACCCTCGGCCCAGGCGCGAGCGGCGCGCTGTTGCGACGCGAGACCGAACGCATCGGTGTCGGCGCGCGTGATGTTCCACTTGTCGGCGATGCGCTCGGCACCTTCGAACTGCGACGTGAACTCGTACTGATCGAAGTAGCTCCTGGGCACCGGCACGCCGAGGCCGAGCGACTTGGCCGAGTTCGAACCGATCGGCACGCGACTCATCGACTCGACGCCACAGGCCATGGCGATGTCGACGACACCCGACGCGACGAGTGACGCAGCCAGGCCGGTTGCCTGCTGGCTCGAACCGCACTGCGTGTCGACGGTGGTGCACGCGGTGGTGAGCGGCAGACCCGCCGAGAGCCACGCGGTGCGGGTGATGTTGAAGCTCTGAGCACCGACCTGGCTCACGTTGCCGCCGACGACCTGTTCGATGGCGGCCGGGTCGATGCCGGTGCGACGGACGACTTCTTTCTGAACGAGTCCGAGGATCTCGGCGGGATGCAGGGTGGAGAGACCACCGTTCTTGCGGCCGACCGGTGTGCGGACGGCCTCGACGATCACGACGGAGCGACCAGAAGATGAAGAGTTCGACATGAGGGGCATCCTACGGTCACACTCGTGGCGTGACCCAGTCCGGAAACCGACCCTCAGACCATCCCTACGCACCGGGGGTGATCAGCCGGCTCACGCGATTCGAACCCGGGATGACGCCTCCCGACTCGGTTGCCGGACATCGTTACGTGCACGTGGTCGAGTCGCGAGTCTGGGTCGACGATCGACGCGCCCACGACGACTGGTCGGTGCACTTCCTCGGACTGCTCGACGGCCACGCCTGGTGGGGTGTCGACGTCCCGCGCGGTGACGATCCGTCCGAGGGTGCGGCCCTCGACCTGTTCAGTTACTTCGGTCGCGCCTCGGAAGACGAATGGCTCGTGGCCGGGCGCGCCGTGCAGCTCGTCGACTGGGCTCGCACGCATCGCTTCTGCGGTCGGTGCGGGACCGCGACCGAACTCGCTCGAAACGAACGGGCCACGAAGTGTCCGGCGTGTGGTCTGGTGGCCTTTCCGCGACTGGCGCCGGCGATGATCACACTCGTCACGCGCGGTGAGCCCGGACCCGATCAGGAAGTACTGCTTGCGCGAGGTGTGCAGTTCCGCGCGCCGATGTATTCGTGTCTGGCCGGATTCGTCGAGCCAGGCGAGACCCTCGAAGGTGCGGTCGTACGCGAGGTGCGCGAAGAAGTCGGCGTCGAGGTGGGCAACGTTCGCTATCTCGGAAGTCAGCCCTGGCCGTTCCCGCACAGTCTCATGCTCGGTTTCCGGGCCGAATGGGTGAGCGGTGACATCGTGTGCGATCCGAACGAGATCATGGACGCGAATTGGTATCGCAAGGACGACTTGCCGCCGATTCCTCCCGGGATCTCGATCGCCCGCAAGTTGATCGACCACTGGCTGCGTAACGAGTGAAAGTCACGAGTGAACCCAACGAGTAGTCGTAACGAGTGAACGTCACGAGTAGTCGTCACGACTAGGCGAGCTTCTCGGCGAACCAGTCGAGAATGATTTCGAACCGCTGACGACGATGCACGGGTGACCCGCTACGTGACAGCTCGTGCGTCTCGGCCGGGAATCGATAGAAGACCACTTCTTTCTTCATCAGTCGCAGCGTGACGAAGAGTTCTTCGGCCTGGCTGATCGGGCACCGTAAGTCGTTCTCGCTGTGCACGATGAGGACGGGGACGTCGATGTCACGCGCGAGAGCACTGGGTGACATCCGGGTGTATTCGTCGGGGTCGGCCACCGGATCGGGGCCGTGTTCGACGCGGAACATGGTGCCGATGTCGCTCGACCACTCCTCGGTGAGCAAGTTGTTGACCGATCGTTCGGTGCACACCGTGCGAAGTCGTCCGGCGTGACGAGCGGCCAGCAGTGTGGCCATGTACCCGCCGTAACTACCGCCTTGCATGCCCACACGACCGCGGTCGCAGAACGGGTAACGCTCGAGTGCGGTGTCGAGAACGTTCAGAACGTCCTCGAGATCGGCTCCACCCCATCCGGTGCCGGGTCGTTTCGGATGCTTGGGGCCCATGATCGCCTGACCCCACGCTTCTTCGCGTCCCGATGATCCACGCGGATTGCACGCCACCACCACGAATCCGGCGGCCGCCTGAGCCTGGAACTCGTCGAAGTAGGTCTCGCCGTACTGAGTGTGCGGGCCGCCGTGAACATTGAGGATCACCGGGTACGTCTTGTTTGCGTCGAAGTCGTGCGGACGCATGATCCAGGCGTCGATTTTCGTATCGATATCACGTGTCGGGTTCTTCACCGGAACGGCGAACCGTTCCCAGTCGACTGGCTTCACGCGCGCCACGATGTCGGCCGAGACGTTCGTGAGAACCGTTTCGTTTCCGTTTCGCCACAGGTGGATCTCGGTGGGTCGCGTGGAGCTCGAGACCGCGGCAGCCGTGATGCCCGCACGATGATCGAACGCTTTCACGCAGCGGGCTCCGGTGGTGACCGCGGTGGGTGCGGTGGTCCCACGCGCGTCGATGCGCATGAGGTGGCACTGGCCGCGATCTTCGGCGGTGGCAAGGATGGTGGCATCGTCGATCCAGACCGGGGCGACGTTGCCGACCGTCGTCTCGAAGGTGCGGTCGACGTCGGTCGATACCCACGAGTACGTCGAGGTGGCCAGATCGAGAACTCCCACCCGCACGTTCTGCGGATAGATGCTCGAATCGTCGTAACCGAGGAAGGCCACTCGCTTGCCGTCGGGGCTCGTGCTGGGAGACGAGTACACACCGCTGCGATCAGTGAGGGGAGTGATCGGCCCGTCGAGAGGAACCAGGTGGAGATCGGTGGCCAAGTCGAGATCCCAGTCGGCGTGTCGGGCCGCCGCCACCACGAGCGCTCGTGAGTTGGCCGTCCAGCAGAACGATCCGTGGTCGTGATCGCCCGGCGTCAGATCGCGCGGTACTCCGGTTCCGTCGGCCGCGACGATCCACACGTGATTCGGGCGATCGAACACGAAGTTCTCACCGTCGAGTCGGGTGAAGAACGACGTGATGCGTCGCGGTGACTGCCACGATTCGTCGTCGGCCGAGTAGCGCTCGTCGGGCACTCGTGACGTGAACGCGATGAAGCGACCGTCGGGAGACCACGTCGGCGAATCGAGACCGTCCTTTCGTACCGCAATCGTTCGCGTCTCGCCAGGTGACGCGACCGGGATCACGTGCAGTGTGCGCTCGCCCTTCTTGGCACCTTGTGCGCCTTCGCGGCCCGACACGAACGCCAACTGACGCGAGTCGGGAGACCAAGCGGGTTGCGATTCGCCCGGATCTCCGGACGTGAGTGGATACGGGGCGAATTCACCCGTGGTGGACGCCAACCACACTTGCGACTTGTACGTGTTCTTCTCCAGATCGACGCGGCTGGTCACGAACGACACGTATCGGCCATCGGGGGAGACGACGGGAGAGGCTGCCTGCACCATGCCGTCGAGAAGCGTGGTGGCGATCGCGTGATGTGGGGATTCGGCCATGCGTCGAAGGTAGTCCCGATCGTGATGGCGCACGGAAAGTCGCCTAGTTTCACCGCATGGCCCTCACGAAAGCAGCCCTCGGAAAACTCGGACTCTGGACGTTCCAACTCGATGTTCAGCCCATGCGCGAAGCCCAGAAGTTCGCTGCACAGATCGAAGAGTTGGGCTTCCCGACGGTGTGGGTTCCCGAAGCCGTGGGTCGTGAACCGTTCGCGTCGACCGCCCTGCTCTTGTCGGCCACCGACAAACTGATCCTCGCCACGGGTATCGCGAGTCTGCACGCTCGTTCTCCGATGACCATGCAAGCCGGCTGGAAGACCATCACCGAAGCGTTCCCCGATCGGTTCCTGCTCGGCATCGGTGTGAGCCATCAGCCGGCGGTCGAAGGTTTCCATGGTGGCAACTACGACAAGCCGTACTCCACCATGGTCAAGTACCTCGATGCCATGGACCGTGGTCTCTATTTCGCAGCCCAGCCGTCAGCGCCGCCCGCTCGTGCGCTCGCGGCTCTCGGACCCAAGATGCTCAAGTTGGCGGCCGAGCGCACGATGGGTGCCCATCCGTACTTCGTCCCGGTGGAGCACACACCCATCGCGCGCGCTGCCATGGGTCCGGATGCCTTGTTGGCACCCGAGCAGGCGGTGGTGTTCTCGCGTGATGCGAGCGAGGCCCGTGCCATCGCTCGCGGATTCATGAAGACCTACCTCGGGCTTCCTAACTACACGAACAACTTGAAGCGTCTCGGTTGGACCGACGAGGACATCGCCGGCCCCACCGATGCATTGGTCGACGCCATCGTGGCGTGGGGATCGCTCGACGACATCCAAGCCCGCATCAAGGCTCATCTCGACGGTGGCGCCGACCATGTGTGTGTGCAGGTGTTGTCGCCCGATCCGACCAAGGTGACAATGGACGAGTTCCGCCAGTTGGCGTCGTTGATCCCGAGTCTCTAGAAGCGCGCGACGGCCGTATCCGTGGTGGTGGCGGTCGCGGTGGTGGTCACGACTTGCGAACGTCGTTGATCATTCGCGCGGCGACGATCAGAACGAGTGTGGCGAACAGGGCGTTCGACACGGTGTCGTCCATCACGTCGGCGATGATGCCACCGACGATGGCGGTGGGGATGCCCGCCACTCCCACGATCGCGGCCACGCGCATGTCGATGTTCTTCGATTTGCGGTTACGAATCGTTCCCATGATCGAGGTCGGAATGATCACCGCGGCCGATGTGCCCTTGGCGATCACGGGGATCTCGGAGAACAGAACGATCATGGCCGGCACCATCACGACGCCACCGCCGATACCGAGCAGGCCGGCCAGCACGCCGGTCGCGAAACCGACGGCGATCATGGCCACGGCGAAGAGGAACCCGATGGCGTCGCGTCCGTCGGCTTCGGTGGGGATGTAGAGCCGAATCGCAGTCACTACGAGGACGCCCGCGAACATGTAGCCGAGCGTCTTGCGCGGAAGAACGTGAATGAGTTTCGTTCCGTAGATGGCGCCGCCGATCGCACCGATCGACAACCACAGCGCGACGCTCCAGTCGACGTTGTCCTGTGACCAATGCGTGATGAGGCTGGCGATCGAGATGGGAAGCACGGCACCGAGGGATGTGCCGCTCGCGCGCCGTTGATCGAACCCGAGAACCATCACCAGAGCCGGAACCACGAGGATGCCGCCGCCGACACCGAAGAGCCCCGACAAGAGGCCAGCACCGATACCGACGACGATGGTCGGAAGAAGTGAGGGCGTGGAGGTCGTGGCTGCCGTACTCATGTGAACCGCCTCACCCTACGTTGCCCCTGAGCCCACAAGTAATCTCTTCGAGGTGGGGGAGTCTCGAGGTCTGGCCTATGTTCCCGCCCTCGATGGCATCCGTGCGCTGTCGGTGCTGTTGGTCATGGCGTTCCACTTGGAAGTCGCCGGCTTCGCCGGTGGGTTCCTGCCGGTGTCGCTGTTCTTCACGCTGTCGGGCTATCTCATCACTCAGTTGATCCTCGACGAGTTCGACTCGACTGGGCGATTCTCGTTGCTCGATTTCTGGTCGCGCCGATTCCGTCGCCTGATGCCAGCCGCGTTGCTCGGCATCGCGATCGTCGCCGGCTTGGCCGTGGCCATCGAGTCGCTTCGGTCACCCCGATTGCGAGGTGATCTCGGAGCGGCCCTCGGCTACGTGGCCAACTGGCGGTTCGCGTCCAGTTCGCAGACGTACGCCGATCTCTTCAGCAACGGTGCCTCACCCGTGCAGCACTTCTGGTCGCTGGCGATCGAAGAGCAGTTCTACGTCGTCTTCCCCTTGCTGATGGCCGGTCTGCTCGTTCGCGCACGACGTTCGGTCGGGTTCGTTCTCGCCGGGCTCATGGTGACGAGCGTCGTGGCGGGCTTGCTCGCCGACTCGCGAAATCTCATCTATTACGGCACTCACGTTCGAGCCGCCGAGCTACTGGCCGGAGCCGTGTTGGCGACCCTTCTGCCAATCGGTCGCGCGATCAGTACGAGAGTCGCGAAGGCGTTCGCCATCGCTGCCAGCGCGGGAGTGGTCGCACTCGGTGTCGCCGTGGCCACGGTGTCGATCGACGACGGCATCGTGTACTCAGGAGGATTGGCGGCGTTCTCGCTCGTGTCGGTCGCGGTGATCCTCGGATCATTGGTTCCAGGTCCGGTCAATTGGTTGATGAGCCGTCGCTCGCTCGTTGCCATCGGCCGTGTGAGTTACGGGCTGTACGTCTTCCACTGGCCGGTGATCGTCGTCCTCGACGAACAGCGAATGGGCTTCGGCGGATTCGGACTCGTGCTCGTTCGTGTCGCGGTCACGGTGGCGATCACCGTGCTGTCGTACTTCCTGATCGAGAATCCCGTGCGCCGCCGTCGCGTACTGGTCGGATTCCGTCGGGCCGCGACGGCCGCGGGCGGTGCGGTGGTGGCCGTCGTCTCCACGATTCTGATCGTCCCGCAATTCACCGTGCCCGTGTTGGCCGGCCTCGATGCACCCGACGAGGTGGTGTCGTTCGGCCAGGGTGAGCCAACTCTTTCCGACGGGATCGTTGTCGACGCGGCACCCGTCACGACCGTCCCGGTGGCGGACATCCGTGTGGCGGTTCTCGGAGACATGGGTCGTGATCTACCGGCAACCTTGCCCGACGGTCGAACCGTCGAATTCGTTTCCGGACTTCCCGAACGGTGCCCGTTGCGCGCGGGTAGCGAGATCGTCGACGGCTGTCCGTCGATCGCCGCCGCATTGGCATCGATGGAATCGGTCCGGGCGGTGGACTTGGTCGTGGCCACTTTTGGTTCGAATGAACGTCTTCTTCACAAGAGGCTGGTAGGGGATCAATCGGCGCGCCTTCTTCTCGAGAGACCAGAGTGGCGGGATCTGAAGTACGTGATGGCTGCGGGCTACCTGTCCTCGGTCGTCGGCGCTCTCGGAGATCGCCCGACTTTGTTCGTCGACAGCGGACCAATCGATGAACTGTCTTCGGAAATCGACCAGGTGGTCGCACGCGAACGTTCGATCGTTGGCGTGGCACCGGGGTCCGAGGATGCCGGACTCGTCACGGCATTCGAGTCCTTGGCTCGGGAGGTGGAGTTCCCGTCGGCCGATGCGCGAAAGCGGGTCTTGGTCATCGGTGACAGCACGTCGTTCGGTCTCGCTCAGGCTCTCGATGCAGTCGCGGGATCCAGTCTTGACATCTTGTGGGCCGGGGGACGTAACTGTCCGCTCGCCCCGGTGGAGACGGTTCGCTGGTGGGGTGGAGTCGAATTCGACGTCTCGGCCTGCCCACGAGTCGATCCGCAATGGACCACTGCCTTGACCGAGTTCGAACCCAACCTCGTTCTCCTCGTCTATTCCGTACCCCAACAGTCCGAACAGCGATACGAGCCAGACGGTAAGTGGTTCAAAGTGGGCGATGCTGAGTTCGAAGCTCGCCAGCGGGCGACCTTGGAGACGTTGTTCTCGGTCGGGTCGACCACAGGATCGAAGTTCGCTTTTCTCAGTAGTCCGCGGGTGTACGGCGGCACACTGGGAGCGGCGCCGTTCTCGTCGAAGAAGCGCATCGATGCCTGGAACAAGTCGATTCAGAGTTACGTGGCTCAATGGCCGGATGCCTCGATCATCGACTGGGCTGCATTCGTGATCGAGGCCGAGGAGAAGGCGGGCGGCCGGGGAAGTCTTCGGCCAGACGGCGTCCATCTCGAGTTGGCCGATCTGGAGGTCATAGCCGCGGATCGACTGGTTCCTGCGATCAACCAACTCCTGAGCCCCCCGGCGCCCTGAATCGCTGGTGCTACCTCGACGTCAGGTGTCGAAGCCGAGCCCGAGTCGATCGAGTGTACGTAGCCACATGTTGCGCTTGCCGGTTTTGTCTTCGTGATCGAGGCTCCAACGTGTGGCCTGGATGCCGAGGAACTTGAACGGCTCGGGCGGGAACGGAACCGGCTTCTCCTTCACGAAGTCGGTTTGTGTGGCCACCGAACGCTTGCCGTCCAGAAGATCGAGCATCACTTCACCACCGAAGCGCGATGACGCCGTGCCGAGGCCGGTGTAACCGAGTGCGTACGCGGCGCGACCACCGAGCGCGCGGCCCCAGAAGACGCAGAACCGTGAACAGGTGTCGATGGCACCACCCCAGGCGTGCGAGAAGCGCACGTCCTCGAGTTGCGGGAACGTTCGGAAGAAGTGAGTGCTGAGGCGGGCCCACGACTCGGGCCGACTTTCTTGTTCGACGTTGACCTTGCCACGGAAGAAGTACACCGCGTCGTAGCCACCCCACAGGATTCGGTTGTCCTGAGTGAGTCGGTAGTAGTGGAACTGATTCGGAATGTCGGAGAGTCCTTGTCGGTTCTTCCAACCGATACGACTCAACTGCTCGTCGGTGAGCGGTTCGGTCACCATGCAGTAGTCGTACACCGGCACGATGTAGTGGCGGAGTCGACGCAGCAGCGGCTTGAACGCGTTGGTGGCCAAGGCGACCTTGCCGGCGCGAACGCGGCCGAGCGGTGTGTGCACCATGATGCCGACCCCGTCGCGTTCGATGCTGGTGGCCTTGGTGTCTTCGTAGATCCGGACTCCCAGCGACTCGGCGGCCGCTTTCAATCCCCACGCGAGGCGGGCCGGATCGACGATGGCGGCACGATCGTGGTGCCACAGCCCGCCGGTGTACGTGGGCGAGTCGACCTGGGCGCGCATCTGATCGCGATCGAGCCACGACACCTTCTGGCCCAACGACCTGAGTTGTTGGAAGTCGTCGCGCAGTTCGTCGAGATAGCTCGGCGCGTGTGAGTCGTAGGCCACGTCGATCACACCGGTGCGCTCGTAGTCGCAGTCGATGCCGTAGCGCTTGATCGCCGCCTCGATCTGATTGAGGTTGTCGAGGCCGAGTTCTTCGAGGAGTGGCAACTCGTCGGGGAAGCGTTCTTGACCGTTGGCGACTCCATGAGTCAGTGACGCATCCATGAAGCCACCGTTGCGTCCACTGGCCGCCGATCCGATCTCGTGGCCCTCGATCAGGACCACGTCACGTGATGGATCGCGTTCTTTGGCGATGATCGCCGTCCAGAGGCCGGTGTACCCACCGCCCACGATGCACAGGTCGCACGTTTCGGTGCGCACGAGCATGGGGTTGGTTTCGGGTTCGTCGGCGTCCTCGTACCAGTACGGGTAGGGATCGGCATCGGCGATCGCATCGAGGTGCCGTGGGTCGAATTCGCCTTCGTCGCCCACGCTGCTCACAGGTTCACCTCTCGTCGGTCAGGTTAGTACGGGCTCCTGTTCGACCGCGGGCATTCGACGACGCTCCCAGCGTCCCCAGAACCAGAACGAGCCGACCACGAGGAGCCAGCCGGCGAGAACGTCGACCACGTAGTGCTCGGCGAAGTAGACGAGGCTCAACGCCATCAGAACCGGGAACGACGCGGCCGCATAGCGCATCCAGGGGCGGGGTATGCGATGCCAGAAGAACATCACCACGAACAACGCGAACGCCGCGTGCAGCGACGGAAACGCGGCGGTAGGGTTGGCCCACTGTCGGCCGCGAATGAGGACGTTCGTCACCGTCTCGAGACCGAGCTCGGTCCAGCCTCGTCCGGTCGTTCGCGAATACGGATCGGTGATCTGGTACGGGTACTTCTCGCTCGCGGCCATCCAGGGGGGAGCGGTCGGAAGAACCACGAAGGTCGCGACACCCACGAACAGAACCGTGGCGAATCGGCGGATGTAACGGAGCCATTCGTCGCGCCAGCGAATCCAGAGGTACACCGACGCCGCGACCGGCAGGAAGAAGTGCGTGAAGTACACGATGGAGAACAGAACGTCGTACCAACGCACATCCGAGCGCAGGAACTGATCCTGCATCCAGCGGATCGGATCGCTCCCGAAGAACAGGACGCGGTCGAGGTTGTAGGGGGTCTGAACCTGGAGAGGAAAGCCGAGCGTGTCAGCGATGCCGCGGCTGTAGTCGTACGAGATCCACATCGCGCCGTAGAGAGCGAGATCGCGCACCATGCGCGTTTGCGACCGCCATGACTTGCCCGTGTTGCCGATCACGAACGCGGCCGCCACCCAACCCAGAACGGCCATGCGCGCGATGGGCAGACCGTTGTGGTTGAACGACCAGATGAACGCACCGACGTACGCCACCAAGAGGGCGTTGCGGAGCAGGGGCCAACCTCGCACGACAGGCGAGGCTAACGGTGAGAAGCGAGGCGCCGGGTCAGGCGCTGGCTTGTTCGAGTGCGCGCCGCACGAGCACCTTGGCCAGGTGTGTGCGGTACTCGACACTCGCGTTGTTGTCCGCGCTCGGTGACGCTTCGGCTACGGCGAGCTCGGCAGCATCGGCAATCGATGCTCCGCTCTTGAGCGCGCCGGCCACGCTCGACGCGAGCACGGGTGTCTGACCCATGTTCACGAGAGCGACTCCCGAATCTCCGTTGCGACGCCACGCGGCGACACCGACGATGGCCCAGTCCTGAGCGCGACGGTTGAACTTCTGGAAACTCCAGCCGGCACCATTCATCTTCGGCACGCGGATCTCGGTGAGCATCTCGTCGGGGGCGAGAGCCGACTCGAGGAAGCCGAGGTAAAAGTCGCTGGCCTTGATCTCGCGGGATCCCTTGGGACCCTGTACGACGTACGTCGCACCGAGGGCCAGGGTGGTGGCGGGCAGATCGGACGCCGGATCGGCGTGGGCGATCGAACCACCGATGGTGCCGCGGTGGCGAACCTGCGGGTCACCCACGTGTCCGGCCGCGTGGGCCAAGAGCGGCGCGTGCTGCGCGAGCACCGACGACTTCTCGACGTCCATGTGGCGCGTGAGCGCACCGATGGCGATGTGATCGCCGGCGTCCTTGATGTACGACAGGTCCGTCACGCGACCGATGTCGACCAGAACCGACGGCTGCGCGAGACGCAACTTCATGAGCGGCAGGAGGCTGTGGCCACCCGCGAGGAACTTGGCATCGGATCCGTGCTGACCGATGAGCGAGATGGCCTCGGCGGCCGATCCTGCGCGAACGTAATCGAAAGCTGCGGGAATCATCGTCGACTCACTTCCCTGCGCAGGCCAGAACGGCCTTCACGATGTTGTGGTAGCCGGTGCAGCGGCAGAGGTTGCCCTCGAGGCCGATGCGCACGTCTTCTTCGGTGGGGTTGGGGATTTCCTTGAGGAGCGAGGTGGCTGCCATGACCATGCCGGGTGTGCAATAACCGCACTGCAAGCCGTGGTTCTCCATGAACGCCTTCTGCATCGGATGCAACGAGCCGTCCTTGCCGGCGAGACCTTCGATGGTGGTGACTTGTGCGCCATCGGCCTGTACGGCCAGAAGAGTGCAACTCTTCGCTGCTTCGCCATCGACATGAAGACTGCACGCGCCGCACGACGACGTGTCGCAACCGACATTCGTTCCGGTGAGGCCGAGCGCCTCGCGCACGTACTGCACGAGAAGAGTTCTGGGTTCGACGTCGGACACGTGCTCGACGCCGTTCACGGTGACACGGATTTGCACGGATACCCCCTTTGGCGGCCCGCCTCGATGTCCGCGGCGGGCGGACCCCCAGTCTGCCCCATGGCCTGGGGTGCGGCACAACGGACGGGCCGGATCGCCGGACCGCCGGACCGCCTGCCGACGACTCGGCGATCCGGTCAGCGAATCCGGCGGATGATCCGGTCGGGCAGTGGTGCGATCCCGTGGAAAGCCGCCGCCAACGCCTCGGCCCCCTCGACCAATCGGGGTCCGGGTCGGACCATGACCGCATCGGCGTCGATCGCCCACACGGTCACCTCGGACGGAAGTCGATCGAGCACGGTCCGGGCTTGTTCGACGGCGCCCTCCAGGTCGTACCCGCAGGGGGAGACCACCACGTGTTCGGGTGCGGCGGCGGCGATGTCGTCCCAGGAAACCGGGACCGACCTCTGACCGGGTCGGGTGAGAACCGGCTCGGCACCGGCCGCCATCACCACATCGGGAACCCAGTGGCCACCGAGGAAGGCCGGGTCGATCCACTCGAGAACGAAGACCCGCGGACGTCGTTGCCCGGCCACCTGGGCGGCCAGGCGGGTGAGTCGTTGGTTCAGGGCGTCCACGAGATCGCGTCCGCGGTCGGGTACGCCGGCGGCCTCGGCCACGGTGAGCACCGACGCGATCACCTCGTCGAGGGTCTGCGGATCGATCTGCAGAACCTGGGCTCGGCAGTTCAGACGGGCGACCGCTTCGTCGACGTCGCCGCTCGGAACCGCGCACACGCGGCACAGGTCTTGACTCAAGATCAGATCGGGATCGCAACGCGACAACGCGTCCTCGTCGAGGCGGTACAACTCGTCGCCACGGGCCAAGCGCTCGCGGACCATCTCATCGATCTCGAGCGGCGTGAGGTGTTTGGTGTCCATTCCACCCACCACGATCTCGCGACCCGCGCGGGCTTCGGGCGGAAAGTTGCATTCGAACGTGACGCCGAGAAGGTCGTCGGCCAGCCCGAGTTCGAACACGATCTCGGTGGTGGACGGGAGCAGCGAGACGATGCGCACGCGCGGAGCGTAGGCCATCTGGCACGATGTGGCATGGCCGGATCGAGCTCGTCGTCGTGGCAGCAGTTGAGCGCGGGCGTCGAACTTCCTTTCGATCCGCTGCTCACGGTTCCCACGTTGCACGAAGTCCGACTGACGATGCCCGACCCCGAAACGGTGGGTGACGTCGAACGTGCGGTGCACGACGAAGTGCTGAGTCGCCTGGCGTCCGACGTATCACCGGGAATGACCGTGGCCGTTGGTGGTGGGAGTCGAGGTCTGTCGCAGCGCGTCGAGATGCTGCGCGGCGCGGTGAGTGGTTTGCGAGCTCTGGGTGCCGAGCCGTTCGTGGTGCCGGCGATGGGGAGTCACGGTGGCGCCACCGCCGACGGTCAGATCGCGATGCTGCACGCGCTCGGAATGACCGAAGAAGCCGTCGGAGCCGAGATTCGCGCCACGATGAAGACCGTCGAAGTGGCCCGCACGGCGAACGGAATGCCCATCTATCTCGACGAGCACGCGGCGGCGGCCGATCGCATACTTCCCGTCAACCGCATGAAGCCGCACACGTGCTTCAAGGGACCGATCGAGAGCGGTTGCACGAAGATGGCGGTGGTCGGTTTCGGAAAGCAACCCGGTGCCGCGCAGATCCACTCGTGCGGACCCGAAGAGATGCGTGAGCGCTTGTACGCGGGGATCACCGCGTTGCGCGCGACCGGTCGGTTGTTGGGTGGGGTGGCATCGGTCGAGTCGGCTTCGGGCGACGTGGTTCGTATCGCCGGACTCACGGCGACCGACGTGGGTGGCCCACTCGAAACCGAGTTGGCCGAATTGGCACGCACGCTCGTACCACCGCTGCCTTTCGACGAGATCGACGTTCTCATCGTCGAGCGCGCGGGCAAGGACATCTCCGGAACCGGAATGGACCCGAACGTGACCGGGCGCTTCTGGGTGCACGGTCTGGCCGATCCGGAGACGCCACGAATCGCCACGATCGTTCTGCTCGACATCACCGATGTGTCGGCCGGCAATCTGCTCGGTATCGGACTGGCCGACTTCATTCCGGTGCGCTTGGCCGAGAAGATCGACTGGCAGAAGACCTACGTCAACTGCTTCACGGCCGGGCCGTCGGGTGTGCGTCGGAGTCGAATGCCGATGGTGCTCGCCGACGACGACGCGTGCGTGAAAGCCGCGTTGTCGATGTGCGGCCGAGCGGTGACCGAACCCAAGCGAGTGGTGCGTATCAGGTCGACGCTGCACCTCACGAAGTGCTGGGTGTCCGACGCGCTGCTCGGCGAACTTCCGCCCGGCGCAGTGGTCACTTCTCCAGCGACTTGAGGCCCGACAGGGCGAACCAGGTCGATGCGACGAGCATTCCGCCCAGCGCGACCAACCCTCCCCAGGTGCCCGACCAGGTGACGTCACCGAGTAGTCCCTGACGAGCGAGGCGTAACACGTTGGTCATCGGGTTCATGCGAGCGACGGCGTGCAACCAGCCACTCATCGCAGCGAGTGGAACCTGCGAGGTCGACAAGAAGATCGTGAAGAAGACCGCGAATTGAGTGAGTGTGGCCGCACCCATGTTGCGCATCCGGAAGGTGAGACCAAGGGCGAAGGCCGCGGCCACCAAGGCGATGCCGATGGCCGCGATCACGATGGTGACGAAGGCCATTGGACCGCCGGGCACGTTCATGCCACCGATGAATCCGACCACGAACACCAAAACGATCGGAAGAGCGGCGCGCACGAGCGCACCCGCCATCGGACCCACCACGAGTGACCACCGTTTGGTGGGGGCCATCAGCAGGCGGTCGAAGAACCCCGTCTGCATGTCGTTGATGAGTCCGAAACTCACGCCCATCGCACCGAAACTCGCCCCCTGAACTGCGTTGAGGGGAACGTACCAATCCATGGCGTTCTTGATGCCGGCGAATTTCACGGCCGCTCCGAAGGCTCCGGAGAACGCGATCAATTGGAAGACCGGCATGACCATCGACGGAACGAACGCCGCCGGCATGCGTCGAACACGGAGCAAGGTTCGTCGAACGGTGGCCGCGATCACCGCCGGGGTACTGGGTTGGTGCAACGTGGCGGTCACAACGCCGCCAATCTCTTCGACAGCGAACGCAGACCGAACGCGATGCTCACGACGGCCAGGCCGAGGGGAATCAGCCAGGCCCGCCAGAACATGTCGGCGGCCAGAGGCTGATTCATGAAACCTTGCATTCCTTCGACGATGTGCGACAAGGGGTTCCAGTCGGCGACGGTGCGGTACCAGCCGGTCATGTATTGACGCGGAAAGAAGGCCGACGACAAGAACATGAGTGCGAACACGAGGGGGAACGAACCCTGAACCACTTCGGGGCTTCCCGACTTGATGGCCATCCCCGACATGAGCCCACCGATGGCGAGCGACAGAAAGGCTCCCGATCCGACGAGCCCGATGAATCCGATGGGCCCGCTTTCGATCCGCGCGCCGAACGCCATGAAGATGATCATGAAGACCGTCACCTGAACGACGGCGACGACCATCGCGCTACCGAGACGGCCGAGAAGAATGGACGTGCGCGACACGGGTGATGCGAGAAGTCGTTCGAAGAAACCCTGTTCGATGTCGGTGGCCAAGTCGCCCGCCGCCGATGTGGATGCGAAGAGCACTCCTTGGGCGACCGCCCCGGCCACGGCGTAGTTGAGAAACGACGACGCGATCTCCTGGAAATCGGGACGATCGGCGATGCGACTGAAACTCGCGCTCCCGAGTGCGGCGAAGAAGAGAGGAAACACGAACGACGGCGTGAGGGCCGCCGGTTGGCGAAGCCGTCCGAGCACACTGCGGTACGTGAGCCACGCGGTGTGGCGGGTCGCGAGAGCGAGGGTCATTGCTTGGGCGCCTCGGCACCTTCGAGGCGGTGACCGGTCGCTTCGGCGAACACGTCATCGAGACTTGGTTCGTTGAGTTCGAGGTGCCGCACGTGGATGGTCGCGTCGTCGAGAGCGCGAATGACCGCCGCGACCGCCGATGCACCCTCGCGGAGTCCGACGCCCAGGGTTCCTTCCGACGTGGGTCGCAGATCACCGAATCGCACCAACACCTCGCGGGCCGCTGACGCTTGGGTCTCGGCGACGTCGATCAACAACGTGGGAGCACCGACCGCGGCCTTGAGATCGCGGGGCACACCCTGACGCACGATGTGGCCGTGGTCGATGATGGCCACGCGGTCGGCCAATTGATCGGCTTCTTCGAGGTACTGCGTGGTGAGAAGAACGGTGGTGCCCTCGCGATTGAGGCGACGGACTTCTTCCCACAACGTGAGGCGGCTCATGGGGTCGAGGCCGGTGGTCGGTTCGTCGAGAAACAGAACGGACGGCTCGTGAACGAGTGACAACGCCAGATCGAGACGACGACGCATTCCACCGGAGTACGTGCCGACACGACGATCGGCGGCCGCGATGAGGCCCACTCGTTCGAGAAGTTCGTCGCCCCGACTCGTTGCGCGCGCTTTGGGCAAGCCGTACAGCACGCTCTGCAGAGCGAGGAGCTCGCGTCCCGTCATGAGTGGATCGATGGCGGCGTCCTGGAGTGCCACACCGATCGAGCGGCGCACCATGTCGGCCTGTGTGGCCACGTCGTAGCCGGCCACGGTGGCGCGACCGGCGGTCGGCTTGAGCAGGGTGGTGAGCACACGCACGGTCGTGCTCTTACCGGCACCGTTCGGACCGAGGAAGCCGAAGATTTCCCCGTTGTTCACCGTGAGGTCAACGCCATCGACGGCCTTGACGACTTTGTCGCCCGACCCGAAATGACGAACGAGACCTTCGGCGACGATGGGGGGAGTCGACATGTCATTGCACGCTACAAGTGCGACTCCTCCCACCAGCCATCGCTGGTGCGGGCTACTTCTTGGCGGCGTTGATGGCGGCCCACACACGCTGTGCGGAGCAGGGCATCTCGATGTGGCGCACACCCAAGTGGGCAACCGCATCGACCACCGCTGACTGCACGGCCGGTGTGGAACCGATGGTTCCCGACTCGCCGATTCCCTTGGCGCCGATGGCGTTGATGGGCGTGGGGGTCTCCATGTGCACCACTTCCACACTCGGCAACTCGGCCGCTGACGGGAATCCGTAGTCGGCGAGGTTCGAGGTGGTGGGGTTGCCGTCCGCGTCGTACATCACTTCTTCGTACAACGCCTGGGCCACACCCTGGGCGATGCCGCCGTGGATCTGGCCGTCGAGGAGCAGCGGGTTGAGCACCTTGCCGGCATCGTCACACGCGACCTGACGCAGATGCTTCACCTGACCGGTTTCGGTGTCGACTTCGACGACGGCGACGTGAGCACCGAACGGGAAGGTTGCACCCGACACGCCGATCACGTCGTTGTGCGCGAGTCCGCCGCTGCCCTTTTCGGCGGTGGCGAGATCGGCCCACGACTTGGTGACCGACGGAGTTCCGGCGACGTGGAACACGCCGCGGTCCTTGTCGAGTACGACGTCGGCGTCGTTGGCTTCGAGCAAACGCGCGGCGACGGCCTTGGCCTTCTCGGCGAGAGTTCCGGCCACCTGGAACACGGCGTTGCCGCCCTGCTGCAGTGAGCGCGAACCCATGGTGCCGGTTCCGATCGGAACGAGGTCGGTGTCGCCCCACACGAGTTCGATCTTGTCGATCGGAATACCCGTCTGCTCCTGCACGAGCATCGACCAGGCGGTGTCGTGGCCCTGGCCGTGCGGCGAGGTGCCGGTGTAGACGACGGCGCGACCATCGGGAAGCACTTCGACCTTGGCCGACTCGCCGTTGCCGACGCCGCCGGTGATCTCGACGTACACGCTCACACCGATGCCGAGCTGTTTCACGTCGCCGCTCTGACGACGCTTGGCCTGCTCGGCGCGCAACGCCTTGTAGTCGGCGGCCTTCAGCGCCTTGTCGAGCGCGGTCTCGTAGTCGCCCACGTCGTAGGTCTGACCGATGGTGGTGGTGTGCGGCTCGAGGAACTTGGGGATCAAGTTCTTGCGACGCACATCAGCCGGATCGAGATTGAGTTCGGCGGCGTAGAGATCCATGGCGCGCTCGATGGCCGCGGTGGCCTCGGGACGACCAGCACCGCGATAGGCGACGGTCGGAGTGGTATTGGTGACGACCGACGTGGTGCGGCACTCGATGTTCGGAATGGCGTACACGCCGCTCGACATCGGACGGGTCATGAACGGCGCGAGGATCGTGCCCATGTCGGCGAAACCGCCGCAGTCCTGAATGGCCCACAACTGGTAGTGGGTGACGGTTCCGTCCTTCTTGCCACCGATCGTGACGTACTGCAACTGCGCGCGACCGTGGCCGAGAGCGACCATGCTCTCGCTACGGGTCTCGCGCCAGCGCATGCCGCGGCCGTGCTGCTTGGCGAACACACCGAGGAGAAGTTCTTCGGCGTAGGTGCCGATCTTGGCGCCGAATCCACCACCGACGTCGGGTGTGCGGACGCGCACCTTGTCGGGCTCGACGCCGTTGGCGGCGGCCAGAGGAGCAACGGCACCCTGCGCGTGCTGAGTGGACAGCCACTGGTTGAGGCGGCCATCGGCGCCCCACGCCGCGGCGGCACCGCGCACTTCGAGCGGGCACGGAGCGACACGCTGATTGAGGAAGCGACCCTTCACGACCACTTCGCAACCGGAGAAGAACGCATCGCCGGTGTTCTCGGGCATTCCGAGCACGGTGGTGTCGAACACCACGTTGCTGCCGGCGCCTTCGTAGATGAGTGTGGAGCTGGCCATCGCCTGCTCGAGATCGATGAGCGTATCGAGCGGCTCGATGTCGACGTATACGGCTTCAGCGGCGTCGGTTGCCTGCTCACGAGTCTCGGCCACGACCGCCACAACCGGCTCGCCGACGTAGCGCACCTTGTCGCTGGCGAGCAGCGTACGACCGACCATGGGGTTGAACTGAGCCGGCACCGGCTGCAGACCGAGTGACGCAGCGGTGTGCACGCCGATCACGCCGGGCATCGACGCGGCATCGCTGGTGTCGATGGAGTTGATGCGACCGTGTGCGACCGACGAACGCACGTACACGACGTGCGCCGCATTGGCGAGCAGCGGCTCGTTCTTCAAGTCGTCGACGTACTCGCCGCCGACGGTCAGGAACTTCGGGTCCTCTTTGCGGAGAACGCGATTGCCAAGGATGCTTCCAGCCATGTGAGACTCCCGTTGGATCAGCCGGGACCGACTCCCGACGAGGGGACCTTACTCCCGGTCGCGCGGGTTCTTCATGGTCGGGTTCCGGCCCTGCGTCACGGTGCCGGGATGACGGCTTCGGCCTGGCGGGTGGTCACGATCTGGTCGACCACGTCGTAGGGCCAGCCGCGGGGGAGGTCGAGCGGGGCCTGAGGCGTCCCGACCACGGTCCGGCGGTCTTCACCCACCATGACGAACCCGAGTTCGTCGCGGGCGGCGTCCTCGACCCCGGCGGGGGTGTTCAGGCGATCGACTTCCTGCTGGAGCCGATCGGTGGCGGCGCGCAGGACGTCGAGTTCCTCCTGGCGGTCTTCGATTTCGGTGCGTTGGCCGAACCACGACTGCACCGGGAGGACGAGGAATGAGTTGGCGAACGACCCGATCACGACCAGGGCGCCGATCAGGAGAGCGATCCGGCCGATGGTGCGTGGGACGAGACGCTCGGAGCGTGGGGTGGGGCGGGTCAGATCGGCCGCGTGACTGCGGCGCTGTGACTTCACACGGGGGGATTTCGCACGGGGGGATTTCGCAGCCCCCCGTTTCGGTGTCGTCGTGCGCCGTACCACCCGAACATTGTGCCGGGTTCCGCTGTTCTGGTGGTGGCACACATCGTGTTCGTCATGCTTCACACCAGCGCTGACGGGATGACGTGGTTGAAAACAGTGTCAGCCGAGCGGTGCGAGAGCGGCGCGACCACGGAAGGCCGCCGCTTCCCCCAACTGCTCTTCGATGCGAAGGAGTTGGTTGTACTTCGCCACGCGATCGCTGCGCGCGGGTGCGCCGGTCTTGATCTGGCCGCAGTTGGTGGCCACCGCCAGATCGGCGATGGTCGAGTCCTCGGTCTCGCCACTGCGATGACTCATGACGCTCGTGTATTTGTGTCGTGTCGCGAGTTCGACCGTCTCGAGGGTTTCGGTGAGCGAACCGATCTGGTTGACCTTCACCAACACGCTGTTCGCGACGTGGCGCTCGATACCCATCGAGAGTCGCCGCGAATTGGTCACGAAGAGGTCGTCGCCCACGAGTTGCACTGTGCGGCCGAGCTCGTTGGACAGCGAGGCCCATCCGTCCCAGTCGTCTTCGTGCATGCCGTCTTCGATGGAGACGATGGGGTACGTGGCGACCAGGCGCGACCAGTACGCCACGAGTTCGTCGGAGGAAAGAACCTTGCCTTCACCACTCAGGTGATAGCGGCCGTCCTCGTACAACTCGCTCATGGCCGGGTCGAGGGCGATGCAGATGTCGGTACCTGGTTCGAATCCGGCGGCACCGATCGCGTCCATGAGAATGCGGATCGCGTCCTCGTTCTGGGACAGGTTCGGGGCGAATCCACCTTCGTCGCCCACGGCCGTGGACAGGCCGCGATCGTGGAGGATCTTCTTCAGGTGGTGGTACGTCTCGGTGCCCCAGCGCAAAGCCTCGCGGAACGACGGTGCTCCGGTGGGCATGATCATGAACTCTTGGAGATCGATGGTGTTGTCGGCGTGGGCGCCACCGTTGATGACGTTCATCATCGGAACCGGAAGCACGTGTGCGTTGGGTCCGCCGACGTATCGCCATAACGGGAGATCGAGAGCCTTGGCGGCCGCGCGAGCGGTGGCCAGGCTCACGCCGAGCACGGCGTTGGCGCCGACGCGCGATTTGTTGGGTGTGCCGTCGAGGTCGAGCAGAGCGGTGTCGATCTCGCGCTGCTCGAGAGCGTCCATGCCACGAAGAGCGTTGGCGATCTCGCCGTTCACGAAACCGACTGCGGCCAGAACACCTTTGCCGTTGAAACGCCGTCCGCCGTCGCGCAGTTCGACCGCTTCGTGCTCGCCGGTGCTCGCACCCGAGGGCACGAGGGCGCGACCGCGCGCTCCGCTGGCGAGTTCGACCTCGGCTTCGACGGTGGGATTGCCGCGCGAGTCGAGAACTTCGCGACCCCGAACGACGACGATGTCGGTAGCGGCTTCGGACATGGCGACAAACTAATCGCCAGTGAGGTCGCGCTCCACGGCAAGGCGGCGGTCGTTGACCAAAGCGCGCAGCGCGACTTCGGGATCGATGTCGCGGCGTCGGCACTCGGCGACCACGGCCAGTAGGTGTTCGGCCACGTCGACGACGCTCGCGAGATCGATGGGTGAGGCAACCGTCACGGGGCGTCCGGCCCGCTCGGCCTTCTTCAGAACAGCACCGGCGTACGAGAGCGAGCCGGTGGTCGACGGGATGCCGGCGAACGGACTGCTATGCGTCGAACCGCCAGCCGATTGCGCCTTGGCGGCCCGCTCGGCCTTCTTGATCGCCTCCCACGACGTGGTGAGTTCGTCGATGGTGACGTCACCGTCGTGCGACTGCTCGAACACGTGCGGATGTCGACGGATCAATTTGTCACGAATACCCGAGGCGACATCGGCCATCGTGAATCGACCTTCTTGTTCTCCGATCGCCGCGTGGAACTCGATCTGGTACAGCAAGTCGCCGAGTTCTTCCACGAGTGCGTCGTCGGTGGACGGATCGTCGGGGTCGAGAGCCAGCAAAGCATCGACGACTTCGTAGGTCTCCTCCAAGAGATACGTGACCAACGATCGGTGTGTCTGCTCGCGGTCCCAGGGGCACTCGCGTCGCAGTGTTCGCGCCAACTCGTGGAACGAGACCAGGGCCTGGCCCACCGGTTCGCGCAATTGCGGGACGAACAGCGACGTGAGGTGATCGGCTTCGACCACGCGGTCGATGTTCGCCCACGTGGTTCGGATGACTTGCTCGTCGGGCAGACCGAGGTGGTGGAGAACGATCGCCTCGACGTCGTCGTTGGTGCCGGCGCCGGTCTCGTCGGCCGCCAACTTGATGTCGGACAGGACCCAGTTGGCGTGACAGTGAGCCACCAGCATGGGTCCGCTCACACCGGCCGCTGCGATCGCGAATTCGTGGCCGTCCACCAGAGTCACGCTCGACTCGATCGGGTCGACGGCGAGGCGGGCCCAGACGAGATCGACAAAGCCGATGGCCGGATGGAGCACGACCTCCACACGAGAGTCGTCACGGAGGAGTCGCACGGTTCGCTCGAGCACCAACGGCGATCCGGGAACGAGATACACGATCGACTCGCCGCCCACTGCTGCCTCTTCGGCCGCGGTCACCAGGCGGTCGGCGATCTCTCGGTAGACGTCATCGAACGTGTCGGCCGATTGGTACACGTCGTCGAACGAGGGAACATCACCGGCGAGGTGGGCGCTCGGGTGGATGCGCGTGCGCACAAAACGTCGCGGGTGATCGGCGATCAGTCGTCGAGTCTCGTCGGTGACGAATTCGTCGCCGCCCGGACCGAGGCCGGAGACGTGGATCAAAGGACCCTGGCTCGGAGCGCGACCACTCAGAACGGAATCACTTCACCCTTGGTCGCGTCCCAGCGGCCGTACTGCGAACCAACCGACACATCGGCGGTGCGAACCAATTCATCGCGCAGTTCGGCCAAACCGGGCTGCGCGATCACGTCACGAACGTCGTTCGTCACTTCGTCGAACGGCCGCAGGATCAGGATGACCCAGCCGACGTTGGGGATCTCGAACGGGGCGGTTGGTTCGTCGATGCCCACACTCGCGAGAGCTTCGGCGAACTGCGGGGCGACTTGTCCGAGAAGGGTTTCTTCGTCGAGGCACGCGCCGCCCGTGCGCGGATTCTGGAGAATGCCGCCAGTCACTTTGGTGGGGTCGCTCGAAATCTCGGCGGCCACGGCGGCGAAGTCTTCGCCGGTGGCCAGACGCAACGCCGCTTCGCCGATGCGGGGTTCGTCGGCGGTGAGGATTCCGCGCAGGCAATAGACCTTCGATGATGACGGCCCGGCTTCGTACGCGTCGCGAACCTCGTCATCGGTGAGGCCGTACTGCTCTTCGAACGAGCTACGTACCGCAGCCGCGTAGACATAGAAGTTCTGCGCGACTTCGGAAGCCTCGGCGAAGCCGGTTTGGCGAGCCAATCCTTTTCGAGCAGCCGCGAGTTGTTCGTCGGTGACCGCAACTCCGTCGGCCTCGAGTCGAGTGGCGTAGATCTGGGTGGTGGCCCAGTCGGTGAGGAAGCCGCGGGCCATCGACGCGTTCAGCGCGCCGGTCTCGAGGACGGATCCGGGGAAGCCCGCGGCGTAACCGACGACGATCTCGTCGAAGTCGGAGCGGGACAACGATTCGCCGTTGACGGTGATCGCATCGCTACGCACCGATAAGCACGACGACAGCGTGGGTGCGAGGACGGCCAGGGGAGCGATGGCGAGAGCGAGACG
>VFZC01000028.1 GCA_016871355.1 Actinomycetota bacterium
CACGTCGATACCACGCTCGGCCATGGCTTCGCGAGTACGCGCCATTCGCTGGGCGAACACCTCGGTGGAAGTGATGCCCGGCGACACGATGGAATGTCCGCTCACTCCTCGAATACTAACTGGCGTCGGCTCCGGAGAGCCGACCGGGCTCAGCGCGAGACGCCCGATCCGGTGGCGACGATTCGACCCAGTCGGCCGGCCTCGTAGTCGTCGAACGCCTGGACGATCTCCTCACGGGTGTTCATGACGAATGGGCCGGACCGCGCGATGGGTTCGAGCAACGGCTCACCCGACAACAAGAGAACGTCACAACCGTCCGGGCCCGCCGTGACCGACATCGCTCCCGACGAGCGATCGCCCACGACCATGACGCCCTCATCGCCTTCGACGCCGTTCACGATGGCCGAGCCGATGAACACGTGCACGAGTGCGGTGTGACCGTCGGGCACGTCGAACACGATGGACTCGGCCGGCGTCAACGTGACGTGGGCGTACGCCATGGGACTGGTGGTCTCGACGATTCCGCACACACCTTCCACTTCACCCGCGATCACCCGGATGACGCCACCGCCGGACAGGACTCGTGACGGAATCTCGTGCGCTTCGTAACCCTGGTAGCGCGGAGGAATCATCTTCTTGGCCGCTGGCAAGTTGACCCACAGCTGGAAGCCGTGCATGCGCCCACCTTCGCGCATGAGTCGGTCGCTCGGCATCTCGCTGTGCACGATGCCGGCTCCAGCCGTCATCCACTGCACGGCGCCCGGCGTGATGACGCCGTGTCCGCCGTTGGAATCACGGTGCTCCATCTCGCCATGCATCATGTACGTGACGGTTTCGAAACCGCGGTGCGGATGGTCGGGAGCGCCGATGGCGCGCCCTGGTGCGTAAACGACCGGACCCATCTCGTCGAGCAACAAGAACGGATCGAGGTTGTCGACCCGCGCGGTGGGGAACGGGCGTCGCACCACGAAGCCGCCTCCCTCGGTTTGGCGGACGGCCTGAATGGTGCCGGCGATCGGACGATTCGACATCAACGCTCTCATTCTCGATTCTTCGGGCACCGTCAACTCTTGACGGTCAGTACGACCGGAACCTCGGCGGCGTCGGCCGACTGGCGAGCGTGGTAACTCGAACGGGTGAGCGGGCTGGCCTCCACGTGCGCGATTCCGAAACCTTCGCCGATCTGCTTCCAGCGGGCGAACTCGTCGGGATGGATCCAGCGCGCGACCGGCAGGTGATGCGAGGTGGGTCGCAGGTACTGGCCCATCGTCACGATGCTCACCCCGACCGAAGCCAAATCGGCGAGGCAACCGTCGACTTCTTCGACCGACTCGCCCATCCCGAGCACCAGACCCGACTTGGTGGTGAGACCAGCCGAGCGCGCGGCCGACAAGACGCCGAGGCTGCGCGCGTAACCGGCCGAGGGTCGCACCGCTCGCTGCAGACGCGCCACCGTTTCGATGTTGTGATTGAACACGTCGGGTCGCGCGCGATAGAGCGGCGCGAACGAGGCCACGTCGCCTTTGGCGTCGGACACCAGGGTCTCGACGCGCGTGTGCGGGCTGCGTTTGCGAATGGCTTCGACGCAGGCCGCCACGTGTGTCATGCCGCCGTCCTCGAGATCGTCGCGCGCGACCATCGTGAGCACGGCATGCGACAGGTTCATTCGCACGACCGCCTCGGCCACCCGCTGAGGTTCGTCGACGTCGGGGGCTTCGGGCTTGCGCGTGTCGACCAAGCAGAAACCACACGCGCGAGTACAACGCTCACCGAGCACCATGAACGTGGCCGTGCCATCTCGCCAGCATTCGGACAGGTTGGGACACCCGGCTTCTTCGCACACGGTCACCAGACCGAGATCGCGCAGAGTGGACTTCACCGCGAGCACTTCCGGACCGATCGACACCTTGGGTCGCAACCACTCGGGTTTGCGATCGGACACGTCGAGGCCACCCGACACGCCCGCATCGTGGAGGCGAGCATTCGACCGAGTGCCGACACGAACCGGCTCACCCGGACCCTCACCGCGCGAGAAACGCGACAAGTCGTCGGGACGGTGCACCCAGGCGACGTCTTGTCGTTCGACCGCGCCGTTGGCCCAGCGTTCGGCGGCCAGACGAACGACGATGTCGACCACGGCCCGCATCTCGACGTCGACACCTTCTTCGCGCAGCGACGTGACCGGACGATCGCCGATTCCGCACGGAACGATGTGTTCGCGCATGTAGGTGAGGTCGGTGGACACGTTCAGCGCGAACCCGTGCATTGTGCGACCGTTGGCGAGGCGAACACCGATCGCGCAGATCTTGCGCGGAGCGGGGCCGTGCACATCGACCCACACGCCCGGAAAGTCGGGAAGACGACCAGCGTCGCGTACCCCGAGTTCGGTGAGTGTGTCGATCACGATCTGTTCGACGGCGCACACGTGTTGCGACGCACCGATGCGATTGTCGAGCGAGATGATGGGATAGCCGACCAACTGACCGGGACCGTGATAGGTGATGTCGCCGCCGCGCTTGACCGACACGAAGTCGGCTCCCACCGCCGCCGGATCACACTTCAGGTTCTTGTCGAGTTCGGCCCGCGGACCGTACGTGAAGACGTGCGGATGCTCGAGGAGCAGCAGATGGTCGTCGTGGCCGTGCTCGAACAACGCGGTCTGGAGCGCGAGAGCCTCCAAGTACGGAACTCGGCCCAGCCAGCGCGCTCGGAACATCGATCAGATCTCGGGTAGCCAGTCGCGGGATTCGAGGATGTCCTTCACGCGCACGAGGAAGCCGGCGGCGTAGGCGCCATCGAACGCGCGATGATCCCAACTCATGGCCAAGTTGCCCGTGGGATGAATGGCGATGCTCTCGCCTCCCGACGGCAGAGTGACGACGACGGGTCGACGCACGATCGCATCGGTGGACAGGATCGCGACCTGCGGCTGGTTGATGATCGGCATGGTGAGCACCGATCCGGCCGAACCGTTGTTGGAAATCGTGAAGGTTCCACCGGCGATCTCGTCGGGCGACAACTTGCGGCTGCGCGCGCGACCGGCGAGATCGTTGATCTCACGAGCGATCGCTCGCAGGCGCTTGCCTTCGGCGCTGCGCACGACCGGAACCAGCAGACCCCGGTAATCGAGATCGACCGCGATGCCGAGGTCGACGTAACGGTGCACCACGAGGTCGTCGCCGTTGATGCTCGCGTTCATGTGCGGGAAGTCGGCCAACGCATCGACCACCGCGCGAGCGATGAAGGGCAAGTACGTGAGGCTGTAGCCCTCTTGCGCCTTGAACTCGGCCTTCACGCGGTTGCGCGTGGAGTCGACGTTGGCGAAGTCGACCTCGACCACGCTGAACGCGTGCGGGCTGACGTTCCTCGACATGACCATGTGCGAGCCGGTGGCCTTGCGAATCTTCGACAGCGACACCACGTCGTCGCGATCGCCCACGCGCACGGTGGGCTGGGGCGCGGCCGGGGATGCTGACGGCGACGATGCGACCGGCGCGGGAGCAGGTGCAGGAGCCGGTGCCGGCGCCGATGCTGCGGCAGGTGCTGGCGCTGGTGCGGCCGGAGCCGAGCCGTGCTTGTCGATGTGATCGAGCACGTCTTCGCGAGTGATTCGACCGCCCGGACCCGATCCGGTGATGCGATCGACGTCGAGACCGTGCTCGGCCACGAGGCGACGCACGACCGGCGACAACAGACGATTGTCGCCCGACAGGGCGGCCGCGGCGGCGGGTGCCGGGGCCGGAGCGGGAGCAGGGGCCGGAGCAGGAGCGGGGGCGGGGGCGGGGGCCGGAGCAGGAGCAGGCGCGGGAGCCGGGGCCGGAGCAGGAGCAGGGGCCGGAGCAGCAGCCGGAGCCGGAGCCGAACCGGCGGCACCCACCACGGCGATGACCGCGCCGACGGGAACCGTTTCGCCTTCAGGCACGCGAATCTCGATGAGCACTCCGGCGACCGGTGACGGAACCTCGGTGTCGACCTTGTCGGTGGACACTTCGAACAACGGCTCGTCGGCCGCCACGGAGTCGCCCACTTTCTTGAACCAACGCGTGATGGTTCCTTCGGTGACCGTCTCACCCAACTGCGGGAGCGTGACCTCTGCCATCGTGATTCCTCTCGATTCTCAGGCGTTCAGGCTTCGTCCGGTGAGCGACAACACCGTCTCACCGAACAACTCGGACAGACTCGGGTGCGGTTGCACGAACTCGGCGATTTCGTCGACGGTGGCTTCCCAGTTGACGGCGAGATAGCCGCCCGACAACTGCTCGGTGACCCACGGGCCGACCATGTGCACACCCAGTACTTGTCCGGCCGAACCATCGGCGTTGCGCTTGGCGACGATCTTCACCAGACCATCGAGCTCACCCAAGATCTGGGCGCGGCTATTGGCACGGAACTGATGCTTGGCCACGACCACGTCGAGGCCCTGTTCCTTGGCGGCGTCTTCGCCCGGTCCGGCCCAGGCCACTTCGGGGTGGCAGTAGATGGCCCACGGCACGCGGTCGTACGCGATGGGTGCCGGGCCTTCTCCCAACATGTGCTTCACGGCCAGAATCGCTTCGGCGTAGCCGACGTGCGCGAGTTGCGGCGTGTTGACCAGATCGCCGATGGCGTACACGCCCGGCTCACCCGTGCGACACCACGCATCCACGTCCACGAATCCACGTTCGGTGACCTTGACCGCCGTGCCCTGCAATCCGAGCAGATCGGCGAAGGGGCGGCGACCGACCGACACCACCACGGCGTCGACTTCGAGTTGTTCGCCCTCACCGAACGACACCACGGTTCCACCCGACGCGTTGGGCGTGTGGCCCTTCACCATCACACCGGTACGGATGTCGATGTTCTTCTTCTTGAACGACTTCACGACCACGTTGGCGACGTCGGTGTCGAGGCCGGGAAGGATCTTGGGTAGACCTTCGAGGATCGTGACCTTCGAGCCGAGATCGGCGAAGGTGGACGCGAACTCACAACCGATCGCGCCGCCACCGATGACGGCCACGCGCGCGGGCACGTAATCGAGGTCGAGCACTTCGTCGCTCGTCATGATCGGGCCACCGCGATCGAAACCCGGGACGGTGCGCGGCACCGAACCGGCAGCGAGGATGACGTTGGCACCCTGAAGGACGGTCGACGATCCGTCGCTCATCGACACGTTCACGGTGCGGTTGGCGCCGAGCGATCCGGTTCCGTTGAACACGGTGACCTTGCGCGACTTGCAGAGTCCGCCGATGCCCTTCACCAGCCCGTCGACGATCTTGCGCTTGCGCGCCTGGGTCACGGCGAAGTCGACCGACGGAGCCGAGGCGTTGATGCCGAACTCGGCGGCGTGAGCCACGTGCCGGTGCACCGACGCGGTCTCGAGAAATGCCTTGGCCGGGATGCAGCCACGGTTGAGGCAGGTGCCGCCGAGAGCGTCGCGTTCGACCAGGGCCACGTTGACACCAGCCGACGCCGCGTACAGCGCAGCGCCGTAGCCTCCCGGGCCTCCACCGATCACGACGAGATCAAATTGCTCGGCCGTACAGACCACCTCCGCGAACCATGCGCCTCTGGCGCTGTGCAGGGCCTAAAGGTAGCGGGTGAGACCTGTTTCCGAAGGCCCTGATGACCCCTGTCATGCGGGTGTTACCCGCGGGTCACCGCAGCGTCCCGCGCGCGACGATCAGGGTTTCCACTGGCTCTGTTCGCCGGCCCGCGTGTAGGCCACGGCCTGCAACACCTCCACGGCCACGAATCGGACCGTGCAGGTGATCGAACCCTCGGGCGGAACCACGGTCCGCGCGTCGCAGGCTCCCGAGGTCACCGCACCGCTGGGTTCGGTGATGCTGCCGTCCCCGAAGAGCCGCCAACCTTTCAGAACGCTCTCACCCGGCACACCGGCCATCGTCACCACGGCATCGGTGCCGTCGGGCCCGACGGTCACGCGATCGACCGACACGGTCATGTCGCCGAGCCGCGACGACTGGCCGACGGACAGGAACCGAACCTCTTGACGGTCCCCCGCGAGCTGGAACGCGAACACCACACCGGCCAACAAGATGAGCAACGCACAACCCGCCGACAAGAGGAGCAATGTTCGGGTCTTCATGTGACGTCCAGCCTACGAATGAGCCGTGGGATCTGCGCTCCCGATCAGGCGGGCCTTCGCACTCGGTCGTAGCCTGACCGCGTGTCCCCCCGCACCCTCGCCATCACCGGGGCCAGTGGCCTCATCGGCACTGCACTCGCCGACCATCTGACTCGTCGCGGTGATCGCGTCGTTCGATTCACCCGTTCGGGTTCGTCGAGCAACGACACCATCGCCTGGAACCCGGCTTCCGGATCCATCGACTCCGAACGACTGCGCGGCGTCGATGCGGTCGTCCACATGGCTGGTGCCGGTATCGGCGACAAGCGCTGGACCGACTCGTACAAGCGCGAGATTCTCGACAGCCGCACCAAGAGCACGTCGCTTCTCGCATCCACCTTGGCGAGTCTGAGCGACGGGCCCAAGGTTCTTCTGTCGGGTTCGGCCATCGGCTACTACGGCGAATCCGAAACCACGTCGTTCACCGAAGAGTCGGCCCCCGGCGCCGGATTCCTCGCCGATGTGTGCGTGCAGTGGGAAGCCGCCACCGAAGTGGCCGAGAAGGCCGGCATTCGCGTTGCACACGTGCGCACCGGCATCGTGCTCAGCCCGCGCGGTGGCGCGCTCAACAAGTTGTTGCCGCTGTTCAAGATCGGCGCCGGCGGGCGCATGGGTTCGGGGCGTCAGTGGCAGAGCTGGATCTCCATCGATGACGAAGTGCAGGCGATCGATCACTTGCTGTCCTCGTCGGTGACTGGCGCCGTCAATCTCACCGCACCGCAGCCGGTCACTCAAGCCGAGTTCACCAAGACTCTGGCCCGCGTGTTGAAGCGTCCGTCGTTCGTGCCGGTTCCGTCGTTCGGTCCGAAGTTGTTACTCGGCTCCGAGTTGGCCGACGCGCTGCTGTTCACCGGCCAGCGTGTCGAGCCGAAGGTCTTGCTCGCCGACGGCTACGCGTTCGTTCACCGCGATCTCGAATCGGCTCTGCGTTCACTTCTCGGCCGCCCGGCCTGAGCGAGGCTCGTCGCGGTGTCGTCACTGCCCCGAACGCCTCTTCCTGATTCCGTCGACGTCGCCATCGTCGGCGCCGGATTGGCCGGACTCGCGGCCGCCCGAGTCGTTCACGAAGCCGGATCGTCGGTCGTGGTGCTCGAGTCATCCGACGGCGTCGGCGGTCGAGTTCGAACCGACGAGGTGGATGGGTTCCTGCTCGATCGCGGCTTCCAGGTGCTGCTCACCGCGTATCCCGAACTTCATCGGCAGTTCGACGTGACGGCGCTCGACTTGCGGGCCTTCGACCCGGGCGCACTCGTGTGGCGCAATGGTCGTGGCTACGAAGTGTCCGATCCGTTCCGCAAACCGACGAGCGTGGTGTCCACTGCGCTGGCTCCGGTTGGTTCTCCGTTCGACAAGGCACGCATCGCGTTACTGCGTCGCCGCGTGCGAACCGGTCACGCCTCGCAACTCCTTCGTGGTGACGACATGACCACGCGCTCACTTCTCGAATCGTCCGGATTCTCGAGCACCATGATCGAGCGGTTCTTCACTCCCCTCGTCGGCGGCATCCAGCTCGACCCGCAACTGTCGGCATCGCGTCGCATGTTCGACGTGATCTTCCGCATGCTCGCCGACGGCGACGCCGCCGTTCCGGCCCGTGGCATGGGGCAGTTGTCGGCCCAGTTGGCCTCGCGCGTACCTGCCGAAGTGATCCACCTCTCCACACCCGCGATCGGTGTCGGTCCGGGCGAGGTTCGCGTCAGCGACGATCGAGTGGTGAAGGCGCGCGCGGTGGTCGTCGCCACCGAAGGTCCGGTGGCTCGGCGATTCGTCGACGTTCCCGACGTGGCCTCGCGATCGGTGTCGTGCGTCTACTTCGCAGCCGACCGCGCACCCACCGCATCGAAGGCCATCGTGCTCGACGGCACGGGACGCGGTCCGGTCCTCAACATCGCGGTCATGAGTAACGTGAGTCCGTCGTACGCACCGTCGGGCCAGCACTTGATCGCCGCGGCGATCCCGGGTCGAACCGACGGCGACCTCGAGGCCGACGCCCGTCGACAACTCGCCGGCATGTTCGGCACGGCCGTGAATTCGTGGCGCCATCTGCGCACCTACTCCATCGCCCACGGCCAGCCCGATCAGTCGCCGCCGTTCTCGCCCAAAAAGCCGGTGTCCCTGGGTCACGGGCTCTTCGTGTGCGGCGATCATCGTGACACCGCATCGATTCAAGGAGCGTTGTACTCGGGGCGTCGCACCGGTCGCGCGGTCGTGGAATCATTGTCGAGTTGAGTCGAGTCAGTTCACCGCAATCATCAACGAAAGAGAGTCGTCATGGCCGGAAGTGACCCCAAGAAGATCGTGTCCGTCAACAAGGTCGTGGCCGCCACACCGCAGCAGATCTTCGATCTCCTGGCCGACCCCAAGCGTCATGCCGACATCGACGGATCGGGTTCGGTGAAAGCGGCGCAGTCCGACGCTCCGGCTCGCTTGTCGCTCGGCGCCAAGTTCGGCATGGACATGAAGATCGGTGCCCCGTACAAGATCACCAACGAAGTGGTCGAGTTCGACGAAGGCAAGCGCATCGCCTGGCGCCACTTCGGTGGACACGTGTGGCGTTACATTCTCGAGCCCACCGACGGGGGCACATTGGTGACCGAGCAGTTCGACTTCAACGGCAGCAAGTCACAGCTCATGTTGCGCGCGATCAGCGCTCCGGGCCGCAACAAGCAGTCGATGATCGCCACCCTCGATCGGTTGGCGAAACTGTTCGCGTAGTCGTCAGGGCTGATACAGCCCGAACACACCGCGCAATGCGTCGCTGATCTCGCCGAGTGTCGCGTCGGCCCGCAGTGCTTCCTTCATCGGGTACAGCACGTTCTGAGTGCCGCGGGCCGCATCGGCCACGCTCTGCAACGCGGCGTCGACCTTCGCGCGATCGCGCTTGGCCTTGTACTCGGCCAATCGGGCCTTCTGGCCACGCTCGAGTGTCGGATCGATCGGGAACACCTCGGGTTCGGGGTCGTCGTCGACCGAGAACTTGTTGAGACCCACGATGACTCGCTCGTCGTCGTCGATCGACTTCGTGTACTCGTACGCCGCCTGCTCGATTTCGTCCATCTGGTAGCCCGTCTCGATCGCGGCGACGGCGCCACCCATGTCGTCGATCTTGGCGATGTACTCGAGAGCGAGGCGCTCGATCTCGTCGGTGAGCGTCTCGACGAAGTAACCACCGGCGAGCGGATCGGGAGTGTCGGCGACGCCGCTCTCGTAACCGATGATCTGCTGGGTGCGCAACGCGATGCGTGCCGCCCGTTCGGTGGGGAGACTGAGGGCCTCGTCGAAGCCGTTGGTGTGCAAGCTCTGGGTTCCGCCCATGACGGCGGCCATCGACTGCACGGCCACACGCACGATGTTGTTCTCGGGCTGTTGAGCCGTGAGCGTGCTTCCGCCGGTTTGCGTGTGGAAGCGCAGCAGTTTGCTGGCTTCTTTCTTCGCCCCGAAACGCTCGGACATGATGCGATACCAGATGCGGCGAGACGCGCGGAACTTGGCTACTTCTTCGAAGAAGTTGTTGTGGGCGTTCCAGAAGAACGACAGGCGCGGAGCGAAATCGTCGACGTCGAGGCCGGCCGCCACCGCCGCTTCCACGTAGGCGATCCCGTTGGCGATCGTGAACGCGATCTCCTGTACGGCGGTCGAGCCGGCCTCACGAATGTGGTAGCCGGAGATCGAGATCGTGTTCCACTTCGGAACATTCGCGGCGCAGTACTCGAAGATGTTGGTGATGATCCGCATCGACGGCTTGGGCGGATACACGTAGGTGCCGCGCGCGATGTATTCCTTCAACAGGTCGTTCTGGATGGTGCCGCTGATGGCCGTGGACGGAACACCCTGTTCTTCGGCGACCAGCTCGTACATGAGCAGCAGGATGGCTGCGGTCGAGTTGATGGTCATCGACGTGGTGACCTTGTCGAGCGGCAGGTCCTTCAGCAACAGACGCATGTCGGCCATCGAGTCGATGGCCACACCGACCTTGCCCACTTCACCTTCGGCGCGAGCGTGATCGGAGTCGTAACCCATCTGTGTGGGCAAGTCGAACGCACACGACAATCCGGTCTGTCCCGCGGCCAACAAGAACTTGAAGCGTTCGTTGGTGGACTCGGCCGTGCCAAAGCCGGCGTACTGGCGCATCGTCCACAACTTGCCGCGGTACATCGTGGGGTACACGCCGCGGGTGTAGGGCGGCTGACCGGGAGTTCCCAACCGCTCGGCCGGATTCCAGCCCGCGAGGTCGTCGGCGGTGTAGAGAGCCTTGACCGGAATTCCCGAGTCGGTGCGCTTGTCGTCACTCATCGTGAGAAGCGTAGGAGCGATTCGGCCGTGCGCACCCATCCGGTGGGCACGAAGCACGAACCCGACTCAGTGGGCGGCGACGAGTGCGATTTCCATCAGCCATTCGGGGCGTGCCAAAGCAGGCACGGTGACCAGCGTGCTCGCGACCCGATGGCCACCGAGTGCACTGTCCCGCGCCGCCATCACCGGCGCCAAAGGCTGTCCGTTCATCACGTAGGTGGTGACCGACACGACGTCACGCGGGCTCATGCCCGCTTCGGCGAGGATCGCGGTGAGATTGGCCCACACGGTCTGCGCCTGCTCGGCGATGGACGTCGGCACCGACCCGTCGGGAGCGATCGGCACGATGCCCGAGGTGTGGAGCCAGCGTTGGGTCGACTCCGAGACAATCGCGTGGGCGTAGTTGGCGGCGGTCGGAGCGATGGATGCCGGGGCGATCTCTCGGTTCACCCACCCAGTGTGGCATTCGAGGCAGTTCGGAACGAGATGGGACCGGCGCCGGGCCGAAGCCTGGCCGTCTAGCCTCGGAGCCATGACCACCACCGAAGATCCGTCATTGCGCGTGGCCGCAATGGGCAATGCGCAGTTGCTGGCTCTCCCCACTTTCGACAGCGTCGAGGACGAGCGTTTGTACCGCAAGCAGCGGCTGGCGGGCGCGTTGCGCATCTTCGGTCGCCTCGGATTCGGCGAAGGCGTTGCCGGACACATCACCGTGCGCGACCCCGAGAAGACCGATCATTTCTGGGTCAACCCATTCGGTTTGTCGTTCCGCCACATGCGCGTGAGCGATCTACTTCTCGTCAATCACCAGGGTGAGGTGGTCCACGGCGACATGCCGGTGAACCGCGCCGCGTTCGTCATTCACTCGGCCATTCACCAAGCACGTCCCGATGTGATCGCGGCTGCGCACGCTCACTCGGTACACGGCAAGGCGTTCAGTTCGCTCGGCATTCCGCTCGACCCGATCACACAGGACGCGTGCATCTTCTACGACGATCACCGTGTGATCTCCGAACAAGGCGGCGCCGTCGTGTTCGACATCGACGCCGGCAAGGAACTGGCGGCGGCGTTCCCCTCGGGCAAGGCTGCCATCCACCAGAACCACGGTCTGTTCACCGTGGGCACCACGGTCGAGGAAGCCGCGTTCTGGTTCATCACGATGGACCGTTCGTGCCAGGCGCAGTTACTCGCCATGGCGGCCGGAACACCGAAGAAGATTCGCCACGAGTACGCCGCGTACACGCAGGAACAGACCGGACACCATCTCGCCGGGTGGTTCCAGTTCCAGCCGCTGTGGCAAGAGATCTGCCGCACCGATCCGGAACTCTTCGACTGACTCGTCAACAGTCCTCGTCGTCGCCTCGGGCCGCATCCGTCGGCCCGGTCGGCTCGTTCATGGCCTCGGCTCCCCCCGAGGCTCTCTTCGTCCTCAGTGCAACGGCGCAGTACGTCGGGGCGACGATCGCGGTCAACCTGTTCGACGAGGTCGACCCGGCGAGTGTCGCCTGGCTGCGCGTGATCGGAGCATCGGTCGCCTTGATGTTGGTATCGGCATCGAATCTTCGACACCGTTTCACCAAGGCCGAATGGATCGCCCTAGCCGTGTTCGGAATCGCCACGTCGCTGATGAACACGTTCTTCTACTTGGCCATCGAGCGCATTCCGCTCGGCAAGTCGGTGACGATCGAGTTCATCGGGCCGATTCTCGTCGCGGCATTTCGCACGCGAACTCGACGCAACGCCGTGGCGTTGGCGGTGGCCGTGGTCGGCGTGATCGTTCTGTCGGGAGTGGAGATCAGCGGTGAGCCGCTCGGCATCATGTTCACTCTTCTGGCGTCGTCCATGTGGGCCACCTACATCGTGGTGGGTTCGCGCGTCGCCCAGCAGAGTCACGGCGTGGCCGGACTCGGTGTGGGCCTCGCGATCGGAGCACTCGCCATCGCTCCGATCGGTGCGCCGGGGAGTGGCGAGGTCTGGACCTCTCCACGCCTGCTCGTTCTGTGTCTGCTGGTGGGTTTGTTGTCGAGTGCGATCGGCTACGGAATCGACCAAGCCGTGTTGCGTCGCATTCCGATCCGGCGGTTCAGCGTTCTGCTGGCCCTGCTACCGGTGACGGCGGCCGTGGTGGGATTCATCGCGCTCGATCAACGACCAACCCTCGTCGATCTGGTGGGTATGGCCTTGGTCTTGACCGGCGTCGTGATCCAAGAGCGTGACGAGTTACTGGCGATCGAGGCCTGAAAACGAACGAGAACTGAAAACGACCGGCGCAAGTCAGTGCGAGAGCCACGGGGCGCAGAGGCCGTCGAGTTCGCGGACTTCGATGCGATCGCGGTTGTCCCACGTGACCACATTGGTCGGATCGGGACGCAGGTTGAACACTCGGAACGACATCTCGGTCGTGTCGACGGCGAGGATGCGTCCGATCAACGGCTCCCCCAGACCGAGCAACACCTTGATGGCCTCGAGCGCCTGAATCGATCCGACGATTCCGGGGAGCACACCGAGCACACCGGCCTCGGCGCACGACGGTGCGAGTTCGGCCGGCGGCGGCTCGGGAACCATGTCGCGATAGGTCGGACCCAACTTCGGATGGAACACCGACACCATGCCCTCGAACCGGAAGATCGAGCCGTGCACCACCGGGATACCGAGCTTCACGCTCGCATCGTTGAGCAGGTAGCGCGAGGGGAAGTTGTCGGCACCGTCGACGATCACGTCGTAGCCGGTGATGATGTCGATGATGTTCTCGGCCGACAAACGAGTGTCGTAACACACCACGTTCACGTCGGGATTGAGTGCGGTGAGCGTCTTCTTCGCCGAATCGACCTTGCGGTCACCCACGCGATCGATGTTGTGCAAGATCTGACGCTGCAAGTTGCTGGCGTCCACTTCGTCCATGTCGACGATGCCGATCGTGCCCACACCAGCCGCGGCCAAATAGAGCGCAGCCGGTGAACCGAGTCCGCCGGCACCGAGAAGCAGAACCTTCGAGCCCAACAACTTGGCCTGGCCTTCCACACCGACTTCGGGCAGGAGCAGATGTCGCTTGTAACGATTCGACTGCTCAGCCGTCAGCGACGCCGGCGCCTTCCAGAGACGACCCTCGTCCTTCCACTTACCGAAGCCACCGGCCATCGACAGCACGTTCGTGTACCCGAGTTCTCCGAGTGTCTTGGCGGCGAACGCACTGCGCACTCCACCCGCGCAGTAGACGATCACGGGCGCGTTCTTGTCGGTGAGTCGCCCTTCCACCTGCGCCTCGAGATGGCCGCGCGAAATGTGCAACGCGCCGATCAGCGCGCCTTCGGCATGTTCGTCGGGTTCACGCACGTCGAGCACGGCGACGCCGCCCACGGCGATACGCGCTTCGGCACTCGCGGTGTCGATTTCGGTGATGGACGCCTTGGCGGCGGCCAGGAGGTCCCGGAATGTGGCCATGTGACGACCCTATCGCCATTCCCTACCGGATTGGTCGGGATTGAAATCGGGCCGGTCGCCCCCCGATCAGGTGCCGAGCAGGGCCGGCAACATCTCGCCGATCGGGCCGATCACCAGCGCGTGCGCGAATCGGTCCATCGACGTCGACTCCCCGTTCAGGATCACGACCCGGGCTCCGGCCTGGCGGGCTCGCGGCACGGTGTTGTTGACGGGACCCACCGACAACGTGGACCCGACGGCGAGAAACACGTCGCAGTCCTCGGCCGCCGCCATGGCCGCACCGATCACCTCGGGCACGAGTGGCTCACCGAACAGGATCGTCGAACTCTTCAACACGCCACCGCACAACAAACACGCCGGGTCGTCGTCGCCCTCGACCACGCGTTGAATCGACTCGCTCATGGGACGTCGGTCGCCGCAGTCCCAGCACAACGTGTCACGCCACGAACCGTGCACTTCGATCACACGTTCGCGGGGATGGCCGGCATCGAGATGGAGTCCATCGACGTTCTGCGTGATGATCGCGCGCAACGTACCCCTCTCCTCGAGTGACAACAGAGCGCGGTGGCCCGAGTTCGGCTGCGGCCGTTCGCGACCGAGATTGCGTACGCGGTTCTGCCACGCGACTCGACGTACTTCTCGGTCTCCGAGATAGTGCTCGATCGTGGCGGCCTTTTCGGCGGCCGGATTCTTGGTCCAGAGTCCGTTCGGCCCGCGAAAATCGGGGATTCCCGAATCGGTGGAAATGCCCGCCCCGGTGAGAACCGTGATGCGCCGAGCGTCGGCGATCCACGATGCGACGGTTGCGACATCGGGATCGTTGGCCGACGAGATCGTGTACACGGCGCCATTCTGCCCGCCTCCGTCCGCCTCGGCACGATCGTCGCCGTCCACACTCGCGCGCTTCCCCGCAACACGTTCATCATCCAGACCATCACTCAGGGCATCACTCAGAGCATCATTCGGAGCATCATTCGGAGCATCATGACCACCTTTCGTACCAAGCACCTCCTCGATCACGATCCGCACACACTGCACATCGTTCGCTGGGACGACCCGGTGGTCGAACGCCTCGGCCACGACGCACTCGGCGACTACGTCGAGACCTTCTGGCTCAGCACACTCGGCCCCACCGCCACCTGGCTGTTGCGCCGATTCGCCGTCGCTCTCGCCGAGCACCCCGAGGGTTGCACGATCGATCTTCCGTCCACTGCGGCCGCCCTCGGACTCGGCTGGGAGGACGGTCGCGCCAACCCGTTCGTGCGTTCACTCGAGCGCTTGTTGATGTTCGGTCTCGCACAAGCGAACGGCGACCGCCTGAACGTTCGCACCATCGTTCCGCCGCTGGCGTTCAAGCAGATCGCTCGCTTGCCCGAGCATCTGCGTTACGAACACGAAGCCTGGATGAACGGATCTCGTCGCGACGGCGTGGCCGTGGCGGCCTGCGGCTACGAGCCGCCGTTGGCTACTTCGACGGTCGCGCTGTCGGTCGGCTGAAGTCGAGGGCCAAGTTGGTGAGAAGACGCGTTCCGTAACCGGTCGCACCTCGACTGAGCCAACCCTCGTCGCCGTCGACGTTCATCGGGCCGGCGATGTCGAGATGCGCCCACGGCACGTCGGCGGTGAACTCGTTGAGGAAGAGCGCCGCGGTGATGGCTCCACCGTACGGTCCACCCACGTTCTTCATGTCGGCCACGTTCGAGTCGAGCAAACGGCGATACGAACGTTCGAGCGGCAACTGCCAAATCGGTTCGTCGGCTTCCTTGGCCGCCGACACCACCTGGTCGACGAAGCCCTGATGCGAACCCAACACACCGGCGAGCTTCGGGCCGAGTGCGGCGATGCATGCACCGGTGAGCGTGGCGATGTCGACGATGGCGTCGGGCTTCTGCTCGACCGCCAACGACAATCCGTCGGCCAGCACCAAACGACCTTCGGCGTCGGTGTTGTGGATCTCCGACGTCTTGCCGTTGCGGAACTTCAGAACGTCACCCATGGCCATCGCACTCCCCGACGGACGATTGTCGGTGCACATGAGATAACCCGTGACCTTGGTGCGACATCCGAGCGTCTTCAACACGCTCATCGACGCGAGCACGGCGGCCGCACCGCTCATGTCCATCTTCATGTTGGCGTGCATCGGGTCGGACGGCTTGAGGCTGATTCCACCCGAGTCGTACGTGATGCCTTTGCCCACCATCACGAGGTGACCGCGAGCGTTGCGCGGCGCGTACGTGAGGCGAACCATGCGCGGCGGTTCGGTGGAACCGCGATTCACGCCGAGCAATCCACCCAGCCCCATGACTTCAAGTTTGTCCTTGTCGAACACTTCGACCTCGAGACCCGATGCCTTGGCCACGGCCACCGCACGGTCGGCGAGCATGCGCGCGGTCAGGTGGGCCGGAGGCGTGTTGGCGAGATCACGAGCGAGAACCACCGCACCAGCGGTCGACCGGCCGCGAGCCACACCCGCTTCGGCGGCGCGCGCCTTGGCCGCGGTGGTGACGAGAGAGAGCTCGCTCGTGATCGACGCCGGCGACGACTTGAGTTCCTGGAATCGGTAACTCGCCATCACGAAACCTTCGGTGGCGGCCTGCGCGGCTGCGCGCGCGTCGAGGCGAACGGCATCCACGATCGAGAGCGCCACGTGCTTGCGCTTCGCCGTGACCCGAGCACACGCCGCGGCAGCGTTGCGCACGTCGGCGGACGTCGCCTTGCGCGGATCGCCGATGCCAACCGCCACCACCACACCACGGGCCGTGGGCACCACGAGGGTCTGGCCGAGGTTGCCGTCGAATCCGTTCTCCTTCAGTGCAGCGCGACTCAGGCCGAGGCCGCGCGGAACCGTGCCGGTGCTGCCGACGGCGAAGGCCTGTGCATCAGCCGAGCGGGGTGCGGAGCGGGTGGTGGAGACGTTCGGTGCCGGATTCGATGTCATGAACGAATCATGACACGCGGCGTACGGGAAGGCTCTGGCCCTCCTGCCAACGCGCCATGGTCCACAACAGATCGGACAGGCGGTTGAGGTACGGCACGACCTGTGAGGGTGACGGTGCCGCCGAGATCGAGTGGCGTTCGGCGCGCCGCACGACCGTGCGCGCGATGTCGAGCCAGGCCGACACCGTGTTGCCACCGGGAACCACGAATTCGGCGGGCGGCTCGAAGCGCGCATCGAGGCCGTCGATCGAGGTCTCGAGGCGAGCCACCATGTCGGTGGTGACGGCCGACGAACCAGGTGTCAACTTCGAACGATTTTCGGGCAGCGTGGCCAACTCGGCCATCAGGACCCAGAGGTCGCGCATGATCGGAACGAGCATCAATTCGACTTCGGAGCCCGCGCCGGCTTGGGCCCGTGCCATTCCGAGCACGGCCTGCGCTTCGTCGACCGAACCGTACGCCCGCGGCAGGGTGCTGTCTTTCGGGACGCGACCACCGTAAAAGAGGCCGGTCGACCCATCGTCTCCGTGGCGGGTGTAGATGCGTTCGCGCGGCACTCGGGAAACGGTAATACCCACGTTCGGTCCGCTACCGACCGTCCAGCACAAGTCACACCGTGCGCACAGCTCGGAATTCACGAATACTCCCCGGCCTCACGAACCCCCAGAGGTAGCGTTCTCGTCGATGTCGCGCCAGCCCTACATGGATGCCGTCAACGAACGGGTCATCGTGTTCGACGGCGCCTTTGGCACCTTCGTGCAAGGCCTCGACCTCGGGCCCGACGATTTCGGTGGCGCATCGCTCGAAGGGTGCAACGAGATGTTGTGCCTGAGCCGCCCCGACGTGATCCGTCAGATGCACGCGGCCTTCCTCGACGTCGGCGTCGACGCCCTCGAGACGGCGAGCTTCGGAAGCTTCAGCACCGTGCTCAACGAATACGCGATTCCGGAGAAGGCCTTCGACCTCAACGTCGCCGCCGCCCGACTGGCCCGCGAGGTGGCCGCCGAGTACGAGACCGACGGGCGCACGCGTTTCGTCGCGGGCTCGATCGGACCCGGCACCAAGTTGCCGAGTCTCGGCCACATCCGATTCGCCGAGTTGCGCGACGCGTACCAAGAGCAAGCCCGCGGACTTCTCGTGGGTGGCGTCGACTTGTTCTTGATCGAAACGTGCATGGATCTTCTGCAGATCAAGGCGGCGATGATCGGTTGCCGACGCGCCATGACTGCTGAAGGCCGCGCGGTTCCGATTCAGGTGCAAGTGACCATGGAGACGACCGGTCGCATGCTCGTGGGAAGCGAGATCGGCGCCGCCCTCACCGCCATCGGTGCCATGCGCCCCGACGTGCTCGGCATCAACTGCGCAACGGGCCCGGCCGAGATGCAGGAGCATCTGCGTTTCCTGGCTCAGTCGTCACCCTTCCCCATCAGCGTGCTCCCGAACGCCGGCCTGCCGAGTGTCGTCGACGGTCGCACGCATTACGACCTCACACCGGCCGAACTCGCGCAGTTCCATCGTCATCACGTCGACGATCTCGGTATCGGCATCGTCGGTGGTTGTTGCGGAACCACGCCCGAGCACATGCGCGCGGTCGTGGAAGCAGTGGGTGGTCGAAGTGCACCCCACCGCTCGGCCTCGTTCGAAGCGAGCGTGTCATCGATCTACTCGTCGGTACCCATCGCGCAGGACAACTCGTTCCTCATCGTCGGTGAGCGCACCAACACCAACGGGTCGAAGGCGTTCCGCGAAGCGATGATCGCATCCGATTGGGACAACTGCAGCAAGATGGCCACCGAACAGGTGCGCGAGGGTGCTCATGTCCTCGACGTGTGCGTCGACTACGTCGGTCGTGACGGCACCGTCGACATGGACGAGATCGCCAGTCGGTTCGCTACTCAGGCCAGCGTGCCACTCGTCCTCGACTCGACCGAACCTCCGGTGATGGAAGCCGGCCTGCAACACATCGGTGGACGAGCCATTCTCAACTCGGGCAATCTCGAGGACGGCGAAGCTCCGGGTAGCCGGCTCGATCGTGTGTTCTCGCTGGCCCGCGAATACGGCGCCGCGGTCGTGTGTCTCCTCATCGACGAACGAGGTCAGGCCCGCGACGTCGAGTGGAAGATGGAGATCGCGCATCGTCTGCACCGCATCGCAGTCGATCGTTACGGCCTCAGCGCCCACGACCTCATCTTCGACGCGCTCACCTTCCCGCTGTCCACCGGCGACGACGACCTCCGTCTCGACGCCAAGCACACCATCGACGCGATTCGCCGCATCAAGGCCGAGATTCCGGGGGCGTTCACCACGCTCGGCGTGTCGAACGTGAGCTTCGGCCTCAAGCCGGCTGCCCGCCAGGCGCTCAACAGCGTGTTCCTGCACGAGTGCGTGGCGGCCGGCCTCGATTCGGCCATCGTGCACGCCGGCAAGATCGTGCCCTTGGCTCGCATGCCCGAAGAACACAAGCAGGTGTGCCTCGACCTCGTGTACGACCGACGCACACCCGACTACGACCCGCTGAGGAAGTTGCTCGAGATCTTCGAAGACGTCGCGACGGTTGGCAGTCAGAAAGAAGACCGTTCCGACTGGCCCATCGACGAACGCCTGAAGCACCGCATCATCGACGGTGATCGAGACGGCCTCACCGACGATCTCGATGCCGCGCTGGCCGCTGGCTACGCTCCGCTGTCGATCGTCAACGACATCCTGCTCGACGGCATGAAGGTGGTCGGCGAGTTGTTCGGTTCGGGGCAGATGCAGTTGCCGTTCGTGCTCCAGTCAGCCGAGACCATGAAGACCGCGGTTGCGCATCTCGAACCGCACATGGAGAAAGTTGGCGGATCGTCCGCGAAAGGCAAGTTGGTGTTGGCCACCGTCAAAGGCGACGTTCACGACATCGGCAAGAACCTGGTCGACATCATCTGCACCAACAACGGCTACGAGGTGCACAACCTCGGCATCAAGATCCCGATCTCCGAGATGCTCACCAAGGTGAAAGAAGTCGGCGCCGACGCGCTCGGCATGAGCGGCCTCCTCGTGAAGTCCACGCTCATCATGCGCGAGAACCTGACGGAGATGAACGACCTCGGCTTGGACGAGGTTCCGGTTCTGCTCGGCGGCGCGGCTCTCACTCGTAGTTACGTCGAGAACGATTTGCGCGAGGTGTACAACGGCCGGGTCTTCTATGGCCGCGACGCGTTCGAAGGCCTGCGAACCCTCGATCGCATCATGGAGATCAAGCGCACCGGTGTCGACGACCCCGAATTCGGGCGTGTACCCACCGGGCGCAACATCCCGAAACGGTCCGACCACGCCGAAGCGCCAGTCGAACTCCCCGTCCGCTCACCCGATGTGGCCGCCGACAATCCGGTGTTCACTCCCCCGTTCCTCGGGTCGCGCATCGTGAAGGGCATCTCGCTCGACGAGATCGCCGAGTACGTGAACGAGACCGCGCTGTTCCGCAATCAATGGCAGTTCCGACCGGAGGGCTCCGAGTCGGACGACGAGTTCAAGGAACGAATTCGCGCCGTGTTCCGCAGCGAACTCGCCACCGCCAAGGCCGGTGGCTATCTGGTGCCGCAAGTGGTGTACGGGTATTACTGCGTGAACGCCGATGGCGACGACCTCGTGGTCTGGACCGACGAGTCGCGCAGCACCGAGGCGTGCCGTTTCCACTATCCGCGTCAGAGCCAAGCCCCGTTCATGTGCATCGCCGACTTCTTCCGTCCGGTCGGATCCGAACCCGATTACGCCGCGTTCCACATCGTGACGATGGGTGCCGCGGTGAGTGATCGTGCGGCTGAGCTGTTCGCCGCGAACGAGTACCAGAAATACATGCTCGTCCACGGTCTGGGTGTCGAGATGGCCGAAGCACTCGCCGAACTCTGGCATCGTCGCATCCGCAGCGAGTGGGGTTTCGTGGACGAGGACGGACCATCGATCGGCGGATTGTTCCGCCAGCAGTATCGCGGCGGTCGTTACTCGTGGGGTTACCCGGCCTGTCCCGATCTCGAGGACAACGCCACCGTCGCTCGGCTGCTCGAAGCCGGGCGCCTCGGCATCCAGGTGAGTGAAGAAACGGGATGGCAGTACCAGCCCGAGCAGACAACCTCGGCGATCATCTGCCACCATCCGCGGGCGAAGTATTTCGTCGCGCGCTGAGAGATTCGGAGACATCCATGAAGAAGTTGGCTGTTCGACTCGTCGTTCTCGCCCTCGTCGCTGTTGCCGTCGTGTACGGCGCGATCCTGCTCTGGACGAAGGTCATCAACAAGCCCGAGGACGAACTCTCCACCGACGATCTGTCGGCCGCGCTGGTCGAACCAACCGTGACGACTGTGACCGCTGTGACGACCGGGGCGACCGGAGCGACCGACACGGTTGCCGAGGGTGTGTCGGGCGTGTGGGTCGCCACATCCGAATCGACCCTCGGCTATCGAGTGAAAGAAGTTCTCGGCGGTGTCGACACCGAAGGTGTGGGACGAACGAGCGCCGTCGACGGATCGATCACGATCGATGGAACGGTCGTCGTCGAGGGCGGCTTCTCGGTGGAGGTCGGATCGATCAAGAGCGACAGTTCGCGTCGTGACGGTCAGTTCACCGGTCGCATCATGGACGCCGCCACCTTTCCCACGGCCTCGTTCGTGATCACGCAACCGATCGACTTCGGATCCATCCCGACCGATGGCCAGCAGATCACGGTCGACGCCACCGGCGACCTCACGCTGCGAGGTTCCACCAAGACCGTCACCTTCCCACTGACCGCCGAGTACTCGAACGGTCGCGTCGGAGTGTTCGGAAACATCCCGATCGTATTCGCCGAGTACGGCATACCGAATCCGTCGAATCAATTCGTGACCACTGGCGACGACGGATTGCTCGAGTTCGTTCTGGTGTTCGAGCGCGGCTGATCCGGGTCGAACACACTGCTCTCACACGGTCGGCTGACTGCGTTCCCATGCCGCGGCCAGGGCCGCGTAGCGACCGCCCAGCGCCACCAACTCGTCGTGCGTTCCGAGTTCGGCCAGACGACCTTGATCGACGACGGCGATGCGATCGGCTCGGCGAACCGTCGAGAGGCGATGGGCGACCACCACGACGGTACGGCCGCGCATGAGGCGCTCGAGGGCCGCTTCGACCTCGGCTTCCGTGCCCGGGTCGAGATTGGAGGTGGCTTCGTCGAGCACCAAGACGGCCGGATCGACCAAGGCCGCCCGCGCCAGAGCCACCAGTTGACGTTCACCGGCCGACAGTCGCGAACCGCGTTCGCGCACGTCGGTGTCGAGTCCGTCGGGAAACTGTTCGAAGCGCTCGAGTGCCCCGATAGAGGCCAGTGCGCTTTCGACCTCGGCGTCGGTCGCATCGGCTCGCGCGATGCGCACGTTGTCGCGAATCGAACCGCTGAAGCAGAAACCTTCTTGGGGCACCACCACGATGCGTTCGCGCAGTTCCTTCAGCGAGGCCTCTCGTAGGTCGACACCACCGAATCGCACGACCCCGGTGAGGCCCGAGGAGGGCGAACGTGTCGGGTCGTACAAACGGGCCATCAACTTGGCCAGTGTCGACTTGCCCGCACCGGTGGGACCCACCAGTGCGAGACGTTCACCGTCGGCCACCGACATGGTGACCGACTCGAGCGCCGGACGTTCGGCACCTTGATACGCGAACGTCACCTCGCGCACGTCGATCGCGCCCCGACGCGGCAGCGGAGCGGGTGAATTGACCTCGTTCACATCGGGCACGGCGTCGATGATCGCGAACAACTTGTTGAGAGCGGCCGTGGACGACTGCACCGTGTTGTAGAGCTGGCTCAACTGCTGCACCGGGTCGAACAAGTTGGCCAGCAGGAGGATGAACGCGGTGACGGTGCCGAGGGTGACCTCGTCACGATGCACGAGCCAGCCGCCGATGCCGATGATCGCTCCGGTTGCCGCGATGCCCGCGAACTCGACCAAACCGAAGTACCACGTGCTCACACGCACGCTGCGCATGTGCGAGCCGAACAACGCCCGGTTGGTCGTACGGAACTTGGCGCTGTACGCCGCCTCCTGGCCGTAGGCCTGGATCACGCGCACACCCGTGATGCCCTCCTGCAGAGTCGACAAGTTGTTGCCCACTCGTTCACGCACCTCGAGATAGGCCTGATTGGAGAGACGCTGGAATCGGATGGACGCCAACACGATGAACGGGAACACTGCGAAGGCGACCAGCGCCAGTTCCCACGACATGGCGAACAGCAGGACGGTCGACATCAACAGCAACAGGAAGGCCGACACGAACTGCAGCAGACCGAACTGGATGAGTTCACTCATCGATTCGATGTCGGCCGTCATTCGCGACACCAGAACGCCCGCCTTCTCACGATCGAAGAAGGCCATCGACTGCCGTTGCAGGCGGCGGAACACCAACAGCCGCAGATCGCGAAGGAATCCCTCGCCGGCACGATTGATCGCGACGTACTGCAGTCGACCGACCACGTACCCCACGATCACGACGACCACGTACAACCCGACCACCACGTTGAGCGTGGCGCCGTCGCGATCCTTGATGCCGTGGTCGATCCCGAAACGCACGAGAACGGGTCCGGCCAACGACACCAGCGTGCTGATCACCACCAAGCCGAACGCGATCAGGATGAGACGGCGTTGGTCACGAGCGAGCGAGTACGTGCGTCGCAGGACCCCGACCGTCTCGGTGCGATCGAGGCGGTCCTCGTCGCTGATGGCCGACATGCCCCACATCTAGACCTGCCCCTCATCGGGCGATGACGCCCGTGAACGCACGATCTCACCGGTGGCCACGTCGTGGGCCGCGGCCGGCGACGGCACCGGCGCGTCGTCGTCGCCGGCGTCGTCGCGCACGGCCCAGGCCGCGAGGACTTGGCGGTAGCGACTGTCGGACGCGAGCAGTTGATCGTGGGTTCCCACCGCGGCCACTCGACCACCGTCGAGCAGCACTACCGTGTCGGCCAAGGCGATGGTGCCCGGACGGTGCGCGATGACGATCGTGGTGCGCCCCTTCATGACCGTGGCCATCGCGTCACGGATCTCGTGCTCCTTCGACGGATCGACCGCCGAGGTCGCATCGTCGAGCACGAGAACTCGTGGATCGGACACGATGGCGCGAGCGATCGCCACTCGTTGGCGTTGACCACCCGATAGCGAATAGCCGCGCTCGCCGAGGATCGTGTCGTACCCATCGGGCAGCCGCTCGATGAAGTCGTGTGCACCGGCCAGAGTGGCGGCTCGCTCGATGTCGGCCATGGGCGCATCGGGTCGGGCGAACGCGATGTTGGCGCGCACGGTGTCATTGAACAGGAACGTCTCTTCGAACACGATGCCGACCGCGTTCCGGAGCTCGTGCAGTTCGAGGTCGCGCACGTCGACACCGTCGATACGAATGGCGCCGGCGTCGACGTCGTGGAAGCGTGTGAGCATTCGAACGACGGTCGACTTGCCCGAGCCGGTGCCGCCGACGAGAGCGACCGCATGACCGGCGGGTATCGAGACGTGGAAGTCGTCGAGGATCGCCGACCCGGAGTCGTAACCGAAACGAACGTGGTCGAACTCGACCGCTCCCACCGAACCGCCGAACGGCAGATGGCGAGGAACAGTGGCATCGGCGACGGCGCTCGGAGTCGACAGAACCTCATTCACACGCTCGAGTGCCACGGCCGCGCGTTGACCGAGGGCCACCGTCATGCCGATATTGCGCAGGGGCCAGATGAGCATCGTGATGTACGCGTTGAACTTCACGAGATCGCCGATCGTCATTCCGCCGTCGATCACCCGATGACCACCCACACCGAGAACCGCCACCAAGCCGATGGCAGGCAACAAGTCGATGGCAGGCAGGAAGCGACTACGAATTCGCGCCGCCGCTAACGACTCGCGCCGGATGTCATCGGCCTCCACGCGCAACTTGGCCGCCTGCACTCGTTCGGCCCCGAAACCTTTGATCACTCGCACACCCGACACGGTCTCTTCGACCACCGAT
>VFZC01000029.1 GCA_016871355.1 Actinomycetota bacterium
GTGGAAATCGGTGCGTTATCGCAGGCACTCAACGCGATCGACACGACTCTGCTGTGGACCGGCGGCGGGCTGTACTCGGTTGGTGCGGTGGTGTACGCCGCCAAACGTCCGAATCCGTGGCCCCATACCTTCGGATTTCACGAGGTGTTTCACGCACTCGTGGCCAGCGCCGCCACCGTCCATTACGTCTTGGTGATGCGCCTGGCTCTCTGATCGCGCCCGTTGGTCAGAGGTTGGCGATGCTGATGACGATCTGAACCTGCATGGCGATCATCGCCAAGGCGAAGGCCAGTCCGGCGGAGATTGCCAACTTCAACCGTCCGTCGAACGCATCCATCCGGCGCTCGAGTCCGTCGATGCGATGGTCGACTCGCTCGAATCGAGCGTCGATCAGGTTCTTGAACTGGTCGAGGTCGTGAATTCGTACGACGTCACTCCACCCACTGGGTGGGAGATCTTCCATCAACGTGTTGGCCATGTCGTCTCCGCGTCAACGGCCATCGTACTTCTCCCCGTCGTGCGTGTCGTGTGCGACGATGTGGGGAGGGGGAGCCATGGCGAATCGAAGTTTCGAACCTGACGGCAGGGCGACGGTGGTCGCTTCGAATGGTGCCCGGGTCCATCGGGACCACCTGGCCCAGAGCGAGGTCGTCCGCCGCGACTTCTACCCGGTTCGCCCCGGTGCGTGGTGCCTGGTCGGAAATGGGTTGTCGAATCAGACATTCGTCGACGCTCCTCTCGGAATCATCGCGTTCGATACCGGCGACTCGGTGCAGGAGATGGCGGAGGCACTTCGAGAACTTCGTCGGCACACTCAACGGCCGATCGCCGCCGTTGTCTACACGCACTTTCATTATGTAGATGGAACTCGAGCCGTGCTCGATGAAAGCAATCATGTGGTGCCATTACCGGTCTACGGACACCGGCGCATCTCTTCGAACAGGACTCGTGCTTCCGGTGAGATCGGTCCGGCCTACGGACGGGGTCTGGTCGAGCAGTTCGGCATGGCGATGCCACTCGAGGGCCCCGACGGTTTGGTCAACGTGGGTCTTGGTTTTCACTTCCGTAATCCGGCCCACGTACCCGGTACACCGGGGCACCTTCCTGTCACCGACGTGCTCCCTGACGAGGGAGAGGTGACTATTGGCGGTGCTCGTGTGATCGTTCGTCACTCACCAAGCGACAGTGATGACTCGATCAACTTCTACTTCCCAGATCTCGAACTGTGCATTCACAACACGGTGTGGCCGGTTTTGTTCAACGTTTTTGCGATTCGTGGTGAGGAGTATCGCGACCCCCGCGTTCTGATCCCAGGCATCGATCAGATCATCGGATGGGCACCCGAGTTCCTCATCGGAACCCACGGACCGCCACTGGCAGGTCGTCAAGACATCCGAGACAAAGCCGAGAGGTATCGCGATTCGATTCAGTTCCTGTGGGATCAAACCGTCCGTGCGGTGAACAAGGGTTGGACAGCCGACGAGATCGCGAGTCGGGTGGTTCTTCCTGACCTGTACGACGTGGACTACCTGACGAGTGAGCGCTACGGCGTTGCCGAGCACCACGTCCGACAAATTCTCATGGGGCTTCGGGGTTGGTTCGACGGTGATGAGTCGAAGATCTTTCCCGCGCCTCCCGACGAACGATTCGAAAGACTCATCGCTGGTTTCGGCGGGCGAGAGTCGGTTGCGAGGCAGGCGACTGATGCTTTCGACAACGACGATGTGCGGTGGGGAATCGAACTGGCAACGTGGTTGGCTCGCTCCAGGAACGCGAGCGAATCCGAACGAAGCTTGCTGGCCCGTGGTCTGCGACTCGTGGCCGAACGAACTCCGGCAGCGAATATTCGTAATTGGGCGATCACCCGGGCCCGTCATCTCGATGGTCAGACGTCGATGGATCGGTATCTGCGGCACACCTTCGGGGCGAAGTCCGTGGCCAACGTGGGCTCCGTTGAGTTGATCCACACGTTGCGGGTGCTGCTCGATCCGACTCGTGCCAACGGTGTTCGTGCGCACGTGCGATTCGACATCGACAACGAAGTGACCGGCCTGCTCGTTCGGAATTGCGTGGCCGTGCCGACGAACGGTGAGGGTGCCGACGTTGGCGTGTCGACGTCACGGGCCACGTTGCTCGGCATCTTGTCGGGCCGGCAGACATGGTCGACGGCCAACGTTCAAGTCGATGGCGACCGCTCGATCGTGGACGCGGTGCGGGCTTGTTTCGACCACGACGGGCTCCGGGGATGACCGCGCGATGACGACACCCGTGGGCCCCGACCTGCCGTTTCCGACACCGACGTTCACCGGAACCTTGGGTCGACTCATCGATCAGTCGGTTCCGTCGCGCCCTGAGGTTTCTCTGCCGGCGGCTGATGCACCGAACATCGTGATCGTGTTGCTCGACGATGTGGGCTTCGGAACGTGTGGAACGTTTGGTGGCCCGGTACCGACTCCGGCCCTCGACCGCGTAGCGGCGAATGGGCTCAGATTCAACCAGTTCCACACGACGGCGCTGTGCTCGCCCACGCGGGCGGCACTTCTGACCGGTCGCAATCACCACGCGGTGCACATGGGCAACATCCCTGAGGGTGCGAGTGGTTTCCCCGGATACGACTGCATCATTCCCAGGGAAGCTGCCTCGGTGGCCGAGATCCTGAAGCAATACGGCTACTCGACGGGAGCATTCGGCAAGTGGCACCTCACGCCAGCCCACGAGCAGTCGCTGTCGGGGCCGTTCGATCGTTGGCCGACGGGGCTCGGATTCGAACGCTTCTACGGGATCCTCAGCGCAGAGGCGAGTCAGTACGAGCCTCCGATGTTCGACCAGACCACACCGGTGATGCCCTATGAAGGCCGCGACGATTATCACATGAGCGAAGACGTCACGCAGCGTGCGATCGATTGGATTCGCTTGCAGCGAGGGTCGAATCCCCATCGTCCGTTCTTCGCATACCTGGCAACCGGTGCGATGCATTGTCCTCATCACGTCTGGCCCGAGTACATCGAGAGATTCAAGGGACACTTCGACGACGGTTGGGACTCGATGCGTGCGAGCATTCACCAACGTCAGATCGAACTCGGCGTGATTCCTGCGGGGACCGTGTTGACGCCGCGCTCGGAGGAGATTCCGTCGTGGGACGAATACCCCGATCGCTACAAGCCGGTGGCGGCGCGTCTGATGGAAGTGTTCGCCGGATTCATGGCCCACACCGACGAGCAAGTGGGCAAGTTGCTCGATGCTCTCGACGATATGGGTGAGACCGAGAACACTCTGTTCATTTACATCACTGGTGACAACGGCGCGTCGGCTGAAGGCACTCTGAATGGGGCGTGGAGCGCACCATCGTTCCAAAACGGACTGCCCGAAGATCCCGAATGGCTCCTCGAACACATGGATGACTTCGGCACTGCCCGGTGTGAGAACCATTTCAACCTGGCGTGGGCCTGGGCCCTCGACTCACCTTTTCAGTGGATGAAGCAAGTTGCATCTCATTTCGGTGGCACGCGGAACGCGATGGCCGTGCAATGGCCACGACGGCTCACGGATGCGGGGGCACTTCGTTCGAACTTTCATCACGTGACCGATGTCTTCCCGACGTTGCTCGAAGCCGCCGGAATCAGCGCACCGGCGCATGTGAACGGTCTCAAACAAATGGAGATCGACGGAGTGTCGATGATGCCGACGATGATGTCGGCGTCATCTCCGGAGAACCATCTCACGCAGTACTTCGAGATGTTCGGGAATCGAGCGATCTACTACGACGGTTGGATTGCGTCGTGCTTCCACGGCCGCGTTCCCTGGAAACGTTTCGATTCCGTTCCTTTCGATGGCGCCCAAGAGAAGTGGGAGCTCTACGACATCCGTCACGACTTCTCTCAAAGTCACGATCTCTCGTCGACAAACCCTGAGAAGTTGGCTGAACTCGTCGCTCTCTTCGACCGCGAGGCCATTCGAAACAACGTCTATCCACTCAAGGAGCCAGTGCAGGGGTTCGGTCCGGCGTTCGCAGTGCACGACACCCTGCGTGGACTCACCAAGATGACATATTCACCGGTTCACTTCCGAATGCCAGAGCGCTCGGTGGTGAACCTGAAGAACTGCTCGTTCCGCATCACTGCTGACATCACAGTCACCGATGACGACTTCGAGGGCGTGATCGCTGCGCAAGGCGGGAACATGGCGGGCTGGTCGTTGTACGTCGGCAATGATCGACGACCGCGATATCACTACAACTGGTTCGGTCATGAGCATTATGTGGCGATGTCGAATGAGCCACTGCGGGCAGGCCGGCACATCGTGATGCTCGACCACGCTTACGACGGAGGATTCGGTGGTGGGGGCGAGTCGGTCTTGAGCATCGACGGAATCCCCGTCGGTCACACCCGTGTGGAGCGATCGGTTCCGGTGATCTTCTCGATCAGTGGTGAGACGTTCGATGTCGGTCTCGACACCGGAGCTCCGGTGGGTGACTATCCGCACGTGTATCGGTTCGCTGGCCAAATACATGCGGTCACCCTCGAACGCTTGAGCGAGCCGCCACCGAACGTTCGCGCGCTGATCGAAGACGCCGAGTTCCGGGCCAGCCTGTCGGTTCAGTAGTGCTAGCGGAGGACGCGTTGCGCGTCGGTCAGAGGTTGGCGATGCTGATGACGATCTGAACCTGCATGGCGATCATCGCCAAGGCGAAGGCCAGTCCGGCGGAGATTGCCAACTTCAACCGTCCATCGAACGCATCCATCCGGCGATCGAGTCCGTCAATTCGTCGCTCAAGACCGTCGATGCGATGGTCGACTCGCTCGAATCGAGCGTCGATCAGGTTCTTGAACTGGTCGAGGTCGTGAATTCGTACGACGTCACTCCACCCACTGGGTGGGAGATGTTCCATCAACGTGTTGGCCATGTCGTCTCCGAGGACTTTTTGGAGGCCGAGGTGCAACTCGAACCGTTGTGCTTCGCTGATCGCCATCGTACTTCTCCCCGTCGTGCGTGTCGTGGGAGATGTGTGCCGGGCGTTCAGAAGAGGGAGGTCGGGGTGTGGTCTGAAGGGAAGATTCGCCCTTGAGGGGGCGGAGCGAAAGTCCTCAGCCCTCGTGGACAGCGTCTAGGCATTCCGCCGGCTGGTCACCCCAACTGCAGGAGATCATCGATGCCGTGGAGGAGCCGGTGTACCGGTGGGCCCTGTACGACAGGGAGCCGTCGACCACCTGGCGCAACGGCTTGGTCGCACTGCTCGGCGATGCCGCGCACCCGATGCTGCCGTTCATGGCCCAGGGAGCGTGCCAGGCCATCGAGGACGCTGCAATCCTGGGGCGTTGTCTGGAGGGTGCCGGACCGGACCGGCAATCCATTGCTCGTGCTCTCGCAACCTACGAAGCGACACGCATCGAACGGGCCACACGGATCCAGTCGGGGTCGTACTTCAACCGCATCGTGTTCCACTATCCCGATGGCGAGGAACAGGTGGCTCGCGATGCGATGTTCGCCTCGGACGGATGGTCAACGGCAACGGACTGGGTGTACGGGTACGACCCGCTGACGGCTCCCTTGGCAACGCGTTCGTGACTTCCGAACTAGCTTGATTGATCGCTCGGTTCGGCACTTTGAGAGAGCTTCGCGGGCCGGCTCCGCCCCCGCCCCTTGAGGGGGCGGAGCGAAACCCCCAGCCCCTTTGTGGGGCGGTGCCAAGGGCGATAACCAGTAAAGCGTTTGGGCGATTTCAGTGACGAGCGCGTTGTGGGAGTGGGGCAACGCGCGATGCGTACAACTGGTACTCTGAGGTGATGAAGCCCACAACCATTCTCAGGGTCACAACTCTTCTCACGGCGGGGGCGAGTCTAGTGATGAGCGTGTGGCTCTACTTTGCGAACAATGCGTCAGTTGATGACAGGCTGAACGGCATCTTCGTCGGGGTGTGGGTGCCTTCAATCCTCGCTCTCGGCAACTTCCTCATCAACTCATCATCAAACGGGAAGAAATAGTCATGTCACAGGGAGCTCTTTTTGCCTTCGGGTCGGTGATCTTCTTCATCGTGTTGACCGGCTCGTTCATGTTCGGCCTGCAGCGCGCCAAGGAATGGGCAGACAAGAGCGAATGACCAGCTCTCATTGCGGCGAAGAATTTGGCGAGCGTCTTCTCATATTTGCGCTTGGGTTTTGACCTCAGTTGGATCAAACGGAAGTCCGTGAGATCTCACTGAGCCTGTTCGGTTTCAGTTCCCCCGAACTAGCCTGCGAAACCGGTCGGTTCGGCCAGCGAAGGGTTTCGCGGGCCGGCTCCGCCCCCGCCCCTTTAGCTCAGTCGGTAGAGCAGCGGACTTTTAATCCGTTGGTCCAGGGTTCGAGCCCCTGAGGGGGCACATGAACGATCTGTACAACGCCATCACCGTCTCGGTCGAGGGTCGGTTCGCCACGGTCACGCTCGCGCGTCCCGAGAAGCGCAATTCTTTGTCGATCGACACGATGCTCGAACTCACCGACGCGTTTCGTCGGATCGCTCGCGGCGACGCGCCGTTCGCATCGATCGATGGTGTGATCCTCGCCGCCGAGGGCCCGGTGTTCTCGGCTGGTCACAATTTCGGCGACATGGCAGGCGCCGATGTCGACACCACTCAGGACGTTTTCGAAGTGTGCACGGAGATGATGGACACCATCCAAGCCGTGCCGCAGCCGGTGATCGCGCGCGTCCACGCCCTCGCCACCGCGGCCGGCTGCCAGCTGGTCGCCACCTGCGATCTCGCGATCGCCGCCGAGTCGGCCTCGTTCGCCATCCCTGGCGGCAAGGGTGGTTTGTTCTGCCACACACCTCTGGTGGCGGTGGCCCGCAACATCGGACGCAAGCGCGCTCTCGAGATGGCGATGACGGGCGATCCGATCGATGCTCACACCGCTGCCGACTGGGGGCTCGTCAATCGAGTGGTGCCCGATGCACAACTCGACGAGGCCGTGCTCGATCTCATCACCCGAGCCACTCGCGGTTCGGCCGATTCGAAAGCTCGAGGCAAGCACGCCTTCTACGCGCAGATCGACCTACCCCAGGACGAGGCCTATCAATACGCTGTCGAGGTGATGGCCGAAGCCGCCGCGTCACCCGACGCCCAAGAAGGCATCGATGCGTTCTTGAACAAGCGCCACCCGAATTTCACTCAGCGCCCCGGAGGTGCCTCATGACGACGACCGTTTTCTCCGTGCCCGGAATGACATGTGGCCACTGCAAACAAGCGGTCACCACCGAGGTCGGCAAGATCGCGGGAGTGTCCAACATCGACATCGATCTCGACACCAAGAAGGTGACCGTCACGAGTTCGCAGTCGCTCGCGTGGTCCGATCTGGTGTCGGCGGTCGACGAAGCCGGGTTCGAAGCCGTTGCCGACTGACGCGCCAAACGCAGCGGACGCGGCTCTCGACGAACCGGTCGTCCTCGCCGTCACCGGTATGACGTGTGCAGCGTGCGCCGCTCGTATCGAGAAGAAGTTGAATCGCCTCGATGGCGTGACCGCAACGGTCAACTACGCCACGTCGAAGGCAACCGTGCACGTCGATCGATCCGATTCGAACGACCCCGACATCGAACGACTCGTCTCCACCGTCGAAGGTCTGGGTTACGGAGCAGTTCCGACGTCGACCGATCGCGGCCAATCCACCACCGAGATCGCCACCCAGGCTCATCTCGACGACATTCGTCGCCGCCTGATCGTTGCGGTCATCGGTGCACTGCCGGTGATGGTTGTCTCCATGATCGAACCCGCTCAGTTCGATGCCTGGCAGTGGGTGTGTCTCGGTTTGGCCGCACCCGTGGTCACCTGGTCGGCCTGGCCGTTCCACAAGGCGGCCTGGCGCAACGCGCGTCATGGCGCGACCACCATGGACACGCTCGTGTCGTTGGGGGTCATCGCGTCGATTGCGTGGAGTGTGTGGGCGCTGGTGTGGGGTGGTGCGGGCGAGATCGGCATGCGGATGTCGATGAGCCTTCTTCCGCGCTCGATTGATGTGCACGCCCATGGCGCAATGGGTGGTTCGCATCACGAGATCTATCTCGAAGTGGCCACCACGCTCACCGCATTCATCTTGGCGGGTCGCTTCTTCGAACTGCGTTCACGTCGTCGTGCTGGTGACGCACTGCGCGCTTTGGCCACCATCGGTGTGCGCCAGGCAACTCTGTGGCGTGACGGAGTCGAATCGGAGATTCCGATCGGCGCGCTCGGCGTGGGCGAAACATTCGTCGTTCGTCCTGGTGAGCGCGTGGCAGCCGATGGTGTGGTGGTCGATGGTTCGAGTGCGGTCGATTGCAGCATGATCACCGGTGAGAGCGCGCCGGTCGATGTTCAGATGGGCGACTCGGTCACCGGTGGAACTCTCAACACGTCGGGGCGTCTTCTTGTTCGCGCCACTCGAGTGGGTCGCGACACGGTGCTGGCGCAGATGGCTCGTCTGGTGGAGCGCGCGCAAGATGGCAAGGCGCCGGTTCAGCGTCTCGCTGACCGCATCAGTTCGGTGTTCGTACCTGTGGTCATGGTCTTGGCCATCGGAACACTCGTCGGTTGGCTGATCGCAACCGGTGACAGCGAGCGGTCGTTCCAGGCCGCGGTGTCGGTTCTCGTGATCGCGTGTCCGTGTGCGCTCGGTCTGGCCACGCCGGTCGCATTGCTGGTGGGCACTGGCCGCACCGCGCGCGAGGGCATCATCATCAAAGGTGCCCATGTGCTCGAGGCAACTCGCGCCATCGACACGATGGTCCTCGACAAGACCGGCACTCTCACCACCGGAGTCATGACCTTGGCTCAGGTGGAAGCCTTGGGTGATTCGGTGTCGGGCGATCAGTTGGCGGCCATCGCTTCGGTGGAAGCGAACAGCGAACATCCCATTGCACGAGCGATCGTCGCGGGTGTGCGTCGTCGCCTCGACAACCACGACAGCTCCATCGACGGCTCGGCCGTGAGCGAGTTCGTCAACGAACCGGGTGTGGGCGTGTCGGGTGTCGTCACCATCGATGGCGAGCCTCGTCGGGTGGCGGTTCGCCGTGCGACGGTGAGTCGCTCCACCGGAACCGTCGTCGACGCCCTCATCGACGACGAGCCGGTCGTTCGCTTCGTCGTGCGAGATGAGCCTCGGGCCGAGGCCCGCGAAACGATCGAGGCTCTTCGGAAGTTGGGCGTGAAGCCGATGATCGTGTCGGGTGATGCCGAAGGTGCCGTTCACCACGTGGCATCGAAAGTTGGCATCGACGTGGCCGACACGATGTCGGGTGTTCTGCCCGCGGACAAGTTGGCCGTGGTCGAACGTCTCGAGAGCGAGGGTCGATCGGTTGCCATGGTGGGCGATGGTGTGAACGATGCGGCCGCCTTGGTCGCTGCCGATCTCGGAATCGCGATGGGCACCGGCACCGACGCTGCGATGGAAGCCGGCGATCTGACGATCGTCAGCGGTCATCTCAGTGCCGTGCCGAACGCCTTGCAGTTGAGCCGTCGAACTCTGCGCACCATTCGTGGCAACTTGTTCTGGGCCTTCGCCTACAACGTGGCCGCTCTTCCCCTCGCCGTGGCCGGGTTGATGAACCCGGTGCTCGCCGGACTGGCGATGGCGCTGTCGAGCGTGTTCGTGGTGTCGAACAGCTTGCGACTCAGGCGCTGACTTCCACACCCAGTAGGTCGCGGGCCCGACTGATCGCCGTGTGTCGGCGATCGCGTAACGCGCGGGGCGAGATACCGGCCAGACGCGCCGAGTCGGGACTCTGCAGGTCGGTGAGCATCTCACGGATCGCTACTTCGTCGATGGGGCGAAGTCCGCGCTCGCGAAGTGTCTCCATGACGCAGCCGAACTCGGCTTCGTCGGCGGTGGGATCGTTCGATTCGGGGGCGACCAGCACTCCGAAGGCGGTGGATCCGCCGCGAGAGTTGAAAGACGTTCCGATCGACAAGATCGTCGTGTTGTCGCTCGGCATCTCGGTGCGGTGGCGCTTCGAACGGGTGTCGCGCACGAACGCGAGATATTCGATGTCGCGCAACATGTTGGCGGCCACGCAATACGGCCGACGGTCGATCGGGTAGTTGCGAATCACCACCCAGGCCGCTGACACCATGTCGTCGAGTGCCTGAGGTGCGCCGCCGTCGATGATGCGCCCGCGCCTGATCGCCACGGCGATGATGCCGGGCAGAATTCGCTGCACCACGATGCGGCAGGCGAGTTCGTCGGTCTTGGCCAGTGCCGACAGCTGCGACAGGTAGGCGTCGCACTCGACGCTCTTCACGTCCTGGGCGTAGCCCGAACGATCGAGGACTTCATCGAGGTGACGAACGGGTTCACCGGGGAGGTTCCAGGTGTTGGCCCGGAGCACGTTGCGGCGCCGTCCGGAGATGTCGTTCCACTCGAGCCACAGACGGGTCGCTGTTGGCAGGCGAGTGCAGGTGGGATCGACGCCCGGTTCGTATCCGAGAGAACGAAGGCGGGCGCGGGCATGGGTGTCGTGTGTGTTCATGGCCGCACTCGACACCCGAGCCCTCACCGGGGGTCTCCACGGTGAGAGAGACGACGCGCGGTGAGACCTGCGGTGAGAGTCGCGAGGTCGGCTCGGGCCATGACTTCCCCGGAAACGATCTCGATTCACGTGTGCGGTGGCCCGTCGGCTGGCCGTTCGTTCGCTCTCCCTCTCGGTACCTGGATGGTGGGGCGATCACCCACCGCCGCGTTGTCGCTCGACGATGCGGGGCTGGCCGCGTATCACGCCAGCCTCACGCTGCGACCCGATGGATTCGACGCGACCCCGGCCATGGGAGACGTTCGGGTGATCTCGCGCGATCGCAACGTGATGGTGTGCCTGGTGGGTCGGTCGATCCTGCGGGTCGCACGTGGCTCGGTTGCCCGTTCTCACGGCGTCACCACGACGGCGCGACGCGTGCGTCACCGCCCGCCACGCCAGCCGGTTCCCGTTCTGGCGCCACCCACCCGTCTCGAAGCACCGGCACGGCCCAGCCCGCCGCGGCCGCCGCAGTGGTCGACGATGGTGGCCGGCGCGACGGTTGGTTTGGTGGTCTCGCTCATCACGGGTCAGCCGCTCATCGCGTTGTTCGGAGTCACTGCTCTGGCCGTGGCCCTGATCACTTGGACGACGGCTCGAATGTCGCATCGTCGCGCGGTGAGTCGATGGCACGGCGAGGTCGACGATGTTGAGCGGGCGAACGCATGTGCCGCGCAGGCACATCGTCGATGCGTCGTGATGCAACAGCAACGGCGGCATCCGGGTCTCGATCGTCTCTCCGAGATCGTCGCAGTGGGCGACGACTGGTTCTGGACCGGCCGCCCCGGTGACGACGACGTGTGGACGATCACGATTGGTTCGACGATCGAGGATGTCACCGATGACGAGAGTGATTCACTCGTGGTGCCGGCAACTGTCGAGATCGGCCCGGGAGCGATCGTCGGCGTGGTGTCGAATGACGTGACCGCGGCAGTCGACACGGTGCGTGCCATGGTCGTGCGGGCCGCCTGTCGTATCGGACCATCCGATCTGTCGGTGATGTTGATCGGCACGAGCGATGTCGACCTCGGCGATCTCCGCGAGCTGCCGAATGTGACGTCGGAGGTGCCGGATGAACGGCACACCGTTCTCGTTGCCACGTCACCCGACGACGTAGCCGTGCGCCATTCTCCATGGCGTCGACTGGTGCGCGACGGCCGGGCCTCTCTCGTGGTGATCGCTCGTGAGCACCGCTCGCTTCCCGAGGAGTGCTCGTCGATCGTGCACGTCGAGTCGTCCGAGTTGATCGTCGATTCATTGTCTCGTGACGTGGCCGCGCCACTCGTGCACGGTCTCGCCGCGTGGACCGATCCCGATTCACATGACGGGGCCCTGCCGACTCGAACCCGTTGGACCGATCTGTGGGACGGGTGGCCCGCCGATGGTTCGGTTCCAACGTCGTGGATCACGCGGTGTGCGTCGAGCGGAACACGTGGTGCGCTGGTTGCCCGTTTGGGTTGGGCGACCGATGGACGACTCGATCTCGATCTGGTGAGCGATGGGCCGCACGCCGTCGTGGTCGGAACGACGGGCTCGGGCAAGAGCGAGATGCTCCGGTCGCTCGTCCTGAGTTTGTCGGTGGCGTATTCGCCGCACGATGTGCAATTCGTGTTGATCGATTTCAAGGGTGGGGCGGCGTTCGATGCGTGTGCTCACTTGCCCCACGTGATCGGACTGCTCACCGACCTCGACGACGATCTCGGTGATCGCGTGGTTGGCGGTCTGCGAGCCGAACTGCGCCGGCGCGAGCGAGTGCTTCGTGAGGCGGGGGTATCCGACGCGAGTCGCAGCGGGCTCGCACGGCTCGTGATCGTGATCGACGAATTGGCCCGCCTACAAGCAGACGTGCCCGCATTCGTGGCATCGCTCGTCGACATCGCACAGCGCGGGCGCAGTCTGGGTGTGCACTTGGTGGTGGCCACGCAACGGGGTGGCCAGACGCTGTCCGCCGATCTGCTCGCCAACTCGTCGGTACGCATCGCGTTGCGCTTGCAGTCGCGCGCCGACTCGATGGACATGGTGGGCGTGCCCGACGCGCACTTCCTTCCGCGTCGCAGCCCGGGTCGTGCCATCGTTCGCGTGGGTCAGGACGAGCCGGTGGTGTTTCAATGCGCTGACACCTCGCGGTCTCTGCACGCCGTGGTCGACAGCATCCGCGCGGTGTGGGCCGATGAGGAGGTTCCGTCGGCGCCGTGGACGTCACCACTGCCGACTGCGGTCGACTACGACCCCGCGTCAACGTTGCGATTCGGACTCGTCGATGTTGCGCCCGGTTCGGATGAGCGAAACGATTTCGCGCCGATCACCGCCACAGATGTGATCATCGAGGCCACGCGCGGGCTGGGCAAGACGAATGCCTCCGCGGTGTTCGCGCGGGCCTGGCGGAACAGCGAACCCGACGGCCGGATCGTGGCGATCGGGGCCGACCCGGCGGCGATCCGTGCCGTTCTCCCGACCGAGGCGTTACTCGGAGTCACACGTTTCGACGATTACGAGAAGGTGGAGCGGATCCTCGACGCGTTGGACGAGCACCGTCATTCGTTGCTGGTGGTCGACGATGCCGATGTGTGGCGAGCACACACGATGTCCGATCGCAAACTTCTGACCCTCTGGGAACGACTCGAACGACTAGCCGATCGAGGAACGGGGACGCGTCTGTGTCTCACGGTGTCGCGAGCGTCCGGTCTTCCGTCGTCGTTCGCGGCGCGAGTCGCCCAAGCGTGGCGTGCGATCGGTGACTATCCGGGGCGCTTCGTGGTGCCAGTGGACGGAAGGTCGGAGACGACCCAGCTCGTTCGGATGCCTCAACTGCCGGTGAGTGGTGCCGTGGTCGACGCGGTGCGAACTCTGCCCCAGTTCGTCGCGTCCGACGAGGAGCCGCGATCGGTTGTTGCAATGTGCGCTCGTCGCCTCGAGCCGATGGTTGTTCCCATCGAGTCCATGGTGGCGGCCGGAGTGTTCGCGGTGGTGGGACCACGTGGGTCGGGACGGTCGTGGGCAGTGCGTCGCATCGCCGACGCCTGCCGCGTTCTCGGCCGCGACGTGATGGTGATCGACGATGCCGACCAGGTGGACGTCGATTCAGCGGTGATCAGTCGAGCACTTCGTGGAGAAGTGATGATCGTGGCGAGTATCGACCCGGCCACGTTGCGCGCCCGACCCGATCATTGGCTGACCGTGAGTCGGCGTGTTCGATCGGGTGTGTTGCTCGGGCGCAGTGCTCATGACGATGCCGATCTGTTCGGACTCTTCTCGGCGCCCGAGTCGATGGTGCCCGACGCCGTCGGACGAGGTCTGTGGGTCGATCGCGGAACCGTGATCGACATGGTGCAGATGATCGAACCGGTTGATGCACCGTGACAAGATCGGCGCATGCGCATCACTCTGCCTTCCGGAACCGAAGCCGAGATCGCGCGTGTCGACGGTGCGACACGTGGTCTCGTGGTGATTCCCGACATCTGGGGAATGCGCCCGTTGTTCGATGATCTCACGCAACGGTTCTCCTCCGAGTGGGGAACCACCACCATCGCGATCGAGCCGTTTCCGTCTCGTGACTTTCCCGATCTCGGGACCAATCCCGACACCCGCTTCGCCGCTGTGCCGAAGTTGCGCGACACCGACAAGTACCGCGATCTCGCCGAGGCGGCTGAGGCCACCGGCTGTTCGTCGGTCGGTCTCATCGGCTTCTGCATGGGTGGGATGTACTGCTTCAAGGCCGCGCAACTCGAACGAGGTGGCCGCCCGCTGTTCGGCCGTATCGCGTCGTTCTACGGGATGATCACCACGCCCGAGGCGTGGAAGAGCGAGAGCCACGAGAGCCCACTCGACATCCTGAAACGCGGGGGTGTCGGCACGCCGCGTGCATACGCAGCCAATGTGCTGGCCGTGATCGGCGGGAGCGATCAATGGACTCCCGGACCCGAAGTGGACGAACTGCGAATGACCGGCGTGACTGTGGCGTTCTACCCGCTGGCCGAGCACGGCTTCGCACACGATGCATCACGGCCGACGCATCGACCCGACGATGCCCTCGACGCGTTCGAGCGGGCGAAGAACTGGCTGGCCGGCGGCTGACTAGCGCGCGCGGAGTTCGAGTCGGTCGCGCAGAAGGATCTTGTAGCGACGCTCGTGCTGTTCGATCCAGCCGAGGCGAATGAAACTGCTGATGGCCTTGTTCACGCGTTCGCGCGACGCACCGACCATGCCAGCGAGTTCTTCTTGAGTGACGGGCAGAACGAATTCGTCGGCCGGTCCGGCCAGTTCGAGCAGACGCTTGGCGGTGCGACCCGTGACATCGAGGAACACCGAGTCGGCGAGGGCGCCGTCCATCACGCGGAGGCGTTCGGCGAGCATGCGCACCACACCGCGCAGTACGCGCGGATTGCCATCGAGCAGTTGTTCGACCGGGTCGTACGGAATCTCGAGCACTTCGCTGGGCTCGATTGCGCGGGCCATGGCCGAGCGCGGGCCGCTGTCGAGGAGACCCATCTCGCCGAAGAGGTCGCCGGCTTCCATGAGTGCGACCATGCTCTCTCGCTTGTCGAGTTCGCTCGCGATGGCGATGGCCACGCGGCCGTTGAGCACGATGTACATCGACTCGGCTTCTTCGCCGGCTTCGAACAGATGGTCGCCACGAGACAGAACGCGCTTGCGACCCGTTGCGGCGATGCGGGCGATCTCCTCGCTCGGCGCTTCGCCGAAGAAGTCGGTCTTCGCGAGGGCGTCTTCGTAGGCCATGGCCCCGAACGGTACTACCCTCCACGAATATGACGAACTCCGGCTCGGGATTTTCTCGCGGACCGGTCTGGACCATTGTCGTCGCAGGTGGATCGGGTCGTCGGTTCGGTTCGTTGAAGCAGTTCGAGGAGTTGGGCGGTCGTCGGGTCCTCGACTTGTCGGTCGACGTGGCTCGCCAGTGCAGCGACGGCGTGGTGGTGGTGGTTCCGGCCGAGGATGCCGACCGTGAAGGTGGAGTTGCCGGCGGACCCACGCGCACCGCGAGCGTGCGCAACGGCTTGGCCGCGGTTCCGGCCGATGCGGCCGTGATCTTGGTTCACGATGCGGCGCGGCCCTTCGCGTCGCGGTCGTTGTATCGCTCGGTGATCGGAGCGGTGAAGGCCGGTGCCGATGGTGCGGTCCCGGGTCTGCCCGTCATCGACACCGTGAAGTCGATCGAGGTGGTCGAGGCGAACTCACTCGGACTGTCGGGCGACGACGTTCCGGCCGTGATCCCGCGGGTGACCGCGACTCCCGATCGGGCCACGTTGGTGGCCGTGCAGACCCCGCAAGCGTTTCGTGCCGATGTGTTGCGTCGTGCGTACCTTCCCGAGATCGACGGAACCGACGATGCCTCACTCGTCGAGTTGACGGGCGGTACCGTCGTGGTGGTGCCCGGTGAACTCGACAATCGCAAGATCACCGTTCTCGAGGACTTGATCTGGGCTCGCGACTACTTGAAGTCGAGTGGTGCGCGCTGATGAGTGGTTTCGCGGTTCGCGTCGGCCAAGGTTTCGACGTTCATCGATTCACCGACGATACGTCGCGTCCGTTGGTCTTGGGTGGCGTGTGTTTCGACGGTGCGCGTGGCCTCGAAGGCCACAGCGACGCCGATGTGATCGCGCATGCGGTGGCTGACGCGCTGCTCGGTGCCGCTGGCCTCGGCGACATCGGCCAGCACTATCCCGACACCGATCCGAAGTGGAAAGGCGCCGACTCCATCGTGTTGCTCGACGACGTGGTGGGAAAGGTCCGGGCCCAGGGTTGGGAGATCGGAAACGTGGACTGCAGCGTGGTGTGCGAAGAGCCGAAACTCGCACCGCATCGTGACGCGATGCAGGAGACGTTGTCGGCCTCGGTGGGCGCACCCGTGACGGTGAAGGGACGACGAGCCGAAGGTCTCGGCGCACTCGGTCGTCGTGAAGGAATTGCGTGCTGGGCGAGTGCTGTTCTGTTTCGCAACGGTCGCGATGCGTTACGCAACGAGGCGGAAATCTGATGGCCGCGCGTCGCCCGGCCCGTGGACGTCCGGGAGCCTCGCGCTCCGGTGGAGGTCGCCCGAGTAGTGGCCAGCCCAAAGGTGCAGCCGGTCGCGGTCGCCGCACTGGCAGTACGTCCTCGGGTGCACCGCGTTCGCGCGGTGCTGGTCGCACCGGTGCGGTGAAGCCGAGCAGTTCGTCGGATCGTGGCGACAAGCGCGGTCGGGCCACCGCACTCGGTTCGTCACGCGACAAGAAATCTGACGAGCGCGATGATCTCGGCGGCACTCAGATCGAAGGCCGCCAAGCAGTGCGCGAACTCCTGATCGCAGGTAAGCGGCGCGTGCACGAGGTCTGGGTCGCCAACGAGCGAGACACCAGCGACGTGGTGGAAGACATCGTGCAATTGGCGCGCGCCAATCGGGTGCCGGTGGTGGAAGTGAGCCGCAAGAAGCTCGACTACGCCGCGCGCAGCGAAGCTCCGCAGGGTGTGTTGGCGCGGGCCGATGCGCTCATGCCCGTGAACTTCGACGTACTCGTGAAGCGTCGACCGGGTCGCGCGCCATTCCTGGTGGCTGTCGATGGTGTGACCGATCCGGGCAACCTCGGTGCGATTCTGCGTTGTTGCGACGGTGCCGGTGTGGACGGAGTCGTTCTTCCGCGTCATCGTTCGGTTCACGTCACGCCCACCACCGCCAAGGCGTCGGTCGGTGCGTGCGAGCACGTTCCGATGGCCCTCGTCGGGGGTTTGCCGACTGCGCTCACCAAGATGCGCGAGTTGGGCATCTGGGTCGTGGGTCTCGACGACGCGTCCGACAAGTCGTTGTTCGAACTCGGCGATCTGGCCACCGAAGGCATTTGTCTCGTGCTCGGCGCGGAAGGTGCTGGCTTGTCGCGCCTCGTTCGCGAGCGCTGCGACGTGATCGTGAGCATCCCGATGCGGGGTCGTCTGAGTTCGCTCAACGTGTCGACAGCCGCGGCCTTGGCGACATATGAAGTCGCCCGCCATCGTCGTTAGCCTCGGACGGGTCGCCGGGTTAGCTCAGTGGTAGAGCAACCGCCTTGTAAGCGGTAGGTCGTGGGTTCAATCCCCACACCCGGCTCCAGGTGTCAGCCGATGGCGGTGGAGATTCGAGCCAGCAACACGTCGAGGGCGCGGTCGTTGTGGCCGCCTTCCGGGATGATCACGTCGGCGTAACGCTTGCTCGGTTCGATGAACTGGATGTGGCTCGGTCGAACAGTCGTCATGTATTGGTTCATGATTCGTTCGGGGGTTCGGCCGCGATCACGAACATCGCGTTGAAGGCGCCTGATGAGTCGGACGTCGGCATCGGTGTCGACGAACACGCTCAGATCGAACAACTCGCGCAACGAGGCGTCGTAGAGAGCGAGGATCCCCTCGAACACCACGATGGGCGCCGGCGCCACCATGACCACATCCTTCGAACGGTTGTGGTCGGCGTAGTCGTACACCGGCAGCGGAATCGTCTGGCCGGCCAGCAACGCCAACAGGTGCTGGTTCATGAGTTCCCAGTCGAAGGCGTCGGGGTGGTCGTAATTGGCGCGGGCGCGATCGTCGAAGGTTTGGTGCGAGCGATCGATGTAATAGGCGTCCTGACGGATGAGGGCCAATTGATCGGTGCCCACGAGGTCGACGAGTCGTTCGGCCACCGTGGTTTTGCCCGAGCAGGTTCCGCCAGCCACGCCGATCACGAAGGGACGGTTCACCCTGGTCACGACATCGAGGGTAGTTGTGTCCGATGAGCAGGGCCGTTTCGGTGGGGGGTGCTTGTAAACCCGAGGCCGGAACGGGCAGGCTGTACCAATGGCCCTGACCGAGCGAGAGAAGGCGATCCTCGATTTCGAGCGGGGCTGGTGGACCGAGGACGGCGTCAAGGACGTCATGCTCCGTGAGCGGTTCAGTTGCTCGGCCGATGAGTACTACGCCGACCTGAATCGTCTTCTCGACCAACCCGATGCCCTGGCGTACGATCCACTCGTGGTTCGCCGCCTGCAGCGAGCTCGTGATCGACGTCGGCAGATGCGCCTCGATGGCGCCTCGGAATCGGGAGGCCTGGAAGCATGAGTGATGAGCAGCCCACCGGATCTCGCACCGCTCGACCGTCGTCGGGAGGCGTGGGCGTGTCGACCACGCTCGGCATCATCGTGGCGGCCATCGCGGTTCTGCTCGGTTTCTTGATTCTGCGCGACATCAATCGCGATCGCGACGGTGGCGACGTGTCGGCTCCGGTGGAAACCCAGCCCGTGGGTACCGACGTGACCGGCACCGACGTGACGCTGGCGCCGATCGATACCACCACGTTGCCGCGCACTGGTTACAAGGTGTTGGTGGCCAATGCCTCGGGCATTTCGGGTAGCGCGGGTCAGATGAGCACCGCGTTGCAGGCCGAGGGATTCGTCGTCATTCAGCCGGCGACGAATGCCGCCGAGACCGTGGGTAAGCAGACCGTGACCGTGGTGTATTACGTGCCGGGTTTCGAGACTGGTGCAGCCGCCGTGGCCGAAGTGCTCGGTGGTGTGGCCACGCAACCTGTGGCGTCGCCGCCGCCGGTGGAGTCGGGCGACTTGGGTGAGGCCACCGTGGTGGTTCTGCTCGGCACCGATCTGGCCGGCAAGTTGCTGCCGGGTGCGTTGCCGTCGGCCGCTCCGGCTGCCGCCACCACCACGACCACGGCCTGAGTTCTCAGGCCCTCGGGGCCAGCTCGATTGCCCGTCTCTATGGGTGAAATCACCTTCTTTGGCGTTGCCTCGCTGACCATTTAGTCCTACATTTAGGACTGTTAGTCTCATCTTCGTCTGGGCAAACGGACGCGGGGATGAGAGTCAAGTGAGCAGTCGGAAACTCGGGGCTGGAGGACACGACAATGGGCAACGAGGGCGTTCGCGTGCGCACACGCTTACGTCGAGTCGTCCTTGGCTCAGTCGCGCTCGGAGTCGCGTTCGTCCTCATCACGTTGGCAGTGAAGTAGCCGTCCGCCAGCGCCTACTCAACGAGCATCACCTCGAGTGTTCGGTCATCGACGGGTGGGGGAGGGGACTGGTACTCGGACTGCGCCACGGGTGGTGCTGGTGAAGTTCTCTACCACCTTGACATCCAGTACAGCACCTACGACGGCGAACTCACCCTGACTTATCCGCAGGCCTATTGCGCTGATCTAGGAGTCAGTGGAACGACGGTGAATCAATATCGGCGCACGGTCGGTCCGGTTGGTTCCACCGGAACGGGATGGGTCAGTAACCCCAACCCCAACGGTTGCTACGCGTATCCCGGCGAGGCCATCGTCGGTGCTCGTGTTTTCAAGACAGGAATTGGAATGGTGAAGGGTGTCGCCATCCGGTGTGGGTCTCTTCCAACAGGTGCTGTCACGAGAACTCTCGACGTTCTGGGTTGGTCCTCGGGGCCGTGGGAAGACGTGAATTGCCCGGCGAACCAAGTGGCAGCAGGTTTGTACGTGGCCTACGGGGCCATCCTCGACAAGTTCGGCTTCCGATGCGCGACAGTCTCGGGCGCTGACCAGTCGACCGTCTCGATGTCATCGGCTGCTTCTGCGACGTTTGGGACCAACCTGACACTGACCGCGTCCGGCGGGTCGGGCACAGGTGCGTATTCATTCGCGAAAGTGTCGGGCAACTGCACGGTCTCTGGTTCGACAATGTCGCCGTCTGCGGCCGGTTCGTGCGTGGTTCGCGCCACGAGAGCAAGTAACACCAACTATGCGGCGGCGACCTCCGCAGATCAGACGATCACGATTGCGCAGCGAACCCCGACGTTCTCGTGGAGCAATGTGACAAAGACCTTCGGCGACTCCGCGTTCACGTTGACCGCACCAACAGTGACGAACGGGGTGGCGGGTAGCTGGTCGTATTCATCGTCGAATACTGGCGTGATTTCGTTGTCTGGGTCCGGGAATGCCACCGCGACAGTGTCCGGTGTTGGTTCGTCCACGATCACCGGAACATTCACACCGACTGATGCGGTCAACAACGTGTCGGGAGGAACGGTGACTATGACGATCACCACGATCGATACCGCTGGTCCCGTTTCTTCCGGATCGATCACCGCCACCCACACCAACTCGTCATCCGTAGCGGTGACCTACACGGTGACTGACGATGTTGCTATCGCCTCGGTACAGGTATTCCGTTCGACGAATTCGAACTTGAGTGGTGCGGCGTCCTGTGGCTCGGCAACAGGGCTCAGTGGTGTTTCGGCGAGTGCCTCCGTCACGTGCACCGGTCTCACGACCGATGCCACCTATTACGTGTACACGGTCGCCACGGACGCGGCCGGCAATGTCGAAGCCGTACCTGGGTCGGCTGACGACTCGATCATCCGGGACACGGTTGCGCCTTCCGCACCAGTGGCCCCCACTCTGGATTCGGGTAGTGATACTGGTTCGAGTAGTTCGGATCGGGTCACGAGCGATACGACTCCGACGGTGACGGTGACTGTTGCCGAGACGGGTGGTTCGGTGACGTTTACGGCGACGGGGGGTTCGACGTGTGTTCAGAGTTCGGTTGCTTCGTTGTCGGTGTCGTGTACGTTCGCGGTGTTGGCGGCGGGGTCGTATTCGATTACGGCAACGCACACGGATGCGGCGGGCAATA
>VFZC01000030.1 GCA_016871355.1 Actinomycetota bacterium
TCACTCGGCGTGCAGTTCCCGATGCCACCGACTCGTCAACCGTGGGGTGGGGTCATGGCATTGGTCGCTGATCCCGATGGGAATGTGTTCTACGTTGATCAGGCCGCTCCGGAGGCTCACTAGAGGTGCGCCTCGTAGGTGATTGTAGAGATGCGCCGATTGGCAGTCTGGTAGCAACAACCACCATTCGGCGGAAGTACCACTGTGACCACATCTCCGAGCACGATGAGCGCATCGGCGTCGGGAAGTTCGAGAGGGTCTTCACGAAAGAACCGAGACACTCGCGCGTCACGCGACTCGAGCCACGTGCCGATGTGGCCGAGTTCGGCCGCCACGTCACGATGCGAGAGAACCGCGAAGGTCGTCAACGGCACCTCAGAGTGCGAACGTCAATCCGGTGGCCTGCTCGCTCAACGACCACAGGTCACGAGCGAGTCGTTCGTCCCGTGCTCGACTCGACGGCTTTTCCACCACGGTGGAGCCGAAGGCCAGGAATCGCGGTCCGAGATACTCGCCGCCCCGCAGGTCACGGTCGGTCGAACCGCGAACGAGTGGATCGGATCCGCTCTCCGACGATCGGAACGTGAGCCAACCCATTCGACGTGTGAGCGAGTTGATGAAGGACGAGCCGTCGCGACCCAGCGCCGTCGACGCGATTCCGGGGTGAGCGCCGATCGAGATCTGACGACGACCCGCCGACTTCAACCGACGATCGAGTTCGAGGGCGAACGACAAGTTGGCCAGCTTGCTCTGCGAGTAAGCGTCCCACCGGTTGTACGTGCGTCGTTCGAAGTGTGGATCGTCGAGGTCGACGCGGCCCTGTCGGTGAGCGATCGACGACACCGTGACCACGCGGCCGGCGTCGGACAACAGCGGTAGCAGACGAGCCGTGAGCGCGAAATGACCGAGGTGATTGGTTCCGAACTGACCTTCGAATCCGTCGTTGGTTCGGGTTTCGTCGAGGCCCATGACACCGGCGTTGTTCACGAGTACATCGATACGTCGGCCACTCGCCGTCAACTCGTGGGCGAAACGCGCGATCGACGACTGGTCGGCCAGATCGAGGCGCGCGACCGACACGCGCGACGAACCGAGTTGCTGTTGTGCGGCCGCGGCCTTGGCCTCATTGCGACAGGCCATGAGCACATCGGCTCCGCGTTCGGAGAGTTGCCGTGTGGCCTCCAGACCGATGCCACTGTTGGCGCCGGTGATCACGACGAAACGTCCGGCTTGGTCGGTCACGATTCGATCTCCTTCCAGAACTCAACGAGCGCAGCAGCCGCGGATTCGGGCGCTTCGATCATCCACCAATGACCACGCTCGGCCAACTCGATCGTGGTGGCTCCGAGACGAGCCGCCACCTCGCGAGCCATGGCCGGCGTTCCCGGGTACGGATCGGCCGTGGGCACGATGACCGCACCACGTCCGGGTTTGCGACCGGCGAGCCGATCGCCGAGTTCACGCATCGCCGGTTGAGCAGCCGATCGATAGAGCGCGAGTATGCAGCGACCCATCGTGTCGTCCACCCACGGTGCGACGTCGGCGGCAATCGATTCGGTCATGCCGAGTGCCGCGAACGCCGCCTTCTTGTCGTCGATGGGCAACGACACCAGTCCGGCGACCATCTCCTCACCCACATCAGCGGTCTGCCAACCCTGAGCGGCGTCGTGCCACTGGTAATCGGCGTGAACGAGACCACCGCAATCGGCAGCCCACGACACGAACAGATCGGGCCGTACCGAAATCGCGCCGTACACGTGGCCGGCACCCCAATCGTGTCCGACGATGTGAACCGGTCGCCCGATCGACTCGACTTCGCTCACGAGCCACGAGCAATACTCGGATTGCGACGCGCTCCACCCGTCGGGGCAGGCCGCTCCGAAACCCGGGGGCGACCAGCGAATCACGTCGGCCACACCCTGCGCATCGAGCGCACTCACCAGCGGCGTCCAGATCGCCGACGTCTCGGGATTGCCGTGCACCAGAACGACCGTGTTCATTCCTTCACGTTGTCACGATCATCACAGACGCGCCGAATCGGTTGCCTGAATCGCCCCGGGTGAGGTGGGTAATCTGACGAGTCGATGCTCGCCCCTCGTCATCGATCCGCCGTGATCGTCTCCATCGTCGTGATCGCCGCGATCTGCCTCGCCATCGGCGTGGTGTCGTCGCGGTCCGGTGGTTCGTCGGCCAGTTCAGAAGCCGCCCCCGCCAACGCCTCGGCCAGCGACGAAACGGTGGCCTCCGATCCGGTCGACACCCTGCCGATCATTGGCCGGCCGGTTGATTCCTCGGCCGTACCCGGTTCGGACTCGAGCCTTCCGGAGGCGGCCGCCGAAGACGTGGTCGGCGCCGACCCGGCCGCCACCGAAGAGTGCACCATCACCGAACTTTCACTCGGAGGCGGATCGAGCGGACCCGATGTCGTGTGCTTGCAAGAAGCGCTGCGCGAGGCCGGCCTGTATTCCGGAAACATCTCGGGCGTGTACGACAACGCCACCGCCGCGTCGGTCGAGAAGTTGCAGACCGAGCGCGACTTGTTCGTCGACGGCAAGGTTGGTCGCGAGACCGCTCTGTCACTCGGCATCTGGCCCGATGAGCAGTCGATGATCGTGCGCACCCCGCCCCCTCCGCCGGGTGCGGTCGACATCTACGGCTACCCGTTGTCGTCGGTGTCCACGAGCGGACCCGATACTCCCCCCCTTCCGATCAACTCCGGATCGGGTCGGCGCGTCGTGTACGACCGCATGGGCCAGCGTGTTTGGGCGATCGACGAGAACGACGTGGTGATCCGTTCGTGGTTGGTATCGGGCAGCAAGTACGACAACGAGACACCCGGCACTCACGTGGTCTACAGCCGATCCGATGTGTCGACGGCCTGGAATGGCAAGGCGTTTCTACCCCAGATGATTCGCTGGCTGAAGACCGACATCGGCAACATCGGCTTCCACGCGATTCCGATTCGTCGCAGCGACAATCAGCCGTATCAGACCGAGGCCGAATTGGGTCAGCGGTTGAGCGGAGGATGCCAACGGCAGGCCAATGCCGATGCCGACTTCTTGTGGGACTTCGCCCAAGTGGGCACCAAAGTCGTCGTGATCTGAACTCGTCGAGTTCTGAACGACCGTCAGCGTTCGAAGAGTCGTCCGAGATGCTTCTCGGCCATCTCCATGTCGAGGCGCGGTTCGTGCGCCAACGACGAGAGGTAACTGACCGACACGTAGTCGGCCTCGACCAGACCACCGTCGGTGTCGGCCGGCAATGACACCGCATCTCCCCACTGCATGCGCACGTAGTACGAACCGGCGTGACCTTCTTTGGGTTCGAGCACGGCCGTGCTCATGCGCCGCGGCGGTTCGTGACCCACGCGAGCCACCCGCCAACCCTTCATGTCGGCCACGTCCTTGTTGGGAACGTTGATGTTCACGACCACGGGCTGCGCCGGCATCGCCGACACCAACCCTTCCACGAACGTGGCCGCCACTTCAGCGGCCGACTCCCACTTCTGGCCCACGAGCATCTCGTCCCAGCCCTGGCCTTCGACACCGAAGCCGGTGACGGCCTGACTCACGGCGACTCCGGAGATGAGACCGTTACGACCCGATAACGCCGCACCAACGGTTCCGGAGTGATACACCGATCGACCCACGTTGACGCCGGGGTTGATACCCGACACCACGAGATCGAATGGATCGCCGAACGCACCGAGTCGCGCGAACATCACGCACAACGCCGGCGGACCAGTGATGGCCCAGGCCTCGTCGATTCCGTCGACGTGCGCCTTGTGCACTTCGGGCTGGATGAGATGCAGAGCACCGAGGGCAGCGCCGGCTCCGGAGAACTCACGATCGGGCGCCGCGATCACCACGTCGCCGAACGGCTTCATGGCCCGGGCGAGGATGTGCAGGCCGACCGAGTCGATGCCGTCGTCGTTGGTCAGGAGAATGCGCACGACGACATCTTCTCGCATCCGCGGGCGAGGACTCGCATCACTCCGTCAAAACCGGGATGAATTCGCGGTCAACGTCCGGTGAATCGTGCCGGTCGATGCTCGAGGAAGGCCGCGACACCCTCGCGATGGTCGTCGCTGCGGAAACTCGCGGCCATCGCGGCGGTGTGCCGGGCCATGTGCTCGGGAACCGATGCGGTGAGACCCTCGTACGCGAGCGACTTGATGAGGCGATGCGAATGTGGTGAACCAGCCGCGACCGCCTCGGCCAATACGTGCACTCGATCGGCCAGTTGGTCGGGTTCGACGACGTCGAGCACGTAACCGAGTCGCAACGCTTCGGGTGCGTCGATCATCGAACCGGTGTACAGCAGACGCAGGGCGTTCTGGAGACCGATGATGCGCGGAAGGAGCCACGTGCCCGCTCCGGTGTCGGGCACGAGGCCACGGTGCACGAAGTTCCAAGCGAAGCGCGCGTTGGTGGTGGCGATGCGTAGGTCGCACTGCGACGTGAACTCGGCGCCCATGCCCACCGCCGGACCATCGATCGCGCAGATGGTGGGTTTCGAGCACTGAACGAGCGGCCACCACTTGTCGGTTTCTTCCGCCGAGCCTCGCAGTCCACGTTGTTCGCCCGGGATCGTCGACAGGTCGGCCAGATCGGTTCCGGCGCAGAACGCGCCCGGAACCCCGGTGACGATCAGAACCGCGGTCGATTCGTCGTTGCTCGCCTCGCGCACGGCTTCGATGAAGTCGCCCAACATCGCGAAGGTCATGGCGTTCTTCTTGGCCGGCCGATCGATGGTGATCGTGCCGATCCGGCCGTCGCGCATGTATCGGATGTACTCACTCATGATCGTCCCCGTCGCTGTGCTCACTGTCGTTCCACACCGTTCCGACCGTTCGAGCGTATTCGTCGCTCGGGACTACGGTGGAAGCGAAGCCGACAGAGGAGTCACGATGCGCATCGGAGCCCTGATTTTCCCGACCGATCTCTCGATTCGAGTCGATCGACTGGCCCGCGAACTCGAGGACCGTGGCTTCGAATCGCTGTGGGTCACCGAGCACACTCACATCCCCACCAGCCGTCGCACGCCCTGGCCCGGTGGGCGCGAGCTGCCCGAGGAATACAAGCGCACTCTCGACCCGTACGTGGCTCTGGCGGCGGCGGGAGCGGTCACGAAGAACTTGGTTCTCGGCACCGGTGTGTCCTTGGTGGCCCAGCACCACGCCATCACACTCGCCAAACAAGTCGCGTCGGTCGATTACTTGTCGGATGGTCGCTTCGCCTTCGGTATCGGAGTCGGCTGGAACGAAGACGAGATGGAGCATCATGGCGTCGACCCGGCCACTCGGCGCAGACGTGTTCGCGAAACGATCCTGGCGATGAAAGAGCTCTGGACCAAGGAAGCCGGCGAGTTCTCCGGCCAACACGTGTCGTTCTCGCCGAGTTGGAGTTGGCCCAAGCCCGCGCGCAAGCCACATCCCCCGATCCTCATGGGCGGCGCGGGCGGCCCGGTGACGTTCCGCCACGTGGCCGAGTACTGCGACGGCTGGATGCCCATTCACGGTCGCCGCGACATCGCCGAGAAGTTGCCGTTGCTCCACGAGGCCTGGGACGCGGCCGGACGGGCTCGGTCCGACCTCGATCTCGGGGTGTTCGGGTGCCCCGGTGACCCGGCAACGATCGATGCCTACGCCGAGATGGGCTTCGGGCGCTGCGTACTCGGCTTGCCACCCACGTCGGAGGCGGCCGCGCTCAAGGCACTCGACTCGTACGCGGCCATCGTCGAGCGTTACTGACGCACTCGGCTACGGCGCGGCGACGGTCGTCGACACATTCGTCGACTCGGGCGTGGGCACGCTCGTCGACGTCGTTGTGGTCGGCATCTCGGGCTTCTCGTTCTCGGCCTCGAGGTCGTTGCCGTACACCCACACGGGGGTTCCCTTCGGGAGGATTCCCGTCTCCCAGATCATGTCCATCGCGGCGGTGCTCACACGAACACATCCGTGCGAGGCCGGGTAGTTGGGAATGCTTCGTGATCCGTGGATCGCGATACCGCCGTTGAAGTACTTCGGGCGATAGATCTCACCGAGATCGCCGGCCCACCAACCGTTCGAGCGCTCACGATTGATCTTGAATCGACCCGAGTCGGTGATCGATCGTCCCAACTCCCACTTGGTGAGATCCTTCTGATTCTGCTCGAGGAACCACTGACCACTGCCAGTCGACGTGTTGAGCACCCAGAGCACGCGCCCGTTGACGACGATCATCAACACCTGGCGATCCTTGTCGACTTCCACGATCGTGCCTTGATCGGTCGAACGAGCCTGCGGCCAGGTGGACACTTGAGTGAGAGCGAGTGCGGTGTTGTCGTCGACTTTTCCGGTGGCTTTCAACCCGTAGTACTTCTGAAACGCCATCACGGCCTGCTTGGTGGTGTGGCCGTAGTCGCCGTCGACGGCCACCAACCAGAATCCGGCTTCGAGCAAACGCTGCTGCACGCGGGCGGTCTCGTCACCGTCACGCGAACCCACGGCCGCGATGGCCCGGTCGAGCAGGGGGACTGCCAATGTCGTTGTCGTCGTCGTTGTCGTGGTCGGCGGCACCGTCGTGGTCGTCGAGCTCGTCGTCGTCGTACTCGAGGTCGTCGTTACCTGCGACGACGATGGCGCGATCGACGCCGTGGAGGCCGGCAAGGACGACGATGTCTCGGCCTCGGCCGCCGAACAAGCGACGAGAACCAGCGCCGCACCAGCGACGAGAACGTGTCGGTCGGGCATCAATCGTCGAAACATGAGCAACGGTCAAGGTACCGATTCGGCGCACGGTGGTGTCGTCACCCCGGAACGTCACATCACGTCGCCGAATTTCATCGCGTGATCGGCGTCACCACGAGAGCAAGGACGTCCGCATGACGCAGGCCCTATTCACCGTCGAGTACACCGAACAATGGAGCAGAGTCTCCAACCTGTTCCGAATGATCCTGATCATCCCACACATGATCATCATGCAGGCCTGGCAGTACCTGGTTCAGGTCGTCACCCTCTTCCAGTGGGTCATCGTGCTGTTCACCGGCAAGCGCAACCAGGGAATCTGGAATCTCCAGAACGCCTGGCTCGGCTACGCGTCGCGCGTCTGGGGTTACTACAGCGTGATGTTCGACAAGTGGCCGAACATCGGGCCCGAGCCGAAGAGCGAACCCGCCTGCGAGGGATTTCCCTCCGCAGGCGGGTGTTTTTCGTTCCCTCCCTGGCACGATAGGGCCGTGACTGCGACCCAGGTTTCGGAGATCTTCGACCCGTCCCAGTGGACCGAGGTCCCGGGCTTCTCCTTCACCGACATCACGTACCACCGGGCCAAGGCGCACGGCACTGTCCGAGTGGCGTTCAATCGTCCCGAGGTCCGCAACGCTTTTCGTCCGCACACCGTCGACGAGTTGTTCACCGCACTGGAGCACGCTCGCCAGAGCACCGACGTGGGTTGCGTGCTCCTCACCGGTAACGGACCGTCACCGCGCGATGGTGGTTGGGCGTTCTGTAGCGGCGGTGATCAACGCATTCGCGGCCGGGACGGCTATAAGTACGCCGAGGGTGAAACCGCCGAAACGATCGACGCCGGCAAGAGCGGGCGTCTGCACATCCTCGAAGTGCAACGGCTCATCCGCTTCATGCCCAAGGTGGTCATCTGCGTGGTGCCGGGCTGGGCGGCTGGTGGCGGACACAGCCTCCACGTCGTCTCCGATCTCACTCTCGCCAGCCGCGAACACGCGCGCTTCAAGCAGACCGACGCCGATGTCGCTAGTTTCGACGGTGGATTCGGCTCGGCCTACCTCGCTCGCCAGGTGGGTCAGAAGTTCGCCCGCGAGATCTTCTTCCTCGGTCGTGAGTACTCCGCCGACGATGCGCATCGCATGGGCATGGTGAACGCCGTGGTTCCTCACGCCGAACTCGAGGCCACCGCTCTGCAGTGGGCGGCCGAGATCAACGGCAAGAGCCCCACCGCTCAGCGCATGCTGAAGTTCTCGTTCAACCTCATCGACGATGGACTGTTGGGCCAGCAGGTGTTCGCGGGTGAGGCCACTCGCCTCGCCTACATGACCGACGAGGCTCAGGAAGGGCGCTCGTCGTTCCTCGAGAAGCGCGACCCCGATTGGTCGCCCTTCCCCTGGTACTACTGACCCGCCTGTCGCATCGACATGAGTGAACGTTTCGTGCTCGTCGATTCGCCCGACGACCCTCGACTCGATCAGTTCCGTCTGCACGAACGCGAGCTCCGTCCCCGTCGGATTCCGGCCCGCGTCACCAAGAACCTGCCGTTCCACGAACACGAGCGCGTAGCCGCCGGATCGTTCGTCGCCGAAGGCGACCTGGTGGTCGAACGAGCCCTGGCGGCCGGGTGCCGGGTGCAGGCCGTACTCACCGACGCCGACGAACCGGCGGCCGTGTGCAACCAGGTCGGCGACGAGGTTCCCGTGTACGCCGCCACCAGTGAGGCTCGACGCATGCTCACCGGTCTCGGCGTCGCACTCGACGTGATCGCCCTGTTCGAACGTCCGTCGGCTCGAACACTCGACGGTGTCGTCAGTCGTGCCCGCCATGTGCTGGTGCTCGAAGACGTCGACAACCCGACCAACGTCGGTGCCATCGTGCGCAGTGCGGTGGCTCTCGGTGCGCAGGGGCTGATCCTCGACCGCAATTCGGCCGACCCGTTGTCGCGACGGGCCCTGCGTGTGTCGATGGGAACCGCGTTGTCACTACCCACCGCTCGCGTCGACTCTCCGGTCGACGCTCTCGTCACCCTGAAGTCGGCCGGCTTCACGTCGTTCGGACTCACACCCGCTTCCGACTCCATCGACCTCGACGACGCCGCTCGCCATGCTCGCGGACGACTTGCACTCGTGATGGGATCCGAACGTGACGGGTTGAGCGAACGACTGATGAGTGCCGTCGATCACCGAGTTCGCATCCCGATGAGCGATGGGGTCGACTCGCTCAACGTGGCCGCGGCCGCCGCGGTGGCGTGCTACGCGCTCATCACGCCTTCAGGCGCCGAAGTCGACGACTGAACGCAAGGCATCCGAGTCGATGTCGACTCCGAGCCAGCCACGCTCACTTCCATCGTCGCCGTCCACCGTGAACGCGAACACCAGACATCCGGTGTCGGCGGCCAGACGCAACAGGTCGGTGTAGGCCGGAAGCAGGAGGGCAACCGTCCACGAGACCACCACGGGTGTCGTCATCGACACGCGGAGTCGCACCACTCGCCGTCCGTCGGGCAGTAGGGCCACATCGGCCGCAGTGTTCAAGTCGCCCACACCATCGCGGGCCACGATCTCGGGTAGCGCCGCCACGTCGGGTCGATCGCTCGCGTCGACCTTGAGTGTCGGGAACATCACCGCTCGTTCGTCGAGCAATGTTCCGGCCGACCGGATCACGAGCGATGGTTCGTCCTGGATCACCGCACAAGTCTCCGGGAGGTGGGATCGGAGCACAAATCCAGCAGACTCTCGGGGTGACCGCGACCGGAGTTCTGCTTCTTTCGTGCCCCGACCAGCGGGGTGTGGTCGCGGCCGTGGCCGACTTCATCGCCTCGCACAACGGCAACATCGTCCATGCCGAACAGCACACCGACGACGTCGAGAAGGTCTTCTTCCAGCGCGTCGAATTCGAGATCGACGGTTTCGACCTGCCCCGCGATCAGATCCGCGCCGCCTTCGATTCGGTGGCCGATCGCTTCGGCATGACCGCCGACTTGAAGTTCACCGACGTGCGTCCGCGCGTGGCGATCATGGCCAGCAAACAATCGCACTGTCTGTTCGATCTGCTCACTCGGTGGCGTTCGGGCGAACTTCCGGCCGATGTGGTCGCCGTGATCGACAATCATCCCGACCACGCCGATCTCGTCGAGCACATGGGAGTGCCGTACGTGCACCTTCCGGTCACACCCGACACCAAGTCGGCCCAGGAGACCAAGGTCCTCGACGCGTTGCGGTCGTACGACGTCGATCTGGTGGTGCTGGCCCGCTACATGCAGATCCTGTCTCCCACGTTGGTGGAAGCGTTCCCGGCCCGGATCATCAACATCCACCACTCGTTCCTTCCGGCCTTCATCGGTGCCAACCCGTATCGCCAGGCCCACGATCGCGGCGTGAAGATCATCGGCGCGACCGCGCACTACGTCACCGAAGAACTCGACGAGGGACCGATCCTCGATCAGGAAGTCACCCGCGTGACGCACCGTGACTCGGTGGCTGAACTCACACGCAAGGGCCGCGACCTCGAGACGATCGTGTTGGCGCGCGCCGTGCGGGCCCACCTCGAACACCGCGTGTTGGTGTACGGGCGCAAGACCGTCGTCTTCAGCTGAGTCGTTCAGCGTGGGCTGCTGATGGGCAGGCCGGTGTCGTTGCGTAAGTGCTCGGCCGCCTTCACAAAGTAGGCGGTCATCTCGGCCCGTGCGTCGTCGTCGGTGCAGACCCGGTCGAGGGCCGCGGCCATGTGCACCAGCCAGCGATCTCGTTCACGTGGACCGACCAAGAATCCCATGTGTCGCATGCGCAACCGCGGGTGGCCTCGCTCTTCGAGATACGTGGTGAGACCACCCCAATAGTGAGCGAGGAACAACGCCAGCCGGTGTTTCGCGCCGTCGAGATCGGATTGATCGGGATAGAGCGGCCACAACACTTCGTCGGTCACGACTCCTGCGTAGAACTCGTCGACGAGCCGTTCGAAGAAGGGCAACCCACCCACCCGGTCGTACAGCGATGCGTCGCTCACGAGAACGAAGGGTTCTCCCAATCGGGGAACACGTCGGGCAAGCCATCGCTGACCTTGACCGGGAACTCGGCCGGACGCTTTTCGAGGAAACTCAGAACGCCTTCGCGGGCATCGTCACTCGCACCACGCGAATTGATGGCCCGCGAGTCGACGCGGTGCGCTTCCATGGGGTGATCGGCGCCGAGCATGCGCCACAGCATCTGCCGCGTGAGAGCCACCGACACCGGTGCCGTGCCGCTGGCGATCTCCATCGCGATGGCTCGCGCAGCCGGTAGTAGTTCGTCGGCGGCGTGCACGCTGCGCACGAGACGGCCCTCGAGCGCTTCGTGCGCCGTGAGGATACGGCCGGTGTAGCACCACTCGGCCGCTTGTGAGATTCCGACGATGCGCGGCAGGAACCAACTACTGGCCGCCTCGGGCACGATGCCGCGCTTGGCGAACACGAAACCGAACTTGGCGTGCTCGCTGGCCAGGCGGATGTCCATGGGCAGGGTCATGGTGACGCCCACACCGACCGCCGCGCCGTTGATGGCGCCGATGACCGGCTTCTTGCTCTCGAAGATGCGCAAGGTGACGAGACCTCCGCCGTCGCGCACGACACCCGATCGCGCCGAAACGTCGCTGCCACCCTTCGCGAACGTCTCACCGCCACCCGACAGATCGGCGCCAGCGCAGAACGCCTTGCCCGATCCGGTGACGATCACCGCACGCACCGAATCGTCGGCGTCGGTGAGATCGAAGGCGGCGATGATCTCCTTCAACATCGTGTTCGTGAAGGCGTTCATCTTGTCGGGGCGATGGAGCGTGATGGTGGCCACCGGGCCGTCGACGGAGTACTGGATCTCGTTGAAGTTCACGACTGGACCCTAATCAGCGACCGGGAGGGGCCGCCGATCGAGCGTCAGACGTCGAGGAAACGCGAGGCGGCGATGCCCGAACCGATGGCTCCGGCCAGCGCGCCGATTCCGAGTAACAGGACCATGATCCAACTCGCGTAACCGTCGGTCACGACGAGTGCCGCCAATTCGGTGTCGTTGAAGTCGGTGACCGCGTTGGTCCAGGCGGTGTTGAGACCCCACAGGCCCAGACACGACAGGATGCCGCCCACGAGACCCTGCACGAGACCTTCGAGCATGAACGGGATGCGGATGAACCAGTTGGTCGCACCGACCAGTTTCATGACTTCGATTTCTCGTCGGCGCGCGAACATGGCGGTTCGAATGGTGTTCCAGATGAGGCCCACCGCGACCACGAGCAGGATGATCGACATGGTGGTGGTGGCCACACGAATGAATTGCGAAACTCTTGACACCACGTCGAACACGTCTTGGGCGTAGGCCACTTCCTTCACGCCGGCCAATTGTCGGAACTGCTCCCCCAACTCGCGCACGAGCGCCGAATCCTCGGCGATGGGCACGACTTTGAACTGCGACGGAATGTTCTCGGGTGTGAGGAGGCGCAGGGTTCCGGGGTCGCCCGCGAACAGCCGCTCGGCTTCGGCGTAACTCTCGGCCTGGTTGAGGTAGCGGAGTCGATCGACGTCGATGATGGACGGCTGCGACTTGAGCGCGCCCTCGATGAGTTGGACCTGCTCGGCAGTGGCGTCGGAACGGACGTAGACGATGAGTTCGACGTCACCCTTCCAGCGCGTGAGGAGATTGTCGAAGGCGCGCTGGATGAGGAACGTGGTGCCGACCAACAGCAACGACACGGCCGACGTGATGATGGCGGCGGCCGTAAGCGTGGCGTTGCGCCGGAAGCCGGCGGCCGTTTCGCGGAGGGCGTAACTGATTCGGGACAGCATCAGTCGTAGACCCCGCGTTCTTGGTCGCGAACGATCACACCGCGATCGAGCTGAACCACACGACGACGCATCATGTTGACGACCCGGGTGTCGTGGGTGGCCATGACCACGGTGGTTCCGGTGGAGTTGATGCGGTCGAGCAGACGCATGATTCCCTCACCCGTTCCGGGATCGAGGTTTCCGGTGGGTTCGTCGGCCAGCAAGATGAGCGGCCGGTTCACGAAGGCGCGCGCAATGGACACGCGCTGCTGTTCGCCACCCGACAACTGGTGCGGAAAGCGATCTTCCTTGTCGGCCAGGCCCACCAATTCGAGAACGGCCGGGACCTGCTGGCGGATGACATGGCGCGGCCGGCCGATCACTTCGAGAGCGAACGCGACGTTCTCGAAGACCGTCTTGTTGGGCAGGAGTTTGTAGTCCTGGAAGATGTTGCCGATGGTGCGACGGAGATACGGCACCTTCGACTCGGGCATGTCGTTGATGTCCTTGCCCGCGACCCATACCGTGCCCCGCTCCGGCTGCTCTTGCCGGTTCATGAGCCGCAACAGCGTGGACTTTCCCGAACCCGACGGTCCCACGAGGAAGACGAACTCGCCCTTGGCGATTTCGAACGATGCGTCGCGCACCGCGATCACATCGCTGCTGTACGACTTGGTGACGCTTTCGAGCCTGATCATGGTTGTCCCCGCAGAATCGCCAGGTTACCGGTGGGCCGAATTCAGTTCTGGTCACCCGCGCGACGCCAGCGCAGGTAACCCTCCATGAATCGATCGAGATCGCCATCGAGAACCGCCTCGACACTGCTCGTTTCGACTTCGGTGCGCAGATCTTTCACCATCTGATACGGCTGCAACACGTAGCTGCGGATCTGGCTACCCCAACCCACGGTGGCCTGTTTGCCAGCGATGCGATCGAGTTCGGCCTGATGCTCCTCTTCGATCTTGGCCGCGACCATCGCACGCAAACGGTTCATCGCCTTCTCGCGGTTCTGGAGTTGGCTGCGTTCTTCTTGCGACGACGCCACGAGACCAGTGGGTTCGTGAATGAGACGCACAGCCGACGACGTCTTGTTCACGTGCTGTCCGCCGGCACCTGACGCACGGAACACTTCCATGCGAATGTCGCTCTCGTTGATTTCGACATCGGGATCGTCCATGACCGGCCACACCTGCACGGCCGAGAAACTCGTCTGACGGCGGCCCTGGTTGTCGAACGGGCTGATGCGCACGAGACGGTGCGTGCCGCGTTCGGACGTCATGAGTCCGTAGGCATAACGGCCCTTGATGGTGAACTCGGCCGACATGATGCCGGCTTCGGTTCCGGGCGACACGTCGTCGATTTCGATTTCGAAGCCACGACGCTCGGCCCAGCGCGAGTACATACGCAGCAGGACCTCGCTCCAGTCCTGAGCGTCGACGCCACCGTCCTTGGTGTTGATGTGCACGATGCAGTCGACTTCGTCGTGCTCACCGGTGAACAAGCTCCGCAACTCGAGTCCGTCGAGCCGCTGCGAGATGGATTCGATGGCCGACTGGATGTCGGGCTCTTGGCTGGCATCATCCACTTCGCGAGCCAACTCGTGGAGAACCTCAGCGTCCTCGAGATCACCCGAGAGCTTGTCGTACTGGTCGAGGTCGCCCTTGCCGTTGGCGTACTCGGCGTTCAGACGCTTGGCGCGATTCTGGTCGTCCCACAGGTCGGGACGTGAGATTTCGATCTCGAGTTCGGCGATGCGAGAACGCAGTTCGTCGACACGAAGGTAGCCGCGGGCCTCAGCGAGGCGACGCGAGACATCGCGGAGGTCGTCGGTGAAGTCGCGCATGGGGGCCGTCAATTGGCGCCGTGGCACATCTTGAACTTCTTGCCCGAACCGCACGGACACGGCGCGTTGCGCGGTGTCTTCGAGAACTCGTCCTTGACGACGGTCTGCTGCTTGGTGGGCGCCGGAGCGGCGGGAGCCGCCGGAAGATCGGTCGGCATCGGAGCCGGCGCATCCGACTTGGTCTGCTGCACGTTGTTGACGGCGATGTCGGGGGCGTCGTTGCGCACGACCTGAACGTGCATGACGTAGCGCACGAAGTCCTGGGCGATTCCCTTCATCATCGAGCCGAACATCTCGTAGCCCTCGCGCTGCCATTCGGACAGCGGGTCCTTCTGACCCATGGCGCGCAAGTTGATGCCCTCTTGGAGGTAGTCCATTTCCTCGAGGTGTTCGCGCCAACGCTGATCGATGATGCGCAACATCACTTGACGCTCGACGTCGCGCATGACGGTGGGGGTGAGCTCGGTTTCGCGTCGTTCGTAGTACGCCGAAGCGTCGGCCATCACGACGTCGTACATGTCGTCGGTGTCGCGACAGTCGAACAGAGCGGCGGCTTCCACCTGGGCGGGCCAGAAGGTCTTGAGTTCCTTGGCCAGACCCTCGAGATCCCATTCGTCGTCGGCCTCGCTCACGCAGTGCGTTTCGATGAGCGAATCGACGGCTTCGGCGAGGTATTCCATGGCCGCGGCCTTGAGGTCGAGTCCTTCGAGAATCTGATCGCGGCGCTGGTAGATGACCTTGCGCTGCTCGTTCATGACCTCGTCGTACTTGAGCACGTTCTTGCGGATTTCACCGTTGCGCTGCTCGACCGTGCTCTGCGCGCGTTCGATGGCCTTGGTGACCATCTTGTGTTCGATCGCTTCGTCGTCGGGAAGGGCGCGGCCCATCACCCAACTGAGTGCACCGGTGGCGAACAGGCGCATGAGTTCGTCTTCGAGCGACAGGTAGAAGCGACTTTCCCCCGGGTCGCCCTGACGACCCGAACGACCGCGCAACTGATTGTCGATACGGCGGCTCTCGTGACGTTCGGAGCCGATGACGTAGAGACCGCCGAGTTCGCGCACCTTGTCGCCTTCGGCGCGGCACTCGGCCGTGATGGACGCGAGCAATTCGGCGTAGCGCGCCTGCGCGACACGACGGGCCGCCTGATAGTCGGCCGGCATCTGATCGAGCGGCATCGGCAAGGCGAATTCGTCGGTGAGCGTTTCGGGCGAGTGACCCTCGGCCCGCAGCGCACGGCGAGCCAGACCCTCGGGGTTGCCGCCGAGAAGGATGTCGACACCACGACCGGCCATGTTGGTGGCCACCGTGACCGAACCGAGACCACCGGCCTGCGCGACCACTTCGGCTTCGCGCGTGTGCTGCTTGGCATTGAGCACTTCGTGGGTGATTCCCCGCTTCGACAGAGCCTTCGACAACGCCTCGCTCTTCTCGACGCTCACGGTGCCGATGAGGATCGGCTGACCCTTCGCGTTGCGTTCGGCGACATCATCGACGATCGCGTTGAACTTGGCCGCTTCCGACTTGTAGATGAGGTCGGGCTGATCGGCACGCTGGTTGGTGCGGTTGGTCGGAATCGGCACCACCTGCAGGCCGTACGTGTTCATGAGTTCGGCTGCTTCGGTCTGAGCCGTACCGGTCATGCCGGCCAACTTCTCGTACATGCGGAAGTAGTTCTGCAGCGTGATCGTGGCGAGAGTCTGGTTCTCTTCCTTGATCTTCACGCCCTCTTTTGCTTCGACGGCCTGGTGAATGCCCTCGCTCCAACGACGACCTTCGAGGATGCGACCGGTGAACTCGTCGACGATCTTCACTTCACCGGCTTGGACGATGTAGTCCTTGTCGCGGCGGTAGAGCTCCTTGGCCTTGAGGGCCACCTGCAATTGGTGCACGAGGTTGCGCTGCACCTCGTCGTACAAGTTGTCGAGCCCGAGTTCTTGTTCGACGCGCTCGATACCGGCCTCGGTGGGCATGACGACGCGCTTGTCTTCTTCGACTTCGTAGTGCTCGTCACGCTTGAGCCCGCGCACGATGGACGCGAAGCGGTAGTAGAGCTGAGCGGCGTCGGCGACACGGCCCGAAATGATGAGCGGGGTTCGTGCTTCGTCGATGAGAATCGAGTCGACTTCGTCGACGATGGCGAACACGTGACCGCGCTGCACCTTGGTTTCCTTGGTGCCGGCCATGTTGTCGCGCAAGTAGTCGAAGCCGAACTCGTTGTTGGTGCCGTACGTGACGTCGGCCGCGTAGTTGACGCGTTTTTGTTCGGGGCGATCCTGCACTCCGGGGATCACGAGTCCGACGTTGAGGCCCAACCAGCGATGGATCTGACCCATCCACTCGGAGTCGCGGCGCGCCAAGTAGTCGTTGGTGGTGATCTGGTGCACCCCGCGACCCGAAAGTCCGTTCAAGTAGGCCGGGAGCGTGGACACCAGGGTCTTGCCTTCACCGGTCTTCATTTCGGCGATCCAGCCGAAGTGGAGTGCGGCGCCACCCATCATCTGCACGTCGTAATGGCGCTGCCCGATGGTGCGGCGGCCCGCCTCACGAACTACCGCGAAGGCCTCAATCAGGAGATCGTCGAGCGACTCGCCGCGTTCGAGGCGCTGGCGGAACTCGGCGGTCTTGCCGCGCAGGGCGTCGTCACTGAGCGCCGTGAGGGCGGCCTCGTCGGCGTTGATGTCGGGAACCAGACCTTCAAGGGCCTTAAGTTTCTTGCCTTCACCGGCCCGAAGAATGCGGTCGAGGATCGCCATGCGGAGGTCGAGCCTACCTTTGGGCCTGGTCGGACCGGGGTCCGCCCACTTGGCGCTCGACCGCGGCCACACACCAAACTGCCCTGATGGGAACCATCGACACCGTCATCTTCGACCTGGGCGGCGTGTTGTCGTTGTCGGGCCGGGCCATCGACGTGGCCCGCCGCTTCCCGAGCCATCCACCCGAGGTCGTGATGAGCGTCCTGATGGGTGATTACGCGACCGACCACGACCACCCCTGGCACCAGCTCGAGCGGGGAGAAATCTCGATGACCGAGTACCGCGAGGCGGTGGCCCCGCTGATCGCCGCCGCGGGACTGGTGGCCGCCGAACCTCCGCCGGAGTTCAAGAACCGAACCGGTGTGAACTTCGCGTTCGTGCGCAGCGAGCCGATGTTCGCCCTCGTCGACGATCTGCGAGCCAAAGGTTTGCGGGTCGGAGTTCTGACCAACAACGTGCGCGAGTTGCGATCACGGTGGTGGGACCTCGTCGACTTCCCGAGCCTGTTCGATGACATCGTCGACAGTCATGAAGTGGGTCTCCGTAAACCGAACGCCGCGATCTACCACTTGGCTCTCGAGCGCCTCGGGGCGGCGGCCGAACGAACCGCGTTCCTCGACGACATGGTGGTGAACGTGAACGCCGCGCGGGCCGTGGGCATGCACGGCGTGTTGGTGGAAGACGATCAGTCGGGTGCGATCGCCACGGTGCGCGACCTGGCCGGCGTCTGACGTTTATCGGGTGTCGCGGCGGCCGCGAGTGTGGTGACGTCGGCCCAACCGGCTGACCCGAGAGCATGAGCGGCGGCGCGCAGTGTGGCTCCGGTGGTGACGACGTCGTCGATCACGAGAACGTTCATGGGGGTACGCGTGGGGCGAGCACGAAAGGCCGGGCCGCTCAAGCGGGCACGGCGCGAGCGACCGGTTTGAGCCGGGCCGGTTTCGCGGACGAGGAGGCATCGACACGGAAGACGGAGATCGCGAGCGACCAGTCGCGCGATCAACTCGGCCTGATCGAATCCGCGACGACGACGTCGGGTCGCCGAGGTGGGAGCCCAGGTGACGACGTCGAACGTGCGACCGTCAGCACGAACGGCTCGTGCGAGTTCGGCCGCGAGCGCGCGCGCTGCCGACTGGCGACCGCGGAACTTGAGATCGGACACCAACTGACGCGTGGAACCCTCGTAGACGAGTGCGGCGTTGTCGACCGACGGCGGTGACGACGGAAGGCCTCGGCAATCGGGACAGAGTCGTGTGAGCGAGCCGGACCAGGTGTCGCGGTCACGTTGGGGTTGGACTCGGAACATGTGGTGGCAATGCGGGCAGCGCAGGGCGGTGAACATGCCCCCACCCGACCACACGGGTGTGGCACTGTGAGGAGATTCGTGGTTCTGGGACCCTTCGCCGTGGTTGCGATTTGTGGTTCCTCAGGACTCAGGGATTCCAGAGGGTGCGGAGGCGGGGTTCGGGGTCGACGATCTCGCCACACTCCACGTCGAATCGCCACGTGCGCCGACTCTCCAGGTCGTACGGCGACCACGCCACGGCTCCGTCGGTCGCGAACGACAACACCTGCGCGGCCACCTGATCGGCCACCACGGCCCGATCGGCGCCGTCGCCCGTGAACAACTCGACACCGGGCTGATCGAGATTGTGGAACGTGAACGGAATGTCGATCGCATGACACGACCCGAGCACACCACCAAAGGCAGGACTGGCCCACGTGAACCAATACATGTGCGTCGGCGTCCCGGCTTTCGCTCGCTTCTCGGCCAGACGAATCGCCCGCTGCCGGAACCCTTCGTCGGTTTGCGCCGCCATCACCAACTGCGCATCGGACTCACCCGGACGATGTTCGCGATACAACTCGATCGCCTCATCCACACGATCGGGCAACATGCCCGCGAAGAACTTGCGCATCTTGGCATCGTCCATCGATGCCGCATCGGGCGAGAAGGCTCCGAACAAACGATTCTCGTCGCGCGTGGTTCCGACCACGAGATGAGCCGGATGATCGGCCGCCGCACTCACGATCTCGCGCGGCAATCCGACACCGGGCCACGTTGGCGCGAAGTAATCGAATGCTCGACCATTCTCGGCCACTAGCGCACCTTGCGCATCGAGCAGTTGGTCGCTCGTCAACGCGAGCAGATCGTCATCACGATCGACGCCGGCGGCCAGCAAGAACTTGGCAGCCAGTTCATCGCCGCGCTCGGCGTTGCGGTACTGACCGATCGACGGACTCATCGACCACACCTTGTGGAACAGACCGGCCGACAGCGGTGATGCCATCAGCGCAACGACACTCGATCCGCCGGCCGACTCTCCGAAGATCGTGACGTTGTTCGGATCGCCACCGAACGAGGCAACGTGCTTGCGCACCCAACGCAACGCTTCGATCTGGTCGAGGAGTCCGAGGTTGTTGTCGCGGAAGAATCCGAACACGCCGAGCCGATAGTTGATCGACACCACCACCACATCTCCGCGACGCGCCAACGACGAACCGTCGTACCACGGTGTCGAACCCGAGCCGTTCACATAGGCCCCGCCGTGGATCCACACGAGAACCGGCCGACCCGTGGCCGAACTGCCGACGACCAAGGGGGGAACGAAGACGCCCAGACTCAAGCAGTCCTCGTCCATGGGCGGCAGGGCCGCGCCCATCGTGGATTCGAGGAGACCCGGTGCCTGCGGGCAGATCGGACCATGGCGGGAGGCGTCGCGCTCTCCTTCCCACGGCGTCTCGGGAACCGCCGGGGCGAACCGATCGGCCCGGGCGTAGCGAAGGCCCAGGAAGGCCCCGGTGCCGTCGGGTCGGGCCACGCCCCTCACCCGCCCCGAGGGGGTCTCGATGAGTAGGGACTGGGTCGTTTGCACGTCGGAGGACGAAATCTGAGTCACCGGCAAACAGTAATCCGCCCGAAAAGTGCCAGGTTCGCTCGGACCCGGCCTCTCATCCCGTGAGGCGAGCGCCGTGCTCATCTCTTAACGACCTCTAATCGAATGGAGTTCTAATGGTTGATACATTCCAAAGGGCGGCCAGACGGGACGAACCCGATGCCGCGAAGAAGAGAGCGAGGGGGACCATGCGTCGCATCTGGTCGGCCACGATGATGGCCGGAGTTCTGTTGATCGGTGCCGCGTGCAGCGGCGGCGACAAGGACAGCGAGAGTTCGAGCGGCGGCGGGCGCAAGCTTTTCCAGCCCGCCGGTGTGGTGGGCCCCGACTCGTTCGCCCCCACGTTCGAACTCACCCAGTACGACGTCGATCTCTCCGCATTGTCGGAAGGCACCGTCGACGGTTCGGCCTCGGGTTTGTACGCCGGACGTACCTACGGCGGAACCGGCACGAACATCTGTGACGTCGAAGCGATGATTCGCTTCCTCACCTATTACGAAGATCGCGGCCGCGCGTGGGCCGACGTGCAAGGCATCTCGTTCGAAGAACTGCCCGACTATCTGCGCAGCCTCACCCCCGTGTACGCGCTGCAGAACCTCAACGTGCAGATGTTCGGATTCAAGAACGATCAGGCCTACGGATACGACGCGGTGATCGCGGCCGGAACGGCCATCCTGATCGACGATCAGGGCATGCCGCGCGCACGTTGCGCCTGCGGTAATCCCTTGCTCGCACCGAGCGAAGAACCGCCCACCGAGGATTCGGTGCCGCCCGGTGATTCGAGCCCCGACATCACCACGGCTGAAGAACCGCCGAGCTCCGACTTTCCCGGCGACCAGCCCGGCGGCGACCAGCCCGGCGGCG
>VFZC01000031.1 GCA_016871355.1 Actinomycetota bacterium
GAGTCCGAGCCTCAACAAACTCTCCTCGATCGATCGCAGTACTGAGTCTCGGGAGTATGCGTACACCGGATCGAGGCGCGGTGCGTTGGCAAAAATCGTGTCAAGATTCGTCCCGGCCGCCGGCTCGCGCAACAACCGCCCAACTTTCGTGCACAACACAAACTGTTCGCGAGGCCGCTTCGCCAACGCGGCACCGACTCGAAGTTCCGACAAGCCGTTCCCATACAACGGCGCGGTATCGAAGAAGCGAATCCCCGCGTCCCACGCTGTGTCGACCACGGCGGAGGCCGACTCGTCGTCGATGGCGCGATAAAGATTCCCGAGTGGTGCGCAACCCAGGCCGAGTGCCGTCACCCGCGGACCGCGACGCCCCAACGGCCGCTCCCCCAGAGCAGCGAGCACTCCGCTCAACTCGTCCATTCCGACCCAGTTGGGTACGTGAGAGCCGCGATCGAATCAGCTTTCATCTCGATCGAGTAACCGGGTGCTTCCGGAACGAGATAGCGCCCGTTGTGCACACGTGCGGGGTCGATGAAGTGCTCGTGCAGATGCGATGCGTACTCGGTCGTTCGATCAGCGAGTGATCCGCTCACACAGAGGTAGTCGATCACGGAGATGTGCTGAACGTACTCACAAAGTCCAATACCGCCGGCGTGCGGACACACCGGAACTCCGAAGTGTTCGGCCAACAGAAGGACCGCCAACACTTCGTTCAACCCTCCGAGGCGGCAGGCGTCGATCTGGCAGTAGTCGATCGCCTCGGCCTGCATGAGTTGCTTGAACATCACTCGATTGGCTGCGTGTTCGCCAGTGGCCACCTTGATCGGGGCGACTCCACGCCGGATGACCGCGTGACCGAGAACGTCGTCGGGACTGGTGGGCTCTTCGATCCAGCGCAGATCGAAGCGCTGCAGGTGACCCATCCAGGAAATCGCCTCCGGGACTTCCCACACCTGATTGGCATCGGACATCAACTGGATTCCGTCGCCCAACTCCTCGCGCATGAGTTCGCAGCGGCGGATGTCGCTCTCGATGCTCACACCTACCTTGGTCTTGAAACTCGTCCAACCGTCGGCTCGCATCGACCGACAGAGGTCGCGCACTTGTTGTTCGCTGTAACCGAGCCAACCCGCTGATGTGATGTACGCCGGATACCCATCGCGGTGGAGTTCGGCCAACCGAGCATCTCTTCTGGCTCGGCGGGACTTCAGAATCTCTAGAGCACGATCGGGTGGCACCGCATCGTGCAGGTACCGAAAATCGATGCAATCGACGAACTGCTCGGGGGAAAGATCGGCAACCAACTTCCAGACCGGAACGCCACGCTCTTTGGCCCACAGATCCCAGACCGCGTTCACGAGTGCGGCCGTCGCTAGATGAATCACACCCTTGTCGGGTCCGAGCCAGCGCAACTGCGAGTGATTCGTGACTTGGCGCCAGAATCCGCCCATGTCGTCGACGATGTCGGACAGTCGACGACCGACGACCAGGGTCGACAACATTTCGATCGCCGTGCAGCACAGATCATTGCCCTGACCGATCGTGAAGGTCATTCCGTGACCTTGATGAGGGCCGTCCGTATGCAAGATCGCGTAGGCGGCCGAGTAGTCGGGGTCGACATGGACGGCATCCGATCCGGCCAGTGTTCGCGATGTTCGCGCGCGAAGATCGTGTGTCGTGACGTGAGTGATTGTCGTCATGGCGATGCGATGGCGACCCTAGACGCACCGCGAAAACCCTGCAAGACTTGCACGAGGTGGGGGCATGAGTCGTCGAGTCGTCGTGATCACAGGAGCCGCGGGCGGAATCGGTGCGAGCACCGTCGCGCATTTTCAGGCCTTGGGCGAAGTCGTGATCGGGCTCGATCTGGCCGACGGCTTCGACGTCACCGATCGTGCGGCATGCGAGAAGGTCGCGTCCGACGTGTTGTCTGCACATGGGCGGATCGATGTTCTGTGCAACGTGGCCGGTGTGGGCGCAGTGGGTGATGTGGTCGCGGCCACCGATGCCGATTGGCAACGCGTGTTCTCGGTGAACGTGTTCGGCCTCGCCCACATGAGCGCGGCCGTTCTACCCGCGATGCGCACGGCGCATTCGGGCGCGATCGTCAACGTGTGCTCGGTCGCCGCGTCAGTGGGCCTCGTCGAGCGCGCGGTGTATTCGGCGTCGAAGGGTGCGGTGCTTGCGCTCACACGCGCGATGGCTGTCGACGAAGTGGCACACGGCATTCGCGTCAACTGTGTGTCACCCGGAACCGTGTCGAGTCCGTGGGTCGAACGCCTGGCGGCGGCAACTCCCGACCCCGACACCACCATGGGCCATCTGCGTCGACGTCAGCCGCTCGGCCGTCTCGTCACCTGCGACGAAGTGGCCGACGCGATCGTGTATCTCGCCGCGCCCACCACCTTCACAACGGGAGCCGACTTCCTGCTCGACGGCGGCATCACCGGCGTGCGCATCGTGGAGTAGCCGTGACCGTTCGCGTGGCGCTCATCGCCGGCCCGATGTACGACCACTTGTATCGCGTGTTCGACGATGCGGGTGTCGACGTGGAGATCGTTGCGAGTGGCGACCATCCCACTCTCAATCGCGTTGTGGCCGAGATGCTCGCACAGGGCGAGCGAATCGATCTTCTGGCCACACACGCGAAATACACACCGTCGCAGGCGCAGTGGCTTCGTCCGCTCGACGATTTGGTGGACGATTCGGCACTCAGTCAACTCGCGCCGGTAGCGGTCGAGCTCGGCCGCTTCAAGGGAGATCTGTTGTGCGTGCCGCGACTCATCGACGTCCGCGTGATGTGGGTGCGATCCGATCGCGTGATGACGGTGCCGAATACGTGGGCCGAACTCGTCGCGAGCGATGTGGTGTTCGGCTTTCCCGGTCGTGAGTCAGGTCTGTTCGGAACGTTCTTCGAACTCGTGAGCGGTGCCGGGGGTACGTTGTTCGCCGCTGATGGATCCCCCGCGATCGAATCACCGCTTGCGGTGGAGGCGGTCGAGACTCTCGTCGCGTTGGCACGCCGCGGACCGGCCGGCCTACCCACGTGGCATTACGACCAGGTGGATGACGCACTGTTGAGCGGTGCGGTGGATGCGGCTGCGGCGTGGCCAGGCGGGTGGGGATCGATCTCTCGCTCGCGATTCGCCGATGTTCTCGTTCCTCACATGTATCCCGCCAGCTCGAATCGACGAGTGAGTTACTCGGGCTGTCACGCGTGGGCGATTCCGACGACGTGTGGGGACGTGAGTGGCGCGCTCGAGCTCATGCACCTTCTGATGTCGCGCGAGGCACAGAGCATCGATGCGGCCGGTGGCAACATGTGCGCTCACGAGGCGGCACTGGCAGGGGTCGTGCCCGTTAACGAGATCGACCGTCGACGACTCGAAATCACCCGCCGCACCATCGAAGAAGCGATGATCTGCTACCCGCCGCTCGCGAAGTTCCCGGCTGTCGAGGACGCCGGTTGGAGCGCAATCCAACGAGCGCTCCAGGGGCAGCTATCCCCCGAAGATGCCGTGCGGGCGATTCAACGAGCCGCCGAATCCGCCCTCACCCCGTAACCAACCAACCCCATTGGGTGCGAAAACCCGGCAAATTTGCCGGTCTGGTTCCCCATACCGCCCAAGGCGGTGTCAGCGGGTCACGGGACGATCGCGAGGAACAGGAACGCCGCAAAGACCGCCAGGTGCTGCGTGCCCTGAAGAATCGTGGCCCGGCCCGATCCGAACGTGAGGATGCTGATCACGGCGGTGAGCGCGAGGAACACGATCTCCTTCCCGCCGAGTCCGAACGTGATGGGGCCATCGAGCCAGATGGACGCGATGGCGATGGCCGGGATCGTGAGGCCGATACTCGCCAGTGCCGATCCGAGCGACAAGTTGAGACTCGTCTGCATCTCACCGCGTGAGGCCGCGCGCAGGGCTGACACAGATTCGGGCAGCAACACCATCAGTGCGATGATCACACCGACGAATGACTGCGGCGCTCCGATCTCGGTGACGACATCTTCGATACTCGGCGCGAGCGTCTTGGCGAGTCCGACCACACCGGCCAGGCTCACGAGCAAGAGCGCGATGCGTGCCCCGAGACCCTCGGCCCGACCCGAGCGCGGTGCGTGCGGTTCTACATGCGCGAACGACTCGTGCGACTCGACCTCGAGCGCTTCAGGCGACAGGAACATCCACCGGTGGCGGACGGTCTGCACGAACACGAACACCAGATACACGGCGGCGGCAGCGATCGCCGCGAAAGCAAGCTGCGATCCCGTGTACGTGCCGCCCTCGCTGCTCGATGTGAACGACGGCATCACGAGCGACAGCGTGGCGATCGTCATCACGGTGCCCATCAGCGCGTTCGCGCCTTGCTCGTTGAAGCGCACGATGTGATCGTGACGAGCATCGACCAGGATCGCCGCACCAACGACGCCGTTGCACACGATCATGATCGCCGCGAACACCGAGTCGCGCGCGAGCGTTTCGGCCTTGGGCCCGTCGAGCGACATGAGCGTGACGATGAGCGACACTTCGATCACCGTGACGGCCACGGCTAGAACGAGCGTTCCGAACGGTTCTCCTACTCGACGCGCAATTGCTTCGGCGTGAGCGACCGCAACCATCACGATCGTGACGTGAACGAGCGCGAGTGCAACAGCGGCAACCGGATTCGGTTCACTCCCCCACGTGAGCGCAACGAGAGCGAGCCCGACCAACGGCATCACGACCAAAAATCGCGTGGCGAGTTGCGAGCGCTCCATGGCCGAAATCTACGAGCGTCACAGCGGTGATGAAACCCGTGAGCAGTAGCGTTCAGTCGCGTGCTCGTCCATCACGCAGATACATCGGTAGTAGCGCGCGGACTCGTGAAGCGTTACGGCGAAGTGACTGCTCTCGACGGCCTCGATCTCGATGTTCCCGGCGGAACGGTGCTCGGCCTGCTCGGCCCCAACGGAGCCGGCAAGACCACGGCCGTGTCGATCCTCACGACTCTCACCAGGCCCGATGCCGGAACCGCCATGGTGGCTGGCGTCGACGTTCTCGCCGATCCGCGTGGTGTGCGCGCTCGAATCGGACTCTCGGGCCAGTACGCCGCGGTCGACGAGCACCTCACGGCTACCGAAAATCTCGAGATGATCGGCTGTCTCTATGGAATGTCGCGTCGTGATGCGCGTCGTCGCGGTCTCGAATTGCTCGATCAATTCCGCCTGATGGAGGCGGCCGATCGCCCACTCAAGACGTTCTCCGGAGGTATGCGCCGCCGCATCGACCTCGCGGGTGCGTTGGTTGCCGACCCGCCGGTTCTCTTCCTCGACGAGCCGACCACGGGCCTCGATCCGCGCAGCCGTGGCGAATTGTGGGAGGCCATCCGCGACCGCGTGCAACGCGGCACCACGGTTCTGCTCACCACGCAATATCTCGAAGAGGCCGATCAACTCGCCGACGAAATCGTGGTGATCGATCATGGCCACGCGATCGCCAAAGGAACCTCCGAGGAGCTGAAGCGTCGCGTGGGCGGCGAGCATCTCGACGTTCATGTGAATGGCGCCGATGATGCACGGCGCACCGAGTCGATCATGAACAAGGTCGCTACCGGCCCGATGCGTGTGCATCACGACGAGGGTGAAGTGTCGGCGCCCGTTGCCAACGGCGTCGAAGCGCTGAGCATCGTGTTGCGCGAACTCGAGGAGCAACGGATCGCGATCGTCGACATTGGCTTGCGTCGGCCGACTCTCGACGATGTGTTCATGGAGTTGACCGGACACGAAGCCAGCGCGGAGGCCTCACAATGAGCATGCTTCGCGACGCCGCCACCATCGCGCGGCGAAACATGATCCGCATTCGGCGCGTACCGGACGTGATGGTGTTCGTGGTCGTTCAGCCGTTGATGTTCGTTCTCTTGTTCGCGTACGTGTTCGGCGGATCGATCGACATCCCGGGAGGGAGTTACCGCGAGTTCCTGATCGCTGGGATCTTCGCGCAAACGGTGGTGTTCGGTGCCACCTTCACTGGATCGGGCTTGGCCGAAGACATGCAGAAGGGGCTCATCAACCGCTTCCGCTCGTTGCCAATGAGCCGATCAGCCGTAGTGGCCGGTCGCACCGTGAGTGATGTTGTGTACAACGCACTGTCGATCATCGTGATGTCGCTTGCCGGACTCGCGGTTGGTTGGCGAATTCGCGGGTCGATCCTCGACGCCGTGGTCGCGTACGCGCTGCTGCTCTTCTTCTCCTACGCGTTCTCGTGGGTGATGGCGTGTGTGGGCTTACTCGTGCCCACTCCTGAAGTTGTGAACAACGCGACGTTCGTGATCCTGTTCCCGATGACCTTTATCGCGAACACGTTCGTGCCGTCGGAGAGTTTGCCGGGGGCGTTGAAGACGATCGCCGAGTGGAATCCGGTGTCGACGCTCACGCATGCGGTGCGTGTGCGGTTCGGCAACCTGCCGGCCCAAACGCCCGAGCCCACGGCGTGGCCGCTGCAGAACGCGATGTTGTATTCGCTGATCTGGGCGGTGGTGCTGATCATGGTGTTCGCCCCGATCGCAACCCGCCTGTACCAACGCGCCGGCTCCCGCTAACCCATTGGGTGCGAAAACCCGGCAAATTTGCCGGTCTGGTTCCCCATGCGGAGCTTGGGGAACCTCATCTCCGTTTCATGGGCGAGAAAACCGGCAAATTTGCCGGGTTTTCGCACCCAACAGAAGGGGGGTTATTCGATGCGGAGGCCGGAGATCGCGCGAGCGATCACCAGCTGCTGAATCTCCGACGTGCCCTCGAAGATCGTGTGGATCTTCGCGTCACGGTGCATGCGCTCCACGTGGTACTCACGCGTGTACCCGTAACCGCCGAGGATCTGAATCGCCTCTTCCGTCACGCGCACCGCAGTCTCCGACGCGTAGTACTTGCTCATCGAACCTTCGCCGTTCTTGAAGCCGCCATTGCGACCCAACCACGCCGCCCGCCAAATCAACAAACGCGCCGCATCGATCTGCGTCGCCATGTTCGCCAACTTGAACGCGATCGCCTGATTCATGATGATCGGCTTGCCGAACGCCACGCGCTCCTTCGCGTAATCGAGCGCGATCTCGTACGCACCGCGCGCGATCCCGAGCGCCTGCGCACCCACCGACGGACGCGTCGCTTCGAACGTCTTCATGGCCGGCTGCGCCTCACCGGTACGACCCGCCTCACGCGCACGCGCCAACTTGGCGTCGAGCTTCTCCTTGCCACCGAGCAAGCAACGACCCGGCACGCGAACGTCGTCGAGCACCACTTCAGCCGTATGCGACGCCTTGATTCCGTGCTTCTTGTACTTCTGGCCCTGCGACAAACCCTTGGTTCCGGGCGGCACGATGAACGACGCTTGACCGCGACCCTTCAACGCGGGATCAACCGCAGCAACAACGACGTGAACATCAGCGATGCCACCGTTCGTGATCCACGCCTTGGTGCCGTTGAGCACCCACTCGTCGTTCGCCTCGTCGTACACCGCACGCGTGCGCAACGACGACACGTCCGATCCCGCATCGGGCTCGCTCACACAAAACGCGCCGAGCTTCACATCGTCAGCGGTGCCATAACACTGCGGCACCCACTCGATCACTTGCTCGGGCGTACCGTTACCGCTGATACCAGCCGCGGCCAGACCCGATCCCATGATCGCCATGCCGAGACCCGCGTCGCCCCAGAACAACTCTTCGATCGCAACCGGCAACGTGAGGCCACTCGGGTCGCCCATCGCATTCATCATGAAGTCGATGCCGTACAAACCGATCTTGGCGGCCTCTTGCACGATCGGCCACGGGAACTCCTCGCGGTCGTCCCACTCCTCGGCGTTGAGTCGCATCACGTCCTTGGCGAACTGATGCACCCAGTCCTTCAACTGGAGTTGGTCTTCATTGAGCGTCAGATTGAACTCAGCCATGATCCAATGTTACCCGTCGGTAACCGACCCCTCCACTCGAGCCAAACACCACGCGTTCGGCCCGGATCCGACCCCGGCACCCCTGCCAAACTGGGGTGATGTCCGAGCGCTCACCCGTGTTCAGCCTGCGCGGACTCATCGTTGGACTCGTGGCCGCCTCGGCCGCCCTACACCTACTCATTGCGCCGGGTCGCGCGCACGGCTGGGCGCTCGAGGGCGCGGGGCTGGCCGCCGTGGGTGTGGTGCAGATGGCCGTGGCCGTGGTGATGGTGTTCACGGCGCGCCGGTCGGTGTCGATCGCCGCGATAGTGATGCTCGCGCTGCCCATCGTCGCGCTCGTGATCACGCGCACCGCGGGCTATCCCTTCGGCGCGTACGACGGCTACACGCCCGATGTGTCGAGTTACGACGGCGTGGCGATCGCGCTCGCGTTGGCCGCGCTCTCGCTCATCGGCGGATCGTTGCTCGCCGGCCCGCATCTGCTCGGTAGCGCCGCACCGCGATTCGACACGCTCGCTCCCCTCGCGGTGATTCTCGCGGCCGTGCCCGGACTCGCCGTGAGCGGATGGGTCGACAACGCGTCGTACGTAGAGGGCAAAGCGCACACGCACGGCGCGGCGGCAACGTCGAACGGAGTGGGTGCGGCCGCGCAACAACTCACACTCGAGCAACGCAACGAGTTGGCCACGCAAGTGAACGCCGCGCGCGAGTTCGCACTGTCGGTTCCCACGTTGGCCGATGCGTTGGCGGCCGGCTGGGTGAAAGCTGGCGGGCCGGCCGTGGGTGGCGGGCAGATGGTGGTCGACCCGACGGTCGATCATCGTTCGTTGGCTTTCGATCCGGCGCGTCCGTTGGGTGTGCTCTACGCGTCGGCCGATGATGATGCGCCCGTTGTGGGCGTGCAGTACGGCGCGTGGTCGGAAACGATGTCGCCACCGCCAGCATTCGTGGGCCAAGACTTCATGTGGCATCTCCACACCGGAACGTGTGTGATCGAAGGGCCGAATGGCGAGTTCGCGCTACCGATCGACGAACCGCTCACGGGCGTGGGCTGCGCGGGCGTGAACGGCGAACGCATCGACACGGTGTCGTTCATGATGCGCGCGTGGATCGTGCCGGGATGGGAGAACCCGTTCGGCACCTTCGCCCACGACCATCCCGCCCTCCCGTAGTTCACCGGGCGAAGCCCCGAAACGGCTACGACGCGCGACGCGACGAGCCGCGCGAAACGCGCTTCTTGTGCTCAAGGAAATCCACCAGCAGGTAATCCCCCAAGTTGTCGCTGCTCGTCAAGAACGCGCGCCCACCGTTCAACGACGACATCTGCTCCACGAACTGCCGTAGATACGCGTCAGCGTCCAGCATGAACGTGTTGATCGTGATGTTCTCTTTCGCGCACCGCACGGCCTCGCGCAACGTGGCCTCCACCGTCAACTGCTGCGCCTCGTACCCGTCGAAATAGGTGAACCAGGCCTCGCCGTACGGCGTGATGTGCGCCGTGGGCTCGCCGTCCGTGATCATGATGATCTGCTTGTTCCCGTGCTGCCGCGCCAGCATCTTGCGCGCCATCCCCAACGAATGGTGCATGTTGGTGCCCTGCATCCCCGGAATGGCCGCCTCCACCAACTCGTCGGCCCTGATCTCCCACGCCACGTGCCCGAACATCAAGATGCCCAAGTAGTCGCGCGGATACATCGATGAAATGAGCGACTGCAGCGCCACCGCCACCTTCTTGGCCGGGCCCCATCGATCGTCGCGATACATCGAGTACGACGCGTCGAGCATGAGCACCGTGGCCGAACGCGTGAGGTGCTCGGTGCGTTCGATCTCGAAATCCTCCGGCGACAGCCGCACCGGCGTGCCCTGCCCCCCGCGATTGAGCGCGTTGCGAATGGTGCGTTGCAAGTCGAGGTTGAACGGATCGCCGTATTCGTATTTCTTGGTGTCGTACGTGCGCTCGTGCCCCTGACCCATGGGGCTGATGGCGTGCTGGCCCAACTTGTCCTTGGCCAACCGCGAGAACAGATCGCGCAACGCCTTCGACCCAATCTGGCGCATGCCCTTGGGCGTCACCTCGATCTTGCCGTCCTTCTGACGGATGAGACCCTCGCGCTCCATCTCTTGCACGAGCTTCGACAACTTGTCCATCGCGTTCGCGACGTCGTCACCCATCAATTCGCGCACGCGATCCATGTCGGCCTCGGCCAACTGCTGCGGTGACGCCGGATTGCGCAGCAACTCCTCCAGCTGATCGAGCTCACCCAAGTCGCGCATAGTCTGCATGGCCTGCTCGAACCCCATGGGGTCCTGGCCCTGCATGTCGTAGCCGCGCTCCCACGGCATGCCGGGGAACATCTGCTGCATGTTGGCGCTCAACTGCGCCATCTGCTGCTGCAACCCCAAGTCTTGCATGAGCTGCTGTGACAACTGCTCGAGCTGCGCGCGCTGCTCGGGCGTCATCGAGTTGAGCATGGCCTGCGCGGCCGCCATCCGCTCGGCGATGTTCTCGAGCAACTCCTCCAGTGTCTGCGGATTCTCCGGGAAGAAATCGCCGTACTTCTGCATGAACTCCTGGAACCCAGGATCTTCACCGCGCTGCTGCTTGTCGATCATCTCGTTGAGCGCCGTGAGCATGTCTTTCATGCGCTGCATGTCTTGCGGCGTCATGTTCTGCATGGCCGACGACATCTGGTCGACCATCTGCTGCGCCAACTGCTGACGCAACTTCTCCATCAACTGTTCGAACCGCTGCTGGGCCTCGCCCGACTCGAAGTCATACGCCTGCAACTCGCGCACCTTGCCGGCCAGATCGTCGGGGAGCATGTCGAGGCGGAACTGGCGATCCATCGCCGCGTTTTGCGCGTTCTCCTGTCGCCGCTGATCGCCACCCTTTTGCGCGTCGAGCACCGACTGGTCGATCGCGTGACGCTCTTCGTCGACGATGTCGTTCAACTCGTCGGCGATCTCTTTGTACACGCCGCCGAGGTCGCCGCGTTCGAGTAACTCTTCGCGCCGCTCGCGCAACCGCTTGCGCATCTCCTGCAACCCCATCATGCGTTCGCCCTTGGGGTCGGTGGCCCCGCGATTCATGAGGCGCCGCAGCGCACCGCGCATGTCGCCGTAGGCCAAGAGGTCGTCGGCCATCTCGTCGAACAGGCTGGACGAGTCGAGATCGAAGCCGGTTTGAGTTCCGTCCCAGCGTGAGTAGGTGAAACGGCTGGACATACACCAACGCTACTCCCCTCCTATCCGGTCCCTGGTAGCGGGAGTCCCGGTAGCCTTCAAAGGGCATGAAAGTCGAGCGCTCATTCGTGTTCGTCGACCTCTCGGGGTTCACGAAGTTCACCGCGTCGCATGGCGACACGAGTGCGGGCAGGCTCCTCACCCGGTTCCGCGCCGAGGTGCGCGACGTGGCCGCCCGCAACGGTGTACGCGTCGACAAGTGGCTGGGTGACGGCTGCATGATCGTGGCCGTGAAGCAGGAAGAAGCCATCCGCTTCACCCTCAGCCTGCAGAAGCAGTGCGAGGACGTGTGTGCGCCGCTCAAGGTGCGCGCCGGTCTGTCCACCGGCCAGGTGCTCATGTTCGAAGGTGAGGACTACATCGGCACCGCCGTCAACCAGGCCTCGCGTTTGTGCGATGCCGCCGACGTGGACGAAGTGCTCATCGCCCGCCAAGACCTGCAGAAGGATTACGTGGGCGTGCGCGAGATCGATCACGAGTCGGTGAACCTGCCCGGCCTAGGCGAGATCGCCGTGGTGGCGCTCGCCGCCGAGCGTTCGATAGGTGGCGCTTTCGACACGGGTGAGCTCTGGACCCGCGTCCCGTACGTGTGACCTTGTGCCTGTGACCGCGCGTGTGATCTCTTGATCGCGCCGTCCGCGTCGTTGCCCTCGCTGGTGGCCCTCGGCCCCGCCCCCACCTGCGATCAGCCCGATCCGTCGCGCAACGGCAACGGATTTCACACGCGTTTCGCCGACGACCTCGTGGCCCTGCACACAGCCGGCATCACCGATGTGCGCATCGGGGTCGACTGGGCGCGCCTGCAGCCGCGCAGCGGCATGGGTGGCGATCTGAACGGCGAGTGGGTGGAGTTCTATTCCGATGTGCTCACGGCCGCCCAACGTGCCGATGTGCGCGTGTGGTTCACCTTGCTTGAACGCACGGTGCCGCAGTGGTTCGACGACGAACGTGGATTCGTCGACCCGAAGACCGCCGATCGTCATTGGCCGCGTTTCGTGGAAGCGGTGGCCGATGCGTTGGGCAATCGCGTAGCCGGCTGGTTCCCCATCGATGACCCGATCGGTTACGCGTCGCGGCGCCTGCCCGACGATGCGGCGCAGCACGGCGAACTCGTCGACACCATGGTGGTGGCGTGGCGTAACGCGTGGCGCGTGTTGGCCGGTGGGCCACCGATGGCCACCAGCCTTGGCATTCGCATGGTGCGACCAGTCGACAACACGGTGCCGGCCGCTCAAGCCGCGCGACGCGAGGAACATCTGCGCTTCACCACGTTCTTGCGCGGATTGCGTGACGGCAACGTGGTGATTCCGGGTCGGGCCGACCGACAACTGGCCGATCTGGCCGGAGCGGTGGACGTGATCGGTGTGAAGATTCGCGCCGACTTGGCCACCGACACCGCCATCGACGACGAATCGTTGCGCCGCTGGCAAGAGCGGGCCACCACGTTGTTGCATCGCGTGGCCGAGTTCGGCAACGACGCACCGTTGGTGGTGAGTTCGTTCCGCGCCTCGCGCACACAGCGCACCGAGAACGCGCGCGACGCCGAAGTGCTGGGCGAGGCATTCATCCGCGCGGTGCAGGCGGCCGCGCACGACGGCATCGACATCACCCACGTGTTCGGCGAACCGGGTGTGGCGGCCAGCAAGAGCACACAAGAGGCCGCGTTGCTCGACTGGGATCGCCACCCGACCCCGCTCGGTGAGGCCTGGCGCGCACTCGCCGGCTGACCCGCGCACTCACCGGTCGACCCGCACTCTCGACCCGATGCCGCACGCAGGCCATTCGTAGGATGGCCAGGCGATGTTTGACGATCCGATGCTTCCCGCCGACCCCGACCTGCCGCTCTTGCACACGCGCAACTACGAAGTGCGCGCCTACAAAGTGAACGACGGCGAGATTCTGGTGCGCGGCGCCGTGCGCGACCTGAAGCCGGGCGGCCTCTACATTGAGAAGGACCCCGAGCCGTTGGCCATTCACCACATGGTGATCGAGATGCGCATCTCGTATCCGATGCTCGAGATCACCTACGCGTCGGCCGAACTGAAAGAGTTCCCGCATCACGAATGCCCGGGCATCGCGCCGAAGTACAAGATGTTGGAAGGATTGTCGATCGCCCGCGGGTTCACCCACAAGGTGCGCGAACTGTTCGGCGGGCCGCGCGGCTGCACCCACACCACCGCCCTGTTGCAGGCCATGGCCCCGGTGGCGATTCAGTGCGGGTGGAGCATGCAGATGCTCAAAGCACAAGAGATCTTGGCGTCGGGCAAAGAGTTGCCGAGCGAACCATCAGAGGCCCGCAAGATGGCCTACAAAATGAACCTCAACACCTGCCACATCTGGGACGAAGATGGCGACCACGTGCGTCGCATCGAAGAAGGCATCCCGATGGAAGCACCGGTGTGGGTGGAAAAGCGCATGGCCAAACTCGGACGCTCGACCGACGAATGGCAACGCAAGCGGATCTGACGATCAGCGGGTGTCGCCGTCCGACCGTGTCAACCGCTCTACATCAGCCAAGTCCTGTCGACGCCCGACCGCCCGTTTGTTCACGATCAGATCGTCCCGTCCGATGAATGGAACGCTCATGCCGTTGACATCGACGGTGAGTCGCCCTTCCCATGCCTGTTCGAAGTTCACACCGTCAATCGTCGTCAAGATGTCGACTCTGTACGGTGAGTAACCAAGTTGAACGATCGAGTCGGGGCGCACCAGGTCCGACTCGTCGATATCGAGATCTCCGAATCCAAAGTCGTTCAACGCGGACAGGATTCGTTGAGCGTTCGCGGGGTCGATCCACACCCACGCGTCAAGGTCGCCCGTGGCCCGCGGCAACCCATGAGCGGCGAGGGCATAGCCCCCGACGATCATGAAGCGGACATCATGAGCGATGAATGACTCGACAAACTCGCTGAAGTCCTTGTCGAGTTCCATTCGTGCCTCCGAACACCCTCCGGCGAAGAATTTCAACCGCGGCAATTCGCTCTGCCACCGGTCGCGTGAGCCAATACGCGATCTCATCGGGCTCGTCATGGAGCAGCGCCTTGTTCACCACCCGTTGCATGGGGCTGTCAGCCGTCCGAAACGAACTCACGTGATCATTTTACCTGGAATTTCCCAGGTCGGAAGGCGAACAGCATCACCAACGGGTGAGAGGCCCGGAGCCGATCTGAAAGAGTTCCCGCATCACTAATGCCCGGGCATCGCGCCGAAGTACAAGATGTTGGAAGGGTTGTCGATACCGCCCTGCTGCAGGCCATGGCGCCGGTGGCGATTCAGTGCGGATGGAGCATGCAGATGCTCAAAGCACAAGAGAAGCCTCAACACCTGCCACATCTGGGACGAAGATGGCGACCACGTGCGTCGCATCGAAGAAGGCATCCCGATGGAAGCACCGGTGTGGGTGGAAAAGCGCATGGCCAAACTCGGACGCTCGACCGACGAATGGCAACGCAAACGGATCTGAGCACTACGTTGCGCGGGCGACCAAGTAGTCGCGGACCGCGAACCAATTGGGGAACTTTTCGGTCCCGAAGTGAATGTGCTCCCCCACGAAACGATCGACACCCCGAGCAGTGCGGTCGTCGACGATGAAGTCGCCGTGATTCAGATTCTTGTGGTGGCTCAGAATGAGCCGTTTGTACGCTGGTGAGGACGTACCGGATCCGAAGTGAGCCTTCAACCACAGCAGTTTGTCGATCCAGGCCGAGGGATTGTCCCACGGTGCGGTCGACAGGATGTAGGTGTCGAACTGCCGCGACAGTTCCGTGAAACATTCGACCGCGTGTGGCATGGGATCCATCAACGCGAAGATTCCCGGTACTTCGTCGAACGCTGGCTCTGGTCTCTCGGATTCCCGCTCGCGGATCTCCGGCGCCAGTCGATCGATCCCCGATTGGAAATCGACCAAGACGTTGTCCATATCGACGTAAAGAATCCTCATCATCACCTCATCTGAGATCGCCGTATGAACGGTATCGAACGAGCACCGCGAGAGACTCGTGACTGCCGAACCGCTCCGACGACACCGTCGGACAATCGAAGCCTCGAGTAGTCGTACAATCCTGCAATGCAACGCCGTCGCCGACTCGTCTTCACCCTCCTGACACCAGTGCTGCAGATCGTCTTGGCGGTCGCGTTGGCTGTGCTGTTTGCGAGCATGCCCGAAGACGACCTGTCGGGTTGGGGCGACCTCATCGGAGTGTTGGTCGGGCTCGTGCTCGGGCCCGGTCTCGGCCTCGCCATCATGTTGGGCGTCGTATCGCGAGCAGTCGGCCACTCACTGATCGGATCCACGCTGCGCGCCTTGATCGCGCTGCCCACATCCCTCGTCATCAGCACGTTCGCCGCCCTACTGGACGTGGACTTCTGGACGGCGTTGGCCGTCTACATCGTCGGGTCCTGCGCCTTGGTCTGGTGGTCTTCGGGACGACGAAGTTCCTCTTGAGGCCCGGGGAGCCTTCATGGGACAATGTCTTCGTGCAGAAGCATCCACTGTCGACAGGCTTCGACTGGGACGACGCCGTTGTTCCCGTTGGTCGGCGCAGTCTTCTGACCGATGAGCAGTGGAATCAGTTCGTCACCGATGGTTACGTGGTGATCGATCCACTTCTCGATTCATCTTCACTTGATTGGATACGAGCCGAGACCGACCGATTCTGCCTCGCCGCCGATCAGGCACTTGGTTCGATGCCCGATGAACGATTCTTCATCGCCGAGCGGGGTGCCATCACGTTTGCTCCGCACCTCGCGCGACAATCCGACGTGTTGTGGGATGTCATCACGTCATCCGCCATCGCGCAGGTGGCACGGGACGTGCTCGGCCCCGAGGTGAGGCTCTATCACGACCAAGCCGTGTACAAGTCGCCGGAGAAGCCCCGTCGCTTCCCATGGCACCAAGACAACGGGTACGGATTCGTGACTCCGGAGCATTACCTCACGATCTGGATCGCCTTGTCGGATGCAACGGTCGAATCGGGATGCGTGTGGGTGACACCGGGTCTCCAACGGGAAGGAACACTCGAGCACCGCTACGTCGATCCACTTGGATGGGAGGCGTTCGGTGATCCCCCGGTTCAGCCGGTGGCGGCACCGTCGAAAGCCGGTGGCGCCGTGGTGTTCTCGAGTCTCACCCCACATCTCACCGGACCCAATACATCGGCTTCGATGCGTAAGGCATACATCGTTCAATTCGTGGGCCCGGGTGCAACTCGCCACGAAGCGGACGGCCGGCGCATCGCCCTCGACGACACCTGTCCCGCCCTCGACTGAGTGGGGTAGTGGTAGCCAGACGCGACCTTCCCAAATTCGTTCAGATGAATTAGTCTTTCTCCATGTCACGCCCTCCCGCTTCCCTGCGAGCCCTGGCGGTGGCCCGGGGCGATGAACCAGCCGACCTACTCGTGACGGGCGGTCGCATCCTCTCCCCCATTACCAAGGAATGGATCACGACCGATCTGGCGATTGCCGACGGAGTGGTGGCCGGCTGGGGAAAGCGTGAAGCCCTCGAAACCGTCGACCTGGGTGGAGCAGCTGTGGTGGCCGGCTTCGTCGACGCTCACATGCACCTCGAATCCACCAAGTTGTGGGTCGACGAATTCGTGAAGGGCGCCTTGCCGTGCGGCACTACGGCCGTGGCCTGTGATCCGCACGAGATCGCCAATGTGTGCGGGCTCGAAGGCGTGGCCGCCGTGGCCGAAGCGGCCGAGAAGATGCCGTTCACGTTCGGTATCGCCGCCTCGAGTTGTGTGCCGGCGTCGCCGTTCGAAAGCCCTGGCGCGGCGTTCTCCCCTGCCGATGTTCGCTACATCATCGACGAGTTCAACGCCATCGGCGTGGGCGAGGTGATGAACTATCCGGCCGTCATCAACGGTGACCCGACCTTCCGCGAGATCATCGCCGCCGCCGGCTGGCGCAGCGTCGACGGCCATGCACCCGGATTGCGCGGCCCACAACTCGACGCGTATCTGGCCGCCGGCGTCGAATCCGATCACGAACCTTTCGAGCCCGACGAAGCGCACGAAAAGCGCCAGAAGGGCATGTGGGTGTTCTTGCGGTACGGATCAGCGTGCCGTGACCTCGTGCAGCTACTCCCCACCGTGTTGAACCACGGCACAACTCGCGCCGCTCTGTGTACTGATGATCGCGAACCCGACCAGATCCGCACGATCGGCCACATCAACCACTGCATCCGCCTCGCTGTGGAAGCCGGACTGAGCGAGATCGACGCCCTCGTGCTCGCTTCCTACAACGCAGCCGACTTCCACAACTTCTTTCATCTTGGCCAACTCGGCCCGGGATATCAGGCCGACCTCGTCGTTTTCAACTCGCTCGAAGGCTTCCGTCCCTCGGCGGTGTATCAGAAGGGACGTCTCGTCGCCCGTAACGGAGCGATCATGCCCGGTGTGGTGCCGGTGTCACCGGCTCCGGCCATCTTCCGTGATCGCATCAACATGCATCACGTGCCAAGTGCGGCCGAACTCACGATCGACGCCCCGGCATCGGGACGCGCGGTGGCCATCGGCGTGACCGAGGGAACCGTGCGCACGCACCGGGTCGAGGTGAGCCTGGGCGATCCGAACATTGACATCGCACGAATCGGCGTGATCGAACGACACAAGAAGACGGGCCGTATCGGCCTCGGTTACGTGCACGGCTTCGGCCTCGAACGTGGCGCAATTGCTTCGAGCGTGTGCCACGACGCGCACAACATCATGGTGGTTGGCGCACGCGATGCGAGCGGTCCGGCCGATATGTCGGTGGCTGTGCAGCGACTCACCGAACTCGGGGGAGGCCAAGTTCTCGTTCACAATGGGAAAGTGCTGGCCGAGATTCCGTTGCCCGTCGCCGGCCTCATGAGCGACCAGTCGCTCGAAACGGTGGCCGATCAACTCGACAACATGGAGCGCATCAGCCACCAGTTCGGCATTCGAATTGCTGCACCGTTCATGTTGTTGTCGTTCCTCGGACTGTCGGTGATCCCCGAATTGCGCA
>VFZC01000032.1 GCA_016871355.1 Actinomycetota bacterium
TCACTTGATGATCTTGGTGACGCGGCCGGCACCAACCGTACGCCCACCCTCACGAATAGCGAACCGCAAACCCTCGTCCATCGCGATCGGCTTGCCCAACTCGACCTTCATCGTCACATTGTCACCAGGCATCACCATCTCCGTACCCGACGGCAACTGAACCGTCCCCGTCACGTCAGTGGTCCGGAAAAAGAACTGCGGACGATAATTGTTGAAGAACGGCTTGTGACGGCCACCCTCCTCCTTGGTCAACACATACACCTGACCCTCGAACTCGGTATGAGGAGTGATCGAACCCGGCTTGCACAACACCTGACCACGCTCGACATCTTCTTTCTTCGTGCCACGAAGAAGCGCACCAATGTTGTCGCCCGCCTGACCCTCATCGAGCAACTTACGGAACATCTCCACACCCGTGCACGTCGTCTTCTGCGTATCACGCAAACCAACGATCTCGACCTCATCACCCGTATGAACACGACCCTGCTCGACCTTGCCAGTCACCACCGTGCCACGACCCGTGATCGTGAACACATCCTCGATCGGCATCAAGAACGGCTTATCAAGCTCACGCTGCGGCTCAGGGATATACGTATCAGCAGCAGCCATCAACTCCATGACCTTGTCCTGCCACGCCGCATCACCCTCCAGCGCCTTGAGAGCCGACACACGAACCACCGGCGCATCATCACCAGGGAACTCGTACTCGTTCAACAACTCACGAACCTCGAGCTCCACCAACTCGAGCAACTCCTCATCATCCACCATGTCGGACTTATTGAGAGCCACCACGATGTACGGAACACCCACCTGACGCGCCAACAACACATGCTCACGCGTCTGCGGCATCGGACCATCAGTCGCCGCCACCACCAAAATCGCACCATCGACCTGAGCAGCACCCGTGATCATGTTCTTGATGTAGTCAGCGTGACCCGGCATATCAACATGCGCATAATGACGCTTCTCAGTCTCATACTCGATATGAGCAATCGAAATCGTGATACCACGCGCCTTCTCCTCCGGCGCCTTATCGATCTGATCAAACGGCGTGTACTCCGCCAAACCCTTACCCGCCAACGTCCGCGAAATCGCCGCCGTCAACGTCGTCTTCCCATGGTCAATATGACCCATCGTCCCAATATTCACATGAGGCTTCGTACGCTCGAACTTCGCCTTCGACATGGTGGGTTATCTCTTTCTCTTGCGTCAACGGCCCCTCGCGAGGCCGATGTTGTTGTGGTGGATCTGCTTGTGTAGCGGCGATCGGGATCGAACCGATGACCTTTCGATTATGAGCCGAATGCTCTGACCAACTGAGCTACGCCGCCAGGCGTACAGCCGGAGGGCTGCCGGTTGTTCCAACCCGTCACCGAGTGGTGAGCCCTCTGTGGGAATCGAACCCACGACCTTTTCCTTACCATGGAAACGCTCTGCCGACTGAGCTAAGAGGGCGCTGGAACGCGGGGTTCCGCGAGCCGACTGCGCAGGCTACCTGCGCCTTCATCGGAAACGACCAGTAGGTTGAGCGCGTGGCCACTGCCCCGTCACCCGTCTCCATCCGACCCGCGGTGGCCGGGGATGCCGAGGCCATTCGGCAGATCTACAACTACGAGGTCGAGAACACCACGGCCACCATGGACCTGGTCCCCCGCTCGCTCGACGAGCAGGTGGCCTGGCTGGGGGCCCGCAGCGGGGCCTTCGCCGCCCTGGTCGCGGTTCGCCCGGTCGGCCCGGGGGCCGACGGCCTGTTCGTGAACGGATCCGATGAGGTGGTCGGTTTCGCTGCGCTCAGCCCCTACAAGGAGCGGGCGGCCTATCGGCCGACGGTCGAGGATTCGGTGTATGTGCGCCGTGACCTGGGGCGACACGGGATCGGCCGGTTACTCCTGGACGAGGTGTGCGACCTGGCCCGGTCGTCGGGGTTCCATTCGGTGATGGCCCGGATCGAGGCCTCGGGGGCGGCCAGTCGGGCGTTGCATGCGGCCTGCGGATTCCGCGAGGTGGGGATCGAGCACGAGGTGGGCCGGAAGTTCAACCGCTGGCTGGACGTCTGCCTCATGCAAAAAATGCTCTGACCCCCACCCTCCCCTGATGACCCGGGTGACCTGGGCGAACCTGGGTGATCCGGGTGAACCTTGGTGATCCGGGTGAAAAAGTCGCCGGATTTGACTGCTTTTTTCACCCAGATCCACGAAGGACTGGCCGCTTCATCTGGTGGGCCGAGAAGGATTCGAACCTCCGTAGGCAATGCCGGCAGATTTACAGTCTGCTCCCTTTGGCCGCTCGGGCATCGACCCAATGATGCGGGCGAAAGCGTACCGCCGGGCCCGGTTCCGAACCACCTCGTTACGATCTCCGACATGCCCTCATTCGACATCGTCTCGGAAGTCGACCGCCAGGAAGTCCGCAACGCCATCGACCAGGCCCAGCGCGAGATCTCCACACGATTCGACTTCAAGAACACCAATTCGACGATCGAGCAGAAAGACCTGGCGATCACCCTGCACACGGTGAGCCAGGACCGGCTCAACGCTTTGAAGGTCGTGCTCGAGGAGCGTCTCGTGAAGCGCGGCGTGTCGCTGAAGGGTCTCGACTGGGGCAAGGTCGACGACGCCACGCAGAACACCGTGCGTCAAGTGGTCACCATCAAGGTCGGCATCTCGTCCGACAAGGCGCGCGAGATCAACAAGATGATCAAAGAGAAGGGCCCGAAGGGTGTGAGCAGTCAGACCCAGGGCGAGACGGTGCGCGTCACGAGCAAAAAGCGCGACGACCTGCAAGCCGTCATGGCGATGTTGAAGGGTGCCGACCTCGGCATCCCGCTGCAGTTCAACAACTTCCGCGATTAGTTGGGGAACCAGACCGGCAAATTTGCCGGGGTTTCGCACCCATTCAGTCTTCGGTGGGGGATTCGGAGGCGCGGCGTTGCAACTCGTTCACCACGCTCGCATCCGCCAACGTCGTCGTATCCCCCAAGTTCCGACCCTCGGCCACATCTCGCAACAACCGGCGCATGATCTTCCCACTGCGCGTCTTGGGCAGATCGGGTGTGAAGTAGATCGTCTTCGGCTTGGCGATCGCGCCGATCTCCTTGGCCACGTGATGGCGTAGATCGTTCTCGGTCGCCTCCGAACCACCACGCAACGTCACGTACGCGATGATCGCCTGACCCGTGGTCGCGTCGTTCGCGCCCACCACCGCGGCCTCGGCCACACTCGGATGCGACACCAACGCGCTCTCCACTTCGGTGGTGGAGATGCGGTGGCCACTCACGTTCATCACGTCGTCCACCCGTCCGAGCAGCCACAGGTAACCCTCGTCGTCGAGTTTGGCGCCGTCACCCGCGAAGTATCGATCGGAGAAACGACTCCAATACGTCTCCTGATAACGCTGCGGATCGCCCCAGATTCCGCGCAACATTCCGGGCCACGGGCGAGTGAGCGTGAGATAGCCACCACCCTTTTCGATGTGCTGACCCGCGTCGTCCACCACTTCGGCTGTCACACCCGGCAACGCGAACGTGGCCGAACCAGGCTTCAACGTGGTCGCCCCCGGCAACGGACTGATCATGATTCCACCGGTCTCGGTCTGCCACCACGTATCGACGACCGGACACGTGCCGGCACCGATCGTGTCGCGATACCACATCCACGCTTCGGGGTTGATGGGCTCGCCCACCGAACCGAGCAGACGCAACGACGACAAGTCGTGCTTGGCTGGCTCTTGGGTTCCCCACTTCATGAACGTACGAATGGCCGTGGGTGCGGTGTAGAAGATCGTCACGCCGTACTTCGCGACGATCGACCACAAACGATCGTTGCCTGGATGGTTCGGCACACCTTCGTAGATCACCTGCGTGGCCCCGTTGGAGAGCGGTCCGTACACGATGTAGCTGTGGCCGGTGATCCAGCCCACGTCGGCCGTGCACCAATACACATCGGTATCGGGATGAAGATCGAACACGTACTTGTGCGTGTACGTCACGTGAGTGAGATACCCGCCGGTCGTGTGCATGATGCCCTTGGGCTTACCCGTGGTTCCCGATGTGTAGAGCAAGAACAACAACTGCTCGGAATCCATCGGCTCGGCCGGGCAATCGGCCGACGCACCCGCCATGAGGTCGTGATACCACTGGTCGCGACCGGACTTCATGTTCACGTCGTTGCCGCCGCGCTTCACCACCACCACGTGTTCGATCGTCGGCGTGTTGGCCAATGCTTCGTCGGCCGCCGGCTTGAGCGCGAACACTTCACCGCGGCGATAGCCACCGTCGGCGGTGATGAGCACCTTCGCCTCGGCATCGTTGATGCGATCGGCGAGAGCCTGCGACGAAAAGCCACCGAACACCACGCTGTGCGCGGCACCGATTCGCGCGCACGCGAGCATCGCGACCACCGCCTCGGGAATCATCGGCAGGTAGATGTTGATGCGGTCGCCCTTCTGGACGCCCAGACCCTTCAAGACATTGGCGAACTTCTGAACCTCGGCGAGCAGTTGCGCGTACGTGATGGTGCGCGTGTCACCGGGCTCGCCTTCCCAGTGAATGGCCACCTTGTCGCCTCGGCCGGCGAGCACGTGGCGATCGAGGCAGTTGTACGACACGTTGAGCTTCCCGCCCAAGAACCACTTGGCGTACGGAAGGTTCCACTCGCAGATGGTGCTCCACTCCTGATCCCAGTGCAGCAACTCACCGGCTTGACGAGCCCAGAAACCTTCGTCGTCGCGCCGCGCCTCGTCGTACAAGAACGTTCCGGCCACCAATGAGTGCTTCTGGAAATCGGCCGGCGGCGGGAACTTGCGGTTCTCCAACAGCAGATCGTCGATGTTGTTCTCGGTGCTCATGGTTCCCCCAGCGAACGAGTTCGGCCATCGCGACTCTATGTCGTCACGCGCGACCGGCCCCGAGCCCGAGCCCGATCGGGACGATTGTCAGTCCCGAGAGCGCCGCACCCACTCGAGAACGGTGAACGATCCGAGCCCCCGCGGATCGAGCAAGGCCTCGGCCTCACTCACGCGACTGCGCATCTTCATGGCCCGCAGACCCGGGCGCGCCGCTTCGGCCTCCCACACCCGCTTGCCTTCGTCCACCAGTTCGTCGATCCCCCACCGCTTCAAGAACTGCTCCTGCGAACGAACCACGTCGGCCGCGCGCACCATCGCCTCGAGTTGGTCGATGCACACGTCGGTGGTGATGTCCTGTCGACCCACCTCGCGCACGTAGTGCGCACCACGCTCGTGACCGGCGTACGTGCGCAACCACTCGCGCCACGGACGCGCCGCGAGCATGGCCGTACGCGCCACCATGTAGTCGAACACCACGAGGTGGCCGTCGAGCCGCGACACCACGTCACCGACCCATTCACCCGCTCGTTGCTGCCACGGAACGCGCGCACCATGCGGCGGGTTGGCCGGAAGTTCGAACGGCGGTGTTCCTTCGATCGGCTGCAGGATCTCGGTTCCTTCGGGGGTCACCCAGGCCTCGCGCCATTGGCCATCGTTCACCAAGAGACGAAACGCGAGATTGTCGAGCAACTCGTTGGCGATCACGACACCGCGCAACAATCCCTCGGGCAACAACTCGCACGACGTCACGCCGTCGGGATGAGTGGCCCGCTGAGTGGCCGCGCGCTCCACCGCCACGTAGCGCGAAGCGTCACCACCCAAGCACCGCGGTTCGGCGGCGATCACCGAACGAGCGAGCGTGCCCGGTCCGGCCCCCACTTCGAAAATGCGAAAGTCGTCGGGCTCCCCCATCTCGAACCACCAGGCGTCGAGTGCACGCGCGAGCACGACGCCGAACAACGGACCCACCTCGGGGGACGTGATGAAGTCACCGCGACGACCGGCTCGACCACCCGACGAATAGAAGCCGTTCGGCCCGTAGAGGGCCAGGTGCATGAACTCGTCGAAACGACGAGCGTTCACGAACTCAGCGTCCGAAGGCGCCGACCAAGTCGGCGAGATCGCCGAAGCGCAGCACGGTTCCGGGCAACACACCGAGCAACAGCGTGGCCGCAGCGGTGATAGTGAGAGCGGCCACGAGAGACGTGGGTGTGGCCACGGCTCGCGTCTCGCCGTTGGGAGCGGGCTTCATCCAGACTTCGCGCATCACGTTGCCGTAGTAACCGAAGGCGATCACCGAGTTGATGGCGCCGATCACCGCGATGCCGTACGCCCATCCGTTCCCGGCTTCGAGCACCGCGCGGAACGCGGCGAACTTGGCGATCCAGCCTCCGAGCGGCGGAATGCCAGCCAACGATGCGAGGAAGATCGTCATGAGCACACCGAGTCCGGGCGCGTACGAGAACAGTCCGCCGAAGCTGCTGATCTCGCCGCTGCGCGTGGTGCGCGACGCGGCGATCACGACGGCGAACATGCCGAGGTTCATCGCGGCGTACACCAGCAAGTACACGACCACGGCCTGCAACGCCGGACCAGCGGCATCACCGGTTCCGGCCACCGCCAACGGCATGAGGATGAAACCACCCTGGCTGATGGACGAGTACGCGAGCATGCGCACGATGTTCGACTGACGCAACGCGAGCAAGTTGCCGACCGTCATCGTGAGAGCGGCCAGCACCCAGAGGAACGGCTGCCACACGTCCTTGGCCTGCGGAACACCCACGTAGAGGATGGTCACCAAGGCGACGAAACCAGCCGCCTTGCTGGCCACCGACAAGAAGGCGGTGACCGGAGTGGGCGCTCCTTCGTACGTGTCGGGCGCCCAGGTATGGAACGGAACTGCCGACACCTTGAACGCGAACCCGACCACCACGAACACGATCGCCAACGCGTGCACACCGCCGAAGTCGCCTTCGACCGTGATCTGTCGACCGATCTCCGACAACAACGTGGATCCGGTGACTCCGTAGAGAAGGCTCATGCCGTAGAGCATCACGGCCGAGGCGAACACACCGAGGAGGTAGTACTTCACGCCGGCTTCGTTGCTCTTGCGGTCGCGCTTGCGCCAGGCCGCGAGCATGTAGGCCGGAATGCTCAAGAACTCAAGCGCCACGAAGATACTCACGAGATCGCGACTCGACCCCATCATCACCATTCCGGTGAGTGATGTGAGCAGCAAGGTGTAGTACTCGCCTTGGTAATAGTCGCCTTCTTCGACGTGATTCTGCGACAGCAGCACCACTACGTAGCCGGCGATCAAGAACAGGGCTTTGAGCGTGAGTGCGTACTCGTCGATCACGTACCGACCGTCGAACAGCGAACGCGCATCAGGGTCGGACACCGCCAAGGTGAGCACCGGGATGAGCGCACCGAGCAATACGAAACCGGTGAGGCTGGCGGTGATCCACTTCTTCGACTCGCTGACGAACAAGTCGACGAGGATGATGAGGCAGATACCTGCAGCGAGGACGATCTCGGGCGCAATGGCGTGGTAGTCGATGGTCGGCGCCTGCCACGGCACTTGAGCGAGGATCGACGCGAGCACGGATCAGCCTCCGAAAGCCTTGAGGGCGACCGAGACGGCCGGATCGAAGATCTTGAACATCAGCTGCGGGTACACGCCGAACACCACGATGGCGATCAGGAACGGCGTCCAGGCGATCCACTCGTAGGTGTTCACGTCGTGCAGATCGTCGTGTCCGTCGTGACCGTGACCGTCGTGACCGTGCCCGCCACTGAACTCGGGCTTGGGCTCACCGAACGCGGTGCGCTGGAACAGCCACAGCAGATATGCGGCGGCGAACACCGTGCCGAGCGCGGCGATCACCATGAACACGCGGAAGACCTCTTCCGACAATCCGGGTGCCGGCGAGTACGCGGCGAGGATGGCCGGGAATTCACCCCAGAAGCCGGCCAAGCCGGGCAGACCGAGTGACGCCATCGCGCAGAAGCCGAGGATCCAACCCAACTTCGGGAGTTGCTTCAACATGCCGCCGAGGCGAGCGATCTCGAGCGTGTGGTACCGCTCCTTCACGCTGCCGGCGATGAAGAAGAGCATGCCGGTGATGAGACCGTGCGCGACCATTCCGAACAGCGCGGCGTTGAAGCCCATCGGGGTGAGCGTGGAGATACCGAGCATCACGAAGCCCATGTGAGCCACCGACGAGAACGCGATCAGTCGCTTCATGTCGTTCTGGGCCAAACACCCGAACGCTCCGTAGATGATGCCGATGACCGACAACAGACCGATCCAGGGCGCCCACTCGCGCGCGCCTTCAGGAAGGATCGGAATCGCGATGCGCACGAAACCGTAGGTACCGAGCTTCAGCAAGATGGCGGCCAGGATCACCGAACCCTGTGTGGGGGCCTGCGTGTGAGCATCGGGCAACCAAGTGTGGAACGGGAACATCGGCACCTTGACGGCGAAGCCCACGAACATTCCGGCGAAGATCCAGATCTGCGCCGATCGTCCGAGCAAGCCCCCGTACTCGGCGAGCATCGGAATCGAGAACGACGGCTCGACACCCTCGGGCAGAGCACCGCGCACCTTGAAGAACAGCGCGATGAACGCGACGAGCATGAGCGCCGATCCGAACATCGTGTAGAGGAAGAACTTCAACGACGCGTACTGGCGCTGCTCGCCACCCCACACACCGATCATGAAGTACATCGGCAGCAGAACCACTTCGAAGAAGACGAAGAAGAGGATGAGGTCCTGGGCGATGAAGGTTCCGGCCATACCCGTCTGGAGGATGAGCATGAGGCTGAGGAACGCCTTGGGATTACCGGGGGACGGAATGTGGTCCCAGGAGTAGATCATCACGAGCACGGTGACGATCATCGACAAGATGTAGAGCGGCAGGCTCATACCGTCGAGGCCGATCGTGTAGTTGCTCGAGATGACCTTGATCCACTCGGCGTCAGCGAAGAACTGCAGCTTGTCGGCCTGGTCGAAGTCGAACTGCGTCAGCGTGTAGATACCGATCGCCAACGTGGCAAGAGCGGTGATCAACGCCACCGACTTGTGCGACTGCTCGTCGGACTTGGGGATGAAGAGCATCACCACCACGCCGACCAAGGGCAAGAAGGTGCCGACGGTCAGCAGCCAGTTCTGGTCACGGAGTACTTCCATGCCGTATCTCCTCAGGTGTTCACGATGACGAGTACGAGAGCGCCGATGGCGGCCGCAGCGAACAGCAGCGCTCCGTATTGATTGACCTTGCCCGACTGGACGGGGCGCAACGCCCCACCCGTACCTCGGGCCGCGGCGCCCGAGCCGTTCACCGCGCCGTCGACGACGTGCTGATCGATGTTTCGGTATACCCAGCCGGCAGTGCGCCGTGAGATCTTGCCGGCACCGTTGACGATGCCGTCGAGCACGTTCTGGTTGAACCAGTACGCGGCCCGTGCGATCGGATACGCGACGGCGCGAACGATGACCTTCTCGTAGAGAGCGTCGAGGTAGTACTTGTTGGCCAGGAACGTGTAGCCACCGCGCAGAATTACGTTGCGCTCGGTGAGACCCACCAGGCGACGGTTACGACGCGTGTAGTACTGCACGCAGAACATCCAGCTCGACACGAGACCCACGGCCACGATCAACAGCGACAGCGCCGCCTTGCTCCACTTGAACTTCGCGTGGCTCACGGCCGGGAAGTAGCAGACTTCGCCTTCGGCCGGCGCTTGGTACGAACAGCCCGACTTGGCGCCGCCTTCTTCGCCGCCCTCCGACGCGCGAGTGGAGTCGAGCACCACGATCGCTTCACCTGGGCCTGATGCCTTCACCGGCTCGGGCATCACGAAGGCCGGGCTCGGCTCGACGTACTTCTTGAAGCGTTCCCAACTGGCTCCGAACGGCACCGCGTTGGAGAAACCAGCGGTGAGCGCGAGGAACGCGAGGATCACCAACGGAATGGTGATGAGCTTCGGGCTCTCGTGCGGACCGTGGGCGCCGTGATCGTCGTGTGAATCGTGAGCGCCGTGCGCCGCGTGCGCGTCATGACCGTGATCGTCGTGCGCATCGTGTCCGTGATCGGTCGCGTGGCCCTCGTCGTGGTGTTCGCCGGCGGCGGCACCACGGGCCTCGCCGAAGAACGTGAGGTAGGTAGCACGGGTCATGTACGCGGCCGTGAGGAACGCACCGCTCAGGCCGACGATCATGAACGCCTGGTAGCCGTTGTGGCCCACGTTGTCGATGATCTCGTCCTTGGAGAAGAAACCAGCCAACGGGAACACGCCAGCCAGGGCCAGCGTGGAAATGATCCACGTGGTGGCGGTGATGGGCATCTTCTTGGCCAAGCCGCCCATGTCTTTTTTCATGTCGAACGAGTGGTGTGATCCGGAATGACTCACCGAACCAGCCGCCAGGAACAAACAGGCCTTGAAGAACGCGTGGGTGAAGATGTGGAACACCGCGGGCAGCCAGGCTCCGGCGCCGAGCCCCATCATCATGTAGCCCAATTGCGATACGGTGGAGTACGCGAGAACCTTCTTGATGTCGCTCTGCACGAAGGCGAGCAGTGCGGCGATCACGATGGTGACGCCACCGATCAACACGATGAAGTTGATACCGGTGTCACCGATCTGCAGTCCCTCCCAGAACACCGGGTAGAGGCGGGCCACGAGGAACACACCGGCCACCACCATGGTGCTCGAGTGCAACAGCGAACTGACCGGAGTCGGACCGGCCATGGCGTCGGGCAGCCACGTGTGCAACGGGAACTGACCTGACTTGCCGATACAGGCGATGAACAATGCGACCGCGGCCCAGGTGAGCACGCTCTTGCTCGCTTCACCCGACATGGCCCACGCCGACAGGCCACTGATGTTGAAGCCACTCACGCCGAGGTTGGCCTGCGTCCAGTTGTTGGCGGCGAAGAACAGCGCGCCCGTTCCGATGAGCAGGCCCATGTCGCCGACGCGCACGGTGAAGAACGCCTTGAGGGCGGCGCGAGCGTTGGCCTGATCTTCCCACCAGTGGCCGATGAGCATGAACGAGCAGAGGCCCATGATCTCCCAGCCGAGGATGAGCTGCACCATGTTGGGTGCGAGCACCATGCTGAGCATGCCGGCGGAGAACAACGTGAGCGCGGCGAAGAAGTGCGTGTAACGACGGTCGCCCTTCAAGTACTCGAGCGAGTAGATCTGCACGAGCGTCGAGATGAACGCCACGACCACCAGCAGCGTGAGCGCGAGACCGTCGATGTGCTGGCCGATTCCGAATTCGAAACCACCGCTCTGCCACCATGTCCACTCGCGAACGATCGGTCCGACGAACGGTGTCTTCTCGCCCGCGGCCCGGGTGAGATACGACACGCCACCCTCGGATGCGTCGTTGATCTTCTGGATCCACTGCCACGCCGCGCCAACGGCGAGAACGAGTGATGCGACCATCGAGGCCACACCGAGTTCGCTCCCCTTCATGGGGAGGCGCTTGCCGAAGAAGATGATGAGCGCGAAGGCGACGGCCGGGATGATCGGGATCACCCAGGCGTGCTCGAGGAACCAGCCCGCCGAATGGCTCATGGCCTGCGAAGCTTCAGCAGCCAGCATCGATCAGCCCTTCATGTCCGACAACTCGTCGAGCGCGATGGTGCGCCGGTTGCGATAGATGAGAAGCACCATGGCCAGACCCACCCCCACTTCGGCGGCGGCCACGGCGATGACGTACAGAGCGAAGGTGTTGCCGTCGATCGACCCGAGGCGGGACGAGAAGGCGAGCAAGTTGAGGTTGACCGAGTTGAGGATGAGCTCGATCGACATGAGAACCATCACGGCGTTCTTGCGCGCGAGCACGCCGTACACGCCGATGCAGAACAGGACGGCGCCGAGCAGAAGGAATTGAACGGTCAGCATGTGAGCCCCTTCAGTCCTTGCGCGCCAGGACGATCGCGCCGATCACGGCGACGAGGAGGACGAAAGACAGCGCCCAGAAGGGCAGCAGGTACGGACCGAAGATGTCGTCGGAGAGAACCTGGATGGGGACCTGAGTCTGCTCGTCGGGGTTGGGCAGCCGTTCGTCGCCGAATCCGTCGATGAGCACCCAGGTGATCACTCCGAACATGAGCAACGAGACCGGGACGGCGATGCCCCAGTTCTTGTTGTTCAGATCGGCCTCGGCGCCGATCTTGGCGCGGGTGAGCATGGTTCCGAACAGGAACAACACCATGACGGCGCCCACGTACACGAGCACTTGAGTGATGGCCACGAACTCGGCCGACAACAACAGATACTGCGCAGCCGCGCCCGACAGAACGATCACGAGCCACAGCGCGGCGTGCACCACGTTCTTCACGGTGACCACTCGCAGGGCGGCGACGATCATCAACAACGCGATGATGCCGAACCCGATGTTCTGGGCCACGAGAAGGTCGGCCGCGACCATTACTTCTTGCCCTTCTTCTCGGCGCCCGCTTCGAGAGCCGGGGCCTCGGGCACCGTCTCCATCCACTCACCCAACTTGTTCTTGTCGTGGAGCAGGTCGGCGATGTGCGGTTCGGAGTACTCGTACTCGGGGCTCCAGAACAGAGCGTCGAACGGACACACCTCGACGCAGATACCGCAGTACATGCACAGCGCGTAGTCGATGTCGAAGCGGTCGAGTTTGTTGACCTGACGCGGCTTGCCACCGGCACGACGCGGCGGAGCGAGTTCTTTGTGTCCCTCGATATAGATGCACCAGTCGGGGCACGAGCGTGCGCACAGCATGCACGACGTGCAGTTGTCTTCGCGCAGGGCGATGACACCGCGAGCGCGAATGGGCGGCGCCTCTTTCTCGTGCGGGTACTGAATGGTGTTGGATCCCTTGGTGGTGGTACGCACCAAGGTGTTCAGCGTGACGCCGAGACCTTTGACCAGACCGGGAAGCTTGGGCATCAGAACGCCACCTTCAGGATGGCCGTCACCATGATGTTGACGAGCGAGATCGGAACGAGAGCCTTCCAGGCGAAGCGCTGCAACTGGTCTTCGCGGAAGCGCGGGTAGCTGAATCGCACCCACATGATGATGAAGGCGAGCAACATCATCTTGGTGACCATGATGAGCGGGCCCACCACGTTCATCCAGTCGTCGACCGAGTCGATGGTGCTCCAGTCGAACCAGGCGAACGGGATGCCCCAACCGCCGAGGAAGAGCACCGACGCGATGAGTGCGAACACACCCGCGGTGGCGAATTCGGCGATGAAGAAGGTGAGGAACCGGAAGCCCGAGTACTCGGTCATGTAGCCCGACACGAGTTCGGATTCGGCGATCGGCATGTCGAACGGCGTCTGCGTGAGCTCGGCCTGCACCGCGATCATGAAGATGATGAAGCCGACGAACTGGGTGAGGATGTACGGGTTGCCCAATCCGTCCCAGCCGAAGATGGAGCCGGCGTTCTGCGCCACCACGATCTGCTGCAGGTTCATGGTGCCGGCCTGGATGATCACGCCGATCACGGCGAGCACCATCGGAAGTTCGTAGGCGATGAGCTGACCGGCGGCGCGCAGACCACCGAGCAACGAGTACTTGTTGGCACTGGCCCAACCGGCGATGAGGATGCCGAGCACGCTCACCGACGACACCGCGAGCATGTAGAACACGCCGGCCTCGAAATTGGTGAACCAGGCGTCGGGTCCGAACGGCACCACGGCCACGAGCAAGAACGTGGACGCCAACACGACGAGCGGAGCGATCTTGAAGATGAACCGGTCGGCGCGCTCGGGGGTGATGTCTTCTTTCTGCAGCCACTTACCAACTTCGGCGACCAACTGCAGCGAACCGTACGGACCGGCCTCCATGGGGCCGAGACGGCTCTGCATGAACGACATCATCTTGAACAAGAACACGTAGACGATCGTTCCGGCCGGAAGCAGCACGGCGACGATGCCGCCCAACACGCGCAGAAGCGACTGCGCCCAGTACGGGAGATCGGCAGCGAGAAGAGCGTTCATCAGCGGTCGATGTCTCCGAGGATGAAGTACAGCGAAGCCAAGATCGTGATGATGTCGGGCACGTACACGCCCTTCATCACCCACGGCACCACCGAGATGTTGTTGAAACTGGCCGAACGGATCTTGGTACGGAACGGACCGAGATCGCCCTTGCTCACGACGTAGTAACCCATCTCGCCGAGCGGATTCTCCGTGGACACCCAGGCCTCGCCTTCGGGCACCTTGATGATGCGCGGCACCTTGGCCATCACGGGTCCGGACGGAATGGTGTCGAGCAACTGGTCGACGATGCGCGTGGATTCGCGCACTTCCTGCAAGCGGATCCAGCAACGCGCGAACGAGTCGCCATCGGGGTGGGTCCAGACCTTCCAGTCGACCTTGTTCCAGGCCATCGGCAGACTTTGATCGCGACGCAGGTCCCAGTCGACGCCGCTGGCACGCAGGTTGGCACCCGAGAGTCCGTACTGCAGAGCGATGTCCTTGGGGATCACACCGATGCCACGCGTACGACTCTGGAAGATCTCGTTACCGAAGAGCAGGTTCTCGATCTCGTCGCAGAAGTTGCGGAGCTTCTTCATGACCACGCGGGTCTCGTCGACGAAGCCGGCCGGCAGATCGTCCTTAAGGCCGCCGATGCGGTCGAAGTTGGGATGGAAGCGTCCACCCGTGGCCGCTTCGATGAGGTTGAGTACGTACTCGCGATCGCGGAACGCCATGAACACGGGCGTGACCGCACCCAACTGCACACCGAGATCGCCGAGGAACAACGACACGTTGGCGATGCGCGAGAGTTCGAACAGGATCGTGCGGATGTGCTGTGCACGCGGCGGCGCCTCGATCTCCATGAGCTTCTCGGCGGCGAGGATGAACGGAACCTCGTTGGCGAAACTGCCGAGCCAGTCGATGCGGTTGATGAGCGCGGTCACCTGCGGATAGGTGCGCACTTCGGTGAGCTTCTCGTAACCGCGGTGCATGTAGCCGCACGACGGTTCGGCCCACACCACCTGCTCGCCGTCGAGACGAGCGATGATGCGCAGAGTTCCGTGCGTGGCCGGGTGCTGCGGTCCAATGTTGAGGGTCATGCCCTCGGTCTCGAGCTCGACGTTGACGCGAGCATCGGAGGCCTGCGCCGCGATGTACGCCATCTGACGGCGGTCGATGAGCGATTCGGTGGACGTCATTCGGCATCACCTTCCTCGTCGTTGTCGCCCCCGGGAAGCGGTTCGACGTCGACGATGCCCGGCCAGGGCTTCACCATGCGCGCGAGCAACGGGAAGTCCTTGCGCAGCGGGTGACCTTCGAAGTCGGTGGGCAGATACATGTTGCGGAGATCGGGGTGGCCGGCGAACACGATGCCGAACATCTCGTGGGTTTCGCGCTCGTGCCAGTTGGCGCCGGCGTACACCGGAATCCACGAATCGACGGTGGCGTCGGCGTCGGCAACATCGCACTTGATGTTCAGGCCCACATGCAGAACACTGCTGGTGACGCGAGCGAGCATCTGCAGGCGCGTGTCGCCGCCGGCGTAGCCCTGACGAATGGTGTCGTCGCGTTCGGGCGGCGGTGCGGTGGGATCGTCTTCACCCTTGCCGAACGGCGAGGGCATCCAGTCGATGGCCGACAAGAAGCAGAAGTAATCGAAACCCATCTCGTGACGCAGCACGCGCGCGGTTTCGCGCCAGGCCGAAGCCGACACGCGCACCCACACGTCGTCACCCGGCTTGACCACACTGTCGATCAAGTCGGCGCCAAGGTGCGAACGCAGATCGTCGACGATGCGCTGGCGCAACGTGTCGCCCGGAATCTCGGCCACGGGGGCGTCAGACGACACTGGGCGCGCTCGTCTTGTTCGCGGTCTTGCTCGACTTGTCCTGCACGATGATCGGCTTGCTGCCTTCACCACGCCAACGGGCACCCATGTCTTCGTTGCGGATGCGCTGCTGTAGCAGCACCACACCTTCGAGCAACGCCTCGGGCCGCGGCGGGCAGCCGGGGATGTAGACGTCGACCGGAATGATCTGGTCGACACCCTTGGTGACCGAGTACGAGTCCCAGTACGGGCCGCCGCAGTTGGCGCACGAGCCCATGGAGATCACGTACTTCGGATCGGGCATCTGCTCGTAGAGGCGGCGAATGGCCGGCGCCATCTTGTCGGTGACGGTTCCCGAGATCACCACGAGGTCGGCTTGGCGCGGGCTCGCGGGCAACGGAATGACGCCGAGACGCATCACGTCGTAACGCGGCGAACCGAAAGCGGCGCCCATCTCGATGGCGCAGCAGGCCAGGCCCCACTGGTACACCCAGAGGCTGTAGGAGCGACCCAGATTGAGTAATGAATTCAGCGGCTTGGGGAGCCGCCCGCGGTCGACGAGACCCATGTGACTCCTTGTGTGATTACACCCAGCGAAGGACGCCCTTGCGCCAGGCGTAGACGAGACCGAGCAGAAGGACACCCACGAACACACCCATCTCCACCAGGCCGAAGCCGGCGTAACGCTCGAGTTGGGTGGCCCACGGGAAGATGAAGACTGCTTCGACGTCGAAGATGACGAAGAGCAGGGCGAACACGTAGTAGCGAATCTGGCTCTGCGACCATCCGTCGCCCACCGGATCGACACCGCTCTCGTAGGTGAGCAGCTTCTCGCGGTTGGGACGCGAGGGTCGGACGAGGACGGCGATGCCGAGCAGGAGGGAGGCCAACAAGAGGGCCGCCAACCCGAACCAGAACACGGTGAGGTACGACCTCAGAAAGTCCGACATCGGAGCGAAACGCTACTACGGGGCCACCGAACGGACCCAACTTCGCCCCAGCGTGGGGACCACATTCACGAGTTCGCAATCGCCTCGCAGAACCAGTCGACCAAGCGTTCGGCCGCCGGGCGACTCTGGGTCACGAAGCGTCGGGTGTCGGCCATGATGCCGTCCGGGCTGAGACCCAATCGGGCCAGTTCGTCGGGTGACCCACCGGTCCAGCGAGCCAGCATCGACTCGGTGGCTTCGGGGTGGAACTGGGTGGCCAGAGTCCGGCGCGCGGTGAACACCTGCGGCCCCGACTCACTGCGACCCCGTTCGGTGAACGTGGGCGGAACCCGGCACATGTCGAAGTGCCATTGCAGCCACGGTCCGGTGGCCACCTCGGCGACATCCGACTCGATCCGGTGCCAGCCCACCTCGGGCCGGGCCGCC
>VFZC01000033.1 GCA_016871355.1 Actinomycetota bacterium
GCGTTCAGCGCGCCGGTCTCGAGGACGGATCCGGGGAAGCCCGCGGCGTAACCGACGACGATCTCGTCGAAGTCGGAGCGGGACAACGATTCGCCGTTGACGGTGATCGCATCGCTACGCACCGATGAGCACGACGACAGCGTGGGTGCGAGGACGGCCAGGGGAGCGATGGCGAGAGCGAGACGGCGAATCGAGATCACGGTGTGAAGTTAGTTCGTGGCCTGTTCGGCCGGCGGCACCAACTCGTTCAGTAGGCGCAGGACGTATGACACGGGCTCGTCACGCCGTGAGATCGGGACGATGATCTGCTGGAGCGATTCTTTCACGATGGTGTCCTTGGCCAGGCGCTTGAGGCGCATCGACTCCGACACCTTGAGCACGAGTGGTGCGATGCGCGCATCGGATGCGGTGACGACCATTTCTTTGATGCCGAGTCGATGGCATTCGGCACGCAGGCGTCCGACGTCGAGAAGCATGGCCGCCGGTTCGGGAACCGGACCGTAGCGGTCGATCCATTCGTCGCGGATGTCGTCCACCTCGGCTGCGGTGGTGACCGTGGCGAGTCGACGGTAGGCCTCGAGTCGGAACTCTTCCTTGGCGACGTAGTCCTTCGGAAGAAACGCGTTGCTCGGAACGTCGATCTTGATCTCGGACGGCGCGGCGGCTGTCTCGCCCTTCATCTCGCCCACGGCTTCGGTGACCATCTGGCAATAGAGGTCGTAACCGACTGCGGCGATGTGGCCGCTCTGCGCTTCGCCGAGCAGGTTGCCAGCGCCACGGATCTCGAGATCGCGCATGGCGATCTTGAAACCGGATCCGAGATCGGTGGCTTCGCCGATCGTCCGCAGTCGTTCGTACGCATCTTCCGAGAGCGACTTGTCGCGTGGGTGGAACAAGTAGGCGTACGCGCGCTGGCCGCCGCGCCCCACACGTCCGCGCAACTGGTGCATCTGGCCGAGGCCCAACAGGTCGGCTCGTTCGACCACGAGCGTGTTGACCGCGGGCATGTCGATGCCACTCTCGATGATGGTCGTGCAGACGAGCACGTCGTAGTTGCCGTCCCAGAAGTCGAGGACCACTTGCTCGAGCGTTCCTTCGTCCATCTGGCCGTGAGCCACCGCGATGCGAGCCTCCGGGACCAACTCACGCAAGCGGCTGGCACATTCGTCGATCGACTGCACGCGGTTGTGCACCCAGAACACTTGGCCTTCGCGGAGCAACTCGCGTCGGATGGCTTCGACCGCCACCCGCTCGTCGTACTCGCCGACGAACGTGAGAATCGGCTGACGGTCGGCCGGTGGCGTCTGCAGAAGACTGAGATCACGAATGCCCACCAAACTCATTTCCAGGGTGCGGGGAATCGGGGTGGCCGACAAGGTGAGCACGTCGACGTTCGTCTTGAGGTGCTTCATGGCCTCTTTGTGCTGCACGCCGAAGCGTTGTTCTTCGTCCACCACCAAGAGGCCGAGGTTCTTGAACTTCACGCCGCTCGCGAGCAGTCGATGCGTGCCGATCACGCAGTCGACTTCGCCGTTCTCGATGCCGGCGATCACTCGATTGGCCTCGACCGTCGTGAGAAAGCGCGAGAGCACTTCCACACGGATGGGATACCCAGCGAATCGCTCGGCGAAGGTGTTGCCGTGTTGTGACGCGAGAAGAGTGGTGGGGACGAGAACCGCCACCTGTCGTCCGTCCTGGATGGCTTTGAACGCGGCGCGTACCGCCACCTCGGTCTTGCCGAATCCGACGTCGCCGCACACCAGTCGGTCCATCGGGTAGGTGCGTTCCATATCGGACTTGATGTCGTCGATGGCCTTCTTCTGATCGGGGGTTTCGACGTACGGAAACGCGTCTTCCATCGCGTTCTGCCACGGAGTGTCGATGGGAAACGCCGGACGCTCGGCCGTCACGCGCTTCTGGTAGAGCACCACGAGTTCTTGGGCGATCTCGCGAACCGCGCTGCGCACCTTCGACTTCGAGCGTGCGAAGTCGGCGCCGCCGAGGCGGTGGAGAGTCGGCGTCTCGCCGCCCACGTATTGGCGCACCGCATCGATTTGGTCGGACGGGACGTAGAGCTTGTCGCCGCCCTTGTAGGCGAGCAGCAGGTAGTCACGTTCGATGCCGCCGATGGTGCGCTTCACCATGCCCTCGTACTTGCCCACACCATGCACGTAATGCACCACGTAGTTGCCGGGCTTGAGGTCTTCGAACACACTCGCCGACGAACGCGGGCGACGTCGGGGCTGTCGGTGCGCGCGACGCCGACCGGTGATGTCGGCTTCGGCGATCACGGCGACCTTGGCCGACGGGACGGTGAAACTGCGATGAAGGGGAGCGATCACGATCACGCCACCGCGACCGGAGAGGTCGAGTGGACCGGCCGTGCCGTCGTAGTAAGTGGCCAGTGAGAAGTCGACGCCGTGCTCGGCGAGAACACTGGCCATGCGCTCGGCCGAACCCACACCGTCGGCGGCCACCACGACGCGATAGTCGTTGGCGAGAAGTTGGCGAAGTCGTTCGCTGAAACCATCGCCGATGCCGGCGGTGGCGCCCCAGCCGCTCGCTTCGACGAGCGGAACATCGGGGCCATCGGCCACCGGAATCAGATTCCACGACCCGCGACGCTCGCCGAGCAAACGATCGGGAGTGGTGTGGAGTCGCGGGAACTCCTTGTCGGGATCGCGGGCCCAGGTCGAGGCGAGTGCGCGCGCCAAGTCGTCTTCTTCGGCCAACAGATCGTCGGCGCGGTCGCGTAGGCGACGTGGTTCGACCAGCACCACCTTGGCTGATGAGCCGGTTGTGCTCGTCGAACCCGATGAACCCGACTGTCCATCGAGAAGGTCGGTCAAGAGCGTGGGTCGATCGACGAGCCAGGGCAACCAACTCTCCATGCCGTCGAAGAGAGAGCCCTCGGCCAGTCGTTCCCAGTGTTCGCGGCCCCATGGTTCGGACGCCACCAGTCGACTGGCCCGTTCGCGCAGATCGTCATCGAGCACGAGCTCGCGGGCCGGGAAGATCAACGCCTCGGCGAGGTCACGATCGCTACGTTGATCGTGAACGGAGAACGTGGTGAGTCGGTCGACTTCATCGCCCCACAGGTCGATACGAATCGGCTGATCGGCGGTGGACGGAAATACGTCGACGATGGCTCCTCGTTGGGCCACTTCGCCGCGGTGCTCGACGATCTCTTCACGCCGATACCCCATGTGTACGAGTCGTCGCACGAGTTCGGTCGGATCGAGGATCGCCCCCTTGCGTACGGCCACGGGTTCGGCTTGGGCCGACCGTGGCGCGAGTTGCTGCAGAAGAGCGCGCATGCTCGACACGATGATGCGCGGAGTTCGCTTGGGATCACCGAGTCGCCAGATCACTTCGAGTCGTCGTCCCATGGTTTCGACGCTCGGGCTCACACGTTCGAACGGCAGTGTCTCCCAAGCCGGAAAGAGCGCAACGTCATTCGTCGGAACGAACGACACGAGATCGTTGAACAACTGACCAGCCATGGTTCCGGTCGGACAGGCGACCACGATCGGGCGTCGTCCCGAGAGCTCGGCCAGGGCGGCGATGGCGATCACGCGCGCCGCATCGGGAACGGCCAGCACCCCGTCGGCCGACCCGAGCAACGACACGAGTTCGCGATCGTCACGCAGGCGCGCCGGTAACGACGCGAGCACGCCGGGGACCGAGCGGTCGCCAACGATCGTGTTGTTCGCAATTCCGCTCGTTGTGCTGTTCACCGGGGCGACCTCACTGGCCGTTGAACGCATTCATCGCGGCGGCGGCTCCGTCGGCCACGATTCGCTCGACCGCATCGGCGGCGATCTGCACACTCACGTCGAGAGTCTGACGCTCGGCGGCGGGAACCTTGCTCAACACGTGGTTGGCGCCTTGCTCCTTGTTGACCGGTTTTCCCACGCCGATACGAACGCGGATGTACTCCTGCGTGCCGAGGTCGGCGGTGATGCTGCGCAGTCCGTTGTGTCCACCGAGTCCGCCACCCACCTTCACGCGAACCGCTCCGGGCGGGAGATCGAGTTCGTCGTGCACCACGATCAGTCGTTCGGCGATCGGACCGCGGTTGAACCCGTAGCGACGACTCAGGGCCCGTACGGCTTTGCCACTCTCGTTCATGAACGTGGTGGGAAAGGCGAGCACCACTCGTTTCGATCCGATGCGAACGTCATCGACGAGCGCGTGATCGCGCGACGTCTTCAACGATCCGCCGTGACGCGAGGCGAGTACGGCGGCAACTTCCTCGCCGACGTTGTGGCGGGTGCGCGCGTACTGCTTGCCGGGGTTGCCCAAACCGACGACGAGATAGTCGAAGGTGTTGTTGCTCGACACGCTCTTGGCGCTCGACTCCTTGTCCGAACGGCCGAAGAGGCCCATTCGGATCAGTCCGCAGACTTGGGCGCTTCAGCTGCCGGAGCACCTTCGGCTGCCGGTGCGGCGGCAACAGGAGCTTCGGCGCGTGAACCGGCGATGGCGGTCACGATCGGCGAATCGGGGTCACCGAGCGCGCGCGTGCCGGCCGGGAGAGCGACCTCCGACAGACGGATGACTTGACCGGGGTGCATACCCGAGATGTCGATGGTGATTTCCGACGGCATGTTGGCCGGAGTGGTGACGATGTCGATGGTGTCCTGCGACGGATCAACGAGACCACCTTCGGCGAGAACAGCCTTGGCTTCGCCCACGAGACGAACCGGAACGGCGATGGTGAGTTCTTCGTCGAGGTTGATGCGCAAGAAGTCGACGTGCGACACGGTGCGGCGAACCGGGTGACGCTGGAGTTCCTTGATGACGGCCGGGTAGGTGGAGCCGTCAACCTCGAGATTCAAGATGGTGTTGACACCAGCGGCGCCCGACAATGCCACACGCAGGTCGCGACGATCGACGGTGACGGACACCGGCGACATTCCCTGTCCGTAGAGCACGCCGGGGATCTGCTCGTCACGACGCAGACGACGGGCGGCACCCGTGCCGTTCGGGCGACCCGACTTGAGATTCAGCGTGGTGGACATGGACGACCTCTCGATTCGACGTGTGCCCCGGACGCTCGAGCGGCCCGTGGAACAGAAACAGCCTGGAATACTACGGCCGGATCGGTCGGTTGCTACCCGCCGGAGCCCACGGAAACCCGACCCGATGGAACCGCTTCGGCCAGGTCAGGCCTGGTTCTCGCCGCCGAAGATCTCCGAGACCGACGTGTCGTCGAAGACGGCCGACAACGCGTCGGCGATGATCGGCGCGATCGACAGCACCTGGATCTTTCCGATCCGCTTCTCGGGTGCGAGGGGCAAGGTGTTGGTGAGGATCACGCGGTCGATGCGCGACTTCTCGAGACGTTCGATGGCCGGACCCGACAACACGCCGTGGCTGGCCATGGCCCAGACCTCGGTCGCACCCTTGTCGAGCAACAAGTGGGCCGCCGAGACGATGGTTCCGCCGGTGTCGATCATGTCGTCGGTGAGGATGCACAGACGACCTTCCACGTCACCGATCACATCGAGGGCCTGGGCGGTGTTGGTGGTGCCTTTCGGGCGACGCTTGTACACGAAGGCCAGGTCGGCCCCCAGGTGCTGTTGCATCCGCTCGGCCACTTTGATGCGGCCGGCGTCGGGCGACACGATCACCGGGTCCTTGGCGTTGTCGCGGACGTACTGCTCGATCACGGGCATGGCCGTGAGATGGTCGACCGGTCCGTCGAAGAATCCCTGGATCTGGCCGCTGTGAAGATCGATCGACACCATGCGCTTGGCACCGGCCGCCTTGAACAAGTCGGCCACCAGTCGGGCGGTGATGGGTTCGCGGCCTTCGGCCTTTCGGTCCTGACGCGCGTATCCGTAGAACGGGCACACCGCGGTGATGCGCTTGGCCGAGGCGCGTTGTGCGGCGTCGATCATGATGAGTTGTTCCATGATCGAGTCGTTGATGCTTCGACCGTCGCAGCCGAAGTGACTCTGCATGATGAACACGTCGCAACCGCGCACACTCTCTCCGAAGCGCGGGCGAACTTCGCCGTTGGCGAATTCGACGAGGTTGGGATCACCGAGTTCGATCCCGATATGTTGAGCCACTTCATGGGCCAGGGCCAAGTGGGTGCGCCCCGAGTAGAGGGCCATCCGCTTGGTCGTCACCTTGTCCACGAAGTCACCGTCTCCCACTGTCGTCCCGCCGTCTCATTCGCTCGAATCATAGAACGCGCCCGCCTGCTGGCCGTCAGCCACGCGCGTGCCGGGCACCAAGTTGGCGTACGGCCCGACGCGCGCACCGATCCCGATCTCGGAATCACGGGCAACCGAGTTCTCGACGATCGCGCCGTCGCCCACGACGCAGTCGACCAGGCGGGTCTGCGGTCCGATTTCGCAACCCGAACCGATGACGGTGCGTCCCTGAATGATCGTGCCGGGGAACAAGGTGACGTCGCGGCCGAACGTGACGTCGACGTCGATGAAGGTTTGCCGCGGATCGAGCATCGTGACGCCGTTGAGCAACCAGCGGCGGTTGGTGCGGGCGCGTAGTTCGCGCTCGGCCAAGGCCAGCTGCCAGCGATCGTTGACCCCTTGGGTTTCGGCGGCATCGGCCACCACGGCTCCGACGCGATGACCCATTCCGGACAGAACCGAGATCACGTCGGTGAGGTAGTACTCCTTCTGCGCGTTGTTGGGAGTCACCCGTCGCAGCGCCGGGCCGAGCAGGTCGCGCCGGAACGCGTAGATGCCGGTGTTGAACTCGTTGATCCTCTTCTCGTCGGCCGTCGCGTCGCGTTCTTCGACGATGCGTTCGACGCGGCCGTCCTTGGTGCGAACGATGCGTCCGTAGCCGGTGGCATCGGGGAGGGAAGCGACCAGCACCGTGGCGGCCAGGCCGTTCGACTCGTGATGGGTGACCAGTTCGTCGATCGTCTCCTTGCGCAGGAGCGGTGTGTCGCCGGTGAGAACGAGCACGGTGGAGGTGTCGTCGATGTCGTCGGAGGCGTTGGCCAAGGTGGACACGTCGAGAGCCTGCAGTCCGACCGATGCCGCATCACCCGTGCCGCGCTGAACCAGTTGCTCGGCGAACGACACGTTGGCCCACACCGGGGCATCGTCTTGGACGCGCTTGGTGACCCGTTCGGCGGCGTGGCCCACCACGACGACCGATCGATCGGGTGTCACGAGTTCGAGTGAATGGATCACGTGCATGACCATGGGTCGCCCGCAGATGAGATGCAGAGGCTTGGGTCGGACGGATCGCATCCGGGAGCCCTCACCGGCAGCGAGGATGATGGCGTAGACCGGCACACAACCGTTATAGCAATGGAGACAGGGCCAGAGGAGGCACGGGGCCGCGGGCACCGGGCGTGAGCTCCGGGGAGAGGGATCGAACCCCTATTCGCGGAATCAAAATCCGCTGTCCTACCGATTGAACGACCCCGGAAAGTGCCGACACCCTACCGGGCGACTCGTCGACCAGCCCGAACAGGTGGTCGACGGCGTTGGCTCGCGCTCCCGTCCGTCGCTAGCGTCGGGGTCCTGACGTTGAACGTCTGTTGGCTTGGGCTCCGAGCCGAAGCAAGCACGAGACAAGCACAACACGAGAACGACACGAGGTCGACATGGGTTCGCTCATCAAGAAGCGTCGCAAGCGCATGCGGAAGAAGAAGCACAAGAAGATGCTTCGCCGTACGCGTCACCAGCGTCGCAAGTAGTTCTCCGGCCGGCTCTCGGCCGCGGACCGCTCAGCGATGCCGCGTGACCATCACGCGAGCATCACGCAGATCATCGGCGATGTGCCCGTGATCGCCTAGCACGAACCAGGTGGCCCCACTCCCGGCCAACGTCGGTTCGACTCCGGCCGCTTCGGTGATCCTCTTCTTCCACGTCGCCAATTCGGGTTCGACCATCAGCGCCGCCGGTTCGAGGTCGTTGGTCGGGTGCGATGGTCCACCCATCTCGTCCCACGCGCGATAGGCGAGGGGTGTGCTCACGGCCAAGGGCGGAACGACGAGAGTGACGAGCCCGGGTTCGTCGGCCAGTGGTTCGACGATCTCACCGATACCTCGAACGCGGGCCCGGCCACCGCGCACGCAGAACGGAACATCGGCCCCGATGGACGCGGCCAGATCGAGATCGTCGACGCCGGCCCAGCGGAAGATCGCCGCGGCATCGGCCGACCCGCCACCGAGTCCGCCGCTGTGAGGGATGTGTTTGTGAACCTCGACGCGCGCGCGTCGACCGCAGGCGACGAGCGCCCGAGACACGAGATCACGACCATCGCCTACGAGCCCGTCGCTGAACGGACCGGAGTACGTGACCGTGCTCGTGTTCACGTCGTCGTGCACCGTGAGTGTGTCGTGCACTTCGAGGGTGGTCATCACCGCATCGATCACGTGATAACCGTTGGCGCGCACACCGGTGATGTGGAGACTCAACGTCAACTTGGCCGGTGCGATCAGGGTGTGTTGAATCGGAGCGGCGGACATCAGTCGAGAGTCTTTCCGGCGCACACGGCCGTGGTGAGTCGACCCCAGGCCATCACGTCGAGGTCTTCGGGCCGCGCTTCGGGCGACACACCAGCGGCGGCGAACATGGCTGGTTCCACGCGGTCGGCCAACGAACGACGCAGCATCTTGCGCCGCTGTTGGAACGCCGCGCGAACCAACGAGAACAGAACTCCGCGGTCGACGTCCACCGCCGGTCGGTCGCGACGAGTCACTTCGATGATCGACGAGGTGACCTTCGGGCGGGGCACGAACACGGTGGGCGGAACGTCACCCAGAATGCGGGCCGTGCCCCAGTAGGCGACCTTCACCGAGACCGCACCGTAATCCGATGATCCCGGTTCGGCGGCCAACCGTTGGGCCACTTCCTTTTGCACCATGACGACGATGCGGCGCACGCCCGGAACGTCGTCGAGCAGATCGGCGATGAGCGGCGTGGCCACGTTGTAGGGAAGGTTGGCCACCACGATCGCTCCAGGTTCGTGATCGGGCGCGAGATGATTCCAGTCGAGTTCGCGAGCATCGCCCTCGATCACGGTCACGTTGGGTAGGTCGCGCACGACGTGGCGCAGTACCGGGGCGACGCCGTGGTCGACTTCGATCGCGGTGATCTTGGCACCGGTCTCGACCAGAGCGAGTGTGAGCGAGCCGAGTCCGGCTCCGATTTCGATCACGTGATCGGTCGAGCTCACGTTGGCGAGTCGGGCGATGCGTCGCACGGTGTTCGGGTCGGCCACGAAGTTCTGACCGAAGGCGCGACGTGGAGCCAAACCGTGCTCTTCGAGCAGAGCAGTGATGTCGCGTCGAGAATGGGTCACGACGTCGGTCTCAGAAGTTGATCTCGACCGGGATCGGTGCGTCGACGAGATCGGCCAGATCGAGGAACACATCGGTGTGCACGATGATCACGCTGCCGTCCCGCAACGCTTCGATCGACACGTTGTTGCACTTGATCTGCCGACCGTTGTTGAGATTGGTCACCGTGATGACCGCACCGATGAGAGCGTGCGGTGTCGCGCACGGTCGCAGGCCCAACGTTTGTGGCCAACGGACGTAACTCGCGGTCCCATCGATCACGAAGCCGGAGGGCGGCGCCGGAACGTTCACGGTGATGATTTCCGGTGCGATCGACGGATCGACATCGGGCAGGAAAGCGGGATCGGCGGGTTTGCTGTCGGTATCGCCGGAGTCGCCTGAGCCAGGCGCCGAGCCGACCGTGTTCGCGGCAGGAGCAACCGTTACGGCCTCGTCTTTCGAACCGTTCCCCGACGCGGCGAAGGCGATCACGGCCACCACCGTGACGGCGATGGCCAGGGCGAGGCGTCGACGTTGAGCGAACATCGCGTCACGGCCGAGGGGACTGGTCACGTGATCAGGCTATGACGCGGTGACGAGTTCGGGGGATCGAGACATGGTCGGAGATTGCGCCACGACCGGGGTCACGCGATGCCGGGGAAGGCGGTGCTCGCGTTGAGCGATGTTTGCGCCGCCAGTTCGCCAACGGCGACTCCGCGCAAGTCGGCGACGAATCGGCCGACATCGGCGACGTACGCCGGCTGATTCTTGCGACCGCGATACGGCACCGGAGCGAGGTACGGACTATCGGTTTCCACCAAGAGCCGATCGGCCGGACAGATATGCGCCGATTCGGCGACGTCGGTGGCGTTCTTGAACGTGACGATGCCGGAGAAACTCAGGAACGCTCCGATGGCCAGACACCGTCGCGCTTCGTCGGGTCCGCCGGTGAAGCAATGGAAGATCGTGCGGGTTGGAACACCTTCGGCGGCCAAGACGTCGAACGTGTCGTCCCAGGCGTCGCGAGTGTGGATCACGAGCGGCAGATCGTGTTGGTGTGCCATTTGGATCTGAGCGGCGAAGGCTTCGCGCTGTGCTTCGCGAGGTGAATGGTCGTAGTAGTAGTCGAGGCCGGCTTCGCCCACCGCCACGACTCGCGACGACGTCAGCAACTCCAGAATTCCGTCGAGGCCTCCTTCGGCTTCGTGCGGGTGCACGCCAACGGTGGCCCACACGTCGTCGTACTTCGAGGCGACGTCGATGCAGTCACGTGACGAGGCCAGATCGCAGCCGACGGTGACGAAACGGTTGACTCCGGCGGCTCGGGCGTTGTTGAGAATGCTGTCGAGCGCTGAGTCGAGTGCGTCGCCCCCGCGATAGCGAGCATCGAGGTGACAGTGGGTGTCGGTCCAGAAGATCTCGTTCACGGTCTCGTTCACGGTCTCGTGTCTAGCTCTTGCGCGGGAACAGCGGATCGCCCTTGACGACCGTCGTGCCACCCGGATACCCGCCCCACGCCACGTCGTCCGGTACGCGTTGGTCGGTGACCGAGCCCGACAATCCGATGCGCTCCCACACGATCTGTGCGGTGCGAGGAACAGCCGGTGAAGCCAGGATCGCCACGATGCGCAACGCTTCGAGGGCGTCACCCATCACGTTGTCGACATGCTCTCCGGGTTCGGCCTTCCACGGTTCGTTCGCTTCGAGATACGCATTGGTTGCGCGAATGAGTTGCCACGTGGCTTCGAGTGCGCGACTCGGCTGCACGTCGGCCCATCGTGCGATGGTGTCGGCCACGGCCGAACGAGCCGACTCGGCAAGTGGACTGTCGGCGCGCGGCGCGGGTCCGACGCCGTCGCACTTCTTGCCGACCACCGTGGCCACGCGGCTCAACAAGTTGCCGAGGTTGTTGGCCAGATCGGAGTTGTAGCGACCGATCAATCCTTCGTACGTGAAGTCGCCGTCGGCGCCGTACGGAGTGTCGGCGAGCACGTAGTAGCGGAATCCGTCCACGCCGACACCGTCTTCGCGGGTCTCGTCGATGAGGTCGAGCGGGTTGACCACATTGCCGGTGGTCTTCGACATCTTCTCGCCGCCAACGAGGAGCCAGCCGCCCACCGCCCAGCCGTGAGGAGGCTCGATACCGGCCGACATGAGCATGGCTGGCCAGTACACGCAGTGGAATCGGATGATGTCCTTGCCGATGAGGTGATAATCGACCGGCCAACGCGACGAGAACGTTGCGTCGTCGGCGCCGTATCCGATGGCGGTGATGTAGTTCGCCAACGCGTCGAACCACACGTACGTGATGTGTTTGTAGTCCCAGGGGAGCGGAATGCCCCACGAGAAGCTGGTGCGGCTGATGCTGAAGTCGAGGAGGCCTTGCTTGATGAAGCCGATGACTTCGTTCATGCGGTAGTCGGGAACGATCGCGCCCGGGTGCTTGGCGTACCAATCGAGCAGGCGATCGCCGTAGCGCGAGAGACGGAAGAAGTAGTTCTCCTCCTCGACGTGTTCGACCGGGCGCTTGTGAATGGGGCAGTTGCCGCTCACGAGGTCGTCCTCGACGTAGTACGCCTCACAGGCCACGCAGTAGAGACCGCGGTAGACGTCGAGCTCGATGTCGCCGTTGTCGTAACAGGCCTGGAGCAGGCGCTGGACTCCGATTCGGTGGCGATCTTCGGTGGTGCGGATGAAGTCGTCGTTGGAGATGTCGAGTTTGCGCCACGCGTCGGCGAACAGCGGGGCGATGGAGTCGACGAACTCGCGTGGGGCCATGCCGGCGGTGTCGGCAGCCTGCTGGATCTTCAGGCCGTGTTCGTCGGTGCCGGTGAGGAAGTGGACGTCCTTGCCGAGCAAACGCTGCCACCGGCAGAGGGCGTCACCCACGACGGTGGTGTACGCATGTCCGAGGTGAGGCTTGGCGTTGACGTAATAGATGGGTGTCGTCGCGTAGAACGAGTTGCTTTCACTCGAGTTCTTGTCACGGGACACGACCACGAGGTCAGGTTACGGCGTCACTAGCGTGGCCAATGCATGACTTCTCAGGGTGACTTCACTTTCGACCGGGCCATCGCGGTGGTTCGTCGAGCCGGGGCCGACGGATCTCGTGTGGTGTTCGACGCGATGGTGAATCCGGGTTGGGACATCATGGGCAACGCGAACGGCGGCTATCTCTTGGCGATCGTGGGGCGAGCACTGAGTGAGGCGACTGGCCGGCCCGATTGCGTGACGTCGACGACGCATTACCTGGCTCCGTGTCCGGCTGAACCGGTGGTGATCGAGGTCGACGTGGTGCGATCGGGTCGACGTTTCGCTACTGCCATCGCGTCGATGCGACTCGCCGACAGTGGTCGCGAGATCGTGCGGACGATGGCCACGCTCGGCGATCTGGCCAACGATCCAGGCGGACCGACGTTGATGTTCGACGGGTCGCCGGCTCGTGGTCCGGGTTACCCGCGTTACGAGGACTGTTTCGTTGCTGGTGGATCGATGATCACCGACTTCGCGCACTTGCATCAGTTCCTGGGCACGCGCCTCGACCCTCGGGCGGCACGTTTTCGCGAGGGCATCAAGAGCGGTGAGCCGGTGATGCGCGGATGGTTCGAGTTCAAGGACGACCGTCCCGTCGATTCACTGGCACTCATGTTGGCTGCTGATGCGTTTCCTCCGGCGGTGTTCAACGTGGACCTAGCCGCGGCGTGGGTGCCGACGGTGGAGATGACGGTGCACATTCGCGCGGTTCCGGCGCCGGGACCCGTGGCCTGCGAGTTCACGACTCGGTATGTGCAGAACGGATTGCTCGAAGAAGACGGAACCCTGTGGGACTCGGCCGGCACTCTGGTGGCGCAGAGTCGCCAACTCGCCCTCGCCCCACGCAGCTGACCGCTGGCTGGTTCAACTTGCGGTTTGGGAGCACCCTTTTTCGAGTTGAGCGATGAGCGTGCGAATGTGCCTTTCTTCCTTCGCGAGTGAGGCTTCGATTCGGTTGATCGCTTCGAGTCGGGTCAAGAGTTCGCGGAACGACATCGTGTCAATCGGTTGATCGAAGAAAGGATCGTGGTTCGAGTACTTGGTCACGAAGTGGGCTCCTGGTCAGAGTGAACGTGGGTGGAGATCCACCGATCGAAGATGAAACGGACCGTACCCAAGGGGTGTTGCGGAGTTGTTCAGTCGCGGGGAGTGTTCCGAACAGCGAGTGCGCGGTCGTACGCGATCTTGCGTGACACACCCAGCTTCGACGACACGGCATCGGCGGCATCCCGCACGGATGATCCGGCTTCCAGTTCGATGCGAAGAGCATCGTCCACGTCGGATTCTGATGCGCCAGCCGACGACGAGGCTCCGGCCAACACGATCACGTACTCGCCCCGTGGTTCACCCAGAGTGTCGATCAGATCGCGCAACGAACCACGTCGCACTTCTTCGTGCACTTTGGTGAGTTCGCGACAGATGGCGCCGCGCCGGTCGTCGCCACAGGCGCTGGCCAGATCGGTGAGTGTGCGCTCGATGCGGTGCGGGGCCTCGTAGAGCACCGAGGTGCGAGTCTCCCGGGCGATCTCGGTGAGTCTCGCGTCGCGCTCACGACCCGACCGGGGCAGGAATCCTTCGAACACGAACCGATTGGTGGGAAGACCACTCACCGTCAGCGCCATCACCACCGCTGACGGTCCGGGCACCGACGTGATCACGTGCCCCGTCTCGGCCACCGCGGCGACGAGTCGCTCGCCCGGGTCACTGATGGCGGGGGTGCCGGCATCGGAAACGAGGGCGACGTCGCGACCTTCGTCGAGTGCGTCGATCACGCGCTGAATGGACGCCACTTCGGTGTGTTCGTCGAGCCGCATGAGCGTCGCATCGATGCCGAGATTGTTGAGGAGCAGGCCGGTGCGTCGAGTGTCTTCACAGCACACCAATCCGACCGATCGAAGTTCTTCCACGGCGCGCGGCGCGAGATCACCGAGATTGCCGAGTGGTGTGGCGACGAGAACGAGTCGACTCACGACGGCTCACGGATCTCGAGGCGGTCGCCCACGCGCAGACCCCAGCGAGCGAATGCACCACGCTCGGCTTCCACGACCGAACGGGCGCGGGGGACCGGCGCACCGATTCGGAATCGATCCATCTGCACGGTCTTGATCACCACGCCATCACGGTCGAGGTAGGCGACATCGAGCGGAAACGACATGCCGATCGTGTGCACCCACGAACAAGGGGCCAGAACGAGGGCCCCGGACAGGTTGTGGCGTCCGATGAGTCCGCGACGACGATCACGTCGTGACGTTGCGACCTCGGCACTGGCCAAGACGCGACCATCACTCATCAGCCAGGCGGCTTCGGACACTGTGTTCTCGCTCATGATCGGTGATTCGACGACGACGAGCGCGAGCCGGTCACACGTTGAACCGGAACTCCATCACGTCGCCGTCGGTCGGATGGTATTCCTTGCCTTCCACCCGGATCTTGCCAACTTCTTTGGCCTTGGTCCACGAGCCGAGTTCGAGGAGTTCGTCCCAGTGGATGACCTCGGCCTTGATGAACCCGCGCTGGAAGTCGGAGTGAATACGCCCGGCGCACTCGGGGGCACTCGAGCCGGCACGGAAGGTCCAGGCGCGCGACTCCTTCTCGCCGGTGGTGAAGAACGTACGCAGACCGAGCAAGTGATACGCCGAGCGAACCATTCGGAAGAGTGCGCCTTCCCCGAGGCCGAATCCTTCGAGCACGCCAGCCCGTTCGACCGGATCGTCGATGGCGGCCGCCTCGGCCTCGAGTTGTACGCACATCCCGATCACTTCCACGTTGTCGCCGGCGTCGTTGAACTCGGCGGTGAGGCGAGCTTCGACCGCGGGGATGGTGTCGAGTTCGTTCTCGCCCACATTGGCCACGGCGAGCACGCGGCGGTTGGTGAGAAGGAAGTGCGGTGCCAGCGCCTCGCGGTACTCGGCCTTCAGGCCGGCGCGGTAGAGCGGACGACCGTCGCTCAGTGATGCCTGGGCTGCTTCGAGTGCTTCGACTTCCGGAATCAGATTGCGGTCGAGTTTGGCCTGACGCTGTGCCTGGCCGAGACGCTTCTCGACGGTCTCGAGGTCGGCCAGGGCCAGTTCGATCTCGACCACTCGGAGGTGTTCGATCGGATCGGACGGACCGGGCACGTCGTCGTCGACGAAGGCGCGCAGAACGAGGACGATCGCGTCGACCTCGCGGATGTTGGCCAGGAACTTGTTGCCGAGGCCTTCGCCTTTGCTCGCACCTTCCACCAGCCCGCCGATGTCGACCACCTGCACCGCGGCGTGCACCACGTTCTTGCTCTTCGACATGGCCGCGAGGCGATCGAGACGATCGTCGGGCACCTTGGCGACGCCGATGTTGGGGTCCTTGGTCGCGAACGCGTACGGCGCGGCCAGAGCGCCGCCTCCGGTGAGGGCGTTGTACAAAGAGCTCTTGCCCGCATTCGGGAGGCCGACGAGACCGAAACGTTCCATGAAGTA
>VFZC01000034.1 GCA_016871355.1 Actinomycetota bacterium
TGGAAGTCCCATGCCATGAAATTCCCCCTGTCTGTTGGCGCGATGTGCGCACTGTGTCGAAAATTGCGGCGCCACGACGCCCCCGCGCCCGGCCCGACCCCGACGACCGTAGCAAGACGGGATACCGTGATCGTCACGCTGCTGTCGCGTTGACTTCACGACATGACCGAGTTCCCCCCGCCTCAACTTCCGGCGTGCACACGTCACCCCGATCGGCTCACCGGCCGGTCGTGCACTCGTTGTGGTCGTCCGGCGTGCAGCGACTGTCTCGTGACGGTGACCGTCGGTAGTCACTGCACCGAATGCATCAAGGCCAGTCGTCCGGCGGCGTCGGTTCGAGTGCGTGACTGGAATGCACGTCAGCCCATCGCGGTCACACTCGTGCTCATCGGCATCAATCTGGCCGTCTTCGCGTGGGTTTTGATGGGCGATGTTTCATCGGCCGGGTTCACCGATCGTCCGAGTGATCGCGAGATCGATCTCGGTCTCAGCAAATGGCTCCTTCAGGACTCGGCCGGGTGGTACCGCCTGGTGTCGGCGGGCTTCCTCCACTTCGGCCTTCTCCATCTCGCGATGAACATGATCCTCTTGTATCAACTCGGCCAGATGCTCGAACCCGCGCTCGGCCGGATGCGCTTCGGCCTGCTGTACTTCGCGTCGCTCCTCGGCGGGTCACTGGGCGCACTCGTGATTCAGGGCAACGCCGGCGGATTGCACGGCGGCGCCTCGGGCGCCGTGTTCGGACTGATGGCGGCGGCTGCGGTGGGTCTGCAACGACGTGGCGTGAACGTGTTCCAGACCGGCATCGGCGCGACGCTCGTGATCAACCTGGTGCTCACGTTCACCATCCCGGGTATCTCGATCGGCGGCCATCTCGGTGGTGCGGCCGCTGGTGCGGCGTGCGGTGCGGTGATGTTGGCTCCGACCTGGCGACGGACCCCGAGTTGGAGTTCCTACGCGGTGCCGATCGCCGTCGCGGTGGTGTCGTTCGTCGCGAGCATCGCCGTCGCCGCCTGAACGTCACCGCGCCTGACCCGCGGCACGACGCGCAGCCCACTGGTCCGAAGAATTGACACGATCTGACGACTGGTCACTTCCTGCGCACCGAGGTCGACAGCCATTGATCGGTACTCGTCGGGCAAGTCGTAGTGGTCGAGGTGGAATGCTCGTCGTGACACACCGAGTCCGGATACGAATTCGTGAAGTTCGTCGAGGTGCAGATCGCTGACGAGGTGACACCAGCGGCGGTCGCGGAACCACCACGCGGCCGGGTCGACGTACAGAGTCAGCGGCGACGGTTCTTGCGCACGCGAACCGGAACGGGCTTGGGTGAATCGACGCGAATTCCGGTGGCACCGATGCCGACCGCGGCACCGACAGCCGTGCCCACCACGACCAGGTTCACGATCCAGGAAGCCATGCCCACACCGTACTCGTCGGCTGTGCGGATGTGCGGGCGCAGATCAGTGCGCGCAGCCGCAGCCCGAGCCGCAACCGCCACCCGATGACGGCGCGGGCGAGGCGGCCGGAGCCGACCCACCGCCCACCGACGCGAAGACCGACAGGAGGCGCACCGCGCCCGGGTGCCCGTCGGGACACGTGGCCGGATCGCTGGCTTCGGACATCGGACGACGAACCTCGAAGGTCGATTCGCAGGTTCGACAGCGGAACTCGTAGAGCGGCATCGATCACAGTGTAGGTCTCTGGTTGACTGGTCGTCATGGCCGTGATGACCGAGACCGACGTCCGGACCGAGAACGACGTCGAGACCGAGAACGTTCCGCAGACCGGCCGACCCGACTGCGCCCACATCGTGAAGGTCGGCCCGGGCGAAACCGCCACCGCCAAGGTTCTGGAGGCCCGCGTGATGGGCACACCTCTCGAAGCACTCTGCGGCCACGTGTGGGTCCCCTCGCGCGATCCGAAATCACTGCCCTTGTGCGAAGAGTGCAAGAACATCTACGAGATGTACAAGTCGTTCAATGACGGCCTGAACGACACACCGGGCGAATGAGCGCCCACGACTGATCCGGGCGAACTCTTCGTGACCACCCCGCTCCGCATTCGTCCGGCCGCGCGTGCCCTCGTCATCACTCCGGCCGCCCGAGTTCTCCTCGTGCGCTTCGAGTTCCCGGCTGGTTCACGTTGGGCTCTTCCCGGTGGAGGCCTCGAGCCCGGTGAAGATCACGTGACCGCGCTGCGTCGTGAGTTACGCGAAGAAGTCGGACTCGTCGACTCCGCCATCGGTCCACACATCTGGACCCGCGAACATCACGTCGCGTTCATCAACGGGTTGTGGGACGGACAACGCGAACACATCCACCTGGTCGAAGTCGACGAGGAATTCGAACCAGCACCGGCTCTCCCCTGGTCGACGCTCAACGAGGAGAACATTTTCGAACTGCGATGGTGGGACATCGACGACATGCGAACGCGCGACGACATCTGGTGGGTGCCCCGCGCACTCCCCGACCTCATCGACGAGATCGTCCGTTCCGGAACGCCTTCTTCGCCCATCGACGTCGAGCCCTAGAGTGGCGCCGTGCCCGACCTGAGTTCGATCGTCACTTTCGCCGTCGCGTCGGTCGCGCTTCTCCTCATTCCCGGTCCGGCCGTGATCTACGTGCTCAATCGTTCGGTGTCCGATGGACGCGAAGTCGGATTGGCCGCCGTCGCCGGTCTCGAACTCGGCAACTTCGTGCACGTGTTGGCCGCCACCGCGGGTCTGTCGGCCGTGCTCGCCACCTCGGCCACCGCATTCAATGCCGTGAAGTGGCTCGGCGCCGCCTATCTCGTGTTCGTGGGCCTACGAACCCTGGCCACCAAGCCCCGCGTGATCGCAGGTGATTCGGCCTCGGTGAGTCGGCGACGCTCGTTCAGTCAAGGTGTGATCGTCAACACCTTGAACCCGAAGGTCGCGCTCTTCTTCTTGTCGTACCTTCCGCAGTTCATCGATCCCGACAATGGCGCGGCGTGGACGCAGGCTCTCGTCCTCGGGTCGATCTTCGTGGTCATCGGCTGCCTGACCGACGGCATGTACGCACTCACGGCCAGTGCACTTCGCACGGTGTTGTTGCGTGGCCGCACGCTTCCGTTCGTACAGCGCTACGTGGCCGGAACGGTGTTCGTGGCCCTGGGCGTGGTGGCCGCCACCACCAAACCGTCGCACTAGAGCAAGTTGGTGATGGCGCCCTTTTCGGCGCCTTGTGCGAGCCGCGCGTACTTGCCGAGCACACCGCTCGTGTAACGCGGAGCGTTGGGCGTCCAGCCCTGACGACGCCGCGTCAACTCGGCCTCGTCCACCAAGAGATCGAGTGCCAACGACGACACGTCGATACGAATGCGGTCGCCGTCACGCACGAAGGCGATGGGGCCACCGTCGACGGCCTCAGGCGCCACGTGACCGATGCAGAAGCCCCACGTGCCGCCGCTGAAACGACCATCGGTGATCAGCGCGCAGTCGGCACCGCGACCAGCACCCTTCAGGGCACCGGTGATGGCCAACATCTCACGCATCCCCGGACCACCCTTGGGTCCTTCGTAGCGAATCACCAGAACGGTGTTCGGCTGGATCTCGCCGGCCATGATCGCCGCCATCGCACCGTCTTCGCCGTCGAAGACTCGCGCCGATCCTTCGAACTTGCGTTGCTCGGGTGTGAGGCCAGCAACCTTCACCACCGAGCCCTTGGGTGCCAGCGATCCGCTGAGTACGACGATGCCACCCTCGGCGCTGATCGGCGCATCGACCGGATGCACCACCACGCCGTCGGGTGCCGGAGGGTCGATCTCGGCCAGGTTCTCGGCCATGGTGCGACCGGTGCACGTGAGCACGTCGCCATGCAGCAGTCCGGCGTCGAGGAGATGCTTCAGCACCACCGGCACTCCACCCACGCGATGCAGATCGGTCATGTGGAATTTGCCGCCCGGCTTCATGTCGGCGAAGTGCGGTACGCGCGCGGCGATGGTGTTGAACTCTTCGAGAGACAAATCGACACCCGCCTCGTTGGCGATGGCGAGGAGATGCAACACCGCGTTGGTGCTTCCGCCCAACGCATTGGTGAGCGCGATCGCGTTTTCGAAGGCCTTCTTGGTGAGAATGTCGCGCGGACGAATACCGAGACGAAGCATGTTGACGACGGCTTCACCTGCGCGACGCGCGTCGTCCTCACGACTGCGATCGACCGCGGGGGCCGAGGCCGAACCGGGTAGCGACAGGCCGAGCGCCTCACCGATGGACGACATGGTGTTGGCGGTGAACATTCCACCGCACGCGCCCTCGCCCGGGCAGGCCGCCTTCTCGATGGCGGTCAACTCGTCCTCCGACATCGTGCCGGCCGCACACGCGCCAATCGCCTCGAACACAGTGGTGATGTCGATGTTCTTGCCGTTGTGCTGACCGGGCAGAGTCGACCCGTTGTAGACGAACACCGCCGGCAGGTTGAGGCGCGCGATGGCCATCATCATGCCGGGCATGCTCTTGTCGCAGCCGCCGGTGGCCACCAATCCGTCGAGCCGTTCGGCGTGCATCACGGCTTCCACCGAATCGCAGATCACTTCGCGGCTCACGAGTGACGCGCGCATACCTTCGTGACCCATCGAGATGCCATCGCTCACCGTGATGGTTCCGAACTCGAGCGGCACACCGCCCGCGGCACGAACGCCGACTTTGGCCGCTTCGGTCAGGCGACGTAACGACATGTTGCACGGCGTGATCTCGTTCCACGACGACGCGACGCCCACCTGGGGCTTGGCCCAGTCGTCGTCGGTCAGGCCGACCGCACGCAACATCGCACGAGCGGCCGCCTTCTGGATGCCGTCGGTGACGTCACGACTACGGGGTTTCACGTCGACGGGGGTGCCCGGCGCGGCGGTGCGATCGGCTGTAGTCGGGGAAGAAGCCATACCCCGAGGGTAACCAACCCGTCCCGGGCCCGACCCGACCCGATTCCACCGGCTTGTCAGGAATGCCTAACGCCTGTTAGGTTCCCCTAACACCCATCCAGAAGGATCCCTCATGCACTCCCCCGCTCTCCCCGCCATGCGTTCCTCCCGACGATTCGTGTCGCTCGCTGCGGCTCTTCTTCTCGCTGCTGTCGTCGTCTCGTGTGGTGGCGACGACACGGCGAGTACCACCTCGTCGTCGATGAGCCCGGCCACCGACGCTCCCGACACTGGCGCACCCGACACGACCGACGACGTCAGCGTCGATCCCTGCGAGAACGCCCGTGGAACGATCACCGTCTATTCGGGCCGGAGCGAGAAGTTGGTCGCCGATCTCTACACCCAGTTCTCGGCCGCCACCGGTGTCGGCGTCGACGTGCGTTACGGCGACAGCGGCGAATTGGCCGGCCAGATCCTCACCGAGGGATCGGCTTCACCGGCCGACGTGTTCTTTTCCCAAGATGCCGGTGCCCTCGGTGCGGTGTCGCAAGCCGGACTCTTCACCACGTTGTCGCCATCGACTCTCGAGCGTGTCGCTCCGGAATTCAGCTCCACGACCGGGGACTGGATCGGGGCCAGCGGACGCGTGCGCGTCATCGTGTACGACCCCGCTCGAGTTCCCACGCCACCCACCTCGATCGACGAACTGCTCGATCCGTCGTGGGAGGGCCAGATCGGCTTCGCCCCCACCAATGCATCGTGGCAATCGTTCGCCACCGCCTTGCGCGTCGTCCGCGGTGAAGACGCCGCCCGTGAGTGGCTCCAGGCCTTCGCCGCCAACGACCCGGTCGCCTACGAGAAGAACGGTGCGATTCGCGACGCGGTGAACGCCGGCGAGGTGGCCCTTGGTCTCGTCAACCACTACTACCTCTACGAAAAGATCGCCGCCGAAGGAGCCGACGCCGTCGTGGCCGAGAACCAGTACCTTCCCGGTGACGTCGGCGGTCTGGTGAACATCGCCGGTGCCGGAGTCCTCGCCGATTCCGACAACGGACGAGGTGCGCAGTGCTTCGTGTCGTACCTCGTATCCGACGCGGGCCAGGAGTATTTCGTGACGAAGTCCTTCGAATACCCGCTCGTCGCCGGCATCGCTCCGGCCCCCGGATTGCCGGCCTTCGCCGATCTGAATCCGCCGGCTCTCGACCTGTCCGATCTGTCGTCGATCGCCGAGACCCAGGAACTCCTGGCCGACGTGGGTCTGCTCACCCCCTGACGGCACACTGTGGCCGTGACGTCGAACCTCACGTCGATCCGACGATCGAAGCTGCCCGCACCTCTGGCCGTCCCCGCGGTGCTGGCCGCCGTGGCGTCCTTGGCCCCGCTCGCCTACCTGATCGATGTGGCCTTCGACCGCGGCGCGTCGTATCTCTGGGGTGAGATCTGGCAACGGCGTACCTTCGATCTCGTTGCTCGTAGCGGCCTCCTCGCCGCCGCCGTCACGGCGGCGAGTGTCGCGATCTCGGTTCCGCTCGCCTGGTCGGTCATGCGCAGCGATCTCGCCGGTCGTCGGGTGTGGCGCGTCGTTCTCGCTCTGCCATTGGCCGTACCGAGTTATCTCGCTGCGTTCGCCTGGATCAGTTGGGAGTCGTCGCTCGCCGGTTTCTGGGGAGCGTTCCTCGTCCTGACCGCCGTGTCGTACCCGTACGTGTACCTGCCGTTGACGGCTGCGTTCGCGCGACTCGATCAAGCCCTCGACGAGATCGCGACCATCCACGGACGCGGCTCGGTGATACGTCTCATGACGCTGTCGGCCCGCCAGTGCCGCGGCACCATCGCCGCCGGTTCGTTGCTCGTCGCGCTCTACGTGTTGAGCGACTTCGGTGCGGTGGCCACGATGCGCTACGACGCCTTCACCTGGGTCATCTACGGGGCGTACCGCGCTGGATTCAATCCCACGCGGGCCGCGGTGCTCGCTCTCGTCCTCGTCGTCATCGCCCTCATGTTGGTGGCGGCCGAAGCGATGGCGCGTGGCCGCGCCGTCACCACCATGACCTCAGGCGCCGTGGCCCGCCCGCGCCCGATTCGATTGCGACGCCATGCAGTGTGGTTCCAGTCCCTCGCCCTTGCGGTGGCCGTGGTTTCTCTCGCTTTCCCGGTCTGGCGCATCGTCGTGTGGGTCACCAACTTCGGATCCGACGACGGTGTCGGCGACGTGATGTCGGCTCTGTGGGGTTCGGTGCGGTACTCGATCGTCGCCGCAGCGATCACCGTCCTGGTCGCGTTACCGATCGGCCTCCTCGTCGCTCGCTATCGATCGCGCACGTCTCTCCTCCTCGATCGATCCACCTACGTGACCCACGCGCTCCCCGGGATCGTGGTCGCCATCTCCATGGTGTTCATCGGCGTTCGCGTGTTCCGACCGATCTATCTCGAGGCCCCGCTTCTCGTTCTCGCCTACGTCGCGCTGTTCCTGCCTCTCGCCGTGGGAGGCATTCGCTCGAGCGCCGAACAGATCCCACTCGGACTCGACGACGTCGCGCGATCGCTCGGCAGTTCACCGATGGCCGTCGTTCGACGCGTCAACTTGCCGCTCATCGCACCCGGGATCGCCGCGGCCACTGCGCTCGTCACCTTGGCCGCCATGAAAGAACTTCCGGTCACCATGCTGTTGCGGCCCACCGGAACCGAGACCCTCGCCACACGCCTGTGGACCTACACCACCGTGTCGGATTACGCCGGGGCCGGCCCGTACGCTTTGGCCATCATCGTGTTCGTGGCCGTTCCCACTGCGATCGCCACCGGTAAGCGCTGACCCCGATCACGACACCTCGACCCATGAACGCTCACCCCACGCTCTCGATCTCGAACCTGTCGAAGACGTTCGGTCGTGTCGACGTTCTGCGTGGTGTGTCGTTCGAAGCACCCGAGGGCAGCGTGACCGCAGTCCTCGGTCCGTCTGGGCAGGGCAAGACCACACTTCTGCGCCTCATCGCCGGTTTCGAGCGGGTCGATGCCGGCCGCATCGAGATCGACGGGATTCTGGTGGGTTCACCTCAAGTGCACGCGCGCCCTGACCGTCGAGGGGTGGGGATCGTGCCTCAGGAAGGTGCCCTCTTCCCTCACCTCACCGTGGCCGGCAACATCGGATTCGGTGTGCCCCGTGGCAGTCACGCTCGCGTCGCCGAGATGATCCATCTGGTGGGCCTCGACGGCATGGCTGATCGGCGACCCTCGGAGATCTCGGGAGGACAGCAGCAACGTGTCGCCCTCGCCCGCGCTCTCGCACCGACACCGCACCTGGTGTTGCTCGACGAACCCTTCTCCGCGCTCGACGCCGGTCTGCGCGCCGGAATCAGAGACGAAGTGATCGGGATCCTCCGGCGAACCGGCACCACCACCCTGCTCGTCACTCACGACCAAGAGGAGGCCATGTCGATCGCCGACCACGTGGTGGTCCTGCTCGGCGGGGTGGTCGCCCAACAAGGATCTCCGGCCGACATCTACGATCATCCGGCCTCGGTCGAGGTGGCGCGTTTCATCGGCGACGCCAATCTCCTATCGGCACACATCAGTGCCGGTCGCGTCACCCACGCGCTCGGTGAACAAGCGTGTGATCGGTCCGACGGTGACGCCACGGTCCTGCTACGTCCGGAGCAGTTGGCCATCACGTCCGATGTCGCTCACGGCTCGGCTCGGGCCGGTGTCGTCGAACGACGGGCCTACTACGGGCACGACGGAACACTCGGCGTACGACTCGACAGCGGCGAACTGGTGTCGGTGCGCGTTCCGGTCGACGATCTGGCTCCGGTCGGCACCGACGTGCACGTGACGATGCGCGGCCTCGCGACCGTGTTCGACTGACCGGCTACTTCTTCTTCCCGAACCCGAACAGGTGCTGGCCGACCTTGCGCATCTGGATCTCTTCGCTGCCCTCGGTGATCCGATAGCGACGATGATGTCGGTAGATGTGCTCGAACGGCATGTGTCGGCTGTATCCGACTCCACCACAGGTCTGCATGGCCCGATCGGCCGCGTCACAAGCCAGACGATTGGCGCGGTAGTTGCACATCGCGACGAGGTGGGTGAACTCCATGAACCCCTCCACGTCGGGGCGATCGTCCTTGACCGAGTTGTCCATGAGCGAGGCCGTGTACCGAATGAGTTGACGCAGCATCGCGGCCTCGGTGTGCATCTCCACGAGCGGAAACTGAATGCCCTGATTGCTCGAGAGCTTCTTACCCCACGTGATGCGCGAATTGGCGTACGTCACCGCTTCGTTGATGCAGTACTGCGCAGCTCCGAGCGAGGACGCCGCCTGTCGGATTCGATTCTCGTGCACGAAGTGCTGCGCGAGATCGAGGCCGTGGTCGAGTCGACCGAACAACGCCGTGCTCGGAACTCGAACGTCCTTCATACTCACTTCGGCGTGATCGGTGGGCATGTTGAACGTCCACCAGAAGAAGTCGACGTTGAAACCCGGCGAGTCGGTGGGAACCAGGAACGCCGAAATGCCGATGGGGCTGCCGGGTTCGCCCGATGTGCGCGCGAAGATGATGTCGTGGGTCGCGTGATGCAGCCCGCTGTTCCAGCGCTTCATGCCGTTGATGACCCACTCGTCGCCATCGCGCACGGCCGTGGTCTCGAGGTGCGTCGCGTCGCTGCCGTGATTCGGTTCGGTGAGACCGAAGGCGAGCCGCTTGGTGCCGTCGAGGAATCCGGGCATCCATTCCTTCTTCTGCTCCTCGGTGCCGAAGTCGCGCATCATCAGAACGGTCGGGAAGTTGCCGACGATCGACGACTCGTTCTGCAGATCGTTGAAGAGTCCGAGACCCTTGGTCGCCAAGTGCTCGCGAATGATCGCCATTTCGAGGTTGCTCGCGCTGCGGCCACCGAACTCCTTCGGCAGTGCCAGTCGCAACCAGCCAGCGGCGTCGGCCCGTCGACGCATTTCGCGCAGCAGGTCCTCCCACTCGGCCCGCGGAACGCCACCGTTCTCGAAGTCGGTGCGGGCCCACTCACGCCGATGATCGAAGAAGCGCTCGTTGTCGTCCTGGGCCTGCAACGGCTTGATCTCGCGTTCGATGAACTCGTCGAGTTGGTCGAGCGTGCGCTGAATGTCGGCGGGAATGGCGAAGTCCATGGGCCGACCGTAACCCTCCGCCGACCGACGACCGAACCCGAGCCGAGGCGGGTGCTCACCAGCCAGTAGTTTCACGCCGATGCCTGAATCGAGTCCGGAAGGAAATGCCGCTCCATCGCCGTCGCAGTTCCCGCTGGCCGTGTTCCTCGGCATGACCGTGGAGACGACCGGTTACGGAACCGCCCGCGCCGAGGTGACCATCGACGAGCGTCACCTGAACCCGAATGGCGTCGCTCACGGTTCGGTGGTGTTCACGCTGGCCGACACGTCGATGGGTGCGGCGACCATGAGCATCCTCGACGACGGTCTCCCTTGTTCGACGATCGACACCCAGGTTCGCTATCTGCGCGCCGCCGGTCCGGGTCGCCTGGCAGTGGAGACCACAATCGTGAAACCCGGTAAACGAATCGTGCATCTCGAATCACGGGCCGTCGACCAACAGGGTCGACTCGTCGCCACCGCCACCGGCTCGTACGCGGTGCTCGGCAACTGATCCATCGTCTCGTGGGATTTCCGCACCCGACGCTCGATCTCCCCGGCGCCTGGCCGGCCGTGCTCTCCGAACTCGACCGTCTCCAAGTTGCCGACGAGCATTCGCTCGCACTGAGCGCACTGCTCATGTCCGACGATCGAGCCTCTCACGATTCGGATGATGCGATGCTCGCCCACATCTGCGCCACCGCATGGGTGCTGTCGCCCGACGGCGCATATGCGATCTTCGTTCGTCACAAGACCTTGGGCTGGAGCACTCCGGGTGGACACGTCGAAATTGGCGAGAACACTCACCAAGCGGCCCTACGCGAACTCGAAGAAGAGACCGGGCTCACACGGTTCGACATTCGACTCGTCGGTGACGGCCCAGCTGTCGTGCACGCCACCGACACCAACAACCCACGCGCTCATCGTCACTGGAACGTGGGCTGGTTGATGACAGCCGACATGGACGCACCGTTGTCTCCCATCGAGGGGGCGCGCTGGTTCGCCTGTGACCAACTTCCCACCGGTCCGCCCGATCTCGCGGCCACCCTGCCGATTCTTCGCACCCTCCTCGAGCGCGACGAGTCCTGAACGGTGCGTCGTCGCCCCGACACCTCTACGCTCTGATCGATGGCCGACAGCAACTTGTCCCCCGGCACGGTCGCGGCCGCTCTCGATCAGCAGGGTTACCTCTGCGACACCGGTCTGGCCACCGCGGTGTTCCTGTCGCTGAGCCTCGAACGCCCGATCCTTCTCGAAGGTGAAGCCGGCGTCGGCAAGACCGAGTTGGCCAAGGTGTTGGCGCGTTGGACCGGCGGCGAATTGATTCGCCTGCAGTGCTACGAAGGAATCGATGCCAACCAAGCCGTGTACGACTGGGACTATTCGCGGCAGTTGCTGCACCTCCGCGCGGCCGAGGCCAGTGGTGAGGCTCGTGACTCGGGGGCCGAGGTTCTGGAGAACGAGTTGTATGCCGAGCGGTTCTTGGTGAAGCGCGCGGTGTTGCGTGCACTCGAACCAGCGGCCACCCGTCCGGTCCTTCTCATCGACGAAATCGATCGCGCCGACGACGAGTTCGAGGCGTATCTGCTCGAAGTGCTCTCCGATTACCAGGTGACCATTCCCGAGATCGGAACCGTTCGCGCCGCGGTTCCGCCCATCGTGGTGCTCACGTCCAACCGCACGCGCGACGTGCACGACGCTCTCAAGCGCCGCTGCCTCTACCACTGGGTCGAGCATCCGTCGTTCGACCGTGAAGTCGAAATCGTGCGCCGTCGCGTGACCGACGTGTCCGATCAATTAGCTCGTCAAGTGGCGGCGCTCACCGAGACGATGCGCGGTCTGCATCTGTACAAGCCGCCCGGAATCGCCGAGACCATCGACTGGGCCACCGCCCTGGCACGACTCGGTGCGTCGACGATCGACGAATCCCTCGTGCGCGCGACCCTCGGAACAGTGCTGAAGTATCGCGAAGACCAGGAGCGAGTCACCAACAACGGTCTCGACCAGGTCATCAAGCAGGCTCTGCAACGCAGCCTCGTCGCCTGAGATGGTCGGCACCTCCAGCGTCACGGTCGACTCGCCGGCCGAACGTCTGGCCGTGGCCTTCAGTCGCATTCTTCGCGGAGCCGGCCTCACCACTCCCGTCGGCAGCGTTCTGCTCTTCGTGGAAGCGCTCGGCCAGACCGGCATCGACTCACGCGAGTCGGTCTACTGGGCCGCTCGCACCACACTCGTGCGACGCCCCGAAGACCTGCCCTTGTTCAATCGAGCCTTCGAAGCCTTCTGGCTGGGTCGCAACGCCGATGGCTCGACGCAGATCACCGAAACCATGAGGCTCACCCTGCAACTCGATGCCGACGACGACGGCAGCGACGAACGCGACTCGGCCGAGTCGTCCTCGGATGACGAGACCATTACGCTGCGTTTCTCGGCCATCGAAACGCTCAAGCACAAGGATTTCGCCGACTACACGCCGACCGAGTTGGCCGAAGCCCAGCACATGATGGGCCGACTGCGACTGGCCGGTTCACCGCGCACCTCGTTCCGTTACGTACGCGGCCGCGACGCGCGCCTCGATCTGCGCCGTACGGTTCGCTCGAGTCTGCAGACGGGCGGCGAACCGATTCGCCGCCATCATCTCAATCCTGATCAGCGCTTGCGTCGGCTCGTTCTCCTGCTCGACGTGTCGGGTTCGATGGAGCCGTACTCGCGCGCACTCGTTCGTTTCGTTCAGGCCGCGGTGGCTGGGCGCCAGAAGGTGGAGGCCTTCGCCATCGGAACTCGCCTGACGCGTGTCACCCGCGAACTGTCGAACCGCGACCCCGATCGCGCCTTGAAGCGCGCGTCCGATCGCGTTCAGGACTGGAGCGGCGGCACTCGATTGGGTGATTGCCTGCATCAGTTCAACGACGAGTGGGGTGTGCGCGGTATGGCCCGCGGAGCCATCGTCGTCGTGCTATCCGACGGCTGGGATCGCGGCGATCCCGAGCATCTCTCCGAGCAGATGTCGCGACTACGTCGGGTGAGCCACAAGCTGGTCTGGGTCAACCCGCTGAAGGTCACGCCCGGGTACGCGCCGTTGGCGCGTGGCATGGCGGCCGCCCTCCCCCACGTCGATGCGTTCGTCGAGGGACATTCGTTGGCAGCGATGGAAGAACTGGCTCGGGTGATCGGCCAGCCCTGAGTCGGCGTCACCGCGGCGAGGCGATCGGGTCCGACAACGGCAGACTGTGACCATGCGCGAGATCCTGGACGACATCGACCGCTGGCGAGCCAACGGCAAGAAGGTTGCGGTGGCTCGTGTCGTCAAGATCGAGGGCTCCGGACCACGTGATCCTGGTGCGGCCATGGCCGTCAACGAAGACGGTGAAGTGGCCGGTTCGGTGAGTGGTGGCTGCGTGGAAGGTGCGGTGGTGTCCGAGGCGCTGGCCATCCTGGCCGAGCAGTCGCCTGGTCGCATGGTGTCGTTCGGATACAGCGACGACGAAGCGTTCGCGGTGGGTCTCACCTGCGGTGGCACGATCCGTCTGTTCATCGAACCGCTCGCCTGGTGACGTGAGTTCGATGTTGCTGTACGAACGATTTCGCGATCTGGTGCGCACCGAGACTCCGGTGGCCTTGGCCACCGTGATCGACGGCCCGAACGTGGGCGCGAAGTTGATGGTCGTGCGCGAAGGGACCACCGAGACCGTCGAGGGTTCGCTGGGCAACCCCGATCTCGACCGGGTGGCCGCCCGCGACGTGGCCGGCGAACTCGAAGCCGGCCGCACTGGCGTTCGTCACTACGGCCCGGAGGGTCAAGCCACGCCGGAGGACCTCGTCGACACACCCACGGTGTCGGTGTTCATCGAGACGTTCGCTCCCCCGCCGCAGATGTGGATCTTCGGCGCGGTCGACTTCACCGCCGCCCTCGGACGCGTGGCCAAGGTTCTCGGCTACCGCGTCACGGTGTGCGATGCACGCGAGATCTTCGCGACCAAGCGTCGTTTTCCGATGGCCGACGAAGTGATCGTGTCGTGGCCGGCACCCATGTTCGAACGGCGCGGCCACACTCTCGGCCCGCGCGACGCGGTGTGCATTCTCACGCACGATCCCAAGTTCGACGTACCGGCGATCCAAGGTGCTCTCGCCACCACCGTCGGCTACATCGGTGTGATGGGAAGTCGCAAGACGCACAACAAGCGGCTCGAGCGACTGGCCGAGGTGGGCGTGAGCGGTGCACGCGATCTCGAACGGATCATGTCACCGATCGGCCTCGACCTCGGTGGCCGCACACCCGAGGAAACTGCCGTGGCCATCTGCGCCGAGATCATCGCGCGTCGGACCGGTCACGGCGCGACGAGTCTGAAGAACACCTCGGGTTCGATCCACTCGTGACCGCCGCCCACCGGTTGGGCTAGACGATCACGAGTTCGTGGTTCACCCGATTCATGGGGTCGGGGCCGTCGTCGGACGCCACCACGATGTCTTCGAGGCGCATGCCCCACTTCCCGGGAACGTAGATACCAGGCTCGACACTGAACGCGTGCCCGGCGGCGAGGGGCAGGGTGTTGCCACTCACGATGTACGGATCTTCGTGCGCGTCCATGCCGATGCCGTGTCCGGTTCGGTGCACGAAGTACTCGCCCCAGCCGGCGGCCGCGATCACGTCACGTGCGGCGGCGTCGACGCGTTCACACGGCGTACCCACCACCGCTGACGCGACCGATGTCTGCTGAGCCTCGAGCAGAACCGCGTAGGCCGCGGCCAGATCGGCCGATGGAGTTCCGATGTGCACACACCGCGTGATGTCACTGCAGTAGCCGTTCATGGTGCCGCCGAAATCGCACAACACGATCTCCCCGACCCGAATCACGCGCGACCCCGGATGGTGGTGCGGTGACGCGGCGTTCTCACCGGCGGCCACGATCGCGAAGTTCACGACGTCGTGACCCTCGGCGAGAATGCGAGCCGACAGATCGGCCGACACCTGAGCCTCGGTGCGGCCGACCAACGGAATCTCACCGGCCTGCAACTGTGCGGCGATGCGATCGACCGCCGCACCGGCGGCCCGCAAAGCCGCGATTTCGGCGTCGTCCTTGCGCATACGCAACGGACCCAGCACCTCCACCGAGCGGACCCACGACACGGCGGGCAGATGAGCCAACAGATCGACGAGGAAGCGAGCCCACATCTGATCGCCCACCGCGACCGTGCGTGCGCCGACACCGGTGACCAATCGCGCCGTGACCGCAATCGGGTCGTCGGTCTCGTTCCAGGGCAACATCGAGAAGATCTCGGGTCGTTCGACCACGCGTGGCGCTTCGAGTCGTGGGATCACGAGCGTGGCCGGTGCCTCGCGCGGCACCACCAACATCGTGAGTCGTTCGAGTGGCATCGCGTGATAACCGACCAACCACGGCAGATCGAGACCGACCGAGAGCAACAACACGTCGACACCACGCTCGGCCATGGCTTCGCGAGTACGCGCCATTCGCTGGGCGAACACCTCGGTGGAAGTGATGCCCGGCGACACGATGGAATGTCCGCTCACTCCTCAAATACTAACTGGCGTCGGCTCCGGAGAGCC
>VFZC01000035.1 GCA_016871355.1 Actinomycetota bacterium
CGCCTGAAGAACCGCCGAGCTCCGACGTTCCCGGCGACCAGCCCGGTGGCGACCAGCCCGGCGGCGACCAGCCCGGCGGCGACCAGCCCGGCGGCGACCAGCCCGGCGGCGACCAGCCCGGCGGCGACCAGCCCGGCGGCGACCAGCCCGGCGGCGACCAGCCCGGCGGCGGCGACCAGCCGCAGCAACCCGAATGTCCTGAACTGCTCGTCGCCGGCTGGACCGACTACGGCGCACCGAACGGCGACGTGTGGCACTACGACCAAGCACTCGGCGCCTGGATCAATCTCTCCGATCCTGCAGCAGCACCGGTCGAGAATCTCGTCGACCTTCCCGGCTGGCGCGACAACTGTGACGACGGCCGTCAACGACAAGTCGATCCGGTGTGTCCGCAACTCCTCATCGGTGGCGGCTGGACTCCGTATCTCGACACCAACGGTGACGAATGGCAGTTCGACCCCGCCAACAACTGGTGGACGAACGTGACCGCCAATCCGACTCCCGATCCGGTCACCGACATGAACCTGTTGCCGGGGTGGACCGAACTGTGCGGCGACGACCAGCCGCGTCAGCCGAATGGCGAGTGCCCCCCGAACAAGGCGAACGTCGGAGATCAGTGGCTCGCACCGGATGGACGCGTGTGGCGACTGTGGCTCGACAACGGATCCCTTGTCTGGGATGAGCTCGACAACAACGAGTTCGACGGGATTTCTTATGACGAACTCCTGATCCTCTACAACTGCGCGCCTCCCTTCGACGAGGGCCAACCCGAATGTCCCCCGAAGAAGGCGATCGTGGGCGAGGTCTGGATCGACACGCTCGGCAACACGTGGGTGTTCGACAACCACACCGGTGGTGTGTACGGGTGGGACAACCAGACGACCGCCGAGATCGAACTGCTGAAGACGGAACTTCTTCCCAATCAGCCCGATGGATGTCAACCCGAGATCTTCGAAGATCCGTGTCCTGAACTCCAGCCGCGCCCTGGTGCGGTGTGGGTGAACCCGAACAACGGTGAGGTCTGGACATGGCTGTTCGACCAAAATCTGTGGGTCAACGACTCCGATCCGACGCAACCCGCGATCACCAACACCGTGTTGTTGCCCGGATACCGCGAGACGTGCATGCCCCCGTGCCCGCCCATCAACATCGCCCCGGGCGAGCAAGCGCACTGGATCGATCCGTTCACCGGAACCCTGTGGGTCTGGTCGGGAGGTCAATGGGTCAACGCCGACGACAAGTCGCAGACCCTGGCATCGACAGCCGATCTTCCGGGCTGGATGAACCTCTGCGCACCGCCCTGTCTGCCCGGTATCGATGTTCCGGAGAACAGCTTCGTTCTCGACGATTCGGGACAGCCCGAGTCGAACCCCGAGGTCGACGGTCAGAGCGGTGACAATGCCGACAAGGCCGTCACGGTCGAGCCCGCCAAGGGCGACATCGAGATCGCTCCGATCAACGAAGACCTCGTCGACGGAACCAAGGCTCCGCTCGACCTGTGCAACCCCGAGGGTTGCATCGAGCCGAACGCCACTCCCGAAATCGGGCACGTGTTCATCGACAACCAAGGCGTTCGTTGGACCTACGTGGCCGACAACGTGTGGCAGTCCGAGTCGGGTGAGGTCGTCGACAATGCCCTCCTCATCCCGGGTTACCGCGAGAACTGCTTGCCCGAAGACGATCCGTCGGACGATCCGTGTCCGCCGGAGTTCGAGGACGCCAAGTACGTCGACTCGAACGGGATTCTCTGGACGTGGGTCGGTGGTAACTCCGATCCAGCCGAGTCCGATCACGGCCGCCGTTGGTACTCAGACGCCAGTGGCTCGCCCGAGTACCGGGCAACCATCGAACTCGAGACGTACTTCGATGATTGCCCGCCGCCCACCGATCCCGAGATCGTGCCGTTGGCGTCGTCCATCGATGTCGACGTGCGCGTGCAAGGACCGGTTTGCGTCGGTGACACTGTCCTGGTCGTCATGTTCGCCGTCCCCTCGGAGGGCGAACGGATCACCGAGTACAAGATCACCGTGAACCGTGAAGGCGACGGCACCGACCAGGAGAATGGCACCACGTTCACCGATTCATTCGTTCCCGACGCCGTCGGTGATTACGAGGTCCTCGGTTTCGCGGCTGATTCGAGTGGCAAGTCCGGTCAGGACACCGAGTTCGTCAAGGCCATCGATTGTGCGGATCCGCAGGATCAGGGCCAGCCGAGCGACGGAGGAACCACCACCAGTGGTGCTCCTGTTGAAACGACCACGACCGCGGCTTCCAAAGTCTCGACGACTGTCGCCAAGACCAACAATCCACCCAAGATCACGCTGACCACCAAGTCTCCGTGTGTCGAGGCCGGATCGGAAGGTCCCACCAAGGTCAGCGTGACCGTCACAGTGAACGACACCGACGGTGACACAGTGGGCGTGATCGTGAAGGGTTCCTCAGCGAATCGCACGATTCCGTCGCAGAGCACTCAGGTGAACGGTTCCGGATCGGGCACCTACTCGTTCAACGTCGACTCCAACGATCGCGATACCACGATCACGATCGACGGCCAGGCCGACGACGGCAAGGCGCGTTCGACGGCCAGCCTGACCATCAAGGTGACCAACCCCGGTGGATGTGGCCAGAGCTCGACGAGTTCGAACACGACCACGACCGTGGCCCCGAAGAACACGACCACGACCGTGGCCCCGAAGAATACGACGACAACCGTCAAGCCCAGCCCTGTGGTCACGCTCAAGCCGATCATCCCGACGACCACGGTTCCGAAGTTGATACCCACGACGACCATCGGGGTGAACACCAAGGCGGCAATCACCTCGGCGACATGTTCGACGTCGGGGGGTGGATACGCCTTCACCATCAAGGCATCCGATGCCCAGAACGACGCGATCACGGTGCAGACGAGTCGCCTCGTCAACCAGAGTGGGGTACCGATTCCTGGCGGCGACCGGGCCGCCACATCGACTGGCACCAACACATGGCAAATCACGCTGAGTGCCGCCGATGTCCAAACAGCAGGAGCACGCCTTCAGTTCATCATTCAGGACAGTGGAACCAAGACGAACACTCCCGGCTCGTTCCCTCTGACGTCCTGCGGCTGATTCGACCCGACGTCATCGACAACTGATGCTGAGGGCCCGGGCAACCGGGCCCTCAGTGCTTTCTCGCCTCGATGGTGACACTCGGCCGTTTGTCGAATCGTGGCAAGAAGCGTTGCACCAACGGCCCGATCCCAAACGTGAACGCGATGGTGCCGAGACCCACCGGGCCGCCCAGCGCCACACCCGCGATCAATACCGTGATCTCTACACAGGTGCGGGCGAGGCGGATGCTGATTCCGCGCTCCGATAACCCGAGCATGAGTCCGTCTCGCGGTCCCGGTCCCAGACCCGCGCCGATGTAGAGCGCCGAACCGAGGGCGACGATCAACAACCCCGCGATCATCAGACCGAGCCGGCCCGCGATGTGATCGGGATGTCCGACGATCGGTTTGGTGAGATTCACCACCAGACCGATCTCGATGGCGTTCAGGATCGTGCCTAAACCGGGCTTCTGCCGCAGCGGAATCCACAACAACAGCAACAGCACACCGACACCGATGATCACGTTGCCGATCGGTAGGTCGAGATTCTCCGACAGGCCTTTGTGGAACACGTCCCACGGCGCCAACCCGAGTTCGGCCCGGATGAAAAAGGTGATCCCGAGCCCGAACAAGAACAGCCCGGCCAGGCACCGGACGATCCGTTCGGGGAACGAGACGCGCATCAGTAGCGGTAGTGATCGGGTTTGAAGGGACCCGACGGATTCACTCCGAGGTAGTCGGCCTGCTCGTCGGTCAACTTGGTGAGTTTCACGCCCAATGCGTCGAGGTGCAGCGATGCGACCTTCTCGTCGAGATGCTTCGGCAGCACGTACACACCGAGCGGATACTTCGACAAGTTGTTGAACAACTCGATCTGCGCGATCACCTGATTGGAGAACGAACACGACATCACGAAACTCGGATGTCCCGTTGCACAACCAAGATTCACCAATCGACCCTCGGCCAACACGATGATCGAATGACCGTCGGGGAACGACCACAGATCGGTGCCGGACTTCAGTTCGTCGCGGGTCGCGCCACTACGGGCCAGACCAGCCATGTCGATCTCGGAGTCGAAGTGGCCGATGTTGCACACGATCGCGTTGTGCTTCATCTTCTCCATGTGCTCGACGGTGATGATGTGATCGTTGCCGGTGGCCGACACGAAGATGTCGGCGGTGCCACATATGTCGTCGAGAGTCGTGACCTGGTAACCCTCCATCGCCGCCTGCAGCGCGTTGATCGGATCGACCTCGGTGACGATCACCCGAGCTCCCTGACCACTCAGCGCTTGTGCACACCCCTTGCCCACGTCACCGTAACCACACACCACCGCGACCTTGCCGGCCAACATCACGTCGGTCGCGCGGCAGATCGCGTCGACGAGCGAGTGACGGCAGCCGTAGAGGTTGTCGAACTTCGACTTGGTGACCGAGTCGTTCACGTTGATGGCCGGGAACAGCAATTCACCGCGCTCGTGCATCTTGTACAGGCGCATCACACCGGTGGTGGTCTCCTCGGTGACGCCACGAATGTCCTTGGCCATGCGCGTCCACTTGGTGGGATCCTGCTTCAAGCCGCGCTTCAACAAGCCGAGCACGATCGCCAATTCAGCGTTCGAGGCCGTGGTCGGATCGGGAACCTCGCCCGACTTCTCGTACTCGACGCCCTTGTGGAGGAGCAGAGTGGCGTCGCCGCCGTCGTCGAGGATCATGTTCGGACCATCGCCGTCGGGCCACGTCATCATCTGCTCGGTGCACCACCAGTACTCCTCGAGCGTCTCGCCCTTCCACGCGAAGACCGGGATACCTTGCGGGTTGTCGACCGTGCCGTTCGGACCCACCACCACGGCCGCCGCGGCGTGGTCCTGCGTGGAGAAGATGTTGCACGACGCCCAGCGCACCTCGGCGCCGAGTTCGACGAGTGTTTCGATGAGCACGGCGGTCTGGATCGTCATGTGCAGCGAGCCGGAAATGCGGGCGCCCTTGAGCGGCTTCGACGCGCCGAACTCCTTGCGCAAAGCGCGCAAACCGGGCATCTCGTGTTCGGCGAGATGGATTTCCTTACGGCCGAACGGCGCCATCGAGACGTCGGCGACGCGGTAGTCCTTGCGAGCGGCGAGAGACATGGGTGAACCTCTTTCGGAGAAACAGTTGATGGAGTCGTTCGGGGACGCAAAAGATTCGCGTCACCTCGGGCCGGGGCCTGCTGGCACCGCTCACATCAGCCCGATGAGACGAGCCGAGTGTAATCACCGGCGGAGAGCCGGTGATCGATCCTCAGGCGGCGGCCGACCCCGTCGCGCGGGCTTCGCCGCGCGCGATTCGAGCAGCCAGGCGCTCGTGTTCGCCGTCGGACACGACTTCCGACTCGTCGACGAGCATGACGGCGATGCCTTCACGGATGGTGTAGCGACACTTGAGGCGGGGGTTGTAAATGCAGTTCTCGTCGTCGAACACGAACAACTGCCCGTGGTCGATCGGGCAGGCGAGAACGCTCACGAGATCCGGATCGAGTGACATGGGGACTCCCTTCGAGTGGTGCCGGCCGGGTCAGACGGCGGTGATGAGGGCCAGGACTTCGGCGACATGATCGTCGCACTCGTCGCGGGTGGGGGCTTCGAGATTGAGACGCAGGAGCGGCTCGGTATTGGACGGACGCAGATTGAACCACCAGGGGCCGCAATCGACGGTGAGGCCGTCGAGGCGATCTTGTTCGTGGCCCCGGTAGTGACCGGAAACCGCTTCGAGAACGGCCGAAGTGTCGGCGACTTGCGTGTTGATCTCTCCGCTCGACGAATACCGCTCGAACGGCTTGCGGAGGTCGGACAACACGTGGTTCGACTCGGACAGCGCTTCGAGAAGGAGCATGGTGGCGATGAGTCCGCTGTCGGCGCGATAGTTGTCGGCGAAGTAGTAGTGCGCCGAATGCTCGCCACCGAACACCGCACCGGTCTCGGCCATCATCTGCTTGATGAACGAGTGACCAACCTTCGTGCGAACGGGAATGCCGCCGTTCTCGCGCACCACTTCGGGAACCGAGCGACTGCAGATGAGGTTGTGCAAGACGGTCGAACCCGGGTGCTTGGCGAGCATGCGCGATGCCAAGATGGCCGTGGTGGTGGAGCCCGAGAGACCTCTCCCCTGTTCGTCGACCACGAACACTCGGTCGGCGTCACCATCGAAGGCCAACCCGATGTCGAATCCGCCCGCCACCACCCGGGCCTGTAGGTCGCGCTGGTTGGCCGACTGCAACGGATCGGCCGGGTGATTGGGGAACGTTCCGTCGAGTTCGGCGTACATCACTTCGAGTTCGAGGCGTGGCAGTCGCTCGAAGACCGCTGGCACCACGAGTCCGCCCATGCCATTGGCGGTGTCGGCCACCACCCGCATCGGGCGCAGCGACGACGGATCGACGAACGACACCACGTGATCGGCGAAGGCCGACAGCAAGTCGCGCTCGGTGGTTCGCCCCACCCGACCCGAGGGTGCTGGTCCGCGGCCTTCCAACACGTCGCGGGCCGTTTGCTTGATCTCGAGCAAACCCGAGTCGACACCGACCGGACGCGCTCCGGAGAGACACAACTTGACACCGTTGTACTGCGCCGGGTTGTGAGAGGCCGTGAACACCGCACCCGGCGCGTCGAGTTTGCCGGCCGCGAAGTACAGCAGATCGGTGGATGCCAGACCGATGTCGATGACATCGACACCATGCTCCATGAGGCCGCGCGCGAACGCATCGGCGAGTTCGGGGCCCGAAGGTCGCATGTCGCGCGCCACGATGGCCACCGACGACTGGGTGAACCGTGCGAAACCCACTCCGAGGGCGTGAGCGATGTCGGCATCGAGCTGTTCGGGAACCGTGCCACGAATGTCGTAGGCCTTGACGATGACATCGAGTGCGTCAGAAGCCGACATAGCGCCTCTTCACGCTAGCGGTGGCGAGTCTGGCCCTACTGCTGATTTCGACGTCGAATGCGATCCTGACGGGCCATCACGAACACGAGCACGATGCCTACCAGTGTGAGGAAGTACGCGAAACGGTCGATCCATCCGGCGCGGAAATCCAGGCTCACCTGGTTCTCCGTCGGAATCACGACCATCATGTTCGGGGCCACGCGATACGGGCCTTCTCCTCCCGTGACCTTCCAGTTCGGGAAGTAACTCACACGCACCAGCACGGGAACTCCGGTGCGATCGACGTCGAAATCGACCGATTCCTCGCCGATCACCACATTCGTCACCGTCACGTCCGGGAGAGAAATCGCGTCGATCGTTTCGGTCGGAGTGACGATGTCGACCTTACGAGAATCCGCGCCCGGTTCGCCGTCACGTCGCGACAGATCGATCTCGACGTCGGTGCGCTGCCACGAATCAGGACCGTCGTCGACCGGAACCGTCGGCCATTCGGTGCGGTTCTGGAGCCAACTCGTTCCGATTTCGAGCCAACGCTCGCGCGGGTCACCGCCGCGCCCGTTCACGACCACGGGCTCGGTAGCGAGCGGAACGACGATGTCGGAATCCGACACTTCGTACATCTTCCACGGACCCGATGACGTGATCTCGACGAGTCCGCCGTCGTTCGCGACGAGTTCGGCCGCTTCGCGCTGGGCTTCGGGCGTGACCGCCAGGTAGTAGCGAATGCCGAGAGCGCGTAGGTAGTCGATGCCGATCGACGCGTCGTTGTTGACATAGCGGAGTTCGCGCACCGGGTTGGAACTCTGTTTCGACATCGCTCCGGCCGCGAGGAAGTGATACGGGGTCGTGCCGGCCGCTTCGAAGAACAAGCCCTCACTCGATCCGATGCACCCGTCGGTCCAGAAAGGCAGCAACATCAACGCCATCGTGGTGCCGTACTTGTCGTTGTCGCCGTAGTTCTCCCAGAGCGCGCGACCACATCCGCGCTCTTCTCCGATCGTCTTCATGGTCTGCACGACGCCGTAGTACTCGCCGTACGCCGATCGACCCTCGTAACCCGAGAAGTTCCAGCGCGCCCATCCGTCGACGAAACCCTTGTCGCTCGCCTGGGTCTCGAATGGGCCCCAGGCGTACTCGGCACCATCACCTTCGTCGACGATGTTGCCGCCCGGGAGCACTTGGAAACGGAAACCCAGAACGATCAACGCGGCCAACGCGCATCCGACGGCCGTGAGCGATCGTGCCTTGAAGATCGCCCGTTGCGAGCGCGCGTCTTCATCGATCCGAACAACCGAGAAGCGTCGATTGAGTCGTTCGTGCTGGGCCAAACGAACGATCGCGTGGACCAACTCCACGATGCCGATCGCCGCCAGCAGATAGCGGCACATGTTGAGCATCGGCAGGAGTCGTGGGTTCCACAACAGGCCGATCACCGGGAGGCTGTCGTTGAACAGGTAGACGAACGCAGTGAACACGAGTCCGGTCACGCCCAGCCAGGCTCCAGTGGTGTGGCGACGCACGAGCATGGCGACGAACCCGATGACTGCGAACATGAAGAAGAAGACGTTCCAGAACGGTGGCAGGGCGAAGAACATGCCCCAGTACGAGGTGAACGAGCCGTTGCCGGGTTCGCCCTTGTACTTCATGTCGGTCATGTAGGCGTGGTTCAGCAAGAACGGCACGATCCAGAAAGCCGACAGCAACGAGCCGAGGCCGACCGTCGTGACGAACCAACGGAGCCGTTGACGGTCGAGCCACAGCAGAGCCATGAGCAAGAGACCTACCGCCACGTAGATGGCGACGATGCCGTGACACAGCACCGCCAGCGCCATGAAGATGGCCGCTTTCAGTCGGTGACGGCCGGTCTGCAGACCGTTGGCGAAGAACCCGAACGCGAGCATGGCGAACGACAACGAGATCGAGAACGAGAACTCGCCGGCCATCGTCGACGCGATGTTTCCGCCGTAGATCGTGTAGCTCTCGTCGAGGAGGAACACCAGGCCGACCACGGCGAACAACTCGGGAATCGGATACGCGAAGCGAGCCAGACGACCGAACACCCAACAGCACACGGGCAGCGTGATGATTCCGAGAACCGCGACCATCTTGAAGGCGATGCCGTACGGCAAGAGCACGTCGAGCAGAACGATCAAGAGAGCGGGTACGACCATGTAGAAGCGGTAGACCGGGAAACCCGAGTACCAATCCATGCTCCAGCCGTTCAACTTGAACGGAAGCAGGTGATCGCGCAGATAGGCCGGTCCCCACACGTGCGCACCCATGTCGCCGCCGGTGGGCGTGGAGTTGCGGAAGATCAGAGACGGTTGAACGACCTTGACCGCGACGGCGGTGGAGACGCCCACGAGTGCCACACGCACCCAGAAGACCACCAATCGCTCGCGGCTCCAGCCGCGGAACGGATTCCATCGGGTTCGAATGACGTCGACGGCATCGACAGCCTCGTCGTGCCCGACAGCCTCGTCTGCGTCGACGGCCCCGACCTGTTCCTCCGTCACGTCGTTCATTGTGCCACCGGGAACCGATCAGCGACTGGCGATCAACAACCCGGCGGCGTTGAAGCCGATGTGCGCCAGGATCGGCATGGCGATTCGGCCCGATCTCTGCCAGCACAGTCCGAACACCAGACCGACCAAGAACAATCCAGGCAACTCGACGGGCTGGAGGTGGATCGCGGCGAACCAGGCCGCCGAAAGCACGAGCGCCACGGCGTCGTTGAAGCGTCCCTCGAGCGACTGAAGGATCAAACCCCGGTACACGAACTCTTCGACGAGCGGGGCACCGATCGCGACGATCAGGATGAGGACGAGGATCCACACACCCGAGGCCCGATCCCACAAGTCGTTCGCTCGACGTTCCACGTCGTCTGGATCGAATGCATCGGGAAACACCTGCGAGAGCGGCCAGTACAGAAGCGGCACGAGCACGAATTGAGCCGCGACTCCGACCGGAAGTCCGACGAGGTCGACCGGGCGGAAGCCGACTCGGAAATCGCGGGTGAACGACGCCCCGCCGCGCCGACGACTGACGATCACGAGGCCCACCACGAACGGAATCCAGAGACAGAGAATCGACACCGCCGTGACCGACGTGGGCCAGGTGTCGGGGTCGTCGCCACCGCGACCGAACGCCGCGATGACCGCGGCCTGAAGAGGCAATGCCGCGACGTAGGCACCGACCCACACCGCCACAGCGGCGCCGACCGAGAAGCGGGCGTCGTTGGTGGCCGGACGCACGGAGACGATCAGCCGGCCAGGCGGTGGACGAAAGGCAGAACGAGCGTGCGACGGCGATCTTCGAGAGTCCAGCCCGTCGGCGGTGCGAAACGGTTCCAGTGGATGTCACAGAACTCGTAGACCTGCGGGCGACGTTCGTCACTCAGGTGATCGGCCCAGATCACCGAATTCGCATACTCAAAAGTGAGAGCGACTCGGGCCTCCTCGCGGCAACCGTTTCGGGTGCACAAACGCGTGTCCGAACGCATAGCAAATACGGTATGGGAGACGCCCTGCGACAAGGTGGATAGTCGGGGTCGGTCCTAGCATGACGCCATGAGTGAGCCGACTCCGCCTCCCCCGCCTCCCCCTTCCGGAGATCGCCGGCAGCGCCCGTTCAAGTCGTCGAACAAACCCAGCGTGAAGAACGACGGCAAGAGCGACGGTCGCACCGACGGCAAATCCGGCCGTCCGGCCATGCCCAAGTGGTCACCGTATGTGTTGCTGGCCATCGTTCTGTTGCTCATCTTCGGACCACAACTCCTTCCCGGTCCGAACCGCGAGAAGATTGGTTTCGAAGAGTTCGTCACCCAGGTGGAGGCCGGTCGCGTCGACGAGGTCAAGCTCAACAACACCACGCTCGGCATCACCGGATCGTTCGTCGATGGCAGCGAGTTCTCCACCACCGCACCTCCCGGCTTCCCCAACGAAGTCGACCGTGAGCTGCTGCGCACCAAAGGCGTCGACTTCCAGCCCAACACGCCTCAGTCGAACTGGTTCGTGAGCCTCATTCCGCTCCTGTTGCCCTTCTTCCTCATCATCGGCTTCCTCATGTGGATGAACCGTCGGGCGTCGGGCCAAATGGGCAACGTGATGTCCATCGGTCGCAGTCGGGCCAAGGCGTACACCACCGATCGTCCGTCCACGACGTTCGCCGACGTCGCCGGATACGAGGGCGTGAAGACCGAGATCAAGGAAGTGGTCGACTTTCTGCGCATGCCCGAGCGTTTCAAGGAAATTGGTGCCCGTGTTCCGAAGGGCATCTTGCTCGTCGGCCCACCCGGAACCGGCAAGACACTGTTCGCCCGCGCAGTGGCCGGAGAGGCCGGAGTCGGCTTCTTGTCGGTCACCGGTTCCGACTTCATGGAGATGTTCGTCGGTGTCGGCGCCAGCCGCGTGCGCGACTTGTTCCAGCAGGCGCGCAAGATGGGTCGCGCCATCATCTTCATCGACGAAATCGACTCGATCGGCCGTAAGCGTGGAGCTGGTCTCGGTGGTGGCCACGACGAACGTGAACAGACGCTCAACCAGATGTTGTCCGAGATGGACGGATTCGAGACGTCCGAGGGCATCGTGATCATGGCGGCCACCAACCGCCCCGACATTCTCGACCCGGCGTTGCTGCGCCCGGGTCGCTTCGACCGTCAGATCGTCGTTCCGCTCCCCGAATACGAAGAGCGCCTGGCGATCTTGAAGGTGCACAGCCGCGACAAGCGCATGGGACCCGATGTCGATCTCGAAGTGATGGCCAAGGGAACGCCCGGAATGAGTGGCGCCGATCTCGCCAACTTGGTGAACGAGTCGGCCCTCTTCGCAGTTCGTCGTGGCTCGTCGCAGATCGAACGCATCGACTTCGAGTCGGCCCGCGACCGCATCATGATGGGCGCGCGGCGCGATTCGCTGGTGCTGTCGGTCGAAGAGAAGCGCACCACCGCCTACCACGAGAGTGGACACGCGGTTCTCGCCGCGGTTCTCCCGAACGGCGATCCGCTCCACAAGGTCACGATCCTTCCGCGCGGTATGGCGCTCGGCGTCACGCAGACACTTCCGGAAGAGCGCCATAGCTATTCACGTGAGTACATCCTCGATCGGATCTGCATGGCCTTGGGCGGTCGTGCCGCCGAAGAGCTCGTGTTCAGTCAGCAGACGACCGGTGCCGCCAACGATCTCGAAGTCGTCACGGGTCTGGCTCGACGCATGGTCCGCGAGTGGGGCATGAGCGACAAGGTGGGCCCGATGGCTTGGGCCGGTCAGCAACAGGTGTTCCTCGGCGAAGACCTCTTGTCGAGTGGACGCGAATACTCCGACGACACAGCTCGCGTTCTCGACGAGGAGATCAACCGGATCCTGCGCAGTCAGGAGACGCGAGCGATGGAGCTCCTGACCAAGCACCGCACGGGTCTCGATCTCGTCGCCGAAGCGCTCCTCGAGCACGAAACCATCGACGGCGGCGAAGTCGCCAAACTCGTGCAACGTGGTCTCGACTCGTCGGCGCCGCAGACGCCGTCACTCACCGACTAGAACACTCGTCGCCCGACTCGCCACTCGTCGTGCTGTCGGGATCGCGTGTTTGCGCAACCGCGGCCCACAGATCGGTGGCCGTGAGCGGGCCCAAGAAGTGTCGACGCACCACACCATCGGCGTCGACCACCACGAGCGTCGGCACCGCGTCGATGCGGTACTTGTCGTGCAGCCCACGATGAGCGCCGTACTCGAACTCGAGCACGTTCACCTGTGAGCTCTGAAGCACACGGGCCTTGCTCACGACGTCGGCGCACACATGGCAACTCGCCGACGTGAACACCGCGATCGACCACGCCTGTGACCCGTTCTCGCCCGCGGAGGCCAGGTCGGCCGGATCGATTTGTGTGGGCACGGTCCACTCCTTCTGAGTGGGCACGTCGACCACGTGGCGACGACGAAGAACGAGTGCCGCGACACCGACCGCGATCACGATTCCGAGGGCGATGAAGAGGCTCGTCATGAGGGGTCCGGGAATGCGAGGGCCGCCGAGGTTCCCGAGCCACGCTCGTTCCGTTCGATTCGACGCTCGACCAGGATGGGTTGATCGGAGCGAACCACGATCGGACGACCGAGGCTCACGGCATCCACGAGGTCGATCGATCGCCAGCCGTTGGCCGGAATCGTGAGGTCGGACAGTTGAGGGATCGGATCCTCACCACCCGGACCGACCGAGAGCACATCGACACTCGCGTCGTTGGGTGACACGTTGAGAACCACGAGCGCTCCCTCGAGGGCGATCGTCGGCGTGACCGAAGCCAACCAACGAGTGGATAGAGCGTTGCCTTCGGCCCCGAGAAGAACCGAGGTGGAGACCGACTCACCGGTGGGTCGTGTGAGAACCCGCTCCACCACCAACGCGGGCTCCGACAACGTGGACACGAGAAGACCGTGGCGACCGTCGGGCAATCCGGCGATGGCCGACGTGTCGAACACCACCACTTCGCGCGACGGCACGGTGAGTGTGGTCGGCTCGATCACTCCGGCCGAAGCGTCGAGGCCGAGAACGATCACGTCGGCTTCGACATCGGTGTCGGTGGGATTGAAGATCACCAGACGCTCGGTGACACCCTCACCCTTTTCGCCATCGGCGAACCACCACTCGTCGCCGAGTGCCGGCGCGCCGAGAGACGTCACGTGACCCAGACGTCCACTGCCGAGGAAGTGTTGGTCCTTGGCGACGACGATCCGCCCACTGGTGGCCACCACGCTGGCCGCCACGACCGGCTCGTCGCGGAAGCCCGCCTCTTCGAGATTGAGTACCCGCAACGACCGGGGCGGTATCACGTAGCCCTGCAGTTCGCTCGGCGACCGCGGACCCTGCGCGGTCGAAATCGTGATGTCGACGATGGCTGGTGAGAGGTAGGGGTTCGACATCAACAGGCGGAGATCGGAGTCGGATGCGGTGAAGCCATCGGCCACGTACCACTCGGCCGCCGTGGTGTTCGCGCACGGAGACAACACGTCGCCGGCCGGATGAAGCGATCGCTGCTCGACGGTCACGTCGACTCGATCGACTTCGACGACGGCGCTCACGTAGTTGGCGGTCACGACTTGGTCGAGATCGATGGTCGACTGCGAACGAGGTTCGATGGAGAAGGGAACGACCACCGGATCGCGATCGATCGTGAGAATGGTGACCGTGCCGACCGCCGGAGTCTCGCCGGGATTCGTGGCGATCACGTCACCGCCGTACTCGCCGTTGTCGGCCGCTCCGAGGGCAGCGGTGCCGCCGCAGAACCACGTGACGCTCACGACGTCGTCGCCCACCGCCAACCGCGGCGTGCCGGGCCGGGACGACTCGGCGAAAACCGCGGCGGTGCGTACGTCGTCTCCGGCCGACGTGCTGGCCACGACGACGATGAAGAGAACCACCAACGCGAGTGCGACGAGGCGTTTGGTCATGACGCGCTCTCCGCTGACGACAACGAAATCACGGGCGAATCGACACTCTCGGCGCGACCACGACGACGACGCACCGGTCGAAGAACTTCCGCGAACACCACGATCCAGAGTGCACTGTGGATCACGATCCAGAGGTAACGGGTGACGGGGGTCGAGTAGTCGAGTGAAACGGTGCCACCGGCCGACGCGTCGAACGACATGACCGAACCGAACG
>VFZC01000036.1 GCA_016871355.1 Actinomycetota bacterium
TCGATCTCGGTGGCGGCCACCGTCGCCGACGACCCCGACCCGAGCGAGCGCGGCACTCACGTGGTGTTCGAGGTCGACGGTCGACGCGTGGATGCGTGGTTGTACGGGCGCCTGGCTCGTCGAATCGAACGCGTGTCGTCGGGTGAGCGTGTGTGGCTCGTCGGTCGGATCGACGAGTCGACTCGACCACGGCGAGACCTACTGCGACACATCGTCGGACGTGTGCGCGTGGACGACGTCACCGTGACCGGAGAATCGGCCAATCATCTGCATCGATCGGTCAATCGCCTACGACGGGTGTTCGCCAACGGTGCCGCGTCGTTGCCGGATGAGCGCCGGAATCTGCTCACCGGGCTGCTCTACGGCGATGATCGTCGTCTCGATCGCGAGGTGGTCGACGAGTTCCGCCGGGCCGGCTTGGCCCATCTCACGGCGGTCTCGGGTCAGAACGTGGCCTATGTGATGGCCGTGGTCGCACCGTTGCTCGGCCGTCTGCGTCAGCGAGCCCGTGTCGTCTCGTCGATCGCGGTGCTCGCGATCTTCGTGATCCTCACCCGAGCCGAACCGTCGGTGGTGCGGGCGGCGTTGATGGCCGGTGCGGCGCTCGTTCTTCCGCGCACCACCACACGCTCGGCACGCGCATTGTCGACGGCTGTGATCGTGGGCGTGATCGTCGATCCGTTCTTGGTGTGGTCGGTGGGGTGGTGGTTGTCGGTGAGTGGCTGCGCTGGCTTGGTTCTGGTGAGCCCGTTGGTCGAGCGCGCCCTCGGCGGCGGACGTATCGCGTCGTTCGTCGCGCCGACGATCGGTGCGCAAGTGGCGGTGTTGCCGGTGTCGGCGTCGGTGTTCGGCTGGCCCGATGCGATCGGACTCGTGACCAACATGGTGGCCGGACCTGTCGCGGGTTTGGTGATGCTCGTTGGTCTACCGATCGTCCTCGCGGCGGCAGTGTTGCCCGATGGCGTGGGGCGCGTGCTTTTGTTCCCGATCGATCTCGGGGTGCGCGTGGTCGCCTTGGTTGCCGAACGCGGTGCGCGTTCGGGCCTGCCCACCTGGCTCGACGTGGTCGCGCCGTTGTTGGTGCTGTTGCTCGTGATGGCCCGCGCACCTCGGACGCGCCTCACCCGTGTGGCAACCTTGACCCGTGGGACTCTTCCTGGTGCACGGATCCGATGAGATCCTCGTCAGCGAGCACGTGTCCGATCTCGCGCGCCAACTGGTGGGTGAGAACGACCGCTCGTTGATGCTCGAAGAGTTCGGCGGCGACTACGTGATGAGCGGTGTCACCGAAGCGGCGCAGACGCCACCGTTCTTCACCGAACGACGAGTGATCGTGGTGCGCCGCGACGGTGGATTCTCGGCCGACGACATCGAAGCGCTCGTCACATACGCCAGTGATGCCGCCGATTTCACCGACCTCGTCATCGAATGGGGATCGGGGCGAGTGTCCGAGCCGTTGAAGAAAGCCGTCAAGGCCGCCGGCGGACAGACCATCGACCCGTCACCGCCCACCAAAGCGCGCGAACGACGCGCGTGGTGGGAGAGTCAGGTGGAGATGCGCGGTCTGCAGTTCGACGCCGCCGGCATGAACCTCGTGATCGAGTGGTTGGGCGAAGACGTGGCCCGGTTCGAGGGTCTGGCCGAAACTCTCATGGCCACGTATGGCCCCAAGAAGATCACCGCCGACATGGTGAAGCCGTTCTTGGGTCAGCGGGGCGATGCGTTGCCGTGGGATCTCACCGACTCCATCGACAAGGGCAACGCGACCGAGGCGTTGCGCGCCACCCGCCGCATGATGCAGGCCGGCGATCGGCATCCGCTGCAGATCTTGGCCCAGTTGCACAACCACTACACGCGGCTGGCCAAGCTCGACGATCGCGACATCGCCAGCCTCGCCGACGCCGAATCAGCGCTCGGCATCAAAGGATTTCCGGCCGAGAAGGCGTACAACACGTTCCGCACGATCGGACACGACGGCGTGAGACGCGCATTCGAATTGCTGTCGCGCGCCGACAGCGATCTGCGGGGCGGAACGGGTTTGGAAGAAGACGTGGTGATGGACGTCTTGGTGGCGCGGCTCGCTCGGCTCGCGTCTGCGGTCAGCCGGCGGCGTTGACCTTCTTCATGAGACGGCTCTTGCGACGAGCCGCGGCGTTCTTGTGAATGATGCCCTTGGCGGCCGCCATGTCGATGCGCTTCACGGCGAGGCGGACTTCTTCGGCGTTCTTCTCGGAGCCAATGCTCGTGCGAGCCGACTTCATGCGCGTCTTCAACTCACTCTTGACAGCCTTGTTCCGCTCGGCGGCCTTGGCGTTGGTGCGAATGCGCTTCTTCTGACTCTTGATATTGGCCACGTGAACCTCGAAACCTTTGAAACAGCCCTGGCAGGGTACCAGCGTCCGGGGGCTCGTCCAACGCCCAACATCCCAGCGTAAAGGGGTCGCGGGTAGGATCGGGGTGGCTTCGTTCGTCTTCGTGCGTGTGCGCGCGGCGGTGGCCAACCCCTCATGGACCTCTCCCGCATCCGCAACTTCTCGATCATCGCCCACATCGACCACGGGAAGTCGACGCTCTCCGACCGCATCCTCGAGCTCACCAAGGCGGTGGACGCCCGCGAGATGCGCGAGCAGTACCTCGACTCGATGGATCTCGAGCGCGAGCGTGGCATCACCATCAAGGCCCAGAACGTGCGCGTCGAGTGGAAGGGGCACACGATGCACCTCATCGACACCCCCGGCCACGTCGACTTCGGGTACGAGGTCAGCCGTTCGCTCGCCGCGTGCGAAGGCGTGATCCTGGTGGTGGACGCGGCCCAGGGCATCGAGGCCCAAACGCTGGCCAACTGCTACCTCGCTCTGGAGAGCGACCTCGAAATCGTGGCCGCGCTCAACAAGATCGACCTGCCGGCCGCTGACCCCGATCGCTACGCGAAGGAGATCGAGACGGTTCTCGGCATCAAGGCCGACGACATCTTGCGCATCTCGGCCAAGACCGGCCAAGGCGTGGGCGAATTGCTCGACGCGGTGTGCGAGCGCATTCCGGCGCCCAAGGGCGATCCCGACGCGCCGCTGCAGGCCCTCATCTTCGACAGTCAGTACGACCAGTACCGCGGGGTGGTGTCGTCCATTCGCGTGATGAACGGTCGCATCAGCAGCGGCTCGCGTCTCAACTTCATGCAGACCAAGGCGCAGCACGAAGCCATCGAGATCGGTGTGCGTCGACCGGCCACCACGCCGGTTGCCGAACTCGGACCGGGTGAAGTGGGCTATCTCATCGCTGGGATCAAGGACGTGGCCGAGGCCCGTTCGGGTGAAACGGTCACGCTGGCCAGTCGTCCGTCCACCGAACCGCTACCGGGCTATCGCGATCCGAAGCCAATGGTCTTCTGCGGTCTGTACCCGATCGATGGCGACGAGTTCGAGAACTTGCGCGAGAGTCTGCAGAAGTTGAAGCTCAACGACGCGTCGATCACCTACGAACCCGAAACGTCGGGTGCGCTCGGTTTCGGTTTCCGTTGCGGCTTCCTCGGCCTGTTGCACATGGAGATCGTGAAGGAGCGCCTCGAGCGCGAGTTCGGCTTGACGCTCATCGCCACCGCGCCGAGCGTCGAATACCGCGTCACCAAGACCAACGGCGAGGTGGTGAAAGTCGACAATCCGGCCGACCTGCCGCCGGCGCAGAACATCGAGTTCATCGAGGAGCCCTACTTCCGCGTGAGCATCATCACGCCCAAGGAGTACACCGGCACGCTCATGGAGTTGTGCCAGAGCCGTCGGGGCGACATGTCGAAACTCGAGTATCTCTCGCCCGAGCGCGTCGAATTGCACTACAAGATTCCGCTGGCCGAAGTGGTGGTCGACTTCTTCGACCAGATGAAGAGCCGGACGCAGGGTTACGCGAGCCTCGACTACGAACTCGACGGCTACCAGCAGAGCAGTTTGGCGAAGGTCGATCTCATGCTCAACGGCATCACCGCCGACGCGTTCTCCACCATCGTCCACCGCGACAAGGCGTTCGACTACGGACGCCGGATGTGCGAGAAGTTGAAAGAACTCATTCCGCGGCAGATGTTCGACGTGCCGATTCAGGCCGCGATCGGCGGCAAGGTGATCGCGCGCGAAACCGTGAAAGCCAAGCGCAAGGACGTTCTCGCCAAGTGCTACGGCGGTGACATCACCCGTAAGCGCAAACTTCTGGAGAAGCAGAAGGAAGGCAAGAAGAAGATGAAGGCCATCGGTCGCGTGGAAGTGCCCGGCGACGTCTTCATCTCGGCGCTGAAACTCGACGACTGACATGGCGTCGGCCGGAACCTTTCGTTCGCTCCGCACTCGTAACGCGCGCTTGTTCTTCGGCGGTCTGCTCGTCTCGACCGTGGGCAGTTGGATCCAGTCCACGGCCATGGCGATCCTGGTGTATCGCCTCACCGGTCGGGCCACCAGTCTCGGATTGGTGGTGGCGTTCCAGTTCCTGCCCATTCTCCTGTTGGGGGCGTGGGCCGGAGCGGTGGCCGATCGTTACGACAAGCGGGCCATGTGCTTGCTCACGCAGTGGTTGCTGGCCGCTCAGGCGGTGGTGCTGGCGGTGGTCGATTTCGCCGGGTGGGCGAACGTGGGCGTGGTGTACGCGTTGTCGTTGGTGCTCGGTCTCGTGAACGCGTTCGACAATCCGGCCCGACGCGCGCTGGTGGCCGAACTCGTCGAACCGGCCGACATCAGCAACGCGATGTCGCTCAACACCGCGACCATGACCGGCTCGCGCATCTTCGGACCGGCCCTGGCGGCGGCACTGGTGGGTCCGCTCGGCACGGCGTGGTGCTTCATGATCAACGCGTTGTCGTTCGCCGCGGTGATCGCGACCGTGATGCTCATCGATCCGGCCACGTTGTACCGCAGTCCGCGGGCGCCGCAAGGCGGCACACCGGTGCGCGACTCGCTGCGCTTCGTGGCCCGAGATCGTGAACTCCTGATCTTCCACGTGGTGCTCGTGATGGTGGCGACCTTCGCGTACAACTACCAAGTGTCGTTGCCGAAGTTGAGCGACATCCGCTGGGGCGACGAGCGCTGGTTCGGCTGGGTCCTCGCGGTCATCAGTGTGGGCAACGTGATCGGTTCGCTCTACACCGCGTCGCGCGAGCGCGCGTCGGTGACGGTGTTCTTCGGCAGCGTCGGCCTTTTGAGCGTCGCCGGTCCGTTGGTGGCCTGGGCGCCTAGTGCCCCGATCGCCTTCATCGCCGCGATACCGCTCGGCATCGGTGGCGCCGGTTTCATCTCCACGTTCAACGGATTGGTGCAACAGAAGTGCCCACCCGAGATGCGCGGCCGCCTGCTCGCGCTCTCGGCGGTGGCGTTCCTGGGTTCCACACCCATCGGCGGCCCGATCACCGGAATCGTGGCCGACTGGGCCGGACCCGAATGGTCGTTGGCGTACGGCAGCGTGATCGCGTTCGTGACCCTGATGATCGCGCTCGTAGCCCTGAACTCACGCCGAGCCGTCGTGGACGCACGGATACCCTGACGTCGTGGCTGGAGCAGCGAGCGACGACATTCTGCGTGTGATGACGTGGTCGTCTCTCGACCACGCGTCGCGTCGGGCGCTGGTCGATCGCGACATCAACAAGTCGATCACGGCCGAACTGCGCGACCAGATCGCCGGTTTGGTGGCCGATGTTCGTGAGCGCGGCGACGCGGCGGTGTGCGACGCGCTGGCCACGTTCGACAAGGTGAACGTCGAGCCCGATGGTCTGCGCGTGTCCGATGACGAACGCGAGAAGGCGCGCCGTCAGGTGGACGACGGTGTTCGGGTGGCGATTCGCGACATGGTCGACCACATCCGTCGCTTCAACGACGAAGTGCTCGCGCGGCACGGCGACTGGCAGTTCGAATCCGATCCGGGTCTGGTGGTGGGAGAGCGCGTGTCACCCATCGCGTCGGCGGGTTTGTTCTGTCCGAGCGGAAAAGCCAGTTACCCGAGTGTTCTCGCTCAACTGGGCGGTCCGGCCGTGGTGGCCGGCGTGCCGCTCGTGCAGGTGGTGGTGCCGCCCAAGCCTGGGGCCAACGGTGCGGTCGATCCGGTGGTGTTGGCGGTGGCCGACGAACTCGGCATCCGTGACGTGTTCCGCGTGAACGGCCCGGCCGGCATCGCCGCATTGGCGTTCGGTACCGAGTCGATCGAACGTGTGGTGAAGGTGATGGGCCCGGGTTCGCTGCCGGTCACGGTGGCCCAACTCGAGATCCAGCGTTGGGGTACGGCCACGCAGATGGCGCTTGGCCCCACCGAGAGTTTGGTGATCGCCGACGAATCGGCCGATCCGCGTCGCTTGGCGGCCGATCTCATGATCGAAGCCGAACACGGAACCGACTCGTGCACGTTGTTGGTGACCACGAGTGAGTCGCTCGTGACCGCCGTGCAGTCGCAGCTCGCCGAACAGATCACGGCGTTGCCGGCCGAACGCGCCACCGCGGTGCGCGCGTCCCTCGGAAACAACGGTGGCTGCGTGATCGTGAGCGATCTGACCGAAGCCACCCGCGTGGCCAACGAGTTCGCGCCCGAGCACCTTCAACTGGTGGTGGCCGCGGCGCGCGAGAACGAGGTGCTCGATCGCCTCACGCACGCCGGCGAGATCTTGATCGGGCAGGACACGCCCTTTTCGGCCGCCAACTTCCTGATCGGTTGTCCGGCGTCGTTGCCCACCAACGGGTTCGCTCGTGTGACCAGCGGAGTGACCGTCGAAGCGTTCTTGAAGCGCACGGCGGTGGCTCGCGCCGACGAGCGCGCGCTGCGCCGGTTGGCGCCGAGCATCGTGGCTCTGGCCGAGATCGAAGGATTTCCGGCCCACGCGAACGCTCTGCGGTTACGTTTCCCCGATCTTCCGTAGGGGAGTCGGACCCCAGGTGGATTCGTCGGCATCTCGCTGACACACTCGACGCATGTCTCGCGCCGTCATGTGGTTCCGTCGCGACCTCCGGCTGGCCGACAACCCGGCGCTGTTGGCGGCTTTGGCCGAGCACCGCGAGGTCGTTCCATTGTTCGTGCTCGATCCGCACTTGATCGGGCGTTCCGGTGACGTGCGGGTGGCGTTCATGGTGGACGCCTTGGCGTCGCTCGACCAATCGATGAATCGCGCGTTGGTGTATCGCCATGGCGATCCGGCCGATGTGATTCCGGCGCTCGTCGACGAAGTCGGCGCCGACGCGGTGTACGCCGCGCACGACTTCGCGCCGTACGGGCAGCGTCGTGATCGAGCCGTGGCCGAGAAGTTGGCCGCCAAAGGCAAGCGACTCGTGCACGTGGGCTCGGCTTATGCCGTCGAACCCGGCCGCGTGAACAAGGACGACGGCACGCCGTATTCGGTGTTCACTCCGTTCTCGAAACGCTGGCTGGGCAACGGCTGGAACGGCCCGATGGACGCGCCACGGTCGCCGAACTGGCTCGGTGCGCCACAGGTGCCATGCGAGGGCCCTCTTCAGCGTCCTGACGTCGACTTGCCGCTGCCACCGTCGACCGAAGTCGGGGCGCACGAGCAGTGGGCCGAGTTCCGTGATCGCGGTCCGGAAGGTCTCGACGGTTACAAGGAACGTCGTAACGATCCGTCGGTGCCGGGATCGAGTCGGATGTCGGCGGCGTTGCGGTGGGGTCTCGTGCATCCGCGTCAGCTGTTGCACGACCTTGACGACGGGGGCGATCACACGCACTATCGCAGCGAGTTGGCCTGGCGTGAGTTCTACGCCGACGTGTTGTTCCGTCATCCCGACACCGGATGGAAGAACCTCAATCGCAAGATGGATCGCATCGCCCTCGACAGTGGCGCGAAGGCCAAGGCTCGCTTCGCCGCGTGGTGCGAAGGTCGCACGGGATACCCGATCGTGGATGCCGGCATGCGCGAACTCACCACCACCGGATGGATGCACAACCGCGTGCGCATGATCGTGGCCAGTTTTCTGGTGAAGGACCTGCACCTGCCGTGGCAGTGGGGTGCCAAGTTCTTCATGAAGTACTTGGTGGACGGCGATCTCGCGAGCAACTCTCACGGCTGGCAGTGGACGGCCGGAACCGGCACCGACGCCGCGCCGTACTTCCGTGTGTTCAATCCGGTGCTCCAGGGTGAGCGTTACGACCCGACCGGCGACTACGTGCGCCGGTTCGTGCCCGAACTGGCCGATCTGCCCAGCGCGCAGATCCACGCGCCGTGGGCCAAGGGCAAGGGAATTCCGCTCGGCTACACCGAGCCGATCGTCGATCACTCGGTGGAACGTGACGAAGCACTCGCCCGGTACAAGGCGGTCACCGAGGGCTAAACTTCGCCTGTCATGCTGGACGAACGCAAGACAGCGATTCTTCGGGCCGTCGTGCAGGAGTACATCGGCACCGGTCAACCGGTCGGTTCGTCGCACATCGCCAACGCACCGGGCATCAGCGTGTCGTCGGCCACCGTTCGCAACGAGATGGCGGTACTCGAACAAGAGGGTTATCTCGTTCAGCCCCACACCTCGGCCGGCCGCGTGCCCACCGACAAGGGATATCGGTTCTTCGTCGATCACCTCACGCCTCACGGTCGTCTCGACGAGATGAAGGTCGATCAGGTGCGCCAGTTCTTCGACGGTGCGCACGGTCGTATGGAAGAACTCCTCGCGCGCACGTCTCACCTCGTGGCCGGTATGACCAACTACGCATCGGTGGTGCTCGGGCCGAGTGTCGAGCGAGCCGTCGTTCGTTCGGCCCAGGTGGTGGGTCTGGGTCCGCGTTCGGCGTTGGCGGTGGTGGTGTTGGCCAGTGGTGCGGTGGAGAGCCAGTCGCTCGAGTTCGACACCGAGGTGTCGGAGTCGCGGTTGCTGTCGGCGTCGGCCAACTTGGCCAAGTCGTTGGTGGGCCGCCCGTTGACGGGGGCGGCGGTGTCGCTGTCGGGTGACGATGCCGTCGACGCCATCTGCAGCAAGGCGCTCACGGCGCTGTCGTCCACGTCCAGCGACGATCCGGTGTTCTTGGGCGGTGTGTCGTCGATGGCGGCTGCGTTCGATGCAGTGGATGTGGTGCGTCAGGTGCTGCACACGCTCGAGCAGCAGTACCTCGTGGTCACGTTGGTGCGCGACATCCTCGATCGCGGACTCTCGGTGGCCATCGGCGCCGAACACGGCGTCGAACCGTTGGCCAGTTGTTCGGTCGTCGTCGCACCGGTGGTGGTCGACGGCCAGCAGATGGGAACCATCGGAGTGCTCGGCCCCACGCGTATGGATTACCCGCAGGCGCTGGCCACCGTGGAAGTGGTGTCCAATCGCTTGGGCCGCCGTCTCGGCGAGGGCTGACATGAGCGACCACTACGAGTTGCTCGGCGTGTCGCGTGATGCGTCGCCCGACGAGATCAAGAAGGCGTACCGAACCAAGGCCCGCCAGTTGCACCCCGATGCCAATCCGGATGACGCGTCGGCCGAGGAGAAGTTCAAGCAGGTGGCCAAGGCGTACGAGGTGCTCTCCGATCCGGAGGCCCGTGCGCGTTACGACCGTTTCGGTGAAGCCGGGGTGGGTGGGGCTGGTGGTGCGTCGGGTGATTTCTTCGCCGGGGGCGGTCTCGGAGACATCTTCGACGCGTTCTTCGGTGGCAATCCTTTCGGCGGTCAGCGCGGGCCCTCGGGCCCACCGCGGGGCCAGGACCTCGAAGTGGTCGCCGACATCGCCTTCGAACAAGCGGTGTTCGGGGCCACACTGCCGGTGAACGTACGCACCGCGCTCGCGTGCGACGACTGCGAAGGCACCGGCGCCGGTGCGGGCACCAAGCCCGTCACGTGCTCCGCATGCGACGGCGTCGGTCAGGTGCAACGCGTTCGTCAGAGTTTGCTCGGTCAGATGATCAGCACCCAGGCGTGTCAGCGCTGTCAGGGTGTGGGCCAGGTGGTGGCCACGCCGTGTTCGGCGTGCCAAGGCCAGGGTCGAGTGGTCACCGACAAGACGTATCAAGTGGATGTGCCGGCCGGCGTCGACACCGGTTCGACCTTGCGACTGACGGGTCGTGGTGCGGTCGGTCCGCGGGGTGGTTCGGCGGGCGACTTGTACGTGCACCTGCGCGTGGCGCCGCACGATCGCTACGAACGCGATGGAGTCGACGTGGTCACCGAACTCGACATCTCGTTCGCGCAGGCCGCGCTCGGCACCACGATCGATCTCGAAACTCTCGACGGTGTGGAGACACTGCCCATTCCGCCGGGCACGCAGCCGGGCCGGGTGTTCACGCTTCGTGGGCGCGGCGTTCCGCGCTTGCAGGGCCGTGGACGCGGCGATCTTCGCGTGGTGGTGCAGGTGGTGGTGCCCACCAAGTTGACCGACGCCGAGTCGGCGCTGTTGCGAGACCTGGCCAAGATGCGCGGCGAAGACGTCGCGCCGGCCGAGCAGGGCTTCTTCTCGCGGATCAAGTCGGCTTTCTCGTGAACGATCGCCGTCGGGCGGCGGCCCACGTGTTCGTCGACGATCTCGACTCGCCGGTTCTCGATTCCGATGACGCTCACCACCTGTCGCGAGTGCTTCGTTTGCGTGATGGCGAGTGTGTGGCCGCGAGCGACGGACGTGGTCGTTGGCGCACTTGTCTCTTCACCGGATCGGGGATCGTGCCCGATGGTGCGATCGAGGTGGAAGCGTCCATTGGCCCGGTCACGGTGCTCGTCGCGTTGAGCAAGGGCAACAAACCCGAAACGGCGGTGCAGAAGCTCACCGAATTGGGTGTGTCGCGCATCGTTCCGTTCGTGGCCGAACGTTCGGTGGTGAAGTGGGACGACGGAAAGTCGCAGCGCAACGTCGAACGACTGCGCAAGGTCGCGCGTGAAGCCGCGATGCAGAGTCGCCAGGTGCGACTGCCCGTGATCGACGAGGTGCAGCCGTCGTTGGCCGCGGCCATCGCGTTGGTGGGAGATGTGGTCGTGGCCGAACCCGGTGGCGCGCCTCTCGACGCGTCGACCACCGCTATCGCGGTGGGTCCGGAGGGCGGTTTCACTCCCACCGAACTCGCGGGTCGACGCACGGTGTCGCTGCCCGGTGGTGTGCTGCGGGCCGAGACCGCGGCCGTGGTGGCCGGAGCACTTCTGGTCGATCGCCACACCCGCTGACCCGACCACGGAGAGTGGTCGTTGCCCACCTAGGGTGTCCGAATGGTGAGGAAAGCGGGTTCGCGCGGGGCGTCGGAGATCGACGCCGCCGATGCCGCCGATCTCGAATACGGACGTCGCGTGGGGGAGCGTCTGCGCGCGATCCGTCAGCAGAAGAAACTCTCGCTCAACGACGTGGAAGACGTGTCGGAGGGTGAGTTCAAGGCGTCGGTGGTGGGTGCGTACGAGCGCGGCGAGCGTGCGATCTCGTTACCGCGTCTGCAGCGGTTGGCTGCGATGTATGCGGTGCCGGTGGGGCAGTTGTTGCCGTTCGACGAATCGGCTCCGGGTGTCGATCCCGATTCGGTGGCCAGTCGCCCGCAGAAGTTGGCGATCGACCTGGTGCGTCTCGGCGAGTTGAAGACGCCGGCGGCCAAGATGCTGGCTCGGTTCTTCACGATGATCCAGGTGCAGCGCGGTGACTTCAACGGGAAGGTGCTCACGGTGCGTGCGCACGACGTGCGAGCCATCGCGGCGATGCTCGACGTTCCGCTCGAAGATGTGACGGGCCGCCTCGATGAACTCGGTTTGATCTTCCGCCCGTGACCGCTGCCGCTGATTCCGAATTCGGCGTGTACGTACACGTGCCGTTCTGTCGTCATCGGTGCGACTACTGCGCTTTCGCGACGTTCACCGATCGCGATCATCTGATGGAGCGCTACTCGGCCGCGCTACTGACCGAAGTGGCGCGGGCCATCGAGGCCGGAACGCCCACGGCGACGTCGATCTTCGTGGGTGGCGGAACTCCCACGCGCCTCGCGCCCGATCTGCTGGCGTCGGTGATCGCTTCCGTTCCCCGCACCGCCGACGCCGAAGTGACGGTGGAGTGCAATCCCGACGACATCACGCCCGAACTGCTGGCGGTATATCGCTCGGCCGGAGTGAATCGCCTCAGTTTCGGAGTGCAGTCGATGGTGAGCCACGTCTTGGTGGCGTTGGGGCGCACGCACGATCCCGACAACGTGGAAAGAGCGGTGGCGCTGGCCCGTGCCGCCGGGTTCGACTCGTTCAACCTCGACGTCATCTACGGCGCTCACGGCGAGTCGCTGAGCGATTGGCGCACGACCGTCGAACGGGTGATCGCACTCGAACCGCCGCACGTGTCGGCGTACGGCCTCACGGTGGAGGCCGGAACGCCGTTGGCCGATCGACCCGAGCAGTATCCCGACGACGACGTGCAGGCCGAGATGTACGAAGCGGTGGACGATCTCCTGACCGCGGCCGGATTGCGCAACTACGAAGTGTCGAACTGGGCCCGACCCGGGCACGAGTGCGAACACAACCGCGTGTATTGGAAGCAAGGCGATTACATCGGCTTCGGTTCGGCCTCGCATTCGCATCGCAGCGGTCGGCGTTGGTGGAACGTGCGCACGCCCGATCGTTTCTGCGATCTGATCGAGGCCGGCAATTCGGCCGAATCGTCGTTCGAGATGTTGGACGACGAGCAACGGCGCGTCGAAGGTCTGCAGTTGGCGATTCGCTTGCGTGAAGGAGTTCCGGCCGGTTCGTTCTCCGACCACGATCTCGCGGTTCTCGACGGTTTGGTGGAGGCGAATGGCAATCGGCTCGTGCTCACCCGTCGAGGGCGCCTGATGGCCAACGAAGTCTCTCTGCGGCTGCGCTGACGGGGTGGGCCGCCCCGGCGCGGGCCGGTAGGGTAGGGCGACATTCAGGGCGTGTAGCTCAGTTGGTTAGAGCGCCACCATGACACGGTGGAGGTCCCGGGTTCGAGTCCCGTCACGCCCACCATCGGGACAGGTGCATACCGAACTCTCGGGAGCCGACCTCTCGAACACTCAATGTCTTCTGGGTTTCTGCTCAGCTCAGCAACGAGGGTCAGTTAGAAGCTTGCCGATTTTGGATTAGAGATACGCATCGCTCAGCCCTTAAACCCGCCCCCACGCTGGACCTGCGACTTAGGTGCATACCCCACCGTCAGAGACGTCGAGGGGTCCTCCATGTCCGAGCAAGACTCGGGCTGGGCGATATTCTTCGGCTGACGACGAGAGTCAGCGACCGCGCTTTTTGGGCGTGGCTATTCCCGACTGCTCGGCCACCGAGCGAACGAGTGCGCGCCAATTGGTCACGGGTCCGATCGTGTCGTCGAGTGGTCCATCGATGAGCAGCGTGGCCAAGCCGTGAGCCAGTGCCCACATGGCGGTGGCACGAGCACGAATGTCGTTGATCGACGCCTTGGGTCCGAGGATCTCGCGCACGAAGTCGACCAGCGTGCCGAACGACTGATCGTGCAGTTGCGCCAGTGCGGGGTCGTCGTCGGCGGAACACAGGTCGGGGCGGAACATCACGCGGAAGTGGCCGCGGTGATCGAGCGCGAAACCCACGTACGCCTCGAGGAGCGCGGTGGACGGATCGTCGGGGTCGCCGGAGAGCGCATCGATCATCGCAGCGTTGAACAATTCGTAGCCCTCGATCGAAATGGCTTCGAAGATTCCCTTGCGGTCGGTGAAGTGGTGGTACGGCGCCTGGTGGCTCACACCGGCGGCCTGGGCCACCTGGCGAAACGAGAGGCCATCGGGCCCGTGATCGGCGATGTACTCGACGGCCGCCTTGAGGACGGTCTCGCGCAAGGTCTGGGGGGACACGCCGAGAGCATAAGACGACCTCTTGACAGTGTCAACCAATCGGGCTAGACACCGTCATGTGAGCATTCTTTCCGACGCCCCCAGCCACAACCGCTACCTCGCGGGCAACTACGCGCCCGTCACCGAGGAGGTGACCGCCACCGATCTGGCGGTGATCGGCGAACTCCCGAAAGAACTCAACGGTCGGTACCTGCGCAACGGGCCGAACCCGATGAGCGAGGTCGATCCGTCGACGCATCATTGGTTCCTCGGCGACGGCATGGTGCACGGCATTCGTCTGCGTGAAGGTCGCGCCGAGTGGTATCGCAACCGTTACGTCGGTTCCACGTCGGTGACGGCGCGGCGCGGCCAGCCCGACATTCCGGGTCGCAACTGGAACAACTCGGGAGGCGGACCCAACACCAACGTGGGTGCCTTCGCGGGCGCCACGTGGGCGATGGTCGAAGCCGGTGCTTGTCCGGTCGAGCTCACCTACGAACTCGAAACGGTCGGACGCAACGACTTCTACGGAACTCTTCCCGGTGCGTTCACGGCTCACCCGAAGGTCGATCCGGCCACGGGTGAGATGCACGCGATGGTGTACGCGTGGGCCGAATGGATGGATCACATCCAATACGTGCGCGTGGGCAAGGACGGTCGGGTCAATCGCACGGTCGACATTCCGCTGCCCGGTATGTCGATGGTGCACGACATGTCGCTCACCGATCGCTACGTGGTGGTGTACGACCAGCCGGTGCTCATCGACTTCGATCTCTTGATGGCCGGTCGAGCCTTCCCCTTCAGTTGGAAGGGTGATTACGGCAACCGCGTGGGCCTGATGCCGCGCGAAGGAACCGCAGCCGACATCGTGTGGGTCGACGTGCCCGTGGGTTACGTCTTCCACCCACTGAACGCCTACGACACGCCCGACGGCAAGGTCGT
>VFZC01000037.1 GCA_016871355.1 Actinomycetota bacterium
GGACGACGTCTCATCAACATTCCGGTGCATCCGCGGCTCGCCCACATGATCGCCGAATCGTCACGAGACGATCGCGCACTCGCCTGCGCCATCGCCGCACTGCTCGACGATCGCGACGTGATGCGTGGTCGACCCGACGATGTTCCGATCGACATCACCTTGCGGTTGCAGATTGCGTGCGGCGACCTGAGCGACGACCGCACCGATCGACGAGCGATCGCCCGCTGGCGAGATCGGGCCGACGACTTGGCCCGCCGCACCAACACCGATCTCACCTGGTCGAACATCCAACCCGATCGAGCCGGAGCGGTCCTGCTTCTCGCCTATCCCGATCGTCTCGCCGTGCGTCGTCAACCCGGACAGTTCCAGATGCGCAACGGATCGGCGGCATGGTGTCGCCCGACCGACACCATGGCCACCGAACAGTTCGTGGTCACCGCCGATCTCGACGGCGACCGCAAGAACGCGCGCGTCCGCTTGGCCGCGGCCGTCGACGAAGCCACCATCGAACACGTTCTCGCATCCGACGTGATCGTCGAATCGGTGATCGTGTTCGACAAGGAACGTCGCGACATCGTCGAACGCATCACTCGTCGACTCGATCGCATGCGTCTCACCGACGAGACCCGCCGTCCGGCTCCGGGCGACAAGGTTGTCGGCGCTCTCGTCGAACACGTCGTGAACACTCGACTGGCGGCCCTGCCCTGGAGCGCCAACACACAAGAGATCCGCAGCCGCGTCGCGTTCCTCCATCGCGAAGTGGGCGAACCGTGGCCCGACTGGAACGACAAAGCACTCATGGCGAGAGTCGACGAGTGGCTCACTCCCTACCTCGCCGGCATGACGTCGGTGAGCGAACTCGCTTCACTCGATCTGGCCATGCTCTTGCGATCGCAACTCCCGAGGCCCGAGGGAGCGCGCCTCGACGAACTCGCACCCGCGCACATCGAACTCGCGTCGGGTCGACGCATCCGCATCGACTACACGTCGGGCGTCGCCGAAGGAACCGCACCAGTGGTTCCCGTGCGAGTGCAAGATCTCTTCGGCACGAAAGAGCACCCGTCCATCGGAGGCGGCCGCGTGAAGCTCGTGTTACAACTGCTGTCCCCCGCCGATCGACCGATTCAGATCACGTCCGATCTTCCCGGCTTCTGGGCCGGCTCATGGGCCGAAGTCCGCAAGGACATGGCAGGCCGCTACCCCAAACACAACTGGCCCATCGACCCCGGCAACGCCGACCCCAAGCGAATGAAGGACCGATGATCGACGTCATCGATCGGGCACCCACCAGCAGCGCGACCTAGCGTGTCGCCATGGCCGAATTCGCCTTCACCGAGATCCTCCCGCTCGGCTCCGACGACACTCCGTACCGACTCGTCTCCACCGAGGGCGTCAGCACGTTCGAGACGTCGGCCGGCACCTTCTTGCGCGTCGAACCCGAAGCACTCACGCTCATCACCCAAGAGGCGATGCGCGATATCGCACACTTCTTGCGACCTGGTCACCTGCAGCAACTCCGCAACATCCTCGACGACCCCGAAGCGAGCGACAACGATCGCTTCGTCGCACTCGATCTGCTGAAGAACGCCGCCATCTCGGCCGGCGGCGTGCTGCCCATGTGCCAAGACACCGGCACCGCGATCGTCAAGGCCAAGAAGGGTCAGTTCGTGTTCACCGGCGGTGGCGACGAAGAAGCCATCGCGCGCGGCGTTTTCAACACCTACCTCACGAGCAACCTGCGTTACAGCCAGATGGCGCCGCTGTCGATGTACGACGAGGCGAACACCGGCAACAACCTCCCGGCCGAGATCAAGATCGCCGCGATCGACGGCGACACGTACAAGTTCCTCTTCATGGCCAAGGGCGGCGGTAGCGCCAACAAGTCGTACTTGTTCCAGGAGACCAAGGCCCTTCTCAACGACAAGACGCTTTTCCCGTGGCTGTTCGAGAAGATGAAGTCGCTCGGCACCGCGGCGTGTCCGCCGTATCACCTCGCCGTCGTCATCGGCGGCACCTCGGCCGAACATGCGTTGGAAACCGCCAAGTTGGCCAGTGCCCGCTACCTCGATTCATTGCCCACGAGCGGCAGCAAACTCGGTCACGGATTCCGCGACACCGACATGGAAGCGCGCATCCTCAAGCTGTCGCAAGAGACCGGAATCGGCGCCCAGTTCGGCGGCAAGTACTTCTGCCACGACGTGCGCGTCATCCGCCTTCCGCGTCACGGTGCGTCGTGCCCGGTGGCGATGGCGGTGTCGTGCTCGGCCGATCGCCAGGCTCTCGGCAAGATCACCAAGGACGGCATCTTCCTCGAACAACTAGAAACCGATCCGGCTCGTTTCCTGCCCGATGTCACGCACGACGAACTCGAAGGCACGGCCGTCGTGCACATCGATCTCGATCGTCCGATGAGCGAGATTCGCGCCGAGTTGAGCAAGTACCCGGTGAAGACGCGCGTGATGCTCACCGGATCGCTGGTGGTCGCTCGCGACATCGCGCACGCGAAGTTGAAAGAGCGCATCGACGCCGGCCACGGTCTGCCCGAGTACATGAAGGACATGGCGGTGTACTACGCCGGTCCGGCCAAGACACCCGACGGCATGGCCAGTGGTTCGTTCGGACCCACCACCGCCGGTCGCATGGACAGTTACGTCGACGAGTTCCAGGCCGCTGGCGGTTCGTTTGTGATGCTCGCCAAGGGCAACCGCTCACGCGCCGTGACCGATGCCTGCAAGAAGCACGGCGGTTTCTACCTCGGCTCCATCGGCGGCCCGGCCGCGCGCCTGGCCCAGGACTGCATCACCAAGGTCGAGGTGCTCGAGTACCCCGAGTTGGGCATGGAGGCGGTCTGGAAGATCGAGGTGCGCGACTTCCCGGCGTTCATCGTCGTGGACGACAAGGGCAACGATTTCTTCGACCTGGTGAACAAGCCCTTCGGTGGAACCCCGGTGGCTCTCAAGTAGTCGAGGGGAAGTAGCCGTCACCACTGCAGAAACCCCTGGTCAGACCGGGACGAGATTCCTGAGCGAACTGGTCGGCTTTGACGGTAGGGTTCACGCTCCCGTCGTTTCAAGGAGACCACCATGGCCGTTCGACTGGGCGACACCGCCCCCGACTTCACCGCTGAGACCACCCAGGGCACCATCCACTTCCACGAGTGGTTGGGCAGTTCGTGGGGCGTTCTCTTCAGCCACCCGAAGGACTTCACGCCGGTGTGCACCACCGAACTCGGCTACGTGGCCAAGATCAAGCCCGAGTTTGACAAGCGCAACGTGAAAGTGATCGGCCTGTCGGTCGATCCGGTCGACAGCCACGTGAAGTGGGAAGGCGACATCGCCGAAACTCAGGGCACGCCCGTGAACTTCCCGATGATCGGCGACCCCGATCGCACGGTGAGCGATCTGTACGACATGATCCACCCCAACGCCAACGACACGCTGACGGTGCGCAGTGTGTTCGTGATCGGACCCGACAAGAAGGTGAAGCTCACCATCACGTACCCCGCATCCACGGGTCGCAATTTCGATGAGATCTTGCGCGTGATCGACAGCCTGCAACTCACCGCTCAGTACAAGGTGGCCACACCGGCCAACTGGAAAGACGGCCACGACGTGATCATCGGTGCCGCTGTCTCCGACGAAGAAGCCAAGACGCTGTTCCCGCAGGGATGGAAGACCGTCAAGCCCTACTTGCGCGTGCTCGCCCAGCCGAACAAGAAGTAACTAGCTCAGCCAGTTCTCTTCGACCCAGCGCCTCACCTCAGGAGCCAACTTCTCGAGATGGGCCGCTGGGTCGTTGCGTACCAGAGTCGCGCTGATCGGCACGTTCACCCGCTCCGGATCGCACACCAACGCTTCGGCACCGAAGCGATGTGCGAGTTCCGATACGTACGGATCACTCGAAAACACCACGTGCGGGCCGTCGTCCAAGGGCCACTTCGAACGCAACAACGTCATCCACTTGTTCCAGAGGTCGGCGTCGTTCCAATCGTTGTGCAGTGAGTGCTGAACGCGGACAACCGTCACATCGGGGTGCAGATCCTGCAACCACTTCGCCCGCAGTTCACCCGGGGCAGCTTCACCATCCTTGGTGTTCACGAACACGACGAGACGAGTACACCGTTCGGTCGCCCATCGAATCATGTACGAATGACCCAAATGGGGTGGATCGAACCGCCCGATGATGAGCCCCGTGGGGTGCATCGGGCCAACCTAACGGCAGACTGAAGGCATGTCGGAGTCAGCAACCCCCACGCTCACGGCCGCAGCATCGGCCGTCGACGCGTTCAAGATCTACGGCAAGGGCGACAGCGAAGTGCGCGCCCTCGACGGCGTCACCGTTACGTTCGACGTCGGCCGCTTCACCGCCATCATGGGCCCATCGGGCTCGGGCAAGAGCACGCTCATGCACTGCCTCGCCGGTCTCGATTCACTCACCGCGGGCACGGTGCGCATCGGCGACACCGACATCTCCGAATTGAGCGACAAGGCACTCACGCGTCTACGTCGCGAGCAAGTGGGCTTCATCTTCCAGGCCTACAACCTCATCCCCACGCTCACCGCTCTCGAAAACATCCGGCTGCCGCTCGATCTCGGTGGCGAGTCGGGCGATCAGGCCTGGATCGATCAGGTGGTCGATGCCGTCAATCTGCGTGACCGACTCGATCATCGTCCGAGCGAATTGTCGGGCGGACAGCAACAGCGAGTGGCGGTGGCCCGTGCCTTGGCCAGCCGACCGCGCATCATCTTCGCCGACGAACCCACCGGCAATCTCGACAGCCGCACCGGCACCGAGATCCTGAAGTTCATGCGACACGCCGTGAGCGAGTTCGGCCAAACCATCGTGATGGTCACGCACGACGCCGTCGCCGCGTCGTACGCCGACCGCGTGGTGTTCCTGGCCGATGGCCGCATCGTCGACGAGATGACCGAGCCCACGGCCGATCGCGTACTCGACCGCATGAAGAGCCTCGGCAGCTGACACTCTCACCCATGTCGACTCCGGTCCCCCGTCTCACACTGCGCGGAGTTCTCGCGCGCAAGTGGCGCATTTTCCTCACGGTGCTCGCCGTCGTGAGTGGTGTGGCGTTCGTGTCGGGTGCCTTCGTGCTCACCGACAGCGTGAAGCGTGCCATCAACGAACTGTTCGCCACACTGTCGGGCGAGGTCGATCTCGAAGTGCGGTCGACCGTCGCCTTCGGAGACGCCGCTCGTGCCGAACGCGATCCGGTTCCGTTCGAACTCATCGATTCCATCGCTGCCGTTCCGGGTGTCGACAGGGTGGAGATCAACATCCTGCGCGCCGCCACGGTCATCACGTCCGATGGCGAACCCTTGCGCACCACCGGGCCGTCGTTCGGCATCGCGTGGGATGGCCCCGACGGACTCGACGGTCGCACCCTCATCGACGGTGACATCGCTCGTGGTCCGGGTGAGATCACACTCGATCAGTCGTCGGCTCGTCGCGCCGGCTACGAAATCGGCGACACCGTCACGATCGTCGGCCCCACCGGCAAGGGTGAATTCGAACTGGTGGGCCTCAACGGCACCGGCAGCACCTCCAACGGAGGCGGCGCCGCCATCATCGCCTTCGAGCCCCAAACCGCCAACGAATTCCTCGATGCCCAGAATCGCGCCGATTCGCTCTACATCGCCCTGTCCGATGGCGCGTCTCGTGACGACGTTCAGCAGGCAGTTCAGTCAGCCATCGACGCCAAGTACGAAGTGATCACCGGCGAGCAGTCGGCCAAGGAGACCGCCGGTGCGATCAACGACGTGATCGACATCTTCGGCAACGTCTTGCTCGGATTCGCGGCCGTGTCGCTATTCGTGAGTGCGTTCCTCATCTTCAACACCTTCGCCATCATCGTGAGCCAGCGCCTGCGCGAACTCGCGTTGTTGCGCGCCGTCGGTGCGAGCACTCGTCAGATCCGCTCGATGATCGTGGGCGAATCACTCATCGTGTCGGTGTTGGCCACGGTGCTCGGCATCTTCGCCGGTATGGGTGTGGCCGTGGGCATCGTCGCGCTGTTCAACGCCACCGGTGCGGCCTTTCCATCGGCCTCACTCATCGTGTCGACCCGCACGATCCTCGCGTCGTTGTTCGTCGGTGTCGGCGTGACCGTGGCCGCGGCGATCATTCCGGCCATCCGCGCCGGCCGTATTCCACCGGTCGCGGCCATGCGCCCCGAACTCGGCTTCACCGCACTGCAGAAGAACAAGCGCCTGGTGGTCGGCTCGGTCGTCACCGCTCTCGGTGTCGCGTTCTTCGGCACCGGCGTGTTCGTGCAACCCGGCAGCGCCGTGAGCACTCTGCTCCTGGCCGCCCTCGGCGCGGTGTTCATCTTCCTCGGCGTCTCCAGCCTGTCCACCACGGTGGCCGCACCGGCCAGCCGCGTGATCAGTCGCACTCTCCCGCTGCCGTTCTTCCCGATGACGCGTTCGATCCCGGGCCGCCTGGGCAGTCGCAACGCGCAGCGCACACCGCGGCGCACCGCGTCCACCGCGTCGGCACTCATGATCGGCTTGGCCCTCGTGAGCACCGTGGCGGTGGTGGCCGAATCGGTTCGTCAGACATTCCGTGATCAGATCGAAGGTTCAGTCACAGCCGACTTCTTCATCTCGAACGGCCCGCAGAACTTCCAGGGCCTGCCCGCTGCTTTCGCCGAACGCCTGCAACAGCTCCCCGAACTTGGTGCGGTGAGCCCGTTCCGCGCGACGGTGGCGCTGGTGAACGGTGACGAGAAGCAGATCGGTGCCGTGCGTGGCTCGGCGTTCAAGGATCTCGTCGACATCGAACTGCAGACCGGCTCCGTCGATTCACTCGACGACGGAATGATCCTGCTGAACGAAGACCCGGCCCGCGACTACGCCGTGGGCGTGGGTGACACGCTCGACATCACCTGGCAGAACGGCACCAAGCAGACCCTCGAAGTGGGTGGCGTGTACGCCGACTCGAGCATCGCGGGCAACTGGCTCATCGGTCTCGACACGCTCGCGGCCGTGTCCACTGCTCAACCGGTCGACTTTTTCATCGGCGCCAAGATCGCCGAGGGCGTCACCATCGACGACGCGCGTGTGGCGGTCGAGAAGGTGGCCGAAGACTTCCCGAGCGCCGAGGTGCAGAACCAAGCCGAGTTCCAGCAGAGTCAAGAAGATCAGTTCAACCAGTTGCTCATCGTGATCTACGGCCTGCTCATCATCTCCATCGCGATCGCGGTGCTCGGCATCGCCAACACCATGGCACTCAGCGTCTTCGAACGCACCCGCGAGTTCGGTCTGCTCCGCGCGGTCGGCATGAGCAAGAAGATGCTCAAGCGCTCCATCCGCTGGGAAGCCGTCATCGTCGCCGTGTTCGGCGCCGTGCTCGGCATCGTCGTCGGAATTCCTTTGGGCGCCGCCGTCACCTTCGCACTACCCGAATCGTTCGTGACCACCATCGTCGTTCCGTACAGCACCATCATCACCGTGCTCGTCGCCGCCATCGTGGTGGGCGTGGTGGCGGCCATCGGTCCGGCTCGGCGCGCCGCCAAACTCGACGTGCTCGAAGCGATCTCGTCGACCTGAGTCGGCGCGCTGATCAGCCGAAGTCGCGCAGATCGTCGAAGATCCGCACGCGCTGCCGGGCCACCCGCGCTTCGTTGAGGTACAGCACATCGGCCGGAACCGCCGTCTCGAGCGACGGCGGCGGAACCAAACGCTGGCCATCGCCAGCCTGACACGCCGTGCACCAGTAAGCCATACGGCGATCTTCACCCTGACGCGCACCGGTGATCGACGAACCGCAACGCACACACGGCTGACCCACTCGTCCGTACACCGACAGTGAACGATGTGCATCACGTACCGCTCGACCCATGGCCTGAACGATCGTCCACACGTCGTCGTAGTCGAGTTGGCTCACCGGAGTGAACGGACTCAACTCGAGGGCCCACAACACTTCCGAACGATCGACGTTGCCTGATCCGATGAGAACGTGTGGATCACCCAGCGCGTCGAAGATCGACATGTTGGCTCGCGTCGGGTGAAAGAGTCGCGTGGCAACGGCACCAAGATCGACACCATCGCGGCGAAGATCGGGACCCACGCCTCCGCTCTGCGGATGACGATGCCGATCGGGCATGCGATACGAGTCGACGGCCACCGATCCGAAACACACCGCGGTCCAACCGGGAACCTCGATCACCACGCGGGCGAACGACATGGGCAAGCGCCACATCTGATTCGACCGGTAGAGCTCCCACGAGCCTCGCCAGCGCAACCAGGTTTCGATGGTGATCCCGTCGTCCCACTCGATCGAAATACAACGTCCGTCGCGATGAATTCCTTCGATCACACTGTATTCAGAAGGCAACGGCCACAATCCGGCCACCGCATCGACGCGCAGGGTCGACTGATTCACGAGTGCAGTCCGCATGGCGGACACCGCACGGTTCAAGCGGGCGCCTCCCGACACGTTCCCAGCGTAGATTCGTGCCCACACGCTGTTGTGGCATACCCATGAGCAACCAACCCGAACGCGACGACGAACCCCGGCCGCACGACGCCGACGCGGCCATGATCGAACGCGCGCGCCGCAAGTACGGAGCGGTCGGCGCGGTGGTGGCCAGCAGCATGCTCGGTATCGAGCGCGTGCTCGGTCGCAAGCCCAAAGAAGAAGAGCCGGCGGTGTGGGAAGCCTCGGGTGAACCGGGCGACATCGACAACGACGGCATCACCATCGAGGTCGACGACGAGACTCAGGTCGTGAGCAGGCCCAAGGCGAGTCGGCGAACCCGCCGGGTGGTGAAGCGGCGCCCCGACGACGCCTGAGCGAACTCGCCGACTACGGCAGTTCGCCCACGTGGCCGAGGGCCAGGCGCAACAGACGATCCTGCCCACCGGTCATGTCGGCCGTGATCTTGGCGCTGGCCGCTTCGGACGGACTGAACCAGGCCAGATCGAGCGCCTCCTGCGTGGGGGTGCACTCGCCATCGACCGGCACCACATAGGCCAGGCTCACCGCGTGGTGGCGCGGATCGGTGAAGCCACTCACGTCGGGGTCGGGGAAGTATTCGGCGATCGTGAACGGGGCCGGGTTGGGTGGTACCCGCGGCAAGGCCAAGGGGCCCAGATCCTTCTCGAGGTGACGAATGAGCGCATCGCGCACACGCTCGCCGTACAGCACGCGACCCGATACGAGCATGCGGCTGATCGACCCGTCGGCGGCCACGCGCAACAACAGACCCACCTGCACCACGCGACCATGCGAATCGACCCGGACCGGAATGGCATCCACGTAGACCAACGGAACGTTGGCACGAACCTGGGCCAACTGATCGGGGCTCAGCCAGGAGGTGCGCGTGTCGGTGTTGTCGCTCACAAGTCCTCATTCTCCCAGATCGGTCCGACCGGTGTAAGCGAATGGTTCACTTTCGCGTCACGGCCCGCCACGACCGCTCGGCGGCATCTCGAGCGAGGCAGCCCGCGTGATGGTCGTTCACCAGACCCATCGACTGCATGAACGCGTACATGGTGGTGGGGCCCACGAACGACCAACCCCGCTTCTTCAGATCCTTCGAGAGGGCCACCGACTCGGGCGACGTCACGAACGAGTACACCTGATCGGGTGTCGGGTCGGCGGGCCGCGACTCCGGAGCGGGTTCGTACCGCCACACGAAGTCGGCCAACGACCCGAATTCGTCGATCAGATCGGCCACACGGGCGGCGTTGTTGATGGTCGATTCGATCTTGCCTCGATGACGCACGATCGATGCGTCGGTCAACAACCGCTCCACGTCACGAGGGCCGAACCGCGCCACCTTCTCCGGGTCGAAGTCGGCGAACACTCGACGGAAGTCGGCCCGCTTGTTGAGAATGGTCGACCACGACAGACCGCTCTGAAAACCTTCGAGGCAGATCTTCTCGAACAAGCGCCGATCGTCGGTGACCGCGAAGCCCCATTCGGTGTCGTGGTAGTCGATCATGAGGGGCGACGAGATCGCCCACGCGCAGCGCTCGCTCATGCGGCGACGGGGCGCGAGCCAGCGATGGTCGTGCGATGCAGTTCGCGCCGGAACCCTCCGTAGTCGTTCACCGCCAAGTGCTGAGTGGATCGGTTGTCCCAGATCACCACATCGCCCGGCAACCAGCGATGGCGATACGTGAAGCGCGCGTCAGTGGAGTGGTGATGCAGGAACGAAATCAGCGCCTGCGCTTCGTCGTGCGTCATCCCCTCGATATCACGTACGTACGCACGGTTGAAGAACAGGACGTTCTTACCCGTTTCGGGGTGGCGGCAAACCATCGGATGACGGAACTCGTCGTTGGCCGAGTCGTCACACACGATGGTCATTCCGCGCATACCCGAGTGAAGAGGTTGCATCTTGCGGCTGTACGCGTCGCGTGCGGTGTGTACCGCGGTCAGCGACGACAACCGCTCGCGCGTCGCGGCATCGAGCGCGCTCAAGGCCGCGGTCATCGAAGTGAAGACGGTGTCGCCACCCCACGGTGGAACATCGACGGCGGCCAAGATCGTGAACGACGGCGGCTCGGGTTGAAACGAGAAATCCGAGTGCCAGGCCCCTCCGAAGTTGAACGCCGCACCTTCATCGGCTTCCTTCACCACCTTGATGATGTCGGGGTGCTCGGGCATGGTCACCACGAACGGGGTCTCACCCGACGGGCCCAATCGACGCGAAAAAGTCGATTGGTGGGCCGGACTGATGAACTGATCGCGCACCACCACGACCTCGTGTTCGCACAGAGCGGCCCGAAACGTTTCCAGCTCGGAACCTGCAAGATCGGCCAACCGCACATCGCGGATCTCGGCACCGAGAACTCCGGTCACGGGCGTGATCGACATGGCCACGACGCGAACGTTAGTCGGCTCCGACGACGGGCCGTCCCAGCGTCTAACGTGAGCACATGTCGCAGCTCGAGATCCCGCGTTTCGGTGAACTGCTCGGCCCGTACATCGGACGCGTGCCGGCCGAGGCCATGCCGCGCTTCCTCGCGCTGCTCGAGCGCACCGCCGCCGATCGCTATCGCCAGTGGGCCGACGATCTTCCCGAGCACCGCGACGGTCTGTTGACGTGCGCCGAGAGCGAGGACGAGATCGCCAACCGTATCGAGGGTGCGTTCGCACTCGACGAATCGTTGCGCGAACAACTCGTAGCACCCCTTCCTGAAGCGAAGAAGGTGTACTACGACACCTTTGCGCGATTCAGCGTGTGGGATCAGTTGCGCATTCAGGCCAACGCCGAACGACAGGGTGCGCAGGCCTGGCGCAACATCGCGGCTCGTCATCCCGATCAGGGAGTGATCGATGTCCTCGAGAGTTGTTCGCAACTCGAAGAGGCCAGTGCCGACTACCTCGACGACTTGATCGGCCGCCACGCTTCGTAATCAACCGCTAGCGTCTTGACTCGTGCCGGTGAAGAGTCTCGTTCGAACGCTTCAAGTGGCCACGTTCTTCCTCGCCGCGTCATACGGCGTGATGTTCACGATGCTCGACGACTACCGCGACGAGTACGGCATCTCCGAGTCGTTCCTCGGCCTCATCGTGGCGATGGGCTTCTTCTCGTCGTTCATCGGGCAGTTGTCGCTCGCTCCCCTGGCCGACCGCGGTCACGCCAAGAAACTTCTCGTGGTCGGCTTCGTCGCGCAGATCGCCGGACTGTTGTTGATGGCGTACGGAACGACTGCGGTGCTTCTCAGTTCCGGTCGACTTCTGATGGGTATCGGCGCCGGTATGGCCATGCCAGCGCTGCGCCGCATCGTGATCGTCGCCGACCCCGAGAACCTCGGCACCAACATGGGCCGCCTACTCAGTGTCGACGTGGCCGGCTTCGCCACCGGGCCGGTTCTGGCGGTTCTCACCGTCGACCGTTTCGGCATCGCGTCGCCTTATCTCCTTCTCGTGGTCGCCATCATCGGAGTGTCACTGGCCTTGGCCAATCTGCCCCTTCCCGAAACGGCCGTCGACGACCAACCGAGCGAGAAGCTCGCGCTCGATCTTCTCCGTAACCGCGGCGTCCTGGCCGCCGTCCTCATCGGCGTGGCTCTCTATCTCATGATCGGAACGTTCGATTCGTTGTGGGCCGTCATGATGGAAGACCTCGACGCACCATCCTGGATGGCCAACACGGGCGTGGCGCTGTTCGTCCTCCCGATGATCGTGCTCGGTCCGTACGGAGGTCGTCTCGCTCAACGAGTGGGCCCCTACAAGACCGGGGCCATCGGCATGATCATCGGTGCCGCATGCATGAGCTTCTACGGATTCCTTCCCGAGCCCGGTCTCATGATGGGCGTGTTCTTTCTCCACATCGTGAACGACGGCTTCACGGTCACCAGTGCGGGCGTGGCGGTGGGAATGGCGGCGCCAACCGAGCGGCAGGCCGGCGCGCAAGGTCTGTTGGGTGGAATGCAAACCCTCACCGGCGGAATCGCCGCGTCGCTCGCCGGTTGGAGTTACGACTCGTTCGGTCGTGGAACCACGTTCCTCACCACCGCTGTGATCATGCTCGTCTTGATCGCGCTCGGATACTCGCTCGCGGGTGACCACCGCACACGCCGTCCGGTCGAGACTGCTGCGTTGGCCTCGACGGACTGACCAATCCGTTCGCACCGACCTTCTCGTTCGAGTCATGCGCGTGGCAACATCGGAACGTGGGTTTTCGCGACGGTGACGGCTGGGTCTTCTGCCAGCGCTGCAATTCGCGCCACTGGGGCGTCTACGGCGCCGCCGGCCTGCTGATGGTGCGCACCGATCTTCCCGAACCGCATGTTCTGTTGCAGTTGCGCGCGGTCTGGACCCACGGTGGTGGCACCTGGTCGATTCCGGGCGGAGCGCTCGATTCGCACGAGGATCCGGTGGAGGCCGCGGTGCGCGAAGCCTGGGAAGAAGTCGGTGTCGACGTGAACGCGGTCGAAGTGAAGGACGTGTTCCTCGACGATCACCTCAACTGGGGCTATTACACCGTGATCGCTCACGTCACTGGTGACGTGCTGGTGGACGAGGGGAATTACGAATCCGATGCTGTCGCGTGGGTGCCCATCCCCGAGGTCGAGTCGTATCCCCTGCACGCTGGCCTGGCCAACTCGTGGCCGGAACTGCGCCCGCGGGTCACGGCTACTCTCGGCTGAATGAAGATCACTGCAGCAGTTCTGCGCACCGGTAGCGGCCCGTTCACCATCGAGAAGCTCGAACTCGGTTCACCCGGTCCGCGCGAAGTCTTGGTTCGTGTAGTGGCGGCCGGCATGTGCCACACCGATCTCCTCTCGCGCGAATTGCCGCCCGAGTTCTTCGGCGGCCCGCAGGTGTACGGGCACGAGGGCGCTGGCGTCGTCGAAGCGATCGGTTCCGAGGTCGAGTCGGTGAAACCGGGCGACAACGTCGTGCTGTCGTTCAACTCGTGCGGCTCGTGCAAGTCGTGTCAGCGCCGCCGCTATCCGTACTGCTTCAACTTCTCGCTACACAACATGTCGGGCGGTCGTCCCGACGGTACGTCGGCCTTCACCGACGAGGGCGGCCAGCGAGTCGGATCGCATTACTTCGGTCAGTCGTCTTTCGCCACTCACACCATCGCCGCCGAAACATCCGTGGTGAAGGTGAACTCGTCGGCACCGATTCGATCGATGGGCCCGCTCGGTTGCGGTATTCAAACCGGTGCCGGTGCGATTCTCAACACGTTGGCCGTCGAAGCCGGCACCAGCGTGGTGGTGAGTGGAGCCGGGGCACTTGGCCTGTCGGCGGTGATGGCCGCCAAGGTCGCTGGCGCATCCACCATCATCGCGGTCGATCGTCATCAGAGTCGTCTCGATCTGGCCAAGAAGTACGGCGCCACCCACACCGTGTCGGGAACACCGGCCGACATCACCGCGGCCATTCAGGCCGCTACCGGCGGCGGCGCCGACTACGCGTTCGACACCACCGGCAACGCCGCAGTCGTGCGCGCGAGTCAAGCCGCGCTCAACGTGATCGGCACCATCGCACTGGCCGGCGTGGGCTTCGGAGATCTGAGCGTCGACTTCCTGTCGATGATCAGCGGACGCACCATCACCGGCGTCATGGAAGGCGATTCGGTGCCCAACGAATTCATTCCGCACCTCGCTCGACTCAACGCCGACGGGAAATTTCCGTACCACGAACTCATCACCGAGTTCCCACTCGATCAGATCAACGAAGCCGAGAAGGCGAGTGCGAGTGGCGCGGTGATCAAGCCCGTTCTCGTGATGCCCGACTGACCTCGGTCAGGAAACGAG
>VFZC01000038.1 GCA_016871355.1 Actinomycetota bacterium
GCGGGGTCGAACTCAGGCTCCGAGCAGCCGCCCCACGGTCAAAAAGCCGGTGTGCGCCACCATGCGGTGATCCGGGCGCACTGCGTTCCCCTCGATGTACCAACCGCGATGCAGCACCTCGAGGGTGCGCGTCCCGGTCCAGCGGTGCGATGCCATGGCATGGCGCGTCTCGGCCGCCTGAGTGATCGACGGCGTGTACGCCACCAGGATTCCGCCCGGCCGCATGGCCACTTCGGCGTGTGGCACGACGTTCCAGGGTTCGGGCAGATCGAGAACCACCCGGTCGACCTGCAACTCGGGATCGATTCCGGCGTAACAGTCGCGGATCTCCACGTGATAGCGCTCGAGTGCGGCGGAACCCAGGAATGACGACACGTTGGCCTTGGCCCTTTGGGCGAAGTCTTCGCGGAGTTCGTATCCGATGATCGTGGCCCCGGCTCGCAGCATCGTCATCGACAACGCACCCGAGCCCACTCCGCTTTCGAGAACTCGAACACCCGGTGCGATGTCGGCCAGCATCGCGATCGGAGCCAGATCCTTCGGGTAGATCACTTGAGCACCACGCGGCATTTCGATCACGAAGTCTTCGAGGGTCGGACGCAACACGATGTAGCGAGCGCCTCGGGTCGACTCGACACGGATCCCCTCGGGGCGCCCGACGATCTCGGCGTGGGCCACGAAACCGGCGTGACTGTGAAACTCGGCCCCTTCGGCCAGAGTCACGAGATAACGACGCTGCTTCCCGTCGATCAGCAGAGCCTTCTCGCCATACGCGAACACGTTCATCCCCGAGCCTCCTTCGCCGCCGCACGGCGCGCCGACTTGCTCATGAGCATTTCGACGGGCACCGGCTCGTGACCACGAGCCTTTTCCGAGAGACGACAGAACGCGCACACGGTCGAGCCATCAGTGGCCACCTCGGCGCCGGTGGGCGAACCACACCGCACGCACGACGCGAGTTCGTCGGCTCGTCGAGCCGACGACCCACTGAGGAGCGGAGCCATGCGCTCGAGGAATCCGAGGTAATACGTCGCCTTGGCGCCCGGTGATTCTTCCTCGATGAGGTTGAGCGCCTGTTTGTACGCCAGGTGCTTGTTGCCCGCCGCCATCGGACATTCGTCGACGATGTAGTCGATGCCCCGCACGATGCACCAGGCCGCCGTTTCGCGCTCGGTGAGCCTGACCAGAGGCTTGGCCTTGCGCGGGAAGCCCCCACGGGCCGGCAGAAGCGGGAGCTGTCGGGCCAGGTATTCCACGTCCCAGCGCAATGCATTACCGAACAGCACGGCGGCCTCGTCGTCGAGATTGTGCCCGGTCACCACGGCGTCGTAGCCGCCGTCGCGGGCCACGCGATCGAAGATGTGCCGTTTGCTCATGCCGCAGGCCGAACAGGGCACTCGACCGGTGGCCCGGGCCGCGGTCGGAACGTCGAACCCGTGATCGTCGCGCAACGACTCGATCACCAGGGGCAAGCCCCGGCGAGCCGCGAAATCTTCGGCGAACGTTTGCGACTCGTGGCTGTATTCACCGATGCCGAGCGCGATGTACAAGCCGGTGGTGCGATAACCCAACTCGCGCAAGATGTCCCACACCGCGAGCGAGTCCTTGCCACCCGACACCGCGACCAACAAGTGATCGGTGGGCTCGAACATCTGGTGATCGTGAATGGCCTTCTCGACTTGACGGCGACACAACTGCAGCAGGTGCTCGGCGCAGAAGTTGGCGTTGTGGCGCGGCAGGTCGATGATCGCCGGGTTTCGACAGGTACGACACTTCATCGTCAGCCTCCGGAGATGACCGGACGAATCTCGATCTCGTCGTCGGCGTTCAGTTCACCGTCGCCCGGAACCAGTTCGCCATTGCGGATCACCAGATGGGCTTCACGCGAGAGTCCGAGTTCGTTCAGGAGAGCGTGCACTCGACGGCGGCCGTCGATCGTGATCTCGCGGCGGGGGTTGCGCAGAAGTACCCGCATCAACGGTCGGACGCCGTGATGGTGATCGACTGGCCTGGTTCGAGTCGCTCGGAGCCGACGATCTGCGGTCGCCGTGCCGCCAGCCGACGAACGAGGCGAAAACCCCACACGACCACTCCGACCGCGGTCCAGGCTCGCCGACCGCGCAGGAATCCCTCGCGCAGACTTCGCGCGCGCAGGAAAGCGAACATGGTCAGACGCGCCGGATCTCGACGACAGCCGAACGACGCTTACCGGAGCGACGACCGAGCAAGTAGAACGCCACGACCAGCACGACTCCGACGCCGACAGCCAGACCGACGATCGCACTCTTGCGATCTTCGACCTTTTCCTGAACGTCTCCTTGAAGACCACGCAACTTGCGTTCGATGTCGTCGCGAGAGATGTGATCAGCGCGAGCCATGACCGGGCTCCTTTCCGAGAGTCGCCTTCTTGACTCGTGACAACGCGATGGCAGCCACGATCGCCGCGGCGACGAGGACGATGAGATACGGAACCCAGCTCCAGCCACCGTCGAACGCCGAGGTCTCGGTCTGGAGCAACCGCAGGACGCCGATCAGGACGAACACGCTGCCCAGACCGATGAACACCGCACCGGCGGCTCCGAGGGCCAGCCACCGGCCGGCACCCTTGAGCGGGCCGAGAGTCTCCTGCTTGGCGTAGTCGCGGACGAGGTCGACGACGACGCCGATACTGGCCGACTCGTGACGGCTGGGACTCGTGTCGGGCACCCCCATTTTCTAGCAGCCAGGGCCGAAAACGCCACCCGCCCCGTGCCGCTGGTTCTCGTCCGAACTCGTCAGATCTCGTCGGCGAGACGGAATCGGGTGACCGCGATGAGGTCGTCCAAGGCGACCGCGACCCGTTCATAACGCTCGGCCACATCGGGCGCGGCCAGGATCGACTGCCGATCACTCGGGCCGAAGGGAAGGATCGAGGCGACCCGACACACGAACTCCGACGGCGTCTCGTCGAGGTCGGGTTCGACCACCGGTCCGGGTCGGTCGGTGGCCCGAGCGACGAGGTCGATGAACACGGCCAGCCGTTGCGCGAGATCCGCCGCCACGAATTCGTTCACGTCGTCGCTCTCGTCGGGCCAGTCGTCGACCATCGCCACCGGATACGGATCGTCGTCGAGCCAACGCTCGACTCTGATGCGACGGTCACCCACGGCCAGGACCGAACGACGACCGTCCTCGTGTTCGAGCATGCGCACGATACGGGCGACGCAACCGACCGCAGTTCGTTCGTCGCCACCGCCGACTTCACTCCCCCGCTCGATGAGAACCACCCCGAACTCGGGTGTGGTCGCGGCGCGGCAGTCGTCCATCATCATCAAGTAGCGCAGTTCGAACACGTTCAACGGCAGAGCCGCGCCGGGCAGCAACGGCGTTCCGAGCGGAAACATCGGCAACCGGTAACTCACGGCGTCGGAACCGGTTCGAGTGGAACGAGTCGATCGGCGGTGGGACCGGACGGATACGAACTCAGCGCATCGGAGAGATACGTCTCCCAGATGGGTCGGAACGTTCCCTCCTGCTCGACGCCGTTGCCCTCGAGCATCACGGCGAAGCGAATCGTTCCGACTCCTTCGACTGGCACGTAACCGACCAACGCTTTGACTCCCGTGAGGCTGCCGGTCTTGCCGATGAGGCGGGCCTCGAGCGGATCGCCGATGAAATCGTCGGCCAGCGTGCCGGTTCGACCGGCCACCGCCATGGCCGAGACCAACGGTGAATCGATGCGGTATCGGTCGAGCAACGCCATCATCGCCGCACACGTCATCTTGTTCTCGCGAGCCAAGCCCGAACCATCGACGATCGTGACACCGGTCATCGGAACACCCCACGACTCGAGGCGTTCGCGTATCGATGCGGTGCCAGCGCCGCGTGAGCCGGCACCCTTGGCGGTCCGACCGATCTCCTTCACCATCATCTCGGCCGTGTTGTTGTCACTGTTGCGCAACATCTCACCGATCACTTGCGACAACGGCGCCGATGACACCGACGCCACCGCCGGAAGTCCGGCCGGCATGACCCCCGATGTGGGCTGCCCGGCGATCACGACCCCGCGCGCTTGCAGCAGCCGGGTGAACTCCTGAGCGGCCGATTGCGCCGGATCGGCGGCGCGTCCCGGCTGGCCGCGGGTGATGCCGTCGTTCGCGAGCAACGCCGAGATCGGTCCGCCCTCCACGGCACGGAAGGTGATGGGCCACTCGGACGGATACAACTCGGCGTCGTAGCGCGACGCATCACCGACGACGTTGCCGGCCACTTGTGTGACCCCGGCCTGAACCACGGCATCGGCCAACGCATCGAACGATGTGGCGGGCTGTTGCGGATACAGGTTGTACGAACCGTCGTCGGGGTACCACGACGACGCCAACAGGGGGTCTCCGCCACCAACGAGATAAATCGAGCCAACCGAACCGTTGACGATCTCGGCATGAACCGACGTCGTGTAGACGAAATCGGGGCCGAGCACGTCGAGTGCCACGGCCGCCACCGCCACCTTCAACGTACTGGCCGGAGTCACCGGCGTGTCGATGCCATCGGAGAGCGCGAGTGCGCCGTCGACGGATACGGCCGCACACGATCCGGGCAAGACGGCACCACCCAGTGGACGCAACGCTCCTTCGAACGCCGTCGACGACGTCTCGCGCGCGAGAACCTCGGGAGTGCGGCGCGCCGACAGGACCGGCGTTCGTGGAGTGGTGGCCGGAAACTCGGCGATGCGATCGACGTCGGGCGGAGCGCTGTCGTCTTGCGACAACGCGTAACGCCACACGCCGAACAGAACGACGGCCGGGAACGCGGCGACGAACAACAGCGTGGCGATCGGGTTGGCCGCTGGCCGCGTTCGCCGGTCGGGCATCAGAGTCCTCGACGACGACGGAACTCGGCCGCGCGGTACAGGTGACCGAGTGCGGTGACCGCGCGATTACCCGACGAGTAGCACAGACGCCCGGTGGCGCGAACCGTCGCTGGTCCGGGATTGTCGGGGTCGGCCACCGCGAGTTCGGTGGCCACCAGGATCGGCTTGTTGGTGCGGCGCGACAGTTCGTCGGCCGCCTCGGCGAAACGCTGATCCTGACGTTCGTGATACGCAACGATCCGTTCGAGGCCGTGATCGGGATAGAAGCCGCCCTCACGCATGAGACGCGCTTGATTGGCCTGGATTCCGATGCCCAGATAGATGATCGAGTGCACGTCGGGGTGCGTAGCGATCAACTCGAGTACTTCGGGAATCGTGTCGCGCGTTTCGCCTCCCGCACAATCGACCGGATTCCCTCGACTCCAGCGCGGCGGCAGTTTCTCGTCGATCGCCGCCTTGAGGTCGTCGGGCAACGGCATGAGAACGAGTGCGCCGTCACGCGTCAGCGCGTCGGACGTGACCACACCCCAACCGCCGGCCGTGGTGAGAACGACAACGTTCGGTCCGGCCGGCAGCGGCTGCGACGCGAAGGTGGCCGCCGCTTCGAAAGCCTCTTCGACCGTTGCGGCCCGGGTGATGCCAGCGGCGCGACAGAAGCCGTCGAACACCTTGTCGTTGGCCGCCAACGCACCGGTGTGCGATGCCGCCGCGCGCGCTCCACCTTCGGTGGCGCCACCCTTCACGAGCACCAACGGCTTGCGTCGAGCCGCCGCACCGAGACGCTCCATGAGCGATCGCCCGTCGGTGATGCCTTCCACGTACGCGAGTCCGACCGCAGTGGCCGGGTCGTCGGCGTAGAAGTCGAGGTAGTCGGCCACCGAGACCGCGGCCGCGTTGCCGGCCGACACTGCGCGACTGATGCCGACTCCGGTCGCCCGCGCGTAGTTCATGAAGCTCGACACGAAGTTGCCGCTCTGACTCGCGACACCGATACGGCCCGCCGGTGGATACGGCGCGACGATCTGCGCACACAAGTTGGCCGGTGTGCTCACGACACCTTGACCATTCGGACCGGCCAGCAGAATGCCGAGTTCGTCGGCCAGTGCGACCAGTTCGGCTTCGGCCCGTCGACCCTCGTCGCCGGCTTCGCCGTAACCAGCCGACGTGAGGAACGCCGCCTTCACACCTTTGGCGGCACACGCGCGCAACAGATCGGGGTTGGCTGAGGCCGGTGTGCACACGAACACGAGATCGATCGCATCGTCGGGAAGCGACGCGATGTCGGCCACGGTCTTGATGCCGAGCACCTCTTCACCCTGCAGATTGGTGCCGTGGACGGCTCCGTGATAACCGGCCGCGAGGATGTTGTGCAGCGAGACGAAGCCGAACTTGCCGGGATGAGTGGACGCACCGGTGACCAGCACACCGCGCGGATCGAAGAGAGCCCGGAACTGTGCGTCGGATGGCCGCGGCCGCGCCACGGCCGGCGGTGGTGACGCCGGTCCGATCTCCACCAATGCATCGACGGCCACCGGCACACCGTCGGCGCCGATGATCAACGGATTCACGTCGACGCTCGCCACGTCGGAACGCTCGGAGGCCAGACGGCCCAAGCCGACCAAAACGTCGACGATCACCTCGCGATCGACCGCCTTCTCGCCGCGAAAGTCGCCCAACAGCTTCTGGGTCGCCAGATCGGCGATCATGTCATGCGCGGTGGTGCGATCGAGCGGGGCCGGCCGGAACACCACGTCGGCCACGGCCTCGGCCAGGACTCCCCCGACACCCAGCATCACACTGGCCCCGAATTGCGGATCGCGCACCACACCGGCGATGAGTTCGCGGTTACCGCGCACCATCGGCGCCACGAGCACCGACACGTCACCGTCCTCGGGACGGGCCGCGGCCAGAAGTTCGGCCGTGGCGGCCGCCACCGCGGCATCGTCGGCGAGACGAAGACGAACGAGGCCACGTTCGGTCTTGTGGGCGATCGAGTCACCACACAACTTGGCGACGACGGGGAGACCGATGTCTCGAGCGGCGACGACCGCGGAGTCAGGGCTGCTGACCAGCCGCTCGGGCGCCATGGGCACTCCGTACTCGGCGAGCAGGGACTTGGACGCCGACTCGGAGAGGGTGCGTGACGACATGTGTCCACGGTAGTCGTCGGCTCACGCCGGCCCCCGGAACACGACCGAGTCGACGATCCGGAAAACGATCCGGAAAAACAACGACCGCCGGCACGGGCCGGCGGTCGCAACGTCGGGCTGACAGGACTTGAACCTGCGACCTCTTGACCCCCAGTCAAGCGCGCTACCAAGCTGCGCCACAGCCCGTGGCGTGTGCCGAGCCTAGCGGGACCAGACGGCCATGACCTCGAGACGAACGAGTCGACGAGACGAACGATTGAGCTACACGAACAAGTCGACGATGCGCCAGCCCAGGTACAGGCAGAGCGCGACCACCAGGAGCTTGAAATGCCACGGGGCTTTGGCATCGGCCAATTCGTGCAGATCGAGATTCTTGGCCGAGTAGCTCGGAGCGTCGAGGACCCGGCCGCACTGCGGACACGAACCATCGCTGCGCATGGCGCTGGGCGCGAAATAGCGCGCGCACTCCTCGCAGAACGGCATCACTCGCTCCGACGGCGAACACGCAACTTGATGGGTGTGGGCCCGAACTCGAAGGCTTCACGGATGGATCGTTCGAGATACCGGATGTACGACTGAGGAAGTTCGCGGTTGACGAAGAGCGTGAAGGTCGGCGGGTCGGTCGCACCCTGCAACGCGTACATCACCTTGGCCCCGCCTCCGGCTGGTTGACGTTGCTGAGCCTCCGAGATCACCCGATTGACGTCGCGGGTCGGCACACGCCGGTGGTACTGCTCGATCGCATCTTGCAGAACAGGACGCAACTTGTGCACACCCTTGCCCGTGAGCGCCGAGATCTTCATGATGGGCGCCTCACCCACGAAGTGGAGTTTGCGCTTCAACTCGGTCTCCACGTTCTCGCGATCCTCACCGGTGTCGACCATCTCCCACTTGTTGAGAACGACGACGATGGGACATCCGGCGGCGTCGATGCGCTCGGCGAGGCGCTGATCCTGAGCGGTCACACCTTCGGTCGCGTCGATCACCAGGAAGGCGATGTCGGCATCGTCGACCGCCCGCAGTGCGCGAACGAGCGAGTAGTACTCGGCTGAATCGTCGATACGCGAACGTCGGCGCATACCGGCCGTATCGACGAACACCACCGGCCCGTCTTCGGTTTCGACGAGTGTGTCGATCGAGTCGCGCGTGGTGCCCGGCATGTCGTGCACCACCGAACGGTCCTCCCCCACCAAGCGGTTGAACAGCGTGCTCTTGCCCACGTTCGGACGACCCACCAATGCGACGCGCGGCGGACGCTCACCGCCGACCTTGGGCGATTCCTCGAGCCACGGCAATTCGGTGACCATCACTTCGGGAATCCGCGCGATCACTTCGTCGAGCAGGTCGCCGGCCCGACGTCCGTGCAGGGCGCTCACCGGAATCGGTTCGCCGACTCCGAGCGACAAGAACTCCCAACGATCGGTCTCGCGACGGTCGTTGTCGGCTTTGTTCACAACGAGCAGAATCGGCACGTCGACGCGACGGAGCCAGTTGGCGACCGATTCGTCGTCGTCGGTGATTCCGACCGATCCGTCCACGACGAACAACACCAGATCGGCCGACCGCACCGCGGCTTCCACCTGGCGGCTCACCTTCGCGTCGAGTTCGCTTCCCTGAGGCAACCAGCCACCGGTGTCGACGAGCAAGAAGCGATGACCCAGCCATTCGGCCGGCTGCTCCTTGCGATCGCGCGTGACACCGGGACGGTCTTCCACGATCGCCATCTGCTCGCCCACGATGCGGTTGAACAAGGTGCTCTTGCCCACGTTCGGACGGCCGACGATGACCACCTGCGGGAGTTCTTCGTCGATCTCGGTCATGCCATCTCCAATGCACGACGCAGCGAGATGCCGTCGGTCGGGATCACTTCGACCGGCCGCGGCAGATCTTCCACACGTTGGCCGTCGAGGAATCGACCCTCCGACAAACAGACGTCGGGCAACAGATAACGATGCCCCGTCGGCTGCTCGCACAGAACACGAGCGAGGTCGTGACCGGTCATCAGACCCGTGACCGCGGTGTTGCCCCCGAAGAATTCGTTGACGACGGGAACCACGCGAACATCGTCGCGCCGCAGCGATTCGACGAGAGGAGCGAGCACCCGTGCACCGTACTCGCCGGTCAGGATCGCCACCGGTGCATCACGGTCGGCGCGACGTCGAATGGTGACCGATGTCGGATCGCCGCACCCGCGCAATCCGGTGTCGCCGGCTGGATTACGTGGCGCCCGATAACCCTCGGCCGGTGCACCGTCGACCCAGGCGAAGAATCCGCTCTGTGGTCCGGTTGGTTCGTTCACGCGACCCGTGAACTCCCGTTCGAACGTGCGGGCCATGCCGATCCCGTCTTCGTACATACCGAAGCCTTCGTACGTATCGCCGTCCGGGAACGGCAGCTCGGCCATCAAGTAGTACTCGTCGGCGGCGAAGACCTTGCGTTGTCCGAACAGCGCGAAGAAGCGCTCCTGCCACGCGTGAACGATGTCGACGACGGCCCGCGCTTCGGCGATCGTGTGCTCGCGCATCGTCGACTCGGGGTTGAACCGACTGATTCCGAGCGGAACCACCGCCACATGGTTGAGTTCGGGAAAGCGATCGAGAATTCCGGTCAGGGTCTCGTCGAGAACGGCGCCGTCGTTGACCCCCGGACACACGACGATCTGGCCGTTCACCACGATTCCGGCGTCGAGCAGAGCGCGCAGCCAGCGCAAGCTCATACCGCCTCGCCGGTTGCGCAGCATCTCGGAACGCCGATCGGGATCGGTCGCGTGGATGCTCACGTTGAGCGGCGACAGTCCCTCCGTCACCACGCGTTCGAGGTCGGACTCGGTGAACCGGGTGAGCGTCGTGAAGTTCCCGTACAAGAAACTCAGCCGATAATCGTCGTCCTTGAGGTACAGGCTCTTGCGCATTCCGGACGGGAGTTGATAGATGAAGCAGAACGGACAGTGGTTGTCGCACGTGCGAACTCGGTCGAAGACCGCACTCGACACCTCGGCGCCGAGTGGTTGACCTTCTGTCTTGTCGACCAGCACCGTGAGTTCGACGCCCTGACGCGCCACGTCGAGTTCGACCTCGGGCGAATCGGCGAGCAGCCTCCACTCGATCACGTCGCGCGGAACGGTGCCGTTGAGCGACAACACCTCGTCGCCGACGAGAAGACCCGCGGTCTCGGCCGGTGAACCTGGTGTGACCGCGACCACAATCGGATTCGATCGCCGTGCGGACATGCCGGGCAGGCTACCGACGGCCTTCCACAGGCCGGGTTATCCTCACCGCATGCCGGTCGATCGCGTGCTGCTCGCGGCACCGCGCGGTTTCTGCGCCGGTGTCGAGATGGCGATCAAGGCCTTGGCGTGGATGGTGCGCTGTTACCCGGCGCCGGTGTACTGCTACCACGAGATCGTGCACAACAAGTTGGTCGTCGAGCGCTTCCAGAAGTTGGGAGTCGTTTTCGTCGACGACATCACCGAGGTTCCTCCCGGTCGTCCCATCATGTTGTCGGCCCACGGTTCGGCCCCCGAAGTGGTGGCCGCGGCGCGCGAGCGCGGTTCGGTCGTGGTCGACTCGGTGTGTCCACTCGTCACCAAGGTTCACCACGAAGTGAAAGTGCGCGCCGGCAAGGGGTTCCGCATCGTGTACGTCGGACACGAGGGCCACGAGGAAGCCGTCGGCACCATGGCCGTGGCACCTGACGCCATTTCACGTGTCGAGTCCATCGACGAAGTGAACGCTTTGCCCGTCTTCACCGAGCCGGTGGCCCTGCTCGCCCAGACCACCTTGTCGCATCGCGATTGGGAAGGAGTCGCCGTTCGAGTGCGCGAGCGATTCCCCGATGTGTGGACTCCGGGTCGCAGTGACCTGTGCTTCGCCACGACCAACCGCCAGTCGGCCCTCATGTCCATGGCGCCCCGCTGCGACGCCATCGTGGTGATCGGTTCGGCCAACTCGTCCAACACGCGGGCTCTCGAACGACTCGCGCGCGAGGCTGGCCGTGCTCGCGTCTTTCGCATCAACGATGCCGACGAACTACCGCTCGACATCACCGGCACGGTCGGAGTCACCGCGGGCGCTTCGGCACCCGAAGAACTGGTTGACGCGGTGATCGCCCGCCTGTCTCCGCGAGGCGGAGTTGAAGAAGTACGCATCACCGACGAAGACGAATACTTCCCACCGCCGCGCAATCTGCGCGATCTGCAATCGGCCGTCGACGTCGCGATCACTGCGATGTCGGGAGGGTCTCTCGCTCACCGTCCTCGTGTCGACGACCGGTCACTCGCGGCCAGCGACGTCCTCTCGTTTCTCGCCGTCTAGCCGCGCCGTCTGGCAATCTGTCGCCATGCTCTCTCCCACCGCCGACACCATCCGCCTGTTCCTGCACGTCCTGGCCTCCTCGGTGTGGGTCGGCGGCCAGATCGTTCTCGGTGGGCTGGTTCCGCGTCTGCGCGCGGCGTTTCCCGAGAGCACCAAGGTGGCGGCCCAAGCGTTCGGCCGCATCGCCTGGCCGGCCTTCGTGGTCGTGGTAGCCACCGGAATCTGGAACATCGTCGACATCGGCGTGAGCGACACGAGCACCGACTACCAGGTGACGATCTTCGTTCACGTGCTGCTCGCGGCCCTCACGGGTGTGAGCGCGGCCGTCCACTCACTCGGTCGCAGCAAACTCGCCCTCGCCTTGGGTGGCGCACTCGGACTGTTGACGGCATTGGCCGCCTTGTTCACCGGACTGCTTCTGCAGTCCGGTTCGTGACGATCAGTTCCGGGGCACCTTGCTCCACGCGACGTCGCGGTCGACGCGAACGTCACCGGGCAGTCCGAGAACACGCTCTCCGAGGATGTTGCGCATCACTTCGCTGGTGCCACCTTCGATCGAGTTGGCGCGGCTGCGCAAGAACGCCTTCTGCGGCGTTTCGTTGCCCATTGCGTGTTCGGGGCGAATCTTCTCGAAGCCGCCCGGGAAGAGCATTCCTTCGGCGCCGAGCAACGACACCGTGTACGAGTAGATGTCCTTGTTCAGTTCGGCCATCGCCAACTTGGCGATCGAACCCTCCGGACCCGGATCACCCATCTTGCGCATCTGTGACGCGCGAATGTTCGTGAGGCGAAGCAGTTCGGCACGGGTCCAAAGCGACATCAACTCGTCCTTGGTGGCCGGGTTGTGCGGTGCCGAATTCTTGAACGCCTTCACGGCGTCACGGATCGGGCCGGAACCCTTGGCCGGGATCGCGCCGCCGATCGACACGCGCTCGTTCATGAGCGTGGTGAGCGAGACGCGCCAGCCGTCGCCGACGTTGCCGAGCATCTCGTCGTGCGAGATGCGCACGTCGGTGAAGTACACCTCGTTGAATTCGGCTTCACCAGTGATCTGGTACAGCGGACGAACCTCCACACCGGGAGCCTGCATGTCGACCACGAACGCGGTGAGGCCGGCGTGCTTCACGGCTTCCGGATCGGTACGAACGATGAGGAGACCCCACCGCGACAGGTGCGCGAGGGTGGTCCACACCTTTTGACCGTTCACGATCCACTCGCCACCGTCACGCACACCCTTGGCCGACAGACCCGCGAAGTCGGATCCGGAACCCGGCTCGGAGAACAACTGGCACCACACTTCTTCGCCGGTGAACAACGGACGCAGGTAACGCTGCTTCTGCGCGTCGCTGCCCCACACCGCCACCGTCGGGCCGCACATGCCGTGACCGATCGGGTTGCGTCCGACCGGGTTCGGGGCGCCGGCGGCGAACAAGCGCTCGTTGATCGTGCGCTGCAACTTGGGGTTGAGACCCAAGCCACCTTGACCTTCGGCAAAGTGCACCCAGGCCAAACCCTTGTCGTACTGCGCCCCGAGGAACGTGACCGGGTCGGTCTTGGTGGGCGGGAACTCGGCGAGGAGTTCGTCGATCAGCGTGTTGACGCGGACTTCTTCGGCGGTCTGTACGGCGGTGCTCATGAGCAAAAAACTAGCGACCGTGCACCGACGCGGATCAACCGGGGCGGTGTGTCACTCGTCAGGCGCGTCGTCGCCAGCCGATTCGACGGCGTACCCGGCCGCGGCCAGGCGAGCCAGCAGTTCGTCTCGCACCGACACCCCGGCCTCGCGCGCCTTGTCGCCGGCCACCCGCCAACCCAGGCGACTCGAATACGTGAGCGGGGCGTCACGGAGCCGGTTGCCCTGCACCGATTCCACTCGGGCGAAGATCAACTCGTGGTCGATCATGGTCTTGGTCTCGAACACGGCACAGTCGAGCCAGGCGATCGCATTCGTGACCACCGGGAGGTCGTGCCAGGTCTCGAGGAACTCGGTCGCGATGTAGTGGAACTTGCGCCCCGGGTACGAGAAGTACTGACCGACGGCCACCTGATCGCCCGCCAGCACCGACACCGAGAATCGGCCCGAGTCGCGAATCAGCGGATACGTGTCGTGCCGGGGCGAGATCGACGCCATCACCACCGGTTCGGCGAAACTCACCTGCGACACCCAGTGACTGCAGTAGGCCCGCTGCACTCCCCCGGACGACGCACCCACCACCTGGACTCCGTGCATCATCTGGCCGAGACACCGTTTGATGGTCTGATCGATCATGCGATCAGTGTGTCATCTCAGTTGAGCGGAGCGGCCAAGCGGAAGCGTTCGTTCGTCTCGCTGTCACCAACGCCCGGAAGGCGCGAGCGCAACGTCATCACGCGCGCCAAGGCGCGCACGGCCGACAAATCATCGGAACGCGCCGAGTAGATCGCTTTCAGATTGTTCAGCATGCGTTCGAGCAGAGACAGATTCGACATCGGGTCGAACGACGCCTCCGGGATCACCTCGGTTCGCCCGGCCAATCGGCTGACGAGCGCACGACAACCGGCTCGATCGAGCACACGACCCCGATCGAACGGATCGAAGAAGCGGTCGATTCGGCCGCCGTCGAACTCTCCGACCACGACGTGGGCCGGCAGTCCGATGCCGGCCAAGGGCACACCGAGTCGCGCACCCACTTCGATCATGACGACCG
>VFZC01000039.1 GCA_016871355.1 Actinomycetota bacterium
CCCCGCTGACACGATGCCCGACGTCACTCGACAGTGGTGGCGGCGAAGACCGGGAACGGCGAACGTGGTGTCGAGAACTTCGAGGACGCCCGACGGGCCTTCGATTCGGCCCGTGTCGCCCACTTGCCCTCCGCTCTCGGCATAGAACGGAGTGCGATCGAGAAAGACGTCGAGACCCGACTCGTTCTCGACCACGGCCAGCACGCGGGCGGCGGACTCGTCGGCGGTGTACCCGACGAACGTGGTGGTTCCGAACTCTTCGAGGATTTCGCGGTAGCGGTCCTGCAGTTCGGACGCCACCCCGGCACCCTTGCGAGCGGCCTTGGCGCGCTCGCGCTGCAAGGACATCTCCCGGTCGAAGCCCTCGCGGTCGACGGTGAGGCCACGCTCGCCGACGATCTCTTCGGTGACTTCGAGTGGGAAACCGTAGGTGTCGTGCAGCAAGAAGGCGGTCTCGCCGGCCAGACGTCCGGACGAGCGAGCGATCTCTCCGTCGAGAATCGCGACTCCGGTCTTCAGCGTCTGACGGAAGCGCTCTTCTTCGCGAGTCAGGACGTCGACCACGAAATCTCGCTGGGACACGAGATCGGGATAGGCCTGGCCCATCACGTCGACCGCGGTCTGAACCAACGAGGGCATCACCAGCTGCTCGGTACCCAACAAGTAAGCGTGGCGAACCGCGCGTCGGATGATTCGGCGCAACACGTAACCGCGGCCTTCGTTCGAGGGGAAGACTCCGTCGCCGACGAGCATCGCGCTGCTTCGGGCGTGTTCGGCGAGAACGCGCAGACTGAAACTGGCCCGGTCGTCGTAGTCGCCGGTGCGATACGTGGCTCCCGTGAGCGATTGAGCCTGTTCGATCATCGGGAACAACGCGTCGGTCTCCCACACGGAATCGGTTCCCTGCACCAAGGCGAGGATGCGCTCGAGGCCGGCGCCGGTGTCGATGGACGGCTTGGGCAGCGGTGTGCGGGATCCATCGGGAGCCTGGTTGAACTGCATGAAGACCAGGTTCCAGAACTCCATGAAACGGTCGCCGTGCGGATCGTTCAGAGGGCCACCGTCCGGGCCGAAACTGGGTCCACGGTCGATGTGCAGTTCGGAGCAGGGTCCGCACGGTCCGGTGTCGCCCATCTGCCAGAAGTTGTCCTTGTCGCCCAGGCGCTGGAGGCGGTCGAGCGGAACACCGACCTGCTCGTGCCAGATGGCTTCGGCCTCATCGTCACTGGTGTGCACGGTCACCCAGATGCGGTCGCCGTCGAAGCCCAAGTACTCGGTGACCAGTTCCCAGCTCCAGGGGATGGCCGATTCCTTGAAGTAGTCACCGAACGAGAAGTTGCCGAGCATCTCGAAGAACACGAGATGACGCTTGGTGCGACCGACGTCGTCGAGGTCGTTGTGCTTGCCGCCGGCGCGAACACATTTCTGGACGGTGGCCGCCCGTTTGAACGGTGCGATCTCGTCGCCCACGAAGTACGGCTTGAAGGGAACCATGCCGGCGACGGTGAACAAGACGGTGGGATCGTGCGGGATCAGACTCGCCGACGGGACGGCCGTGTGCGACTTGCTCACGAAGAAGTCGGTGAACGACTGACGAAGTTCGTTGGCGGTACGCGGTGGGCGACGAGTCATGGGATTCACAGATTACCTCTGGCTCCCCTTAGCCTGTCCGGGTGACCCCTCGACGAGTGCCCGTACCCGGCGTGAACAAGCGCTACGAAGACCTGCACGAAATGGTCTCGTTCGAAGACCCGACCGAGCAGCGCACCTGGATCGTCGACGCGACCTTCCTGCGATCGTCGTGGAAGTGCATCTTCGGCGAGGGATGCAAGGGAGTCCTCGAAACCAATGCCACACACCTCAACCAGGGGTGCTGCTCGTACGGCGCTCACTTCGGTGACGAGGAGGACGTGGCCAAGGTCGTCAAGCATGCGGTCCGCCTGACCGAGAAGAATTGGCAGTTCAAGAAGAAGGCCAATTCCGGGTTCTTGAAGAAGATGCCCAGCGGAGAGACCGCCACCCGACGCGTCGACGGAGCCTGCATCTTCTTGAACCGTCCGGGCTTCGCCGGCGGCGAAGGTTGTGCTCTTCACATCGGAGCTCTCGAAGCCGGTGAACGACCGCTCGATTGGAAGCCCACGGTGTGTTGGCAGTTGCCGGTACACCTCGAGCATTCCGAAGACGACACCGGCTGGGTCACCACCATTCTGCGCGAATGGAAGCGTCGCGATTGGGGTGTGAGTGGCGACGAATTCCACTGGTGGTGCACCGACACTCCCGACGCGTTCGTCGGCCGCGACCCGGTCTACAAGCACCTTCGCGACGAGATCGTCGAACTCGTGGGCAAGAAGGTGTACGACTGCATCGTTGAGCTCCTGGAGCGGCCGCGTAACACTCCACTTCCGCACGAGGCCGAGGTACGGCTCGCGGCTCGCCGCCAGAAACAGACAGCGAAGACGTCAGCGAAGAAGTAGCGCGTCGGCCCGTTACGGCGCGAATCCTGAGTGACGCAACGGTCAGGCGTTGGCCTGTTTGAACGCCTTGCGGCGATCTTCCAGAGCGAGATGCCGCTTGCGAACCCGGATGTTCGCCGGTGTCACTTCGACCAACTCGTCGTCGGCGATCCATTCGATCGCACTCTCGAGCGTGTGGATACGTGCGGCGGCTAACTTGACGCCGTCGTCATGACTGTGGGTTCGGATGTTGGTCTTCTCCTTGGCGCGCACGGCGTTGACCACCATCTCGTCGCCGCGAGCACTCTCGCCCACGACCATCCCCTCGTACACCCTGTCGCCGGGCTGGGCGAACAGTTCTCCACGCAGCTGAAGATTGTCGAGGGCGTACGCCGTGACCATCCCCTCGCGGTCGGCGATCATCGCGCCCCCACTGCGATGCGGCAGATCGCCCGCCCACGGTGTCCAGCCGGCATGGTGTTGATGCAGCATCGCGGTCCCGCGCGTGGCCGACAGCAAGAGTGAACGAAATCCGATGAGGCCACGACTCGGGCATTCGAACGTGACGATCGTTCGCCCCGGATCGCCCGAACGAAGATCGGTCACGCGACCCTTACGTGGAGCGAGGGCCTGGGTGACGGTGCCCACGTGCTCGTCGGGCACGTCGCAGACTCCGCGCTCGAGTGGTTCGAACTTCTTGCCGTTCACTTCCTTGGTGATCACCTCGGGTCGGCTCACCTGGAGCTCGTAACCCTCGCGTCGCATCGATTCGATGAGAACTGCCAACTGCAGCTCACCACGACCCGCCACTTCCATCACGTCGGCTGTATCGGTCTCGCGCAATTTGATGGACACGTTGCCCAACACCTCGCGACGCAGACGATCGAGGATGTGCCGCGACGTCAGATATTTGCCCTCGCGGCCGGCGAACGGGGACGTGTTGACACCGAATGTCATGGCCAGAACGGGCTCGTCGACCGACAACCTCGTCAATGCGATGGGGTTGTCGATAGCGGCGATCGTGTCGCCGATCTCCACTTCGGGAAATCCCGCCACGACGAAGAGGTCGCCGGCCGACAGAACTTCCTCGTCAGCCCGGCCGACACCAGCGAACGACATCAGCGAACTCAGGCGGCGCTTGAGCGGCGGCTGGCCTTCGGCGAATTCCTCTTCGAGCAGAGCCACCATCTCGCCTTTGCGCAGCTGCCCTTGATAGATGCGACCAATGGCCAATCGACCGAGGTAATCACTGGCGTCGAGATTGGTCACGAGTGCTTGTAGCGGAGCGGTGGGGTCTCCGGGCGGGGCCGGAATTCGCGAGATGATCGCGTCGAGCAACGGGGTCAGATCGCCGTCCGGCGCGGGCATGCCGAGGCCCTTCATCGCACGACCTTCGCGCGCCACCGCCGAAATGACGTCGAACTCGATGTGATGGTCGGCCGCTTCGAGGTCGATGAAGAGTTGATACACCTCGTCGAGAACTTCGTCCGGGCGCGCATCCTGGCGGTCGACCTTGTTGATCACGACGATCGCCGGCAGGTCACGGGCCAGCGCTTTTTGCAGTACGTAACGCGTTTGCGGCAACGGTCCTTCGGCCGCGTCCACGAGCAAGATGACGCCGTCGACCATCGTGAGAGCACGCTCGACCTCGCCACCGAAGTCGGCGTGACCAGGAGTGTCGACCAAGTTGATCTTCACGCCGTTCCAGGTAATGGACGCCGCCTTGGCCAGGATCGTGATGCCTCGTTCGCGTTCTTGGTCGTTGGAGTCCAACACACGATCGACGACTGCCTGGTGGGCGGCAAAGGTGCCGGTCGCACGCAACAAGGCGTCGACCAAGGTGGTTTTGCCATGGTCGACGTGCGCGACGAGAGCTACGTTCCGGAGCTGGTGATTCATCGACGAACTACTGGTCGTCGGATTCGTCATCGAGGTCGGAATCGTCCTCATCGAAAACCACGCCGTACTTCTCGGCGAGGGCGGCGTATTCGTCATCTTCCGAGCGCGGAGAGCGATCGTTGCCCAGGCCCAGGTCGAACGCACTGGGACCGGCTTGCTTCAACTTGCGCGCCTCTTCGAAGCGGCGATGTCGACCCTTTTTCACTGCAGGGCTCCGAACTAGTTCTTGGGGGCTGAACACGGCTGAGAAGCCGAACGCGGAAAGTGTAGGGGCTGGCCGACCAGCCTGCTCGGGATTTGGGGCGAAAAGCCTGGTCAGAGGGCACTCGATGACGGAGCCTCGAACATGACGAGACCTCCGTGGCCGTCGAAAGCCAGACCAGTGCGACCCGCGACCAGAGCGCCGAGGTCCCGGCCGACGAGGTCGAAGCGCCATCCGTGCGCCAGCCGGGCCTCTGGTTCGTCGCGCAGGAACTCGACGATGTCGGCGCGAGTGCCGACCAGCATCGGGTCGATCTCTTCGCGCCGTGCCACCTCGCTCAGCCACGCCGACACCAAGGTGACGGCCGGGCGCAGGCGCCGATCGAGTTCGTCTCCTTCCACGGCCGGAAATTCGAGCGGCCATTCGAGACCTCGCGCCACGGCAGCCAGGATCTCGTTTCCGATCGAGCCCCGCGTGTGCCGGTCGTCGACACCGCGGGCCTGGGCGAGATCAGCGAGTGAACGTGGTTCTCGTTGAGCGATGCCCTGCAGAGCCAAATCGGGAAGAACCTGGCGCGGCGGAATGTCGCTCGCCATGGCGCGACGTTCGCGCCACTCGGCAACCGCGGCCAGAACGCCACGAGTCCGCGACCGCATGGCCCGAACGTCCTTCATCCTCGTCCACGCCAAGGTCGGGTCCGACGGACCAACCTTGCGCTGCCGAAGCTCTCGGCACGCTTCGTGCGCCCATTCGAGCCGGTTGCGCTCACGAAGCGACTTCTCGAGGCGATCGGTCAACTCGAACAGATACTCGACATCGGCCGCCGCATAGTCCTTCTGGGCCTCGGTGAGAGGACGGCGTAGCCAGTCGGTGAGTCGATCGCCTTTCGGAAGCGAACGACGCAGTTCGGCGTTGACCAGATTGGCGAGTGACGGAGTGGCGTAGCCGACGAAACCGGCCGCCAGTTGAGTGTCGAAGATCGAAGCGGGACCGGTTCCGAGTGAATGGGACAGGACGTCGAGATCTTGTTGAGCCGCATGGAACACGAAGAGACGCTCGGATTGGAAGAGATCGATGAGGGGCCGTACGTCACAAGCAAGTGGGTCGACCAACGCGACGTGCTGGTTGCCCGAGGACTCCCAGGCGAATTGCATGAGAGCCAAACGCGGGTAATAGGTGCGCTCTCGGTGGAACTCGGTGTCGACGGCGATGCGGGACGCCACCGACATGTCACCGATGAGTTCGGCGAGGTCGGCGTCGTTGTCGATCCAGCGCAACGTCACGACGGTGACGATCCTTCGACGACCGAACGACCGCTGGTGACCCAGGCCATGATTCCGCCGGCGATGTTCACGACGTCGTATCCGGCGTCGGCCAAGAATTCGCAAGCGCGCATACTGCGTCCACCCGATTTACAGATGACATACAAGGTCGAGCCCCGATACTGCGACAGGTCGGCGGCCGGCACGGATCCGAGCGGCACGAGCAACGCTCCGGGCACGTGGCCGTCTGCGTACTCGTCGGGCTCCCGTACGTCGATCAGGGGAACGCTTCCCAAGCGATCGAGACCTTCGACGTCGATTTCCTTCACCATGTCCAACTCCTCGATTGCGGAACCAACCTACTCCGCGGCGAGATCTCCAGGTGTGTTCGCGTTTCGAAGAACGTCGTCGTCGACGTCGACCCAACGGACGTCGATCGTCGAGAGCAACGCGTGCACCGAACGCTCCCCTTGCGCGAACCACGAATCGACGATGGGGCGCGCGACAGTCGTGCGCCAGACCGAGATCAACCCTTGGCGCTGCCCGGAGTGTCCGACTGCCGCCGCGACGAAGTCGCTCGGTTCGAGGGCCTCGATCAACGTGCCGACCAATGCGGTGGTCACTCCCACCAGGTCGACGGCCAGAACGACGGTCAGATCAGACGACGAACGACGCAACGCGGTGCGCAGTCCGTCGAGTGGACCCTCGCCGCCCTCGTCGTCGACGATGACGTCGACGACGACCTCGACGTGATCGTCCAGCACCGACGTCAGCGCATCGGGCCGACGATGGATCACGGTGACGTGGTCGCACGTCGACAGCACGTCGAGTGCTTTGACCACCAAGGGACGACCTTGCCAAAGAGCCGTCGCCTTGTCGACGCCCATGCGACGACTGAGGCCACCAGCCAGGACGAAGCCGTGAGTCGTCACGCCAATTCAGCGATGGCGATCGGTTCGAGTTGCCTGACGAACAGGCGACAGCGTTCCGCTTCGTCGCTTTCTCCGATCTCGGCCGCACTCCGCGCAAGTCCGGCGATGCACGACAACACACCTCGGTTCCCCTCGTGAGCCCAGCGCACGTAGCCCGATCCGCGCCAACCGTTCGCGCGCAACGAATCGAGACCTCGGTGGTAACCGACTCTGTAAAAGGCGTACCGAGCAATGGGGTCATCGGTCGCCCGTGCCAGTTCGGCCCACACGAGACTCGAGCGGGGGTGACGCGCGACGACATCGTTGAGCGCAGACGACGATCCTGCTGCTTGCTTCAACGCGTGAAGCAACTCGGCTGGTGTCGGCGGCAGCACCGTTTCGGGGGGGCCTGATGTGGTCAAACGAACCGGGTTCATGTCACTCATGATCGAGATGTTCTCACAGTCACGTTCCCGGCGTGCCGTGATCGCCTAGGGTTCGCATCGTGATTTCGGTCGCCGCTGACACACTGAAGAACCTGGTGACCGCCGGCGCCTTTCTTCCCATCGTGATCGGGCTGATCCTGGTGAAGATCGTGGTCAGCACGATTGCTCGGCTCATCATCGTGGTCGTGGCACTGGCGCTGGGCGTGGTGGTCTTCACACAGCGCGCTCAGATCGACGACTGCATCGACCAGTCGTCGGTGTCGTCGTCGGGGGCCAGCGTTTCGTGCAGCCTCCTCGGCTTCGACGTCGATCTCCAGCTCTGATCGACGTCGAAGCTCCGATCAACGCCGTTGCAGCAGATCGAGCAGAGGTCTGACAAGTCGGTCGGCGAATTCGGCCGGCCGACTCGAATGAGCGTTGTGGTGGGCGCCATCGAGAACGACCAACGGAAGGCTTCCGCATTCGTCGGCAAGGAGTCGACTTCCTCGTTGCATGTGCTCGCGGGCCCGGGTTCCGACACCGACCACGACCGGGCATTCGATGCGATCGAAGTCGTACGGTCTCCCCCGGCGCAGACTCCCCAGCTCCTCCACCAGAACGACGCCCTCGGCCCGACGAAGTGCGCGCGTCCGGTCGGGAAGACGGTCCCAGCGTTCGTCGCCGATGAAGCGTCGCAAGAAGGTCTCGGCGGCGACCTCGGGTCGGTCGGCCGACTCGAGCGCGGCCGCACCGCCCGAGTTTCGTGACCACCACGGTTCCCACGACATCGGGCTCTCGTAGATCACCAATCCGTCGATCAGGTCGGGTCGTCGAGACGCTGCCGTCAGAGCCACCACGCCACCGAAACTGTGACCCACGACGACACGACGGGCGCTGGCACCACGATCACCGACTGTGGAGAACGACTCGAGCACCTCGATCAGGTCGGCCGTATGAGCCGCGATGTCGAACGGTCCGGGCAGATGCCGTGATCGTGCGTAGCCGCGTCTGTCGTAGGTTGAACAGGACACGTCGGTCAACGAACGACACAATCGGGCGAAAGCCCCCTGTCGATCCATGCTTCCGTGCACCAGGACGACGCGGGTCGCCGACGACGAGACCGCATCACGTGTCGGCCCGAACTCCTGGACCGACGCCAGGACGGACAGGGGTCCGATGGGTGGGTCGGGAGCCATACCTGCTTATCTAGTTCATCGATGGAACTGATCCTCATCCGGCACGCCATACCCGTGCGTCGCGAACTCGAGACGGGAATCGCCGATCCCGAATTGTCGACCGCCGGGCTCGAACAGGCTCGTCTTCTCGGTGAGTACCTCCGGACCGAGACCATCGATGCCGTGTACGCGAGCCCGATGCAGCGGGCACGACAGACGGCGACACCTGTGGCGGCCGTACAGGGTCTCGACATGACGATCGTCGATGGTGTCGCCGAGTTCGACCGAAACAGCAACGAATACGTTCCGGTCGAAGAATTGAAGGCCACCAACGATCCTCGCTGGCGCGACATGCTCGACGGCAAGTGGCCGCTCACCGAAGAGTCGGAAGCCGATTTCGTCGAGCGGGTCGTCGTGTCGATCGAAACCATCATCAACAATCACGCCTCGCAGCGCGTCGCGGTGGTGTGCCACGGCGGAGTCATCAACGCGTACATCGCTCGAACCATCGGTTTGGGTGACCAACGGGGTTTCTTCTATCCCAACTACACCTCCATCCATCGCGTGGCTGCCGCCAAGTCCGGCGAGCGATCGGTCGTGACGCTCAACGAAACTCCGCATCTGCGCGGATCGGGCTTGCCCATCGGCCTGTTCCAGAAATGACCTGACAGAATCACGTCATGCCCGGGACACCCGATCACCTCGGATCACTTCTCGCCCATCTCGACGCTTCGGTGTCGCCCGCCCACGCTGTGGCCCACGTGGCCGATCGACTCGAACGGGCTGGCTTCGTTCGGAGTCACTCCTTCTCCGATGTACCGAAGCGAGGTTTCCGAGCCGAGCAAGGACTCCTGATCGCTTGGGTCGATGACGGTGCCAGTGCGGATGGATTCCGCGTGATCGGCGCCCATACCGATTCGCCTTGCCTTCGGGTGAAGCCACGTCCCGATGACGGAGCCTTCGGATGGAAGCAGCTGGGCGTCGAGATCTACGGCGGGATCCTCAACAACTCGTGGCTCGATCGAGATCTCGGCGTGGCCGGACGTCTGACGATGACCGACGGATCATCGAGGCTCGTTCGCTCGTCCGACGCCGTTGCCCGAGTACCTCAACTCGCCGTGCATCTCGATCGCGACGTGAACGACAAGGGTCTCGTCCTCGACCGCCAGAACCACCTTCTCCCCGTCTGGGGTCTCGGATCACCCCGGAGCGGCGAGTTCGTCGAGTGGCTGGCCGGCCTCGCCGGGGAGAACGCAGCGGACATCGTGTCGTGGGAGTTGTCGTTGTTCGACACCCAGTCGGCGCGTCTCATCGGCGCCGAATACGAGTTGTTGGCGTCTGGACGAATCGACAATCAGGTGTCGTGTTGGGCCGCAACCGAAGCGATCCTCCGCCGCGCTCAGTCCTCCACTGGACCCACCGCCGTGATCGCTCTCTTCGATCACGAAGAAGTCGGCTCGGAGAGCACTCACGGTGCTGGTGGTCCGTGGCTCGAATGGACTCTCGAGGCACTCCACGGACCCGACCGTTCGACGTTCCACGACGCTCTCGGTCGATCGGCGTGCTTGTCGGCGGACTGCGCACATTCGGTGCACCCGAATTACCCCGAGCGACACGAGCCAGCGCATCGTCCGATCGCCAACGGGGGCCCGGTTCTCAAGCAGAACGCGAATCAGAGGTACGCCACCAGCCCCGAAACGGCCGCCTTCTTCATCCGCTGTTGCCGTGAAGCGGGCACCCCGCACCAGGTCTTCGTGAGCAAGAACAGCATGCCGTGTGGATCGACCATCGGTCCGATCGCCTCGACGAGGCTCGGCATCCCGACGGTCGACGCCGGAGTCGCTCAACTGAGCATGCATTCGGCCCGCGAGCTGTGCGGCTTGTCCGACGTCTTGACGTTCGCCGACGTCGCTCAGCGATTCGTCACGTTGGGGTGACCAACTCGCGCCTGGGCGAGATCGAACAGCCGTTGCAGTTCGCCGTGCAATCGCTCGGATGTCTCGTTCACGGCGGTACGAGGCATGCGCCCGTCGATGCCGGCGGGGACAGGAAGCGGTTCGCCGATGATCACGTGCACCTTGCGCGGCCAGATGAACTTGGCCCCTTTGCCCATCGCGCGTTCGCTGCCACCGATGCCGACCGGCACGATCGGTGCACCGGCCTTGCACGCGACATAGGCCGCGCCGCCGAAGAGAGGTTGAACGACGGGTCCGGCTTTGCGTTCACCCTCCGGAAAGAGCACCAGGGGCTCGCCACTCTGGAGAACCTGGATGCAACGAACGATCGCTTCGCGGTCGGCACTGCCTCGGGTCACCGGGAACGCTCCGAGGGCCGACAAGATCCAACGGAACGGCTGCTTCTTCCACATCGAGTCCTTGCCCATGAATCGAAGACGACGGCGCGTGCAGCCCGAAGCGATGGGTGTGTCGATGAAACTGCGGTGAACAGGAGCCAGAACGAACGCGCCAGAAGTCGGAATGTTCTCCCGACCCTCGATCGTCATACGCATCCAACCGCGACAGAAAACCACCACGATGAATCGCACCGTTTGATAGAACGACCGACTCGACAGCGAGTTACCGGCGAGAAACGTTTCGACCCCGATCACGACTTGTCTCCGAGCAAGCGAACGATGTGTTCGACCACTTCGTCGATCGTGGAGTGACTGGTGTCGACCACCACGGCGTCGGACGATTCGGCCAGCGGACTGTCGGGTCGAGTGGAATCGAGTCGATCTCGTTCGGCGATCGAAGCCTCCACATGATCGACGTCTCCACCGGCTTGCGCGACGCGCCGCTCGGCCCGCACTCGCGGCGACGCGGTCAAGAAGACCTTGAGGGCGGCATCCGGGAAGACGACCGTTCCGATGTCTCGCCCTTCGATGACGCCACCTCGGCGCGCATCGCCCCATTCACGCTGACGTCGACGCATTTCGGCGCGCACGGTGCTGAGCGCGGCCACGACACTGACGGCCGCGGTGACTTCCGGGGTCCGAATCTCGGTGGTGACGTCGCGACCGTCGATCGTGACGAGATCGAGACCCACGTGCAAAACGCATTCGCCGGCCAGTGAACCCACGGCGGTGGGATCGTCGAGCGCCAAACCCTTCCTCAGG
>VFZC01000040.1 GCA_016871355.1 Actinomycetota bacterium
GGTGAGCGAACCAGCACCGTTCTCGTCGGAGAGCTTGGCGGCGCGCTCGAGCAAACGGCTGTGCAAGTAGAACACGTCACCGGGGTACGCCTCGCGGCCCGGCGGACGACGCAGCAACAGCGACATCTGACGGTAGGCCTCGGCCTGCTTCGACAAGTCGTCGTACACCACGAGAGCGTGCTGGCCGTTCTCCATCCAGTGCTGACCCATGGCGCAACCGGCGTACGGCGCGAGGTACTTGAACGGTGCCGAGTCGGCAGCCGACGCCACCACCACGACCGTGTACTCCAACGCGCCGGCCTGACGCAGAACTTCAACCGTCTGCGCAACAGTGGAGCCCTTCAAGCCCACGGCCACGTAGATGCACTTCACGCCCTGACCCTTTTGGTTGAGGATCGTGTCGATGGCGACGGTGGTCTTGCCGGTCTTGCGGTCGCCGATGATGAGCTCGCGCTGACCACGACCGATGGGGGTCATGGCGTCGATGGCCTTGATGCCGGTCTGCATGGGCTCGTGCACGGGCTTGCGACCCATGATGCCGGGGGCCTGGATTTCCATACGGCGCCCCTGCGTGCCCACGAGCGGACCCTTGCCGTCGATCGGCTGACCGAGCGCGTTCACCACACGACCGAGCACACCGTCGCCGACGGGCACCGACAGAATCTGGCCGGTGGCCTTCACGGTCTGGCCTTCTTCGATGGCGTCGGAATCGCCGAGAACCACGGCGCCGATGGCCTCTTCTTCGAGGTTGAGGGCCAAGCCGCGCGAACCGTCTTCGAACTCGAGGAGCTCGTTCACGGCGCAATCGGGCAAGCCCGACACGCGCGCAATACCGTCACCGACTTCGATCACGCGACCAACGGTGCGCGCCTCGAGCGACGGCTGGAAGCCTTCGAGATTCTTTTTGATCGCCGATGCGATATCGGCTGCTGAAAGTGTCAGTTCTGCCATGTCATGTCTCTCTTTCAGAGCCTGCTCTTGACGTTGTCGAGGCGAGTGCGAACGCTGCCGTCGATCACGGTGTCGCCCACGGTGGCCACCAGGCCGCCGAGGACGCTCGGGTCGACGATGACCTTCACGTTGAGTTGCTTACCGGTGGCGTTGGTGAGGGCGGCCTTGAGGCGCGCCTGCTGATCGGCGCTCAGGGCCACGGCGCTGCGCACCTCGGCCACTTCGAGCTGCTTCGCGCTGGACGCGCGCTGCACCAACTTGTCGATGATGGCCGGCAGATCGCGACCGCGACCCGAACCCACCACCATGCCCACGAGCTGTGTGGTGGTGGCCGTGGCCTTGCCGCCCAACAGCGATTCGACCACTGCCTGGCGCTTGTCGGCCGGGATCAGTTCGTCGGTGAGAGTATTGCGCAACTGATCGTTCGATTCGAACGACCGTGCGAAACGGAACAATTCGTCTTCGACCTCGTCGAGGGTTCCCTCGGCCGCGGCGATTTCGAACAACGCGCGTGCGTATCCGTCGATGCGTGCGTCGCTCATCGTGATGCACCAACCTTTGCAATGAAGTTCTCGATGAGTTGCTGCTGCGCCGCATCGTCGAGCACCGACGCGAGCGCACGATCGGTGGCCACGCCAGCGAGGCGACCGATTTCGGTACGCAGTTCGTCGGAACCACGAGCCGCGGCGGCGGCGATGTCGGCATCGGCCTTGGCTTCGAGATCGGCCACTTCGGCGGTGAGGCGCGCGCGACCTTCCTTCAGCAACGCATCGGCCTGGGCCTGCGCGTCGGCGAGAAGGCGAGCCTTCTCACTGGCGATGTCGCCCAGAGCCGTGCGGATCTTCGACGCGTCGGCCTGCGCTAGCGCGAGATCGTTGGCCGAGGCATCGAGTTCTTTCTGGATGCGCTCGGTGCGGGCCGTGAGGGCCTTCTTGAACTGCGGCAGCGCGAACTTGACGAGCGCACCGATCACGAGCACCGACGCGATGCCGCCGTAGATGATTTCGGCCGGCTCGGGGAAGAGCCAGTGCGGTGATTCGGCCGGATCGACCGCCAACAGGGAGAAGTACTTCATCAGCGAACTCCTGCACTCATGACATCGGCAACAGCACGGGAAACCGCTGCAGAGTCGGGTCGCTTGCCTGTGGCGGCTTCCACCGCGCTCGACACCACATCGGACACCGCGCTCTCGATCTGTCCGCGCACCGCGGCCTTGGCGGCCTCGGCGTCGCGCTGGGCGGCTTCACGCTTCGCATTGATGCGAGCGTTCGCAGCCGAGATCTGAGCCTGACGCTCGGACTCGAGCGTGGTACGAGCAGCATCGACCACCTTGGCCGCTTCGGCCTTGGCAGCGGTAACAGCCGCTTCGTACTGCGCAACTTCCGAGCGCGCCGAACTGCGTGCGGCATCGGCGTTCTCGTGTCCTTCGCGAATGGAGTTGTAACGCGCCTCCATACCCTTCTTGAGGCGAGGGAACAGGACGAAACGCATGAGAAGCGCGAACACGATGAACGAGCTCGCACCCCAAATGAATTCCTTGGCCTCGGGCAGGATCGGGCTCGGGCCCGCCCCGCACTCGGACTGCGGAATCTTTTCAGCGTTCTTCAGTTCCTCGGATTCGGGTTCGAAGAGACACTCGGACGGTTTGACGAGCTTTTCCTCGCCGGATTCTCCTCCGGCAAGTAGCTCGACCCGAACGGTGCCACCCGACCCGATGACGACGGCTGTGAGCACGTCAACTCCTTGTGGATCGATGGATGACGACAAAACTTCGGATCAGAGACCGATGAGGATGAACACCACGAAGCCGATGAGGGCGAGCGCTTCGGTGAAGGCGATACCCAAGAACATCGTGGTGCGCACCATGCCGGCCGCTTCGGGCTGGCGGGCCATGGCCTCGACCGACTTACCGACGAGGTAACCGATGCCGATGCCGGGTCCGATGGCGGCGAGGCCGTAAGCGAAACCAGCCGAGCTAGCAGCCTCGGCAGCCTTCAGCTCGTCACCAGTGACTGCGGCGAGTGCAGCAAGTGCTTCCATTTTCTTTGTCTCCTATGTGCTGTTGATAGAGAAGGGTGAATACGAACGGTTGGTGGTCAGTGCTCGGGGTGAGCCGCGCCACCGATGTACACGGCCGCGAGGATCGTGAAGATGTACGCCTGCAAGAAGGCGACCAGAACCTCGAATGCTGTCAGGAAGATGAGCATGAAGAGCGGCAGAACTCCCATGGGGATGAGGGCGGGGTTGCCCTCGGCCTGGAAGAGCGCCTTCGACAACACAGCGAAGGTCACGAGAAGAATGTGTCCGGCGAGCATGTTGGCGAAGAGTCGCACCGTGAGCGAGAACGGACGCACCAAGAAGGTGGAGATGAACTCGATGGGCGTGACGAGGATGTAAAGCGCCTTGGGCACGCCGGGCGGGAAGAGCGAGTTCTTGAGGTAGCCGAGGCCCTGGTGCTTGAAGCCCGTGCCGATGAACACCACCCACACGAGCAGCGACAAGAAGAGCGGCAGCGCCATACGTGCGGTGGCCGGCATCTGCAGCAACGGAATCACGCCCGGCACGTTGCAGAGATAGATGAACACGAAGGTGCTGAGAAGGAACGGTGTCCAGCCGAGGCCATCGCGACCCATGGTCTGCATGACGATGCCGTTCTCGATGAACTCGACGATCGACTCGGCGAAGTTGCGCACGCCCTTCGGTGCGGTCTTGTGATCTTTGCGACCGGCCAAGAGGAAGATGAGCGAACCGATGAGAGCTGCCGCGACACAGATCAACGCGATCTTGTTGAACGACGGGAAGAGATCCTTCCAACGGAGAACTTCGTTCACCGGCGGGAATTCGAGTGCGATCACGTCAGTTGGTGTCCTTCAGGCGTGGTGTTTCGATCAGGGCTTGCGGGGTTTCAGAGCGGGAAATGCGAGTGATGCGGCTACGTAACGCATCTCCCAAACGAGGAGTCCGAGATGCGTGACAATGATGGTGAATCCGAGGGCGGGAAGTGAAATCCATCCGGCATCTCGGACCAGAATGACAGCAAGAAAAATGAGGCCGAGGCGGGCCAGGTAGCCGAACAGGACCGCGCCCATCATGAGGCCGAGCGAAATGCGGGCCGTCAGGGCCACCAATCCGGCCGCAAAGAAGAAGTTCAGGAGCACGAGGGCCACCGCGTAGAGGGCCGACCACACGCCGTCGAGGCCGGCGAACACCGCACAGACCGCCACGATGATGGGGCTCACGTAGGCGCCGCGCTTCAGGATGTCGAGAGAAACGGTGATCTCGGGGGCCTCGCCCTCGAGCCGGGTGGTCATGGGGTCGGGGGTGGCGGCCACGGTGGTCACGCTCCGGCGTTCTTTCCGGGTTCCGGGCTCTGGTGCTGGGTTCCGTCCTGGTGCTGGGTGCGGGCGGCCTGGCGCTCGGCTTCGAGGCGGCGCATCCGGGCGTCGTACCCGATCCACATCTTCACGCCGGTGCCGATGGAGGCGAAGACCACAAGGGAGATGGTGAGGATCGGGAAGATGCCGATCCAGGCGTCGAGGAGCCATCCCAATCCGAGGAAAACCACCAGCGTGAGGGCCATTTCCATGCCCTGGCCGAGACCTTCGTCCATGTTGCGCTGGGGGCCGTCGGGCCGGGCACCCAGCAGACGGGCCACGCGCGCAGTGACGTTGCGCGGGCGTGCGGTGGCGGACGCGTGGGAGTCGGTCATCGGGGGGGTGTTTCCGGCAGGCCCCGGAGGGTGCGGCCTGCTCGTGAAACTTCGCACAAACTAGTCGCCGGCCGTCGGACGGGGCAACTCCTCGGTGGGTTCGAGACTCCCCTGGGGCTGGTCGTTCGTCTCGTTCTCGCTGTGGTTGGTGCCGGCGTCTTGGCTGGTGTCTTGGTCCGTCGCGTCGCGGGCTTCTTGGCGGCGGCGGCGCACCTCGGGATGCAACACGGTGAAGAGGCTGAGGGCGATGGCCGCGGTGCCGATCGGGATGAGCGCGGTGCGTGCGCGGGTGAAGATGGGGTACAGCACGAAGCCCGAGAGGATCGTGGTCCAGAGCCACAAGATGAGCACGCTGCGGCGCTGGCCGTGGCCGAGGTTCATGAGCCGGTGGTGCAGGTGGCCCTTGTCGGCCGTGGCCACGCCTTGGCGTTTGGCGGCGCGGCGCGCGATGGCGAAGAGCGTGTCGAGGATGGGCACGCCGAGGATGAAGAGCGGAATGAAGAGCGGCGCGAGGAAGAAGTAGGTCTGGCCGGGTGTGTAGGCGGTGGAGTCGGGGTCGGCGCGCCCTCCCACGACGCTCGTGCTCACGGCCATCAGCAATCCGAGGAAGAAGGCGCCGCTGTCGCCCATGAAGATTTTCGCCGGGTTGAAGTTGTGCGGCAGGAATCCGACGCACACGCCGCACGCGATGATCGCGATGAGTGGGCCGATGTTGGGTTGGATGAGTGAGCCGAGATCGTCGAGGCGGCGGCTGTAGAGGAAGAACGCGAAGGCCGCGATGGCGACGATGCCGGCGGCGAGTCCGTCGAGTCCGTCGATGAGGTTGATGGCTTGGGTCATCACGAGGAGCCAGAGGATCGTGATGATCGGGATCCAGTCATCCGACAGAACGAACACGTCGAGGAACGGAACGCGGAAGTAGAACATCGTGACGCCGAACCACACGAGCACGAGGCCGGCGAATGCGGTGAGAGTGACCTTGGCCGGCGGGCTCAGGTCGCGGATGTCGTCGATGAGTCCGGTGGCGAAGATGACGATGGCGGCGAGCAGAACGCCGAGCGGTTCGGAGTTGTTGTCGAAGACGAGTGAGAAGCGGTCGAGCTGCCAGGCCGCGAGGAGGGCGGCGGCGAATCCGACGAACATGGCGATGCCGCCCACGTGCGGGGTGGGGCGTGTGTGGACGCGGCGGTCGTCGGGGAGGACGATCCAGCCCACGCGGGTGGCGAAACGGGCGACGACGGGGGTGGCGGCGAAGGTGACGAGTGCGGCAACGGCCCCGATGATCAGGTAGTCGAGCGTCTCAGGCACACGCCGACATTACGACCGCGTGACGACCCTCCGTATCCCTTGGTGTCCCCTTGGTGTTCTGGGTGAAGGATTCGCCGGATTTGAAGCATTTTTTCACCCAGAACCCCAAAAAATGACGCGGGGGGTTAGAGGTTCGGGTAGGCGGGGAAGGCGGCGCACAGTGAGGCCACGTCGGCCTTCACCTGAGCGAGCGTTCCTTCGTCGGCGCGCCCACGCAGAGCCCGCGCGATGAGCGACGCGATCTGCGTCATCTCCGCTTCCTTCATGCCCTGCGTCGTGACCGACGCCGTACCCACGCGCACACCCGACGTGACGAACGGGCTGCGCGGATCGTCGGGCACCGTGTTCTTGTTGAGCGTGATGCCGGCCAGGTCGAGCACAGCCTGAGCTTCCTTGCCCGTGAGTTCGGCGTCGAACGGACGCAGATCGACCACCATGAGGTGACAGTCGGTTCCACCCGACACGAGACGGAAGCCTTCGTTGGCGAGCGCACTCGCCAGCGCCGACGCGTTGACCACGATCTGCTTCGCGTAGTCCTTGAACGACTGCGCCATCGCCTCACGGAACGCGATGGCCTTACCCGCGATCACGTGCTCGAGCGGACCGCCCTGCCAACCCGGGAACACCGACTTGTCGATCGCGGCCTGATGCACGGCCTTGCTGAGGATGCAACCACCGCGCGGACCACGCAGAGTCTTGTGTGTGGTGAACGTGACCACATCGGCGTACGGAACCGGATTGGGATACACGCCACCGGCGATGAGACCCGCGAGGTGCGCCGCGTCGTACAGGAAGTACGCGCCCACTTCGTCGGCGATGATCTTGAACGGCTCCGGATCGATACGACGCGGATAGCTCGTGGTGCCCGTGACGATGAGACGCGGACGATGTTCGTGCGCGAGATCGCGCACCTGCTCCATATCGATGCGCTCGTCGCCCGGCTTCACCTTGTACGGAATGAAGTTGTAGAGCATGCCGCTCGCGTTGACGGGCGAACCGTGCGTGAGGTGGCCGCCGTGATCGAGGCTGAGACCGAGCACCGTGTCGCCCTGCTTCATGAGCGCTTGGTACGCGCACATGTTGGCGTTGGCGCCCGAGTGCGGCTGCACATTCGCGTGCTCGGCACCGAACAACGTCTTCACACGTTCGATCGCGATGGCCTCGATGGAGTCGACCACCTGATTGCCGCCGTAGTAACGCTTGCCCGGATAACCCTCGGAGTACTTGTTGGTGAGAACGCTGCCCACCGCGCGCATGACCGCGGGCGACGTGAAGTTCTCGCTGGCGATCAACTGCAGGCCGGTGATCTGGCGCTTGAACTCGTCGGCGATGAGTCGTTCGACTTCGAGGTCGGGATCGTTATCGGAGGGGAAGGGCATGGCGTCTCTCTGCTCAGAAATCGTTTTCGAGTTCGCTCAACTGTGCCACTCGGCGAGCATGACGACCGCCTTCAAACGCCGTCGAGAGGAACGTTGTGACGATTTCCTCAGCGAGACCCTCGCCCACCACGCGCGCGCCCATCGACAACACGTTGGCGTCGTTGTGTGAACGGGCCATGCGCGCGGTGTAGAGGCAATTGCACAAGGCGGCGCGAACGCCGCGCACCTTGTTGGCGGCGAGCTGCTCGCCCTGGCCGCTTCCACCGAGCACGATGCCGAAATCGGCCTTGCCATCGCGGACGGTACGACCCACGCCGGCGCAGATGGGCGGATAGTCGACGCTCTCGGTGGAGTACGTGCCCTGGTCGTCGACCGTGTGGCCCTGCGCGGTGAGCATGGCCACGAGGTGCTGTTTGAGTTCGTAGCCCGCGTGGTCGGATCCGATGGCGATGCGCAGCGACGAAGGCATGGCTGAATCCTAGGGTCCCCGCCATTCGTGGCCCGTCGGGATTGGGGCGTAGTTTGACTTTCGTGACTCTCGATCCGCGCACTCCCGTGATCGTCGGCGTCGGCCAAGCCGAACAGCGCATCGACGACCCGTTGGCCGCCGCTCCCCCGACCGAGTTCATCGCCTCGGCGGTTCGCCTGGCTGCATCTGATGCCGGCCTCTCGTCGCTCGCCGCGGTCGACTCTCTGCGCGTGGTGTCGTTCTTGTCGTGGCGGTATCGCGATCCGGCACGCTTCATTTCGCTCGCGCTCGGCATCACACCCAAGGAGCACGCTCTCACCACCAACGGTGGCAACAGTCCGCAGTCGCTCGTCAACCAAACCGCTCTCGACATTCAGGCCGGTCGCAATGACGTGGTGGTGCTGTGCGGCGGCGAGACCTCGCGCACACGTAAGCGCGCTCGCGCCGCGGGAGTCGAACTGCCGTGGCCGGTGGTGCCCGAGGACGTCGCACCCGATCGCGTGATCGGCGAAGAGCTGAAGATGAATCACGAGATCGAGACGTCGCGACAGATCTGGGCGCCGATCCAGATCTATCCGATGTTCGACACCGCGTTGCGTGCGCACGCGGGTCGTTCGCCGCAGGAACACATGGTGTTCTTGTCAGAGTTGTGGTCGCGCTTCTCGCACGTGGCCGCCGGCAATCCGCACGCGTGGATTCGCAAGGCTCTGTCGCCCGAAGAGATTCGCGCGGTTGGTCCGCGAAATCGCATGATCGGGTTCCCGTATCCGAAGTTGATGAATTCGAACAACGACGTCGATCAGTCGGCGTCGCTCATCATGTGTTCGGTCGAGGCGGCCGAGCGGATGGGCATCGCGCGCGACCGGTGGGTGTTTCCGTTGTCGGGCTCCGATTGCCACGAGCACATGTACGTGTCGGAGCGTTGGGAGTTCACCGAAACGCCGGCCATCAAGTTGGCGGGTAAGCGCGTGCTCGAGTTGGCCGGCACGTCGATCGACGAGATCGACGTCGTCGACTTGTATTCGTGCTTCCCGTCGGCGGTGCAGTTGGGTGCGGCCGCGCTCGGCTTGCCGATCACGCGTCAACTCACGCGCACGGGCGGATTGCCGTTCGCCGGTGGGCCGTGGAACAACTATGTGATGCACGCGATCGCCACTGTGGTGAACGAGTTGCGTGAGCGTCCTGCCGAGAAGGGTTTGGTGTGGGCGAACGGTGGGTACGCCACGAAGCACGCGTTCGGCGTGTACTCGGCGACTCCGGGCGGCCGTTTCGCGCACGACTATCCGCAGGATCAGATCGACGCGATGCCCAAGCGCACACCGGTTGGTGTGGGCGAGTCGGCCGGTGCGGGCACCATCGAGGCGTACACTGTGATTCACGATCGCGACGGCGCGCCCGAGCGCGCGATCGCCGCGTGCTTGTTGCCGAACGGCGGTCGTGCGTGGGGCGATTCGTTGGCTCCCGAGTTGTGCGCGGCGATGTGCGAAGGCGAATGGGTCGGTCGAGCCGTTCGTCTGAGCGATACTGGTGAACTACTCGTCTGATCGGAGTTCCCGTGTCGAAGTCTTCCGCTAGCTCGGCGCCGTCGATCATCCTCGACTGCGATCCGGGCCACGACGACGCACTCGCCATCGTGGTGGCCGCGCGCTACACGAACCTCGTGGGCATCACCACGGTGTCGGGCAATGCGCCGATCGAATCGACCACGCACAACGCGCTCATCATGAAGGACCTGCTCGGCCTGAAAGTGCCCGTGCACAAGGGTGCCGTGCGGCCATTGGTGGCGCCGCCGCAGTATGCGGCGTACGTGCACGGCGAGAGTGGACTCGACGGTGCCGATCTTCCCGCGCCCACGTCGACGCACGACAGCGACGAAGCCGTTGGATACATCATCGACACGTGTCGCGCCACCGAAGGTCTGTGGCTCGTGCCGACCGGACCGCTCACGAACATCGCGTTGGCGTTGCGGTTGGCACCCGATCTGGGCAAGCGCATCGCGGGCATCTCGTTGATGGGTGGTGGCACGTTCGGCAATCGCACCAACGCGGCCGAGTTCAACATTTGGGTCGACCCCGAAGCCGCAGATGTGGTGTTCAACTACGGCGGACCGTTGGTGATGGCGGGGCTGCATCTCACGCATCAGTTCCGGGCCACGCAGGCGCGCATCGATCGCGTGAAGGCGCTCCCCGGTCAGTTGGCCAATGTTCTCGGCGACCTCATGCAATTCTTCACCGATACGTACATGCGTCGACATCACGGGATGGATGGTGGCGCGGTGCACGATCCGTGTTCGGTGCTCGTGTTGTCGCATCCCGAGTTGTTCGTGAGTCGGCCCGCGCATGTGGTGGTGGAGTTGAACGGCACGCATACGCGTGGCATGACGCTGATCGATCAGCGCGATTTGAAAGAAGTGCTCGAGCCCAACTGCGACGTGCTGTGGGAGATCAAGGCCGAGCCCGCGTTCGATCTGATGATCGACGCCATCGCGCACTTCAGCCACTGACAGTCGCGTCGCCGTCGGCGCACCCGTTGGGTACACTTTGACGCGAAGACCTCGGAGCCGTCCCTGCGAAAGCACACGGCCGGGGTTAGTGCCTTTCTGGGGGCAGCTCGGCTGACGACCTGCCACGCTTGCCGATCTAAGGTCGCGACATGCGCGCCGCCGTCATGAAGAACTGGTCCCTGCGAGTGGACGACATCCCCGAACCCACACCCGGTGGCGGCCAGGTGCTTGCCAAGGTGCTCGCCTGCGGAATCTGCGGCAGCGACCTGCACTTGTTGGTGCACGGCGAGGAGAGCCGCCGCCTTTCCCAAGAGTTGGCCGGCGACG
>VFZC01000041.1 GCA_016871355.1 Actinomycetota bacterium
TCGTGGAGATCGATCAACAAGATCCGCCCGACGCCTGGCATCCGGCCGGCCCGAACTGGCGCGACGCCGTCGACACGTCGCTCACGGTGTCACTCGGTCAGGCCGATGTGGGATGCGTCGACCCCGAAGCGGTGTCGGCACGATGGGGGCGGCTCATGGATCTCCCGGTCACCATCGGTCGCAACTGCGGCATGCACAAGGTGCGGCCGGTCGATTTCTGCGTGCGCTTCACACCGGCCGGTCCGCGTGGTGAAGGACTCGACTCCGTGGAGATCAACGTGCGGGATGTCGCCGAAGTCATCCGACGAGCAGCCGAGCGTGGACTGCCTTGCGACGGGAACGGCGTCACGATCGGCGGCGTGCGCTTCATCCCCAAGAACGTCTAGTTGGGGAAGAAAACCGGCAAATTTGCCGGGGTTTCGCACCCAATGGTCAGTGGCCGGTGAGGACGGGGAGGATGCGGGGGCCGCGAACCTGGCCGTTCGCCCACGTCACCTTCTTGCTCGCGTCCAACGAGTAGTTCGGGAACGCGCGCAACCACTCCTGGAACGCCACGATCATCTCCAACCGAGCCAGGTTCGAACCCGCGCACCGGTGAATACCCAAACCGAACGCCACGTGCCGGTTGTTCTTGCGATCGAGGATGAACTCATCCGCTCGCTCGAACTCCTTCGGATCGTGATTGGCGGCCGGGAACGTCACGAGCGTCTGATCGCCTGCGTGCATCGGACACCCCGACACCTCGACATCGTTGACAATCTTGCGCGCCATCGTGACCGGTGCGTAGTAACGCAGTACTTCCTCGGTCGCCTCCGACCACAAATCATGGTCATTCGGTTCCGCGATCAAACGCTGTACCTGATCGTTGTGTTGCGCGAAGTGCCACAAGCCCGAACCGATCGCACTCCATGTGGTGTCGATGCCAGCAACGATCTGCAGACGGATGTAACCGATCTTGATCATCCAGTCGACGTCCTGGCCGTCGATCTGCGCGTTGGCCACCACCGTGAGCAGATCGTCCTTCGGATTCTTCAGGCGATCCTTCAACAGCCTGTCGATGTACTCGGTCATCTCGACGGCCACCTGCGCACGAATGCTGTTGTCCTTGGGGGCCAACTGGAGGCTGCGGTAGATCCAATCGCGGAACAAGTCGGCGTCTTCTTCGGGTAACCCGGTGATGATGCAGATGCCGTGCACCGGAATGTGCTGGCTGTACTGCTCGGCGGCGTCGGCAGTGGGCGACGATCCGATGTCGGCGATGAGTTTGCGGCAGAACCTACGAAGAGCGGGTTCGATCGCCGCCACTGCCTTCGGATTGAACGCAGGAAGAATGAGGCGACGGTGTCCGTGATGATCGGGCGGATCGCTCGTGATCGGCGGAGCCGGATGGCGCGGCGCATCGGGTCGAGCGACGGCGACCCAGATGGACGAGAAGTTCTCGGTGTCGTTCGCGATCTGTCGAACGGCGTCCATCGTGACCGGCATGAACGCACGGCCGTATCGCTCGGTGCTCGCCACCGGACACTGCTCGCGTACGTCGTTCCAGATGTCGATGGCGTTCTCGCCCCAGCCGTCGTCGAGCCAGTCCCAGTCGGTCACCCAGCTCTTGACCGGCTCCCAGTCGATTCGTTCGCCCCCGTAGGTCATGGTCAGCCCCCTGGGCGAAAGGGTAGGCGATGAGCAATGGAAGCGGTTACCCAAGGTTCACTCACGGCTCGGCCCCGCCCGAAAACTCGCCTTCTATGCTGGCCAATTGGGAGGTATCGACATGGCTCGTCTGCAACTGGCTCTGAACGTGGGTGATCTCGACGCCGCGATCGACCATTACACCAAGATGTTCGGCGTCGGCCCGGCCAAGGTCCGCGACGGTTACGCCAACTTCGCCATCGAGAACCCGCCCCTCAAGTTGGTGCTCATCGCCGGCCACGGCCAGCCCGGCACCATGAACCATGTGGGTGTCGAGCTCGAATCTCCCGAGCACGTGGCGGCCAAGATCGACGACGCGCGCGCCCGGGGTTTCGACATCACCGTGCACGAGAGCGAGACGTGTTGCTTCGCGGTTCAAGACAAGGTCTGGATCAACTCCGGCGAAGTTCCGTGGGAGTGGTACACGGTTCTCGACGACGCACCCAACGACACGTCGCTCGCCACCTCCACCGTCAACCCTGGCAAGAAGCCGTTGTTGATGGTCGAGGCCAACGGCAACGCATGCGGCCCCGACACGTGCTGCTGATCATCCCGTGATCCTGAAACGTCATCTCGCCGAGTTCCTCGGCACTGCACTGCTCGTCATGGCCGTGGTGGGCTCGGGCATCATGGCCACCAACCTCACCGACGACGTGGGAGTGCAACTACTGGCCAACGCCATCGCAACAGGCGGAGCGTTGCTCGGACTCATCACGATCTTCGCTCCGATCTCGGGCGCATCGTTCAACCCGGTGGTCACACTCGTCGGATACGTACTCGATCGCGACTCCACACCGGTGCGGGTGATCGCCGACATCGTCGCGCAGTTCGCCGGAGCCGTGGTGGGTTGCTGGATCGCCAACGTGATGTTCGGACATCCACTCTTCGAGACGTCGTCGAAGATCCGAACCGGCGGACCGCAGTGGTTCTCCGAAGCGTTGGCGGTGGTCGGCTTGCTGTTGATCATCCGCGGTGGTATCGCCGCTCGCGCCAACGTGGCCGCACTCGTAGCGGCCTGGATCACCGGCGCCTACTGGTTCACCTCGTCCACCAGCATCGCCAATCCGGCCGTGGGCTTCGGCCGCATGTTCTCCGACTCGTTCGCGGGCATCGCACCCGAGTCGTGGCCGATGTTCGCGGTCATGCAACTGATCGGTGGCGTGGTCGCGTTCGGCTTCTGCCGGGTTCTCTTCGCCGCGAAGGTGTGACGTCGTGCCCGGCATCTTGTTCCTCTGCATTCACAACGCCGGTCGCTCGCAGATGGCCGCCGGATTCGCGCGTGTCATCGGCGACGGACGCGTCGACGTGTACTCGGGTGGATCGGAGCCGGCCGAACAGGTGAACCAGATGGCAGTGGCGGCGATGCACGAAGTTGGTATCGACATCGCAGGCTTCACTCCGCAGAAATTCACCGACGAGTTACTGCATCGCGTCGACGTGGTGGTCACGATGGGATGCGGAGACACCTGCCCCTACGTGCCGGGCAGGCGCTACATCGATTGGCCGCTCGACGACCCGAAGGGTCAGCCCCTCGAGGTGGTGCGGCGGATCCGCGACGACATCCGCAGTCGGGTGGAATCCCTGGTCGCCGAACTGACGCGCTAGCGCGCCCGGCCGGGCGCACACACCCCGGTAGTACTTTCGTTCACGTGTCCATGAAGAACGAGCGCGCCAAACGAGAGACCCGGCGCCGATTCGAGCAGTGGGCCCGCAATCCCCAGTGCCACGCCAATGTCATCTCGGCCGTGCACAACGTGAAGATGGGCCTGGTCGCCCGGCGCGAGAACCCCAAGGCACCCCGCGAGGGGCAGTCGGTGTTCGCCCTGGCCCGTGGCAACTCGTTCGAGGCCGGCCTCGTGCGCGACGACGGCGAATTGCTCATCGAAGCACTGCAACGTGCCGATGTGATCTCGTCGTTGTCGGCCGACTTCGCCGACCACCGCATCGCGGCCAACGGCGGCACGATTCCCGATCTCGACGCTGCCGTCGAGACGGGCCATCAGTTCCTCACTGCGCTCGCCGAGGGTCGAGTGTTCAACGGCGCGGTGTCGAGTCTCACGGTGCGTATTCCGCGCGGCATCATGTTGCCCGAGGCGTTGCTCATCATCGACGTTCTCGCCGTGCAGACCCACAGCGGCACACCCGTCGTCGCCGTCGGCGAGATCAAGACGTACGCCGATCAAGGTGGCCACACATCGCGCTCCGATCTGGCCGCCGCTCGGGCGCAAATGGGCCTCTACGTTCACGCGCTCGAGGTCACGCTCGAGGGTCTCGGCTTGGCCGATCGTGTTCGCGTGTCGCGCGAGGGTTTCCTCGTGCTCACGTATCCGGGTTCCAATCAGCCGAGTGTTCGCAGCGGCGAAGACTTGCGTTACCAACTCGAACGCGCGCGCCGCGGATTCGAACTCATGGAAGATTCGGCGCTGCTCATGAACGGCGAGTACGGCGCCGGTGACGACGACGATCCCGATTCGCTCGTCGATCTGGTGCGCCACGCCGACACGTTCTTCCAGGATTCGTGTCTGTCGTTCTGCGAGCGGGCCGAGTTCTGCTACTCACTCGCACTGCAGAAGGGTCGTGGCGTCGTGCTGGGCGACGACGTCGAGCGTTTCCTCGGCGGAATCTCACTCACGCGGGTCGACCAGCTCCTCGACGGTGCCGAGCCCACATCACGAGTCGAACGCGACTTGCTCACACGTCTCAACGACGGATTGCCGGTGCTGCCGTGAGCAACGATCTCGAAACCATTCGCCGCATCAAGGCCTGGCACGACGGCAAACCCACACCGCGCGGTGCCGTGATCAACACGCACGTGGCTGACGACAACGACGTTCTCGTGATGTCGTTCTTGCGGATGGGTGGCGAGTCGCGTCCGTGGGGTGTGGCCATCGGAACGTTGGCCACGGGCCCGACGGTGTTCACAGTTCCCGAAGCGCGCAACCGCCAACTGGTGGCCGACATGATGGTCGAGGTCGCGCCCGTTCTTCTGGCGCACTTTCGTCATCCGAACTTCGACGCCGACGGACCGGGTGGCTACCAAGTGCAGTCGCTAAGGCAGATCTGGCTACCTGGGCCCACACATCTCGAAATGTTGCACTTCCTCGCCGCGGCCTACGCGCGCACGAAGTGGAACCACCCCGAGGTCGCCGTCCTCAACGCCCTCGGGAATCTGTGCAACGCGTTGTTCATCGAGGCACAGCGGCCCGGTCAGCAGGTGGTGATGTCGGCCGTCGACGCGTTGCGTTCGGCGTACGTGTTCCCCACGTCATCCATTCGGCAAGCGCACCTCGGTCATCTGCTCGGCTGGTTGCACGGTGGTCGTTCGCGCGACGAACGCTGGAACGCCGCCCACGATGCCGAACGCGAATCGGTGTCCACCGTGCTCGATCCCGAACTCGAACGACGCGACGTGGCGCCGCTGGTGGCCGAATGGGGGAGCGAACGTTCCGATCAGGTGGCCCAGAGCATTCGGGCTGCGCTCGAACCCGAGTTGTTACGCCGCTGGAATCTCACGGCGGCGGCCATCGCCGAACTGCGACGCGATCGCCGCACCACGAATGACGGTGTGGCCGAGTTGGTCACCAATAGCGCCCGTTCGTTCTTCTACGCGTGGGGCGATCGAGCGCTCAACGAAGCGGCTGGGCTGCAGCCGTTCTGGCCCAACGTGTTCACCGATCACAATGCGCGCAGTGCGAGTGGCTCGTTCCACGCTCGGGTGGCCGACGACGAGACCTCGCGCTATGCGCTCATGCACGGCGATCGCGAACTGCAGCGCGAAGAACTGGCTAAGGGTCACGGAGTGTTGGCCTCCGTTCGTTCGAACACGGTGAACGAATGGCTCATCGCGTACTCGTATCCCGAACTCACCACCATCGAGCCCGGTCGCACTCTTGCCATCGCCGGTCGCCCGTCCATGACGCTCACCGTTACTGAGGTGAACCTCGACGAGCGCACCATGACGCTCACGCCGGGTTGGAAGTTGGCGAAGAAGATTCCTGGTCCGCACACCTGGTCGTCCGACAACACCAAATGGCGTGGCGCCGAACTCGTGCTCCTCTTCGATCAGCCCACCAAGATCATGCGCAACCGCATCACGATGGCGCGTCAAGGTGTCGACAACGACATCACATTGCTTCTCACGGCGCCGCCGCCGCGGCACGCCGCGTTCGACGATGACGGTGCCGTGTTCGAATCGGTGGAGGCCGACTCGTGAGCGTCGTCGCGCAACTCAAGGAGTTCTTGTACGGCGGCGATCGATTGTGCGTGGTGAAGGCGCCGCCCGGGTCGGGTAAGTCGTTCAGCCTCGTGCAAACTCTCGCTGCCGTGGTGGGCACCGACCTGCGTGTGGTGGTGGCGGCCCAGACCAACAACCAAGTCGACGATCTGTGCGCGCAGATCGCCCAGGCCTACCCCAAGGCTCACGTCGCGCGCTTCTCGTCGGGCCGTTACAACGGCACGGTGGCGAGCAACATCGAGATTCTCTCGAAGGTCGATCAGTTGCCGAGTGGGCCGTCCATCGTGGTGGGCACGGTGTCGAAGTTGGCCATCTCCACCTTCGATCAGAGCTACGACGTGTTGTTCGTCGACGAGGCCTGGCAGATGACCTGGGCCGATCTGCTCACACTGCGCGACGTGTCGGCGCGCTACGTGCTCATCGGTGATCCGGGGCAGATTCCACCGGTGGTCACCGTCGACGTCGATCGTTGGGAGGTGTCGCCCGTGGCGCCGCATCGCCCCGCCCCCGATGTGATCTTGCGCAATCCCGAACTCAGTCGAATCACCACGCTGCTCGAACTCGACACCTGTTGGCGTCTGCCGTACGACTCGGTGTCGTTGGTGCAGACCTTCTACGACTTCACGTTCGGTGCGCACGCTCAGCCGGGCGAGCGGTTCCTGCGCGCTGCTCGTTCGCTCGACAGTGCACTGGTCACCGATCGTGCCATCGAGAAACTCGCCCGGTCGTCCACGGTCGTGCTCACCCATCCGTCCGACGGCAACGACGCCGCCTCCGAACCCGACACCGAATTGGCCGAAGTGGTGGCGCGTCTCGCGGTGCGTCTGCTCGAACTCCGGTGCGTGTACGCGGCCGACGACGGTGATGCCGACACGCCGCGCGAACTCGCGCCGGCCGACATCGGCATCGTGTCCACGCACAACCTCATGAACACGGCCATCGAGAACGCGATGCCGGCGGCGTTGCGTGGCAAGAAGGGCATCCGAGTCACCACGCCCGAACGGTGGCAGGGATTGCAGAAGCCCGTCATGATCGCGGTCCACCCTTTGTCGGGGATCGCGCGGCCCAGTTCGTTCGATCTCGAGACCGGGCGGCTGTGCGTGATGGCGTCGCGCCATCGGTCGGCTTGCTTCTTCGTCACGCGCGACAACGTGGGTCGCACGCTCGATGCGCATCTGCCCAACGCCGATCAGGCGCTCGGGTGCCACGACATCGTGGGCCGGGGTCACGCCCAGCACACTGCATTCTGGAAGTATCACGAGGAGCGTGATCTCGTTGTCTGAAACCATCCCGCGCGTCGGCGACGTGGGCGGCTCGCGATTCATCGTGGGCTGTTCGCATCGCGAAGTGAACGACCGCAATCCCCGCTACGACGGTTTGGCGTTGCTGCCCGTCGACGAACAACAGCAGATGATGTTCGACGAAGGCCTCGAGTTCGAAGAGGAAGTGTTCGTCGAACTCGCGCGTCTGCACAAGGTGTCGTCCATGCGACTGTCCGACGATCCCGATACCGCAACGTTGCAGGCCATGGCCCGCGGCGACAAGGTGATCATCGGTGCGTCGCTGCCGGTCATCAATCACCGCGGCGGTCGTCCCGATGTTCTGGTGCGTCACGGCGACGCGCCTATGAGCAACGGGAAGTGGGCGTACCTGCCCGTCGACGTGAAGAACTCCAAACCGCTGGAGGGCGATTCGAAGGCCAAGGTGTGGCCGGTCGGCGCGCTCGACGCGCCGTGGATCGAGAATGCCACCGACACCGATCTCGGCAACGGCAAGGCCAAGTCCGATCATTCGTTACAACTCGCGCATTACTGGCTCATCCTGAACGACATGGACCACGCGCCCGCCATCCACCCCATCGGCGCCACCATTTCGTCCGACAAGCGGGTGGTGTGGCGATTGCTCGACGACGGCAAGAACAGTTTCATCGCCGAGGCCCAAGCCGAGTGGAACGAGCGGTGGGCGGCCATCGAAGCCATGCGAAACGGTGAGGCTCGCCACACACGCCCGGTGTATCGCGACGAGTGCAAGAAGTGCCGTTGGCACGACGTGTGCGAATCCGAACTCATCACCGAGGGTCACGTGTCGCTCGTGTCGGGAGTGGGTGTCATCCAGGTTCGCAAATTGGCCGAGGGTGGAGTCGGGACGATTCCGCAGCTGGCGGCACTCGATCCGGTGAACGTCGACGCCAACCCGGTGCCGAAGTACGCGGCCCTGGGTTCCAACATCGATGCCGCGCGTGTGTACTTGCGCGACGATGGTCGGCCCTATTTCAAACGCGGTTCGTCGGAGTTCACGGTTCCGCGCGCCGACATCGAGATCGACTTCGACATCGAGAACGACGACATCGTCTACATGTACGGGCTCCACGTGTCCGAGCGCATCGACGAGCACACCTGGACCGAGGGCGAGTACCTGTCGTTCCACACATATGACCGTTCCGACCCCACGGCCGAGGGTCGTCTGCTGGCCGACTTCTGGCGCTGGCTCCACGAGACGGTGGCCAATGCTCATGCCAATGGTCGCACGGTGGCCGTGTACTGCTATTCGGGTGGGTTCGCCGAGATCCCGCGGATGAAGGAAGCGTCGGTGCGCAACGCGCAGATCGCGGGTGTTCCGTCGGTCGACGACATCGGTGCGCTGCCGTCGCACGACTGGTGGGTCGACATGCACGAGATCGCCAAGAAGTTGCACTGGCCGTCGCGCACGCTCGGACTCAAGGCGCTGGCTCCCATGTCGGGTTTCGCATGGGATGCCGACGACGCGAGCGGTGCCAACTCGATCATCTGGTATCGCGCGGCCTGCGATCCGACCAATCCCGACCGCGGGGTGATGGGAGCGAAGTTGTTGCGCTACAACGCCGACGACGTTCTGGCCACACGCGAGTTGCGTCAGTGGCTGCACAACGGTGTGCACGGGCGTGGATGGCGCATCGATCCGGTCGAGATGCTCACCGCCTGAACCCGTGGGTGGGTGTGCCAGACTGACCACATGACACAACCCGTTTCCGTCGTACGTGAAATTGCCGCTCCCGTCCACACGGTCTGGTCGCTCGTGACCGACCTGCCGCGCATGGGTGAGTGGTCGCCCGAGAACCAGGGTGGCGAGTGGCTTCATGGTGCCACCGGCCCGGCTGTGGGCGCCGAGTTCAAGGGCCGCAATGCCAACGGCAAGCGGTCGTGGTCGACCAAGGTGAAAGTCACCGAGTGCGATGCACCGCGCAAATTCGTGTTCGCGTTGATGGTGGGCCGCAGCAATTGGTGTGACTGGGTGTACGAGGTCGAGCCGACCGCCACCGGCACTCGGGTGACGCATTCCTGGGTCGATCACCGGAGCAAGTTCGTTTCGCGCCTCGGCAAGGTCGTGAGCGGAGTCGGCGATCGTGCGGCACACAATCGCGCCAACATGGAAGTCACCCTCGACAACTTGGCCAAGGCCGCCACCGCCTGATCGTTCGTCGATGACGGCACGCCTCGGGTACCGCCCCGCGCTCGATGGCGTGCGGGCCGTGAGCGTGATCGCGGTCATTCTGTACCACGCCCACGTGTCGTGGATCCCGGGTGGATTCCTCGGCGTCGAGGTTTTCTTCGTGGTGAGCGGATTCCTCATCACGGCTCTCCTCCTGAACGAGCACCACGACTCGGGTGGCGTGAACCTTCGATTGTTCTGGTTGCGCCGCGCGTGACGGTTGTTGCCGGCACTGTTCGCGATGTTGCTTGTGGTTCTACTCGTGTCGTCGTTCGTGCACACCGATTCGGCGGCCGACTTCTGTCGCGATGTGTTGCCATCTTTGTTCTACGTCTCCAATTGGTGGCAGGTGTACGAAATCAACGAGCCCTACTTCGCGGCCACGGTGTTGCCGGTGTTGCGGCATCTGTGGTCGCTCGCGGTGGAGGAGCAGTGGTACGTGGTGTGGCCGATCGTTGTCGCATGGCTGTTGCGCCGTCGCGTGCCGGGCTGGCTCGTATGTGGCGGAGCCGCCGTTGTGGTGATGGTGTTCACCGCGGCGTGGATTCGCGAAGGCGATGCGTTTCGAACCAACTGGCTCTACCTCGGCACGTTGTCGCGATCGTCGGGCTTGCTCGTGGGGGCGGCCTTGGCCTTCTGGTGGTTCCGCCGTCCCGCACTTCTCGGTTCGCGGTCCGCGGTCGCTGGTGTGGCTGCAGTGATCGGGCTGGTGGTCTTGCTCGGCACGCAACACGTCGACTCGGTGGTGCTGTATCGCGGTGGATTGATTGCCGCCACATTGGCCAGCGCACTGCTGATTGCCGCCGTGCTGCACGACGGTCCGGTGGCGCGTGGGTTCGCGGTTCGTCCGTTGGTGGAGATCGGTCGCCGCTCGTACGGGTTGTATCTGTGGCATTGGCCGCTGTTCGTGTTCTTCGACGCGCGCGACTCGGTCGGTCGGCTGGCTCTCGTATTGGCCGTCACGGTGGTGGTGAACGAAATCGTCTACCGATTCGTCGAGACCCCGGCGCGTCGCGGAGATGTGGTGAGTCGGCTGCGTCGCGTCGATCGCCGGTTGATCGCCGGGGTGGCCATCGCCTTGCTTGCAATCGTGGGCGTGTCGTCGGTGAAGTTGGTGTCGATCGAGGCGCGCAACATCGCCGTCGACACGAGTGGCGACGAGGTGGCATTCGAATTGCCGGCAGTGACGACGATGGCGCCAGTTGCGTCG
>VFZC01000042.1 GCA_016871355.1 Actinomycetota bacterium
TACCGCGCCGTTGTATGGGAACGGCTTGTCGGAACTTCGAGTCGGTGCCGCGTTGGCGAAGCGGCCTCGCGAACAGTTTGTGTTGTGCACGAAAGTTGGGCGGTTGTTGCGCGAGCCGGCGGCCGGGACGAACCTTGACACGATTTTTGCCAACGCACCGCGCCTCGATCCGGTGTACGCATACTCCCGAGACTCAGTACTGCGATCGATCGAGGAGAGTTTGTTGAGGCTCGGACTCGACCGAATCGACGTCGTGCACGTCCACGATCCAGATGATCACGAGGACGAGGCACTTGCTGGTGCCTTTCCTGCGCTGATCGAATTGCGCGAGCAGGGTGTGATCTCCGCGGTGGGTTGCGGGATGAACCAGTGGCAGATGCTCGATCGATTCGTGCAACGTGTTGACCTCGACTGTGTCTTGCTGGCGGGGCGTTACTCGCTGCTCGATCGGAGTGGCGGGGATCTTCTTTTGCCTCGGTGCGTCGAGCGCGGAGTGGGCGTGGTGGTCGGCGGTGTGTTCAACAGCGGACTGCTGGCCGATCCGACTGCGAATTCCACATTCGATTACGGCCCGGCTCCCGAAGCGATGCGCGACAAGGCGCGCGACCTGGCTGGAGCGTGCGCGGCTCGTGGAGTGTCGATCGTGGCGGCTGCTGTGCAGTTCGCGTTGCGACACGAGGCCGTCGCGTCGGTCGTGGTGGGGGCACAGACGGTGGGTGAGGTAGAGATCGATGTGAGGGCTGCGGTGGCACCGCTGCCAGCCGACCTCTGGACGAGTCTCTGACCCGCTGACACCGCCCTGGGCCGCATGGGGAACCAGACCGGCAAATTTGCCGGGTTTTCGCACCCATAGGGGTTGGGGTTGAGTGGGTTGGCCCCGAAGTGAGAGAGTGTCCACAGGGGAAAACCGATCTGACCGGGGGGTTTGGAGTGTCGAAATCCGATGTCGATGTCGTCGTCGTAGGAGCCGGTTTCGCCGGCATGTACCTGTTGCACGAACTGCGGGCCAACGGGTTCTCGTCGCGAGTCCTCGAGGCCGGCGACGACGTGGGTGGCACCTGGTACTGGAACCGTTACCCGGGCGCGCGCTGCGACATTTCCACCACCGACTACACCTACACCTGGGACCCCGAACTGCACGAGCAGTGGACGTGGTCGGAGAAGCACGCGGCCCAGCCCGAAATCTTGAAGTACGCGCAGTTCGTGGCCAAGAAGCACGACCTCTACTCGGGCATCGACTTCAACACGAAGGTCACCAGCGCGGCCTGGAACGACTCGGCCAAGCGTTGGACCCTCAACACGTCCACCGGCGAGACCATCACCGCGCGTCATTACGTGATGGCCACCGGCTGCTTGTCGGTTCCCAAGGACCCCGACATTCCCGGCACCGATCGTTACCAGGGTCCGGTCTACGTGACGGGCCGTTGGCCGCACGAGGGCGTCGACTTCACGGGCAAGAAGGTGGCCGTGATCGGCACCGGCTCGTCGTCCATTCAGTCGATTCCGCACATCGCCGAACAAGCCGCCGAGTTGGTGGTGTTCCAGCGCACTCCCAACTTCTCGATGCCGGCGTTCAACGGTCCACAGCCCGCCGATCGCGCCGCACGCCTCGAGGCCGATCGCAAGGCGTACGAGGCCGAAGCGCGCTTGTCGTCGGCCGGCGTGCCGATGGAGATGCCCACCGTGTCGGCGCTCGGTGTGTCGCGCGACGAAGCATTCGCGATGCTCGAGAAGTCGTGGCAGAAGGGCGAGCTGCTCGCACTCGGCGGCACGTTCATGGACGTGGGCACCAATCGCGAAGCCAACGAAGTGATCTGCGATTTCATGCGCACGAAGATCAAAGAAGTAGTGAACGATCCCGAGACTGCCGAACTGCTCAGCCCGCGCGGCCACGCGTATGGCACCAAGCGTCCGTGCATGGACACCAACTACTTCCAGACGTTCAACTTGCCGCACGTTCGTTTGGTCGACTTGCGCAAGAAGCCCATCTCGTCGATCACCGAAACCGGTATCGAGTTCGGCAACGAGAGCAAGGATTTCGACGCGATCGTGTACGCCACGGGCTTCGACGCCATGACCGGTGCGATCGTCAACGTCGACATCACCGGCAAGGACGGCCTCACTCTCAAGAAGAAGTGGGAGCACGGCCCGCTCACGTATCTGGGCCTCACTTCGGTCGGATTCCCGAACTTCTACATGATCACCGGCCCGGGAAGTCCGTCGGTGCTCTCCAACATGATGGTGTCGATCGAGCAGCACGTCGACTGGATTCGCGACACACTCATCGATCTGCGTGAGGCTGGTGTCGACACGATCGAAGCCACGCCGGTGGCCGAAGAGGGTTGGCGCGTGCACTGCACCGACTGCGCCGACATCACACTCTTCCAGGACACCAACTCGTGGTACATGGGTGCCAACGTTCCGGGTAAGCCGCGCGTGCTGTTCCCGTATATCGGTGGTGTGGGTCGCTATCGCCAGACGTGCGACGAAGTTCGCGCGCGTGGCTATCTCGGTTTCGAACTGAGTGGTTCGAGCACGAAGCAGCGCAACGACGGCATCGTTCGTCAGGTTCAGCCCGACGTCGACATGGTGCTCGAGATGATGGCGCAGATGGGCCTGCCGTCGATGGATTCGATGTCGCCGGCCGAGGCGCGCGCGTTCTCGGAAGCGTCGTCGGCGATGCGTCCGCCCGGACCCGAAGTGGGCGAGATGATCGATGGAACGCTGCCGGGTGCGGCGGGTCCGCTCGAGTATCGGTTGTATCGACCGGCCACGAAGGGTCCGCATCCGGTGGTCGTGTATTTCCACGGTGGCGGATGGGTGTTCGGAAGCCACGTGTCGGACGATCCGTTGTGTCGTGATCTGTGCAAGAACGCTGACGTGCTCATCGTGTCGGTCAACTATCGCCATGCGCCCGAGGATCGTTTCCCGGCCGCGGCCGACGATGGTTACGCCGCACTGCAGTGGGTTGCGGCCAATGTGGCGTCGCTCGGGGGCGATCCGTCACGCATTGCGGTCGCCGGTTGGAGTGCGGGTGGCAACGTGGCCGCGGTCGCGGCTCAGTTGGCGCGCGACAACGGCGGGCCGGAACTCAAGGGGCAGTTGTTGCTCACGCCGGTGACCGATGGTTCGCGTCAGCACGGCTCGCATCACGAGAACGCCGACGGCTACATCCTCACGAAGTCGCTCATGGAGTGGTTCTGGAATCACTACGCCGATCAGTCGGATCGTTCGCATCCGAAGGCGTCGCCACTGTTGGCATCCGATCTGTCGGGGTTGCCGCCGGCGATGGTGGTGACCGCGCAGTTCGATCCGTTGCGAGACGAGGGTGACGCGTACGCGCGGGCGCTGATGGGCGCGGGAGTTCCGGTGGAACATCTGCAGGCGCGCGGGCACATTCACACGTCGATCACGATGGTGGACGCGTTGCCGTCGGGTAAGCCTCCGCGAGCCCAGATGGCGGCCGCCCTCCGCCGCTTCTTGCACTAACCATTGGGCGCGAAACCCCGGCAAATTTGCCGGTCTGGTTCCCCATGCGGGGAGTTTCCGCGACCGGATGAGTCGATCCCACATCCGATGCGATGTCGTCGGAGTTCCCGTCAGTCAAGGCACGAGTCTTGTTGCGCGCCCTCATGCGGGAACCGCTGAGCTATCGCGTCGTGCGACAGCATTGCTCACACCGGCGGCTCGAGTCGGAGAGTGGTTTCCCGCCGATTCTGTTCGCGTTTCACGACAGGGTCACGGTGAGACCACGGCTTGTTCGAGCCCTTCTTGTCGACACGGTGGGTCTGACTGAGAAAGAGGCGAGGGAGTTACTATGACCCGTGAGGTTCGTGTGATGAAGCTGTTGGTCGGTTCCGAGCGCGTGGGGGACACAGTGTTGTGGGGCGCGCGGATCCCCGAGATCAATCTGTTCGCCGCGGGCGAATCGCGTGATGAGGTGATCGACCTCGCCCGTGAGTCGGTGCTCATCGAGTACCCCGAGATGGTCGACCTCATCGAGATCGTCGACGACCCCGACGACGCCGATCCTTCAGTCTGAGCCGCTTGGGGAACCAGACCGGCAAATTTGCCGGTGTTTCGCACCCATGAGGGGTGGGTCTAAGGTGAGGGGAGCAGGCACGACCGGGGGGAGGTGCGCGTGAAGACCATTTGGTTCCACCTCATGCCGTATCCGGAGTTGCCCGACGACTTCACGTCCGAGCACCGTTCCGTATGGGTCGACATCGATCCGGGTCTGTTCGATCCGCGCGTCGGCCACCGCATGTACAACGAGTACATCGACGAGCTCGAGTTCGCGGCGTCGGTCGGCTTCGACGGTGTGGGTATCAACGAACACCACTCGAACGCGTACGGTCTCATGCCGAGCCCCAACCTCATCGCCGCGTCGCTCGCGCGCACGTGCCCGGACGCGGCTCTCGTGGTTCTCGGCGATTCGGTCGCGCTCTACAACCCGCCCATTCGTGTGGCCGAGGAATTCGCGATGCTCGATTGCATCAGCGGTGGTCGTCTCGTGGCCGGATTCCCCGTGGGCACCCCTATGGACACGCTCTACGCGTACGGCAACAACCCGGCCACGTTGCGCGAGCGTTATCACGAAGGCATCGAGCTCATCCTCAAGGCCTGGACCGCCGACGACGTCTTCTCGTTCAACGGCAAGTATTCGAAACTGCGCTACGTCAACTGTTGGCCGCGGCCGGTTCAGCAACCACATCCACCGATTTGGATTCCGGGTGGCGGCTCGATCGACACATGGCAATGGTGCGCGCGCGCCGGCTACTCGTATCTCTATCTGAGTTACTTCGGATACAAGGCTGCGCTCAAGACCATGCAGGGTTTCTGGAAGTGCGTGGAAGATGCCGGCCGTCCGGCCAATCCGTTCCAGGCCGGGTTCGCGCAGTTCTTCGGTGTGGCCGACAGCGAAGCCGAAGCGATCGAGCTGTATCGCGAGCCGGCCGAGTACTTCTTCAACCGTTGTTTGCACGTGTATCCCGGATTCGCCGATCCGCCCGGGTACAAAACGCTCGCGACGGTTCGCAACGGCGCCGAAGGAATGGTCGAACGCGCCGCGCGTGAAGCGAGTGAGCGCGCCGTGCAGGCCGCGAAGAAGGCCGAGCGCAAGGCGGCGCAGCAGTCGTTCAGTGCGGCGTCGCACATGTCGTTCGAACAGATGGTGGAGAAGGGTTATGTGATCGTGGGCAATCCCGATCAGGTGGCCGAGAAGACGATCGAGATGGCCAAGCAGTTGCACATCGGACACGTGATGTCACTGTGCCACTTCGGCAACATGAGCCGCGATCTCGCGATGCACAACACCGAGCTCATGGCCACCAAAGTGCTGCCGCAGATTCGTTACCTGTGGGATGACGAATGGGATGACCAATGGTGGCCCTCGCCGTTGCCGGCGGCCGATCGCATGACGCCATCACCGCGTCCGACCGTGTCTCGATGATCGATCTCGCGCAGTGGAAGGCCGGATCGCTCGAGATCTGGCGCGAGGGTGACGGCCCGACCGTTGGTTATCTGCACGGGATGGTGTGTGCGCCTGGGCGACAGCCGTTCGTTTCCGAGTTGGCCGGTCGTGGATTCCGCGTGGTGGCGCCGTCGTTGCCGGGTTACTCGCGCACGTCGCCGTCGGTCGACATTCGCAACATTCACGACTGGGTGTTCGCGCTGTCGGAGATCATCGATGTGGCGGGTTTGGCGGGCGCGCCGATGGTGGCGTCGTCAACCGGGGCGATGCTGGCGCTCGAACTGGCCGCAGTGCGACCTGAGGCGTTTTCTTCACTCGTGTTGGTGGCGCCGCTCGGGTTGTGGCGCGACGATCGTCCGGTGGCCGATCCGTTCTCCACCACGTTGAGTGGACAGCGGGCGTTGCTCACGAAGGATCCGGCGGCCACGGCGTTGTTCTTCGACGACTCGGCCGCGGGCGACTTGTTGGTGGATGCGACGATCCAGCGCTACACCGCGCGCACCGCGACGGCGAGTTTGGTGTGGCCGATTCCGGAGTTCGGATTAGCCGAGCGGATTCATCGCGTGTCGTGCCCGGTCACGTTGGTGTGGGGGAGTGGCGATCAGATCGTCGATCCGAGTTACGCCGACGCGTTCGCGACGCGGTTGCGTGATGTGCGCGGACGGCACGTGGTGAACGGTGCGGGGCACTTGGCCGAGTGGGACGATCCGCGCGCAGTGGCCTCCCTCGCCGCGGCTGCGCTCGTCTGATCGCTGCTGCTGCCGCCGCCGGTCTGGGCTTCTGTGATTCTGATGGGTGCGAAACCCCGGCAAATTTGCCGGTTCTGACGCCCAAGCGGTGACACAACCCAACGCGTGCTTCCGCATGGGGAACCACACCGGCAAATTTGCCGGGGTTTCGCACCCATGAGGGGAGGGTCTGGCAGGCTGGATGCCATCGACATCACTCCCGCCAACATCGCTCCCGCCGACATCGTTGCCATTCAGCGCCGCACTCTGCGCGTCCTCGTTCTCGGCCAACTCGCGGCCGCCGCCGCCCTGGCCTCGGCGATCACCGTCGGCGCTTTCGTCATCCAGCGCATCCTCGGCCAAGACACCCCCTGGGGTGGCATCGCCACCGCCACCGTCACCATCGGCACCGCGTTCATGTCGCAATTCCTCTCGCGCCTCATGTCCAAGCGCGGCCGGCGCGACGGACTCCGCCTCGGCTACTTCCTCGCCATCATCGGTGGATTCATCGCCGCGGTTGGTGCCGAAACCAAGACGCTCGCCATCTTCCTCATCGGACTCTTCGTGTACGGAAGCGGCCAGGCCTCGAATCTGCTCTCGCGCTACGCCGCCACCGATCTCGCCGCTCCCGATCAACGCGGAGCCGCGATGAGTCGCATCCTGTTCGCGTCGACGTTCGGTGCGGTGTTCGGCCCGATCCTCGTGTTGCCCGCGCAGGCCGCTGGCGAGGCGTGGTTCGACTGGAACAAGTACACCGGCCCGTGGTTCTTCTCGGCGGTGTTCTTCCTCATCTCATTGGGCAACGCCTGGTTCAGACTCAAGCCCGATCCGCTCGTGCTCGCACGCGAAATCTCGGGCCAGCGCATCGGCGAAGTAGCACCAATCAACGTGCGTGAAGCTCTCGGCGCGGTGTTCGCCACTCGCCACGGCACACTCGCGGTCGCGTCGATGATCATCTCGCAGATGACGATGGTGGCCGTGATGACCATGACGCCGGTTCACCTCAAGGCGCATGGTCACGAAACCGTGAGTTCGTACGTGATCTCACTGCACATCGCCGGCATGTACGCGTTCAGTCCGTGGGTCGGGCGATTCAGCGATCGACGCGGTCGCATTCGCACCATCCAGATCGGCGGCGTTCTGCTCGCGGCGGCCACGGCCCTGTCGGCACTGGCTGGCGACGGCTATCTCCTCCTCTTCCCGGCGCTGTGGTTGCTCGGCATCGGATGGAGCTTCGGCCTCATCGGCGGATCGAGTCTGCTCATCGATTCGGTGAGCGAACGCGTGCGTGTGTCGGTGCAGGGGGCGGCCGACATGTCGATGAGCCTGTTGGGTGGATTGGCCGGATTCTCGAGCGGCTTCATCCGCAAAGCCGTGGGGTATCACGTGTTGTCCACATTTGCCCTCGTGCTCGCGTGCTTGCTCGCGGCCGCGGCGGCACTGCGTCCACTGTTCGAGAAACCCGCGGTCGCCAACTAGTCCCGCATGGGGAACCAGACCGGCAAAATTGCCGGGGTTTCGCGCCCAATGTTTAGAGGATGGTGACGAGGCCGGTGTCGCCGTCGACGCGGATCATCGCGCCGTCCGGAATCTTCCGCGTCCCGCCCGTCGCCGAAATCACGCACGGAATTCCGAGTTCACGGCTCACGATGATCGCGTGACTCAGCGGCGCACCCACGTCCACCACCACCGCGGCGGCCGGCACGAACAACGGCGTCCACGACGGATCGGTGATCGGCGCCACCAAGATGTCACCCGGCTCGAGAGCAGTGGGATCGTTGCTGTCGAGAATCACACGCGCACGACCCGTGGCCGACCCGGGACACCCGGGCATGCCCTGCAGTGTCTCGCCACTCGTCAATTTCTCCACAGCGGTTCCGTCGCGCGACGGCCAGGTGTCCGGATCGGTCGCTTCGCCCACGAACACGAACTGCGGATCCTTCTGCTCCAACTTCTCGTAATCGGCGCGACGTTCGCGGATCGTGGCCGTGAGCGAATGCGGATCGCTCAGCAACTGATCGATCTCGCTCGCGCGGACGAATCCGAAATCTTCGATCTCGTCGAACGCACCGCGATCGACCATGCGCTTGCCCAACTCGCGCATGGGCATACGCATCTCGTGGATGATCCGGATGTTGTTGGTCTTCGTGCGCTCGCGAGCCGGGAGCCACGCGCGTGACGCGCCGATGCCCGCCGACAACTGACCGTGCGTATCGGCATCGCCGGCCACGATGTCGAGCAGAGTCTTACTCGCGATCTCACGCTCGCGGGCCCGCTTCGCCTGCTGGTCACGCGGATTGAGATCGTCCGTTCCGAGTCGCATGCGGTCGATGGCCGACAACGCGAGCTCGGGGCGCGTCTCCCAGGTTGGCGAACGCGCTTCCCACTCGTTCGGACCGCGCGAGCCGAAGTCGGTGATGAAGTCGTCGAACGCCGACAAGAACGCTTTGACCTTGCGCTTCCTCGACTTCTTCTGCAGACGATCGAGCAGACCGCTTACACCCTTGTCGAACTGTTTCGTGAGAGTCTTCGAGTTGGCGACCTGACGCCCCATGTCCCACATGGCCTGACTCGGTGCGGCCGAATCGACTTCACCGATTCCGGAGATGCTCGGCAAGATGAGATCCGGTCGCCCCACCGCCGTGGCCACACCGCTAATGATGCCGAGCGGCACGGTCGCCATGTAGGTGGTGAAGAGGTGTTGGCCGAAGAAACGGCGATGAACGGGGAGGAGACTTTCGTAGCGCTCCCACAGTTCGCGGTCGGACAGTTTGCTCAACGTGGGTCGATCGGCCGCGAGACGAATCGACTCGTTGCGATCGGCGGTGAGTTCGTCGAGTTGATCGAGCGAGGTCTTCGACAACACCCACCCGAACGTTTCGCCGACCTTCACCGTGAGGTCGGGCCGAACGTCGCCGGCCATCTCCTCGTACGGCGGAATGCCGGGTTGTGCACCGAAGAACTGCTCGTCCATCGCCTGCCAGCTGAGACCCGGAGCACGCTCGCCGAAAAGTCGAATGATCGATGCGTTCAGGTAGCAGTAGCCGCCCACCACACCGAGTTGGCAGAACGTGCCGTCGGGAAACTCGGAGTGTTCGAAGGCTCCCATGCGCACCCACGCGTCGCGCCAGCCGAGTTCGGCGAGATACAGAGCGGTGTCGCTCGTGAGCGGTGTGACCGGATCGGGAAACACCTCGCCGACGTTCGCCCGCGTATAGATCGGGAACCGTGTCGACAGATCGGTATCGGTGACGTAGTAGCGCTGACTCAAGTGGCACCCCCTGTGCTGAGGACGAAATTACTACCTGCGGAACGAGTTATCCAGGGGTCAAGAGCTCAGCAGAACTCGTCGAGAAGATCGCCTACACCGTGCTCTTCGGCGGCGATGACCGGGCGGATGTGCAGGTTCTCGAGCAGGAGAGTGCCGCGCTCGTTGCCACCTTGCAGATCGCTCGTGATCACTTGGGCCGTGCACAACTGCAGAAGGCTGCGCTTGTAATCGAGATAGCAGCGATCGAAGGAATAGTTCTTCACGCCGAGTGACACGACCTTGTCGTAGTACGAACGCAGCAGATCCATCTCGCAGGTGCGGCGAAGTTCGGGTGACAGTGAGCCGGTCACGAGATTGGCGACATCCCACGGGCCCATGTGCCGCGTGGAGAGTTGGAAGTCGATCATGGTCACGGTGTCGGAGCCGGCTGATCCGCCGAACAGATAGTTCTCGGCGCGACAGTCGGTGTGCGTGAAGGTGAGATGGTCGAGTGCGGCGAGATGATCGAGCAGATTCGGGTACTCGTTGCACGCGCGCTCGATCACGTTCATGAATTCGGGTGACACGCGATCGGCGAACTTGGCGCGGAACTCGGGCAGACGCGCGAGAGCCATGTCGCGCCCCGACTTGTAGAGAGGATTGTTCATCGGCGGGAGCCAGGCCATGGTCTCGAGATCGGGGGAGTCCCAGAAGCGCGCATGCAGAGTGGCCGCCACGTCGAGGATGCGGCGCGTTTCGTCGACGGTGATTCCGGTGATCTGATCGGGACAGCGCGCGCCGACGATCTCTTCGATGAGAAGAATGAAGGGGAGGCCGTTCGCGCCCGAGTCGGCGTAGTACGGATAGGGCACGCGGATGTTGAGAGAGGTGGCGACCTCTTTGTAGAAGTTGACCTCGCGCAAGTAGAAGCCCATCACTTCGCCGAGGAAGCGG
>VFZC01000043.1 GCA_016871355.1 Actinomycetota bacterium
GCGCTCGTGCAACGCATCGATGGTGGGCGGGCGTTCGCAGAGGCGGTTCCCGAACTCACCGTCACCGGCGAGCAAGTGTTCTTCTTCCGCCCGGTCATCGATACCGTGTGGCCCACGTTCATTCGTCGTGACGTTCCCGAGTACTACGGGCTCCCCACTCCTGACGGTCGGCTCAAGGCCGGTGGTCACTACACGGGTCGTCCGATCGACCCCGACATTCGCCCCGAACCCAATGCCGACGCTCGGGCGGCCGTGAGCGAGTGGATGCGCGAGAACGTTCCGGGTGTCGACCCCGAACCACTCTCGGTCACCACGTGTCTCTACGCGTCGTATCCCGACGAAGATTTCCTCATCGATCGCGTCGGCAACGTCGTGGTGGGCGTGGGCCTGGGCGGTCATGGTTTCAAGTTCTTGCCCGTGCTCGCGCACCGGGTGGCCGATCTGGTGGATGGCGCGTCGTGGGTCGACAACCCTTTCACGCTCCACCGCACGGCTCGTAGTGTGGGGCCGTCGGGTCACAAGTGACTCGAGTGTCTGGGGGAGAGTCATGATCACCGCTGACGACATCGATCTCGTGTCGCCCGAAACGTTCGCGACGCGCGGACATCCGTGGGAGCAGTACGCGTGGTTGCGGGCCAACGCGCCGGTGTTCTGGCATCGCGAAGATCCGGCCAGCGGTCCGGGTTTCTGGGCCATCACCAAGCACGAGGACGTAAAGTTCATCAGTCGTACGCCCAAGTTGTTCAGTTCGTGGGAGAAGGGCGTGATGCTGCCCGATCCCGACGAAGCCAACTTGTACGCCGGTCGCCAGATGATGCTCAACATGGATCCGCCGCAGCATGACCGATTCAAGTTGCTCGTGAGTCGTGGCTTCACCCCCAAGAACGCACCTCTTCTACGGCCGCGCATCGAAGAACTCGCCCGCGAGATCGTCGACTCGGTGATCGCCAAAGGCGGTTGCGACTTCGTGAGCGAAATCGCCGGACGACTTCCCTCGGGTCTCATCGCCGAGTTGATGGGTATGCCGCGCGCCGACGGTGAGCGTCTCTACGACCTCACCGAGATCATGCACACCAACGACGACACGATTGCGCCGCCCGAAGTGAAGATGGCGGCGATCGGCGAGATGCTCGGTTACGCGCAGTCGGTGGCCGACCACAAGCGTGGCAACCCGGGTGACGATCTCGCGACGGTCCTCGTCAATGCCGAGGTCGACGGCGACCGCCTCACCGACTCCGAGTTCCAGTGGTTCTTCTTGTTGCTCGTGAACGCGGGTGGCGACACCACGCGCAACCTGCTGGCCGCCGGCATGCAGTTGCTGTTCGAACATCCCGATCAGCGTCGACGTCTCATGAACGACGTCGATGGTCTGTTGGGTACTGCAATCGAGGAGATGCTGCGCTTCACCAGTCCGGTGTCGCACTTCAAGCGCACGGTGATGGAAGACGTGGAGATTCGCGGTCAGAAGATCAAGAAGGGTGATCGCGTCGTGATGTTCTACGGTGCGGCCAATCGCGACGAGGACGTGTTCGCCGACCCCGACGTGTTCGACGTCGGTCGTGATCCGAATCCGCACGTGGCGTTCGGCGCGGGTGGCCCGCACCTGTGCCTTGGAATGCACGTGGCCCGAGTCGAACTGGCCGTGATGTTTCGTGAAGTGCTCATGCGCATGCCGCACATGGAGCCGGGCGGCCCGGTGGAACGTATGCACTCGAGCTTCATCGCTGGCATCCACGCGATGCCGGTGCGCTACTGAATTGCGCTACTGAACTGCGCTACTCGGCTACTCGGCTACTCGATCAGTCGGCTTCGCCCGGGAACGTGTAGTGAACGTCACTGAACTTGTCACGACCGAACACGTACAGAAGTCGCAGAGGTTCGGCGCCGGTGTTGCGTGCGAAGTGCTCCACGTCGGCCGGTATCCACACGGCTGATCCCACCGCGACCGCAGTGGGGTGGCCGTCGACCATGACTTCACCCTGGCCGCCGATGATGAAGTACAGCTCGGCGGCATCGTGGTGGTGACCCCGCGGGGGCGACACCGATCCGACCGGAATCTCGGCCACGCCAGCCGTGATGTCGTGGGTGGGGGTCGTGTCGCCGCCGATCAGCTCCCACCAGGTGACCGCGCCGCGCGTCGGCGACGACCACGACTCGGTGGGGCAGTCGGCGATGGTGCGGAAGACGGCGTGACGTCGGTCGGACATGGGCGCACCGTACCGGCTCGGATGGGACCGGGTCGGTGAGCCGATGGCACAATGACGCCATGAGCACCGCGACCGAAGACACCCTCTCCCCGCAGGAAGCCGAGGCGTTCCGCGCCAAGGTCCGCGACTTCCTCTCCAAGAACGCCAGCGGCAACATGCGCGACGGCAACTCGGTGGGTGTGGGTCGCGAGTTCCAGCTGAAGTTGGCCGAAGCCGGTCTGGCCGGACTCACCTACGCCAAGGAGTACGGCGGTGCCGGCCTCAGCCGCGCTCACGAGCGGATCTACCGCGAGGAGTACGGCAAGTTCCCCGACATGACGTTCGAGTACGTGATCAGTCACGGCATGTGCCTGCCGGTGCTCAACCAGTTCGGTACCGAAGAGCAGAAGCGCACGTTCATGCCCGACAACATTTCGGGCCGCACCATCTGGTGTCAGATGTTCTCCGAGCCCGGTGCTGGCTCCGACGTCGCGAGTCTGCAGACCAAGGCCGAAATCGACGGCGACGAGTGGGTCATCAACGGCCAGAAGGTCTGGACCACCCTCGCGCACGTAAGTGATTACGGCGTGGTCATCGCCCGCACCAATCCCGATGCTCCCAAGCACGCCGGCATCTCGATGTTCATCCTCGACATGAGGGCCAAGGGCGTCGAGATTCGTCCCATCCACCAGATCGACGGCGGCAAGCACTTCAACGAGATCTTCCTCACCGATGTGCGTATTCCCAAGTCGTGGTTGTTGGGCGAGTTGAACAATGGCTGGAATCAGGCCACCGCGATGCTCATGTTCGAGCGCGTGGCCATCGGCACCGGCTCGTCCAGTGGTGTCACGCACACCCTGGCCGACGGCCTGATCGAAGTGGCCAAGAAGAACGGCAAGATTTCCGATCCGGTGGTGCGTCAGGAACTCATGCGCATCTACAGCGAAGAGACCGCCAAGTCGCTGGTCGCCATGCGTACGCGCGCCGAGATGAAGGCCGGGCGCGTGCCGGGTCCTGGTGGATCGCTCGGCAAGTTGCACGGCTCGCGCATCTCGTGGATGAGCCGACCGCTCATCAGCCGTCTGGTCGGCCCCGACACCGATGCGTGGGAAGCCGAAGGTTCGCGTGGTGAAGCGTGGGCGCGTCGTCTGCTCAACAGTTTCCAGTCCGGTATCGCGGGCGGAACCGACGAGATCCAGAAGAACATCATCGGCGATCGCGTTCTCGGACTTCCGCGTGAACCAATGGTCGACAAGGACATGCCCTTCAAGGACCTGAAGGTCGGCACGCAACGCTGATGCGTCTGCACCAGATCTGGATCTACCCGGTCAAGTCGATGGTCGGGGGCACGGTCGATCTCGCCGAGCTCGATCAACTCGGTCTCGTGGGCGATCGCATCTGGGCGGTGCGCGATCTCGATCGTGGCGGGATCAGAGGCGCAAAGAAGATCGGTGGTTTGATGCGTCTGGCCGCTCGTCGTGTCGATGGCGCGGCTCGCGGGCTCGACGACGTGGTCGAGATCGCTTTGCCCGATGGTCGCACCGTCCGCAGTGACGATGCGTCGGTGCACGAGTTGGTGAGTGAAGCCATCGGACATCAGGTGCGTCTCGAATCGTTGGCTCCGGCTTCCGATCTCGATCACTATCGACGCGGTGCACCCGACTCCGACGACATCCTCGCCGAGTTGCGCGGCGTGTTCGGTCGTACCGACGACGAGCCCTTGCCCGATCTCACGCAGTTCCCGCCCGAGGTGATGGAGTTCGAGTCGCCGCCTGGCACCTACTACGACTGCTGGCCGTTGATGATCATGAGCACGTCGGCACTGCGCGCGTTGGGCGATGCGTTGCCCGACTCGGTCGTCGATGTCACGCGCTTCCGGCCCAGTCTCGTGATCGACACCGGAGAAGAGCCCGGACATCCCGAGTTCTCGTGGAGTGGACGCCGGGCCACGTTGGGCGAGGCCGAGGTCGAGTTCTTGGGGCCGTGCCCTCGTTGTGTGATGGTCATCCGCGCAGTGGGGAAGGATGTTCCGGAGGATCGCGCGGTGTTGCGCCACATCGTGCGCGATCTCGATCAGAACGTGGGTGTGTACGCGCGAATCGCGAAGCCCGGACGCATCGGCGTCGGCGACGCACTCACGTTCCTCTAACCACCTTGTCTTGAATGGGTGCGAAAACCCGGCAAATTTGCCGGTTATCTCGCCCATACGGAATGTGACCCGGGTTCATGGGGAACCAGACCGGCAAATTTGCCGGGTTTTCGCACCCATGGGGTTGGGCAGTTGGGGTCGGGTGAGTCAGCTCCTCTGAATGTTCGGAGCCACGCTGCCGTCACCGCCGAACGACGAGGTTCCGGTCGCCCCGGACAACAGTGCCGTCGGATCGCGAACGTCGTCGACGTATCCGAGGGCGTAAGCACCCATGGAGTAGCCGGCCAACTTCTGAACGTGAGGCGGAAGATGTCGCGCTACATCGGGCGGGCACGACAAGTACTGGTTTTCTTCCTGACGCAACCAGCCGAGCACGTAGTCGACGTTGAGTGCATGGCGGACACGAGCGGACCGGTTCGCGCCACCACCATGAATCGTGCGCCCCGAGTACAGCACGATCGAACCTTTGGGCATCACCGCTTGCACGGTTCGATGTTCGTCGGCCACGGCCTCGCGCGGATCGAGCAGCGAGTACGGAATGATGCGCGTCGCCCCGTTCTCTTCGGTGAAGTCATCGAGCGCCCAGATGGTCGACACCTCGACGTCCATCTCGGCCGGAAAGGGGAAGAAGTCGAAGCACCACTGATCGCGATGCAGCGGTTGCGCTGCCGAGTCGGGGCCGATGGCGATGATCTGGGTGAGGTGCAATTGGTAGTTGGTGGCATTCGGGCCGAGTACGGCATCCACCGCGCCGAGGACGAGCGGGTGGGCAACGAATTCCTGACTCGCGCGCGAACGTGCGAGCAGTGCACCGGTTCGAGTGGTGCGACGGCCGGAGAAGTCGTCGGCGCCGTGCGGAGTCGCGTCGATATGGGGCCGCATCTCCGACAACAACTGGTCGACCGTCGACTCGGGAACGAGGCGTTCGACGATCGCGCAACCGGCGGTGGTGATGGCCTGGGCGAGCTCAGCGGCCGAAGCCGTCGCATCGAAGCGCGGAATGGCGGTCATGCGGTCACCGTAGCACAGCAAGAATTTATAGATTATTTGACGAGGGCTTCGTCACGACCTACGTTCACGGTGTGCCTTCGCCCGTCGCGCCGCTCACCCGTTCGGAGTGGACCGACAGCCACCTGCGCGCCGAGATCCTGTCCGGGCGCCTGCAGCCCGGACAACGCATTCCGGTCGAACGCCTCGCCGAAGCCTGGGGGGTTTCACCCACCCCCATCCGCGAGTCGGTTCGCCGCTTGGCCGGTGAGGGTCTGGTCGATCTGGCGCCGCAACGCGGAGCGCGGGTGGCCACGATCGACGCCGCGGTGGCAGCCGAAATCTACGCCGTGCGTCTCTTGCTCGAACCCGTCGCACTGCGCGAGTCGGTCGGCCGCGGAACTGACGAGGCGTTCGAACGTTCGGTCACCGAATCGTTCGTGGCCCTCACGCGAGCGCGCGGCGTCGCCGAACAGCACGATCGCCATCGCGCGTTCCACCTCGCGCTCATGTCACGGTGTGGCAACCGAACGCTGCTCGCCGAGATCGAGTCACTCATGGATCGCTCGCGACTCTTCCAGTTCGTGGCCAAACCGCTCGCTCGTGGAGCCGCCCACGCCGACGACCATCGTTTGTTGATGGAGTCGGCCGTGGCCGGACGTGTCGACGACACCATTCGCGTTCATACCGCCCATCTCACCAACACGTTGCGCGCAGTCGAAACATTGCGTGCTACCAGTCAGCCAGAAGAGTAAGGAGAAACATGTTCCGTCTCACCAACATCAATGGTCGTTCGGCATTCCAGTTCGACGACGGTTTCGTCGACGTGGCCACGACGGCCGGTGACGAGTCGCTGGCCGATCCGATGGTTGCCATTGCGCGATTCGGCGAGTTGGCGTCGCTCTATGCGAAGGCCGCCGGTTCGACGAAGTCGGCGGGTACGCCTGGAGTCTGCGTCCCGAAGCCGTCGAAGGTGTTCGGTATCGGTCTCAACTACAAGTCGCATGCGGCCGAGTCGAACATGGAACTTCCGCCGGCTCCGCTGACTTTCACCAAGTTTCCGTCCTGCCTGGTGGGCCCCACCGCCGATGTCGAGTTGTCGGGCGACACGGTCGACTGGGAAGTCGAAATCGTCGTCGTGATCGGCAAGGGCGGACGGCACATCGCCGAGTCGGCCGCGTGGTCGCACATCGCCGGCCTCACCCTCGGTCAGGACATCTCCGATCGCAAGGTGCAGACTGCGGGCAAGCCGCCGCAGTTCTCGCTCGGGAAGAGCTTCGACACGTTCGGCCCCATCGGACCCGCCATCGTGTCGGTGGATGCATTCCCCGACCGTGACGACATCGGATTGTGGTGCGACGTCTCGGGTGAGCGGATGCAGGATTCGCGCACGTCGAATCTCATCTTCACCATTCCGTATCTCGTCTCGTATCTCTCGAGCATCTGCACGCTCGAGCCGGGAGACGTGATTTTCACCGGCACTCCCGATGGAGTCGGAATGGCTCGGGGCCGACTGCTGAAGGCCGGCGACGTGATCGACAGCGGAGCCGAAGTGATCGGCGCACTACGCAACGTGTGCGTGGCAGGAAAGTAGTCGTCATGCCTTTGCATCGCCTCGACTCCATCCGCGTTGCGGTTCCCGACGCCGAGCGTCAGCGCGCGTTCTATTTGGCGGCTGGGCTCACCACCGACTCCACCGGTTCACGCTTCGCCGGTTCGAACGGCGGTGAACAAGTAACCCTCGAACAAGGTGAGTTCCGTCGTCTGCTGAACGTGAACGTTCTCTCCAATGACCCGTCCGACATCTCGGTGATCGCGTCACGTCTCACCGGTCTCGGACTCTCGTCGTCCACTCGCGACGGAGTGTTGGTCGCCACCGACCCCGCCACTCGGGTGGAGTTCTCGGTACGAGTGGCCGATGCTCCGAAGTCGGCCACAGCCGACGTTTTCCCACAGAACGGACCGGGTCATCACGAACGCATCAACCAGCGCGCCAGTGGAGTCATTCCGCGCGCCCGCGCGCCGCGTCGACTCGGCCACGTCGTGATCGGCTCACCCGACATCGAGGGCACGGTGCGATTCCTGATCGAAGGTCTCGGATTCAAGGTGAGCGATCACTTTCCCGGAATCATCGCGTTCTTGCGCTGCAGCACCGATCACCACAACGTGGCCGTGGTCAACTCCGAAGTTCCGCAACTTCAGCATTACTCGTGGGAATGCGACGACGTCGATCATGTGGGACACAACGGAACCGCTCTCATCGCGGCCGGCGTCGCGCAACACGGCTGGGGATTCGGACGCCATTACGTGGGCTCGAATTTCTTCTGGTATCTGCTCGAGCCGTCCGGTTCGTTCATCGAGTTCTATTCCGACATGGACATCATCACCGACGACATCGAGTGGGAAACCCGTGGACGCACTCCGGTGGGCCCCGAGCACATCGGCAACTCATGGGGGCCGCGCATGCCGCTCGAGTTCGTCGTTCCGCCCGATCTCGACCAGCTGAAATCCGGCTGGGCGAAGATCAGCTGACGGCGAAGTACCAGTTGTGAAGTACGACGTCGCCGTCGTGGGTGCTGGCCCGGTGGGCACCACGCTCGCCGCACTGTTGGCCAAGCGCGGACTGTCCGTGGTGGTACTCGAGCGCGATCTCGACATCTACCCGCTGCCACGTGCTGCTCATCTCGATGGCGAGACCGCCCGCAACTTGCGTGAGATCGGTGGTTGGCTCGATACGCCCGGCTGGTCGCTCGCCAACGAAGGGATGGACTTCGTATCGGGTGAAGGCGAACTCCTACTGCGCATGTCGTCGAAGCACAATCCCGAGCACACGGTGGCGCAGTCGAACTTGTTCCATCAGCCGTCACTCGATCGCCTCCTGCGCGACCGGGCCGCGCACTACGGCGCCGAACTACGCCTCGGTCACGAAGTGACCACCATCCACGACGCTGCCGATGGAGTCCGGGTCGACGCGACGACGTCTAATGGATCGCGCGTCCTCGTCGACGCGTCCTGGCTCGTCGGCTGTTGCGGTGCCCGGTCGTTCGTGCGGCGTCACTTGGGTGTCACTCAGATCGACCTCGAGTTCAACGAACCCTGGTTGGTCGTCGACATCATCGTCAGTGGCGACGATCCGCACCCGCCGCAGCGGGCGGCTCAGGTGTGCGATCCGATTCGGCCACACACGATCGTTCCGATGCCGGGCGTGCGCCGTCGATTCGAGTTCATGCTTCTTCCCGGCGAGAACCCCGACGACATCAACCAGCCCGATGTGATCGAGACGTTGATGGCGCCGTACCTGCCACTGGGTTCGGCCACGGTCGAACGTTCGGCCGTCTACACGTTTCACGGTTTGATCACACGTGAGTGGCGACAGGGTCGCGTACTGCTGGCCGGCGACTCGGCGCATCAGATGCCGCCGTTCCTCGGACAGGGGATGTGCAGCGGTATTCGTGACGCGGTCAATCTGGCCTGGAAACTGACAGCCGTGATTCGCGGGGCCGACGAATCGCTACTCGACACGTACCAACCCGAACGGTCACCGCACGTTCAGCGCATCGTCGAATCGGCAGTGGGTTTCGGCCGCATCATCTGCACACTCGATCCGGCGGTGGCGGCCGAACGCGATCGCAACATGTTGGCTGCGCGGGCCGCCAATCCGGCCGACGTCGGTGAAGCACCGCAACCGTCGTTGTCTGGTTCGTCGTTGATCGTCGAAGGCGCCGGTTACGTGGTGAGCGATGGGCTACTCGACGGGGTCGTCTTCGACGAGGTTCTCGACGGTCGCTGGACGGTGGTCGTGGCCGACGAGTCGGTGCTCGTGGCGGCCGATCGCACGACACTGGCTCGGATCGACGCGCAGATTCTCGTCGCGCGCGAAGGTGTGGTCACGCAACGGATTCTCGACAACGCCCAATCCGACGTGGTCGTGGTCCGTCCCGATCGGATCGTGCTCGGCGCCGGCCGTCGGGGTCTCGACGCTCTTGCACGGGCGATCGATGAATTCGCGCTCGTTTCCTGACCGAGGTCAGTCGGGCATCACGAGAACGGGCTTGATCACCGCGCCACTCGCACTCGCCTTCTCGGCTTCGTTGATCTGATCGAGTGGGAACTCGGTGATGAGTTCGTGGTACGGGAACTTCCCGTCGGCGTTGAGTCG
>VFZC01000044.1 GCA_016871355.1 Actinomycetota bacterium
GGTCCCGATCCGCGTCTACGTCAGATGGTTGCGCACCTGTCGGATGACGACATCCGCACGCTGCCCCGTGGCGGCCACGACTATCGCAAGCTCTATGCCGCGTATCGCGCGGCGACTCAGAACCTCGGGACCGGGCGGCCGACGGCCATTCTCTGCAAGACGGTGAAGGGCTGGACACTCGGCCCCGACATCGAAGGCCGTAACGCCACCCACCAGATCAAGAAGATGAACGCCGCGCAGTTGCGCACCTTGCGCGATCGTCTGCATCTCAACGACGAGATTCCCGATTCGGCGCTCGAGGCCGATCAGCCGCCGTACTTCCGTCCGAGCGACGGATCGATCGAGTACCAGTACCTCATGGAACGCCGCCGTGCGCTCGGTGGTTCGGTTCCCAAGCGCGTCGTGCGCAACCGCCGACCCATCGAACTCCCCGACGATGCAGCCTTCGCCGAACTCGATGGCGGCTCGGGCGGTCAGTCGGTATCCACCACCATGGGATTCACCCGACTGCTGCGCAACCTCGCGCGCGACGACAAGTTCGGTTCGCGTGTGGTGCCCATCATTCCCGACGAGGCGCGCACGTTCGGCATGGACTCGCTCTTCCGCGAGTTGAAGATCTACGCGTCACAAGGCCAGAAGTACGAGCCGGTCGACCACGACTTGCTATTGTCGTACGCCGAGTCGTCGGGTGGCCAGATCCTGGAAGAAGGAATCACCGAAGCCGGCGCGTTGTCGTCGTTCATCTCGGCCGGGACCGCGTACGCAACCCGTGGTGTGCCGGCCGTGCCGTTCTACACGTTCTATTCGATGTTCGGATTCCAGCGGGTGGGCGACCTCATCTGGCAGGCCGCCGACATTCGCGCGCGCGGATTCTTGATGGGCGCAACGGCGGGCCGCACCACGTTGCTCGGTGAGGGTTTGCAGCACCAGGACGGACACAGCCTCGTACTCGCATCCACGGTGCCGGCGTGTCAGGCGTACGACCCGGCCTTCGCGTACGAAGTGGCGGCCATCATCAAGCACGGTTTGCGCCGTATGTACGGAGGTGCGGCCGGGCCCAACGGCGAGACCGACCCCGACGTGTTCTATTACCTCACGCTGTACAACGAGAACTACGCGATGCCCGCGCGCACGGAGCACCTGACCGATCTCGACATCGTGCAGGGTCTGTACAAATGGCAAGACGCGCCCGAGGGCGCGGCGCACAAGGCCACGGTGTTGTTCAGCGGTTCGGCGCACTCGGCGGCACGGGCCGCGGTCGACGAGTTGTTGCAGCACTGGAACGTGGGCGTCGAGTTGTGGTCGGCCACGTCGTACAAGACGCTGCGCGAGGATGCGTTGGCGGTGGAGCGTTGGAACCGACTGCACACACCGCAAGTGGAGCGCACGCCGTTGGTGGCCGAGTTGCTCGGCGAGTCGCAAGGCCCGATCGTCGCGGTGAGCGACTTCATGAAGATCGTGCCCGAGCAGATCGCGCGGTTCGTGCCGGGTCGCACGTTCGTGCCGCTCGGAACCGACGGCATGGGGCGCAGCGATACACGCGAGGCGTTGCGCAACCACTTCGAGACCGACATGCCCAATGTGGTGGTAGCTGTGTTGAGCGGTTTGGTGAAGGACGGGGTGCTGCCGCAGTCGGTGGTGAAAGAGGCGATCGAGAAGTACGGCCTCGACCCCAACCGCCCCGACCCGTATCTCATCTGATTGGGTGCGAAAACCCGGCAAATTTGCCGGTCTGGTTCCCCAACTAGTTGACGATCGCGCCGATGGCGCTGCGGAAGCGGTCGATCGAGAACTCACGGCCACGCACCGTGGCGGCGTGCGACATCGCCTGCCGCTTCGCAGGATCAGTCATCAAGAGATAAGTGAACTCCGCCAGTTGTTCGGGGCTGTGCCAGTGGAACCCGTCCACCCCGTGGCGCACGATCTCGGCCGGCCCGGCCTCGCCGTACACGACCGGGACGCAGCCAGCGAGCATCGCCTCCACCACCGCGATGCCGAAGTGCTCGAACCGCTCGGGATGATTCGCCAATCGTTCGCCGTATCCAGTGCCGTGCCAGTAAATCGACCCCACCCGCAGATTCGATTCGACGATCTCACGCGGCTTGTTCACATGAACATCGACAGGAAGGCCCTGAGCCGCCCGCCGAACTCCAAGTGTGTACTCGCGACTCGCCGCATCCGCGCCGCCCACGAACGCCAATCGCCATTCACGATCATCAACCAACGTTCGACCACTTCGGTGCATCTGCGCGAAGGTCTCGAGCAATTCGGCTTGCTTCTTGCAATGACCGAGCTTCGGGTCGAAGAACCGACCGACCGACACGATCAACGGTTGTTTGTCGGATTCGGCGACGTCGGTGACAACCGGCCGTACCGCCGGATACAGGACCGAACTCTGCGCGCCCCACAGCCGACGCACCCAGCCTGCGGTGTACTCCGAATTGGCCGCGAAGTTCGAATATGACTCGACCCACGAGAGGTCACGGCGGCGACGCGCGAAAGCCCGCTTCACTCGGTGCGCGGTGTCGTCACCCTCCCAGCCACGCACGAGTGGACCCATCGCAGCCAGTCCCACCTGAGAGACCGCAGATCGAACCCGCTCGCGACTAGTGGCCGGGGGCTCGGGGAAGTGCACGTAATAGATCCCACGCCGCGCTCGATTCCGCGCGTGAGAGCGGTAGGTGCCGTTGACGAAGACGTCGAAGTCCGAACTCGCTTCGGCGGCTTCGTCATCATCCATCACCGCGACGAATTCGCATGAGGAGAGATCGACGCCGAGCCGCGTTCGACTCGCATCGATGTCGGGCCGAGTCGGGCCGAGAAGAGTCACGTCGTGCTCGCGGGCGAGGAACTCCGCGAACGCACCACTCACCTGTTCGCCACCACCGTACGTATGCCAATACAGGTTGTAGATCGCGACCCGACTCACTTCGACACCTGCCAGCGCATGAGTGAGCGCCGAGTGACCCGACGATCCAACAGCCAACGATCGCGAAGAACACCGGGCAGAAGTGAGAGATACGAGAAGAAGACGCGGCGGCGATGTCGCGCCTCGCCGCGGACGGGAAGCTTCACGGTGAGCGGGCGTACGACCAAGTCTCGAACGTTTCGAACCACTACTCTCATCAGTTCGCCCAACCCGGCCCGCCACGCGAGTCGAGCCGGCGCGCACTTGGCCAGAACCAACAAGCGATTGCGCTCGGTGTGGAAGCGGAACACCGGTGAGCCGACTCCACTCGATTGAGCGTGCCGATGCCGCACGATCGCCGATGGCTCGTACACGTAGCGCCAGCCGGCCAGGCGCCCACGCCACGACAGATCGGTGTCTTCGTAATACAAGAACAGGCGCTCGTCGAAGATGCCGACGGAGTCGAGGTACTCGCGCTTCAGGAGGACGGCTCCGCCGCACCACGCGAACACCTCGGCCGGTTGGTCGAACTGCCCGCGGTCGCGCTCGAGAAAGCCCCGATCGCCGCCGAAACCTCCGGCGTACAGATTCGAGCCGACGTTGTTGATCACATCGAATACGGTCCTCGGGGGATTGAGGGACACCCAGGCTGCTGCCGGTCCAATCGCGACACGCGCTTCGCCTTCGTCGCTGCGAAACACGACGGTCAATGGGACTTCCGCGTGCAGGCGCAACTCGATCGACTCGATCGGATCTCCCCCAGCCACCAGGCGCACCGACCCTCGCGCCGATGCCCAGCGCATCATCTCCTCATCGATTCGGGCGTCGAAACCGATCGGGCCGAACACTCCTTCGTCGAAGGAGAATCGCGCATCATCAGGCCGACCGTTCACCCGCATTCCGGTGATGGCGAAGGTTCGCTCGTTCTCGGAAACGGGCGGCTCGACGGTGAACTCGAATCCGATCATGCGGTCGGCAAAGAGCATCTTCGCACTGGCCGCTCCCACGTCGGAGGCGGAGGTGACCGCAGCGTGCAGCGCGCGCAACCAACCGGGAGCGACGGTTGCGTCGTTGTTGATCAAGGCGACGAATTCAGGAACGAATCCGCCAACGATCGGAGCATCGATCCCGAGATTGCAGCCGCCCGCGAAGCCCAAGTTGGCCAACGGCTCGAGAATGCGTACCGCGGGGAACTGAGCACTCACCCTCTCGACCACGTCGTCGAGCGATCCGTTGTCGACCAGCACCACTTCCAACGATTCAGTCGGCCAATCGGTCGCCCGGAGCGACTCCAGGCAGTCGAGAGTCATCTGGCCGCCGTCGAAGTTGAGGACGACCACCCGGATCTTCGCCTCCGTCGCTGTCATGGGTTCGGCCCCGCAACGTGAACGGAACCGCGTTCGAGACCGGACGACGAATCGAGCCACGAGTCGATCGCTCGAGCCACGTCACCGAAGCCCCACGACCGCGCTCGAGCAACAGCAGCCTCGGACGAACGCTTCCACTCGGCGTCGTCATCCAAGAGTTCGCGAAGAATCGGCACGAGCACTTTGGCCGCAGCCGGGTCGTTCATGTCTTCGATGTCGACCCCACGAACTCCGCCGCTCGACTCGTCGGACGAGAGCAAGTTGGTGACCACCGGAATGCCACGAGCAACGAGATCGTTCACCGCCGCCGATCGCTGTCCGATCGCTCCGGTACGCAACTGCACCCCGACTCGCGCCGACGTGAGAGCCTGCTGGAACTCGGACTCGTCCAGTCGCCCCCGGAGATGAACGAGATGACTGACTCCGAGCGACTGCGCGAGTTCACGAACGCGGTCGGCAACCACTCCGATCATGGGCCCCACGAAATCGACCTCAACACCGAGTTCATGGGCGAGATGAACGAGAACCTCCGGTCGCTTGTTGAAAGCCAGCCAGCCAACCGACACCACGCGCCGCCCCGGAGTGGACTGAACAGCCTGCACCTCGGGATACGCCAACGGAAGCACGAAGATCGACGCACAATCAGGGCGCACCCGTTTCACGACCTCGGCCGCCTCATGTGAACTCACGATCACCGATCGAGCCCGATCGAGCACCGGACCGAGGAGTGTGAGGCCAGCCCGATGAAAGTCTTCGGGCTCGAGCGAATAGAAATCGGTGCCCACTTCGCATCGCGACGCGATGAAGCGACGAGCCCAGTCTTCCGACGACGACTTCACGGCTCCGTAGAGGTAACAGCCGGCGAGCGAGGCCTCGTGAAGCCACACGTGGGTCGGGTTCTTCTCAGCCACCAGAGCCGTCGACAAATGAAAACCCGACGATCCGAGAACCGACACGACGTGATCGAACTCGTAATCGTGTCGATACGAACCGATAGCCGAGCACAACCACTGACTCGCCGCCGGTCGAAAGTCGGTCGCCAGTTCGTCGACGAGGTGCTCGATGTGGGTGCCGGGAGTCCGTTCCCATTCGCGCAAAACGGAGGTCGTGTAACCACCGATCGCCGACGGTGAGGCCTGACTTGGCGCCAAGACGGCCAGCTTCCTCAACGCAGGTCGACGTCGACGCTGGTCGATTCGTTCTCCGAATTGATCGAGGGCCGACATCGCCCGTTCGCCGGTCTTCTTCCACGTCCAAGTAGTGCGGGCAACGGCTGCCGCGGCCCGCAAGCGATCGCGGTGCGCCTCGTCGAAAAGCGCCCATTCGATCGCGTGCGACATCGCACTAACGTCGAAGGGATCGAACAACGCGTCGCTCACGCCGATCACTTCGGGAAGCGAGGACGTATCGGAGCAAATGACCGGACAGTCACACGCCGCTGCTTCCGCCACCGGAAGACCGAATCCTTCTTCCAGGGACGGAAACACGGCCAGTCGCGCCGCCCGATGAAGGGCCACGATCTCGTCGTCGGACACGCTGTCGGTGAAGACGACGTCCTTGCCGACTCGAAGAGTCAGACCCTCGGCCAATTCGGTCCAGCGAGCCATCACCATCGGACCGATCGCGCAGGCCACCACCAACTGGTGCGACGACCGAACCTGCGCGGGCAACTCGGCCCAAGCCCGAATCAATCCTTCGGTGTTCTTGCGTTCGTCACCTCCGGTAACCGCAACCACGAGATCGCGTCGGCGATCGACGCCGAGCCCGACCAGTCGTGTGAGCGCCGGCCACGGATCGTCCGAGGATGGCGTGAAGACCTCACCGACTCCGGCACCGATCGAGACGATCCGCGACGAGTCGATGGCCATCACGTCACCCGCCGTGCGAGCCGCGAAGTCGCTGATGGCCAAAAGTCCGTCGAGCGTGCGCCCCAGCATCGTTCTGAGTGTCGAGAGTTGCCGCGACTGCGGATGGGTCAAGTACCGCTCGGGATACCGCTCGGGGATCACGTCGTACATCACGCCAGCCACCGGCAGACGTGCGGCAGTCACCGCATCCGGAACGGGGTCGAGGGTGATGGGATGCAGCATGAGCTGCGTCGCCACGTACCACGCATCCGCATCCGCGGCTCGACGAACCAACTCGGGTCGCCACAACTCCACGTCGACCCCGGAGATGGTGTCACGAACGATCTCGCACTCCTCGGTCGACGAACTGGCGGCCACCACATCGGCACCGGCGAGGGACAACCCATGGATCAGTCCAGCCGTGTATCGACCGATACCGCGTTGGCGCGCGGTGGGATGGTTGATCGGTCGTGCATCGATCAGGATGCGACGACGCGCCGTGGAGGTCATCGTCGATCAGCCTCGAGCGAGCCGATCGAGGCGATCCTCCAATTCGAGAAGCCGGCGTTCGATGATCTGAGCGACGCCCACGGCCGTCTCGGCGTCGAGACGGAGGCGTTCGGTGTATCCGAGGAACAATGGGAGTGATTCCCCGGCTCCGTGGCGCACGTCGTGATTGAGAGCCTGAATCAGTCGGTCGATCGTGTCGACTCGACCCTTGATGTCGATGACGGCGGCGCGAATCTCCGCCACGTCGCGATACAAGTGGCGACGACGGCCGCCGAGCACCCGCCGAGCAATCGACCGAAGACGTGACACGCGACGAGATTAGTCGTGGACGTGGGGTCGACTCAGGCACTCAGTCGACGCGCGAACCGCAGCCGAACACACAAAACGATCATCTGCAGCCCAAGAACCACGGCCTTGGCTCGACTGCCGGTGACCGAACTGAGCCCCACTCGCTCCTTGTATCGCACCGGGAGCTGCACGAGGGGTAGACGAAGTCGGGCCGCAACGAGCATCATCTCGAACCCGAAGTCGGATCCGAGGCCGCGGAAGTTCGGCGACATCACGTCGATCGCCCGTCGACTGATCACGCGGAAAGTGCACCCCGCGTCCGAGAGAGACACGGTGTCGTACAACACCTCGGCCAGCTTCGCGACCGCCCAGTTCCCGTGGCGAAGGAACCGGCCCATATTCGCCCCCGAGAAGATGAAGGTTTGAACGGTACGTGAGCCGAGAACGACGTCGACATCCGCCGTGTAGGGAAGGAGTTTGAGAAGATCGCTCGGTTCAAAGGTTCCGTCCGGTTCGCACAGGCACACCAAGTCGAAGTCACGGGTTTCGTGCAGGCCGCGGCGAATCGCTGATCCGTATCCCTGAACCGGCTCGTGCACTACGATTGCCGAGGTCAGAGCAACTTCGGCCGTGGTGTCGGGGTGAGCATTGTTGTTGACGACCACCACTCGGTCGACGACTCCAAGATTCATGAACCCGTCGATGCACTCACGAATCGACTGGGCCTCGTTGTAGGTGGGCAGGACGACCGCCAAGGATTTGCCGTTCCACACTCCCGATCACCCCGAGCCCTTCGTCTGCGGAAGATACACAACGGCATCGCCGATCTCCACTCGCTCGTACGAACCGATGGGCATCCGCATGACGTTCGTCTGCTCGTCACCCGCACTGAATACGTACGGCAACTCGTCGTCGGGTGTCGACTCGACCATCGCTTGACTGTCGGGAAGCCGCACCGTGAGTGGTTCGCCCTCGACCCCGCCACGGATCCGTCGATCACTGAGGTACTCAACCGGCAGCACCCACCAGAAACTCCCCGCGATCGAATCGAACCCGCGCGACTCGGCAAGCTTCACAACCTCCGACGCGTCGACGTTCGGATCTCCTCGTCGTGGGCCTTGGTTCGCATCGACCCACGGCACGATCAACACGAGACACCACACCACGAAGACCACCGCACCCACCGTGATCCAGCGAATCCCCACCGCCACTACGCGAAGACCGATCACGAATGCCACGAGCACGAATGGAAAGAACACGATTCCGTAGCGTCCATCGGCGAAGAAATTCGTGTTTCGAAAGATCGCGAGAATGGGCCAGCACAACACCACTGCCGAAGCGACGACTCGCCCTGCCGGTTCGCCACGTAGCAGGTCGATCAGACCTACGGTCACCAGCACAGCGAATGCAACCAGCACCATTCCGACGACGAGTCTTGAAAGTGTCCAACTTCCGTCGAGATCGCGAAGACCCATCACCCGCGGAATCACTTGGCTGAACTGCACCACCAAGCGACCCATGTACGTCGAGCCGTTGTCGGCCGGTTGATCGAGCGTCGCCCAGTCGTTACGGAGATTCCACACCAACAACGGAACGTTGACGAATAGTGCCGACGCGCCAACCGGTAGCCACCAGCGACGCCATTCAGCACGATGAACGAATGACGGGACGAGGAGGAGCGGTAACACGACAGCCGCATACATCGGATGTGCATAGAACGCGAGTCCTGATGCCGCCCCAGTAATCACCGCCGTGCGCAGGACCGACTC
>VFZC01000045.1 GCA_016871355.1 Actinomycetota bacterium
GCATCACGGGCATGGGTCGATTCTTGCGCCGATCACTCGGGTCGGCCCGACCCGCATCAGAGATAGCCGCCGTCTCCGTATCGGACTCCGGCGACGGGCTGGTGGTACTCGGGCGCTTCGGGCACCGCCGCAGCGGTGATGGTGCGCAGAGTGTCATCGGAGGCCTTCTTGCCCTCGCCCTGGGCGAAGAGCAGCTCGGCGTGGCGCCGAGCGATGTCGCCGAAGAGCTTGCGTACTTCACGACCGTTGCCGAATCCACGCCAACGCGGCCACGCGGCGATGAACTCGCGGACCTTGAGCAGCGCCTCCGGATCGAGCACGTAATCGTTCTTCTCGGCGATGCCGAGGAAGATCTGCTCGAGTTCGACATCGCTGTAGTCAGGGAACTGGAGAACGAGGTCGAAGCGGGCGCGCAGTCCGGGATTCGACTCGATGAATCCGAGCATCTCCGCCGGGTAGCCGGCGACGACGACCGCGAACTGTCCGCGATGGTTCTCCATGAACTGGAGAAGCGTGTTGACACACTCTTCCCCGTACTGATCGCGCTCGCCCACCAACGAATACGCCTCGTCGATGAACAGCACTCCGCCCAGTGCCTTCTCGCAGACCTGCCGTGTCTTGATCGCGGTTTGACCCATGTAGGCGGCGACGAGAGTGGACCGATCGGCTTCCACCAAGTGACCGCTCGGCAGCAGACCGAGCGACCGGTACAACTCGCCGATCAATCGCGCGACCGTGGTCTTGCCGGTCCCGGGGTTGCCCACGAAGACCAGATGTGGCGACATCTCCTGCGCCAACAAGCCACGCCGCCGCCGGAGATCGGCCAATTGCTGGGCGGCGATCAGGCGGTTGATCTCTTCTTTCACCGGACCGAGGCCGATCATGTCTTCCAACTCGCGGAGGATCGCGTCGTGCGACCGCTCCTTCACCGGCGAACTGACGGGGACTCCGTTCGGCGACATGTCGTCGTCATCCTCGACCTCGTCGGATTCTTCGGAGTCGTCCAATTCTTCGGAGTCGTCGAACTCGGCGGCCTGTTGAGAAGAAGCCTCGAACGGATACTCATCGATGGTTTCGTCGGCTGTTTCGGATTGATGGTGATCGTCATCGATCGGGTTCGGCTCGTCGACGTCTTCGGTCACCGAAGATTCGAACTCGTGGAGTCGAGTGCGCGTCCGGCGACTCATGTAGGTCATGGCGTCGAGCACTTCGTCGAGCTGGCGCTCGGAGACATCGTCGGCGAGCAACGAGTGGGAGATCTTGACGGCAGCCGGTGCGCTACCACGAACGAGCGGACGATCGACACGAATCGTGACGAAGGGCATGACGCCGCTGCGCGTGGCGACCCAGCGAAAGACGTCGGCGCTCTCGACCACATCGTCGACGAAAACGTCGAGTGCGAGCACGAGGCTGCCGTTGTAACGGCGATAGATGCGAGCGCTCACCGCCTCGCCGCGCAGGACGAACTCGAGAGGATTGTCTTCGGACAGGGTGCCACCGGCCACGCGGTCGGCCCGCGCTCGGAGCAGGGCGGCGATCGTGTCGATGAGTTTGGTTTCGTTCATTCGTTGTCGGGGACGTCGTCGTCGGGAGTATCGGATGGTGAAGTCATGGCTTCGGACAGTGAAAGAAGATCGGAGGCGACATCTCGCCACTGGTCGACCTCGAGTGAGGCGCGCAAGGCTCGACGAACTCGAGCACGCTCGGATTGAGTGAGCGGAAGGCCGCCCCTCAGGTTGGAAAGTAGATCGTTGACGACCGAGGGAACGGGTCGTCGATGGGCGGCGACCACCGAGGCCATCATGTCGAGATCGCGGACGAAGCGACGCGGCGGAGATTCGGGATCGGGGTCGGCGTGTCCGCCCGACCCCATCGCGTGGTCGATCGAACGACTGAGACGACGCGATGCCGAGGCGAGTGATCGGGCGACACCGACATCGGCGTCACCAGTTCGCCCCGGCTGCGATACGCGCACGAGATCGTCGACATCGATCGAGCGACGGGCCTCGGCTTTGGCCCGGGCCGCCGCCGCGACCGGGGTGCCACGCGGAATGGACGTGTCGAGCAACGTGAGCGCAGTCGTCCAGAGCGATGACGGCACGAAGTCGGGCCGGCGCCGCGCGGAGAAGCGCTTCTTCGCCCCGATGATCGAGAACGATCGAAGAATCAGTTGGTCGCTGAACTCGCCCCGTCGCGGCACCGACCACGACACCATGGTGTCGGAGTCGATGGGCTCGGTGTCGCCGTCGACGGCATCGACGAGATCGGGGTGATCGAAATCGGCGCGTCCCGAGAGGATGTCGGCCGAGGGCCGATACTGCAATCGCACCTGGGCGGTGATGCGGTTCATGCGTCGCGTCCTTCGAGGTGAGCCTTGGCGCGGTTCTTGCGGCGGTTGATGCACTCGCGGCGCACACCGACCAACTCGCCGGCCTCGGCATCGGTCAGTCCCAGAACCTCGGTGAGGTAGAGGGCCTCGAACTCGTCGGCCGGGATGCCGAGCGCGATCTGCTCGAGCAGGTACTCGGCGTCGAGCTTGTTGGCAACATCGTCAGCGAAATCGAGGACGGCGTTCTCCGACGTGGCGAAGGCCGAAACCTGGTCGTCGTCATGCGAGTCTCCCGACACGACGCGGCGAGCCTGACGCGCACCTTCGCCGCGCTGAGCGGCCAGCTTGCGCCGGTAGTCGATCGCGGTGGTCTTGGTGACCGCGCGTGCGAAGACGATGGGGTCCGGATACTTCACCATGATCGCTTCTGCGTTCTTCAAGAACTTCACGACGACCTCACTGGCGACATCGCTGGCCATGTCTCCCCACTTCTGCACTTCGGCAACACGGGTTGATTCGGCCCAGACGGCGTTCGAATAGGAACTGATGCTCCACGACGGGGAGCTGGACGAAAAGCGGGCGGGGGTCTTGGCGACGATCTCCTTCGGACGGGTCCCAACGGGACGGGGAACTATGGAACGGACGAACCGGTCGCTGTGTGACCGGCTCGGGCCGATCGACTCATACTGTTTTCGGGCTTGGTTCGGCTCGGGGCCGTCCCGCCCGCCAACAGAACTCCGTCGACGCCCTCCACTATGACGAGGGGGTGTGACAGGGTTTCCTGACCTGGGAGAATGACGTGATGGCGACCCTTCTCCCCTCCGACTTCGACCTCAGCCGCCTGGTCGAGTCCGAACAGTCGGTGGTCCGGTCGCTCGTGGCCGGACTCGACGATTCGTGGTTCGTGGTCCCGAGCGTCGAGGTGAGCGACGGAGGAAAGGATGGCGAGATCGACGTCGTCCTCGTGTCGTCCGAAGGCGGCGCCTTCGTGATCGAGGTCAAGGGCGGCATCATCCGGGTCGAGGGAGACTCGTGGTTCTCCTACGACAAGCCGATCCAGTCGCCCGTCGCACAGGTCAAACGCGCCAAACATCTGCTCATCGCTCGACTCGGAACGATGAAAGTCAAGGCTCCCTTCATCGATCACCTCGTCGCCTTCCCCGACGTGCACGACGTCCCGGACGGCGGCATCGGCGTCGGGCTCGCCCGCAACAAGATTTTCGGCTCGGTCGATCTCGCCGACCCGACGCGTGCCATCGCGAGGGCACGAGAAGACTCCCATCGTGAACGCCCACCGATGCCCGCGCAGGTCTTGACGAAGTTCCTACAGGCTCTCAGCCCGCGCATCACCCTCGGAACCGGTGGGGCGAATCTCGCTCCCGTGGCTCGTCAGCGGATCAACGAAGCAACCAAAGCGCACATCACGTCGCTTCTCAATCTCGATGCGAATTCGCGAGTGCTCGTGACCGGTGGAGCCGGTACCGGAAAGACGTGGCTCATCGAACAGTGGGCCCTACGGGCCGCGCAACGCGCAGAACGCGTGTGCGTGATCTGCTTCAACAAACCGATCGCCGATCATCTGAGTCGACTTCTTCGTGACACGTCGGCCGTCGTGGGCACCTACCACGACATCGTGCGCCGATTGCTGGAACCGTTCCATGAGATCGACGTTCCACCCAACGCCGGCGAAGAGTTCTGGGGTGTGGTCCCGACGCAGAAGCTCATGGAGTTCGCCGAGCAAGTTGGCGCGCCGTTCGACACGATCATCGTCGACGAGTTCCAGGACGTGCGACACAATTGGGTGCCGTCCATCGACATGCTGCTCGACCCGGCCGGAGCCCAGCGCCTCCTGATGGTCGCCGACCCGGCGCAAGACATCTACGTGCGTGATTGGCAACCGCCTCGTGCGAGCGTGGTGCTGCCCCTCGAGCACAACCTTCGTTGTTCACGACCGGTGGCCGAGGTCGTCGAGCGTCTTGGTGGCCCGAAGCCGATGCCGGGTGCGCTCGGCACGTTCCCGGTGCTCCACTGGCGAGCAGGTGGCATCAAGGAGATCAGGAAGAGACTGGTGTCGACTCTCGAACTTCTCACCATCGATCACGGAGTACCTCTGCGCGAGATCGCGGTGCTCACCGCGAACACGAAGCTTCGCGACGAATTGCTCGGTAGTGCCGACTCGGGCCGTCTGCTTCCACTCGCGCGCTGGGAAGACCGACACGAAGAAGCCGCCCTCTGCGAAACCATCCACCGTGGGAAGGGCCTCGAGAGGGCGGCTGTCGTGATCGTCGACAACTCCGACGAACCGAAGCGCCAACTGTTGTACGTGGGTGCGAGCCGGGCGATGTGGTCGTTGACCCTCATCGGCCAGGACTCACTGGCGACAGCGTGCGGAGTTCAGTCGAACTCCGCCGCCGCCTTCCCGGCGTATCAGGCCTCGTCGTCGTGATCGAAGCGGCGCCCCTTGGCCGTTCCGCGTGAACGGCTGAACTGCTTCTTCGATTGGGCGAGAGTCCAGTTGCTCGAACGCAGAGAGTCGACGTCGGCCACCAGCAACGCGACCTCGTCTTTCAGGCCGAGGCGATTGAACGAATCCGCCGCCACGGTGAACATGGCCGCCGCGTCGTCGAAGCGGCCGGCGTCGGCCATCTCGCGACCGAGTCGACGGTGACGCTCGGCACGCATGCGCTCGGCCATGTCGATCGCTTCACGTGATGCACCGTCGTCGTCGATCCCATCGAGGGTCGGCAGAACCGTCACGGCGACCGGGAGTTCGACCGAGTGCATCACGGCCTCCCCTACCACCGACACCCACGAAACGGCGATTCGGCCGAGATCGAGCGGAGCGAGAACATCGGTGGGCTTCACCTTGAAGGTGACGAGCAGTCGACGGGTCTCGCCGCCGTACACGTCTCCCATCGTCACGCGCTTGGTGCGATCGTCCACGTCGACGGTCGGGAAGTCGTGACGAACCTTGATCTTGCGAACGGCGTCGGTTCCCGAGACGGTGACCTCGAGGTTCTGCGATGCGACCGACGCCAGACCCTCGAACTCCTGCGTGAAGACTCGCGCCGCCTGATCGGACCCGGCACACCAGTAGTCGTTGCCCGAACCCGCGTCAGCCACGGCGGCGAGGAAGTTCTCGTCGTAGCCATCGGCGAAACCGATGCACGAGGTGGTGATGCCACCGGCCCGCGCCGTCGAAACGTGCGGGGCGAATTCTTCGGAACTCGTGAGTCCGACGTTGGCGTGACCGTCGGTGAGGACGATGATCCGCCGGATGGCATCGGGGCGTCCGTGCTCGACGAGGATCTGCATGGCCTTCAGCCAGCCCCCGGACAGATTGGTCGATCCACCCGAACGAACGCGCGAGATGGCCTTGATCGCGGCCTCGACGTCGTCGTGGTGCTTCAGCTCGAGAACGGTCTCGACCTCGTCGTCGAAGACGACCACCGAAATTCGATCGTTCTGTCCGGCGAAACGAATCAACTGCTTGACGGCGTCTTTCACCGCAGCCAGCGGTGCGCCGGCCATGGAGCCGGATCGATCGATGACGGCGACCACGTCGAGGGCCGGGCGTTCGACGCCGGCGATCTCGGGCGCGGTCACTTCGAGGAGGACGTCGACGGCCTCATCGGTCTGACGGGCGATCATCGTCTTGGCGTATTTCAACTGGGTTTTCATGATGTGAACTCCTTCGTGTTCAGCGTGGGTAACGGATGGGGGCGATGGTGTTGTGCGCGGGATTCGAAAACGGTGTACTCAGGGTCACTGCGGTCGCAGCCGCTCGAGAATGTGACGCGCAACGTCGCGCAGGCTCGATTCGGACGACAGAGCCTCGGGCGGCAGCTGAACGAGCAGACCGCCGTTGACCTTCTCGTCCGGCGATTCCGGCGATGCTTCGCCGTCTACGAACTCGATGATTCGGGATCCGCCGCCGACGAGGAGATGCAGCTCTTTCAAACGCTCGGCGACGTCGAGCCCGGTGAAGTGATCGCCTTTCTGGACGAATGCCCCTGCCTTCTGGGCCATCGCCATCGCGACGTGGAACATGAGGCCAGGCCAATGTTCGGCCATGAATGGCCCGACCAACCCTCGCGAGTGCGGAATCGGGTGGCAGTAGTGGCGAAGAGCCAAAAGCCCCTCACGAGTGAAGCCCCACAGCACGTCGTTCGGCAACGACGAAGGCACGTACCGAGTCGGTTGATCCGTCGTCATGTCAGGCCGCCCGTCCCGATGAGAGGCCGAACATCCAGTCCGGCACCATGTCGACCGTGAGAACCTGCAGGGGCTCGTCACCGCTGGCGGTGTCAACGAACTCCACTCCGACCGGCATCTGGTCGATCGGAGCGTCTTCGTAGAAGTCTTCGATCCAGACGACGCGCCGACCCGCGTCGAGGGCCGACTTGGCGAGAGAGAAAGCAGCCGCGGCTTTCCAGTCGACATGACGGTCGTGGGTTCCGTCGTCGACGACGGGCAACGCTGCGATTCCGAGATGCTGGGCGATCTCCTGGTTGGCGCGGTCGCGCCAGGTGGTGCACCAATGGACCTCGGTCACCTCGCACAGCCACTGCACGAGCCCGGGCATGTACTGCGGGACGTAGACCTTGTATCCGTTCGAGCGGACGACCTCGTAGTCGTCGGGAACATCGCCTCGGAGGCACTTGAGATCGTTGATGACACCGTCCACGTCGAGAAGGACGAGAGGGCACTGGGAGGAAGGGTTCGGTGTGGGCATGCCCATTGAACGAACGCCGCCCTCGATGGTGTGATCGCATTCGCAGCGATACCCTCCGACCCATGTTCACGGGAATCGTCGAAGAACTCGGCACGGTCGTGTCGTCGACCCCCGTCTCCACCGAATGGGGCCCGGGTGTTCGCCTGCGTATCGAAGCCTCGGTCGTCCTCGACGGTTCAGGCCTGGGCGCATCCA
>VFZC01000046.1 GCA_016871355.1 Actinomycetota bacterium
CCGCTGGCGGGATCTTCGCGGTGCCAGAACACCGGCGCGTTGGCCCGCAACCACGCGTACTGCTCCCACGGATGTCCACGCGTCGCGAACGTTTCGGGCGACACGAGATCGATGTCGTCAGCGGTGATCATGACTCTCCCCCAGACACTCGAGTCACTTGTGACCCGACGGCCCCACACTACGAGCCGTGCGGTGGAGCGTGAAAGGGTTGTCGACCCACGACGCGCCTTCCACCAGATCGGCCACCCGGTGCGCGAGCACGGGCAAGAACTTGAAACCGTGACCGCCCAGGCCCACGCCCACCACGACGTTGCCGACGCGATCGATGAGGAAGTCTTCGTCGGGATACGACGCGTAGAGACACGTTGTGACCGAGAGCGGTTCGGGGTCGACACCCGGAACGTTCTCGCGCATCCACTCGCTCACGGCCGCCCGAGCGTCGGCGTCGGGTTCGGGGCGGATGTCGGGGTCGATCGGACGACCCGTGTAGTGACCACCGGCCTTGAGCCGACCGTCAGGAGTGGGGAGCCCGTAGTACTCGGGAACGTCACGACGAATGAACGTGGGCCACGCGGTGTCGATGACCGGGCGGAAGAAGAACACTTGCTCGTCGGTGACGGTGAGTTCGGGAACCGCTTCTGCGAACGCCCGTCCGCCATCGATGCGTTGCACGAGCGAGTCGAGCAGGCGATCGGCCCACGCCCCCATCGTGAACACCGCGCGGCGCGCCTGCACGGTTCGAACCGCTGTATGCACGGTGACGAGATCCCCGGTGTTCGATACCGCGCGCACCGGTTCGGAGAAGTGAAGATCGGCCCCGGCGGCCAACGCACGATCCTGGAACAGACGTAACGCTGCATCGGCATTCACGGTTCCGCAAACCGGCTGCCACAGCACCGGGGTCGTGAAGCGGAATCCGGGGAACCGTTTCTGAGCGTCGGCCGCTTCCAGCATTTCGACGGGCATGCCTGCGGCCCGACAACTCCGTTCGATCGCGTCGAGTTCGTCGGCGATGCCGAAGTCGATACCGCCACCCAGTCGTAGAAGGCCGCCGCCCGTGGACGAGTCGAGGCCCTTCCATTGTTCGATCGATTCGGCTCCGAGGCGCGAGTACATCTCGTCGGTGTACGCGGTGCGCACGATGCGCTCGGTTCCGTGCGAACTCCCGCGCTCGTGCGCTCGCGCGAAGTGATCGAACCCGACGACGCGCAATCCACGAGCCGTCAGCGTGCGCGCGACCGCCGAACCGAGGCCGCCGCAACCGATGATGACGACGTCGTACGCCTCAGGGGCCGACGACATCTTTGAACTGCACGCGCAGATCCTTCTTCAGCGCCTTACCCGAGGGATTGCGCGGCACGACGTCGACGAAGCGAACCGCCACGGGCTGCTTGAACCGCGCGAGTTTGCCCTCGCAGTGCGCGAGGATGTCGGCCTCGGTCACGTTCGGATCCTTCTTCACCACGATCGCCAACGGCGACTCGCCCCACTTCTGCGACGGAATTCCGATGACGGCCGTCTCGGTGACGCCCGGGTGACCCATGATCACGTTTTCGATCTCGGCCGGGTACACGTTCTCGCCACCGGAGATGATCATGTCCTTGATGCGGTCCTGGATGTAGACGTAGCCCTCTTCGTCCATGATCGCGCCGTCACCGGTGTGCAACCAGCCGTCCTTCAACGAATCGGCGGTGGCGTCGGGGCGGTTCCAGTAGCCGAGCATGATGTGGCCGCCGCGCACGAGGACCTCACCCGATTCGTCGGGTGCGCACTCGGTGCCGTCGGGACGCACCACCTTCACGTCGGTGAGGAAGAAGCTCTTGCCGGTGGAGCCGGCCTTCGACAGAGCATCGGCCGGCGCCGTGACACAGGCGGGGCCGCAGGTTTCGGTGAGGCCGTACACCTGGCTGATCTCGATTCCGAGTTTGTAATAGGCCTCGATGAGCGGAACCGGAACGGGAGCCGCACCGGTGAGGAGCCAACGCACGTGCTCGTGCTTGTGCTTGGCCGGATCGTGCACGAGCAACATGAACTGGAGCATCGCCGGCACGAGGAGACCGTTGTTGATGCGCTCGGAGTCGATGAGTTCCCACACCTTGTTCGGATCGAACGCGCGCATGAGCACATGAGTGCAACCCACGAAGATGGTGCCGAGCGCCGGAGTGAGCGCACCGACGTGGAACATCGGCATCGGATTGATGTAACGATCGCCCTGGGCCAGATCGGCCGTGGTGCACATGGTCGACAGTGCCCAGTACTGCGTGTTGTGCGAATGCATCACACCCTTCGGAAGCCCGGTGGTTCCCGAGGTGTACATGATGTAGAGAAGGTCGTCACCCGAGGCCGTGACCGGCGGCTCGATCGGCTTCTCCTTGGCAGTTTCGGTTCCGTAGTCGAGCGCGAAGTCGGGCTTGTTCGCCGAGTCGCCGACGTAGAGCCACGACTTCACGTCGGTCTTCGAACCGCGCGACTGCAGGTCGCTCACCGTGGCGGCGAACTCTCCACCGAACACGAGCACCGTAGTACCGGAGTCCTTCAGGATGAACTCGAGTTCGTCGGCGACCAGTCGCCAGTTGAGCGGCACGATCACGGCACCCAACTTGGCGGTGGCGAAAAAAGCCGTGAGGTACTCGGCCGAGTTCATGAGCAACAGGCCGACACGATCGCCTTTCTTCGCCCCAGCGCGGACGAGGAGTTGAGCCGCCTTGTTGGTTTCGGCGTTGAGTTCGGCGTAGGTGTAGCGGCGATTGGCCGCCACGTCGAAGAGCGCCTCCATGTCTGAGTTGACATGGGCGCGGCGGGCCAGGAGATTTCCGATGTTGGTGCTCATGGACGGAAATCGTGGCACAGCCTCGCGCCCCGTGGCTACGGGGACCTTCCGGTTCAGGCGTCTGCTCACAGCAACTACTCTGCCCACATGGCATCAGCACGGATCAACGGCACCACCATCCATTACGAAGACACCGGCGGGTCGGGTCCGGCCGTGATCTTGAGCCACGGCTTCTTGATGGATCACTCGATGTTCGATCCGCAAGTTGCCGCGTTGAAGAGCACGCACCGCGTGATCACCTGGGACGAGCGGGGCTTCGGTGGCACCCGCGCGACCGGCAAGTTCACGTACTGGGATTCGGCTCGCGACGTTCTCGGACTGCTCGATCATCTCGGTATCGACACAGCGGTAGTGGGCGGAATGTCGCAGGGTGGCTTCCTGTCGCTACGTGTCGCGCTCACGGCACCCGACCGCGTGCGCGGTTTGATCCTCATCGATACTCAGGCCGGTACCGAAGACGCCGACAAAGTCGAGGGCTACGGACAACTTCACGATGCGTGGATGGCGTACGGATCGGCCGCCGTTCAAGACGTGATCTCGGGCATCATCCTCGGTGCCGGCTCGTGGGATTCGTGGTACGCGAAGTGGGCGGCCATGGACAAGGAGCAGTTCTCGTTGGCATTCGACTGCTTGATGCACCGCGATGACGTGACCCCGCGCCTCGGCGAGATCACCGCTCCGTCGCTCATCATCCACGGCGACAACGACGCGGCCATTCCGGTCTCGAAGGCCGAGACGTTGCGCGATGGTTTGGGAGGCCCGGCCGAACTCGTGGTGGTGGCCGGCGGAACGCACGCCGCCAATCTCACGCATCCCGAACCGACGAACGTCGCGATCAACCGTTTCTTGGCGTCGCTCTCCTGAGCGACTCTCGATTCGTCCGCGTCGGCGCGGTCAGGCCGCGAGTGTGTTGCCGAAGATCTGCCACGCCAGAGCCGACTTGGCCGACAGGCTCAGGATCAAATACACGCGCTCGCCGAAGATGTAATCGCGCCACCTCCCCACCTGCTTGTACTGCAACCACTGGTTGAGCGCGAACAGGTTGAAGAAGATGAAGATGCTCACGAACACGCCGTAGACGAAGTTGGGCATTTCGGAGCCGGGTCCGAACAGGTAGATGATCAGAGCGATCCAGGGCACGATGCCCGCGATGCACCCGAACCAGAACGGCATGAACCACACCGGCTTGCCCGATTCGTTGATCACTTCCATGATCCAACCGAACAGGATCATCGACACATTCGCGCCCGCGATGCCGATGAGCGCGGTGATCTCGGTGATGCCGAACACCATCGCGATCATGAGGATCATGAGTGTGGACGACAGCGAGTACTCGACCCACCGGAACCGATTGCGACCTGCCGACAACTCGGCGAGATAGGCGGTGCGGCCTTTCCCGATGGATGCGATCGCGTGGAAGAGGCACGAGAGCGCGAGGAAACCGAAGATTCCCCATGCGATGCGCACATCAAACTGCTGAGTGAGTCGCGTGGGGTCGAGACCCTTGCCCGGCGCATCGTTGAGGAAGAACGTGGTGACCGGCAGCTTGAAGTCGTTGGCCGCGACGATCACGACGATCGCCTGCACACCGTGCAGGATCGCCGCCCCCACGTTGAGGCGCTGGAGATTGCTGCGGACTTCGTTCGAGATCGGGACGGATGTCATGACACTCCCTTCGCCACCCAACCTATGCCGTCACCAAGAAGGAGACCCGGATGCACACCGGGGCGATCGTGTTACTTTGCTCGACGATCGTCCAGACCGCGATCGGAGGGAACCATGACCGACAGCACCTTGCGCCCCGATACCCCCAAGGACGCCACCGAGCACACCCGCATCGCCAATCGTTCGGTGACGTTCGATCTCGACCCGGCCGATTTCGATCGCGCTCGTCGTAGTTGGATCGCGTCATTGGACGACGTGGTCGTCAAGGATTCACAGGGACGGCGCGCGTCGGACGTGAGCCGATACGGATTCCTCGACGGCGAGTCGCCCGACACCGTTCATCCGAGTCTGTGGCGCCACGCGCAACTCAACGCACATCACGGGTTGTTCGAAGTGGCCGAAGGCGTGTGGCAGGTGCGCGGATACGACATCTCCAACATCACGTTCGTCAAGGGAACGACTGGCTGGATCGTGATCGATCCGCTCACAGTCGAGGCCACCGCCCGGGCGTCGTACGACCTCGTCACCAAACATCTCGGTCATCGACCGGTCACGGCCGTGATCTACACCCATTCGCACGCCGACCACTTCGGCGGAGTTCTCGGTGTGACGTCGCAGGAAGACGTCGACGCCGGACGCTGTCGGGTGATCGCACCGGAAGGGTTCCTCGCCGAGACCGTGGGCGAGAACGTGATCGCCGGGCCGGCCATGAGCCGACGCGCGCTGTATCAATTCGGCCCGCTGCTACCGCCCGGTCCGCGTGGACACGTGAATTGCGGTCTCGGCTTGTCGATCCCGATGGGCCCGCCCGGCCTCATCGCACCCACCGAGGAGATCACGCGCACCGGCGAGGAGAAAGTGGTCGACGGTGTGCGCATCATCTTCCAACTCACTCCCGAGACCGAGGCTCCGGCCGAGATGAACTTCTTCTTCCCGGACGGTGGCTGGTTGTGCATGGCCGAGAACTGCTCGCACACCATGCACAACCTCGTCCCCATTCGCGGTGCTCTGGTTCGCAACTCGTTGCAATGGTCGAAGTACATCAACGAAGCAATCGAACTGTTCGGTAGTCGGACGAAACTCGTGTTCACTTCGCACAACTGGCCCCAGTGGGGACACGCCGATGCGATTCAGTTCCTGCAGTTGCAGCGTGATCTCTATCGGTGGATGCACGACCAGACGATGCGTCACGCGAACCACGGGCTCACACCGTTGCAGATCGCCGATCACCTCGAGCTGCCGGAGGAGTTCTTGGCCGCGACGCACACGCGCGGCTACTACGGCGACCTCGTGCA
>VFZC01000047.1 GCA_016871355.1 Actinomycetota bacterium
GACCCTTTCCGATCGGCGAGATGAGGTCGATGATGCGCGCCGTCATGTCGGTGGGATCGAGCGGGTTCTCGAGACGCAACTTCTGATCGGGGAACAGCGCCGTGAGATCTTCGAATCGCGGGCGATTCTTGACCTTGTCGGGCTCGCCGCCGTTGACGGTGTGAATCTCGAGCAACGCCGGATTCTTCTCGTTGCGGCCCGCGCTGCGCGCCGTCCCCGTGACGTGATCGCCCTTGCGCAATCCGTACTGACGGGTCTGCTTCACCGAGATGTAGGCGTCGTCGCGGCTGGGCAGGTAGCCCTTCACGCGCAAGAAGCCGTAGCCCTCGTCGCGCAGATCGAGATAGCCGGCCACTTCGACGGTGGTGGGCTCGCCACCCTGACCGCCCTCGGTGCCGAAATCGTTCTGCAAGTAATCGCGATCGTCGCCCTGCGGGCCTTCGTCGCGTCCACCGCGTCCACGACGACGGCGACGACGACGTCCGCCTTCACCATCGAACTGACGCTGACTGTCGAAGTTGCGCTGGCCGCCTTGGCCACCCTGGCCACCCTGGCCGCCTTGGCCACCCTGGCCACCCTGGCCGCGATCGTTGAACTGACGCGGGCCGCGGTCGCCGCGATCACCGCGATCACCGCGATCACCGCGATCTCCACGGTCTTGACGGTCGCCGCGATCCTGACGATCACCGCGATCCTGACGCGGGCCGCGGTCGCCGCGATCCTGACGATCGCCGCGCGGGGCGCGCTCGCCACCCTCTCCACTCACTTCTTCGGTGGCGGTGGAGATGCCCTGACGTACGAGTTCGGCTTCCCATTCGGCGAGCGGTTCGCCATCGGGGCCGACGATCACGTCGTCGCCACCGTTGCTCGACGACTTGCTCGACGACGACTTCGCGGCCGGAGCCTCGGTGGCGCCGTTCGATTCGGCGCGATCGGCCTTGGGCGGACGACCCGGGCCACGCGAGGGCTTGGCCGGCTCTTCGGCCGGTCCACCCGACGCACCCACGGTGTCGAGGATCTTCTTGATGAGATCTTCCTTCTTGGCGCGCGCGACCGACTTCAGGCCGAGGGCCGTGGCGATGGCGACGAGCTGCTCTTTGTCCTTCGACTCGAGCACTGACTGTTCGAGGGCATCTGCTGCCACGTGAACCTGCTTTCAGACGAGGGGAAGAGGAGGGGGCGAATGAACAGCCCCCGGCGATCCCTCGGGGAGGCACTCGGCGCGACAACTCGGCAACCAGAGCGGTTCGGGATTCCGAACATCACCGACCCTAGCCAGGTCACCCGGCCCCAACAACGCACCGAACCTGGGAAATTCGAGAAATCGAGCCCCGACCTGGGACTCAGCGACGAGCCACTGAGCGAACGTACGACTGCACCGCGGCCAGATCGTTGGGCAGCGGATGTGTGCGCTCGGGCCGGCTGAACAGATCGGCCAGGTGTTCGGGCAGCGTCGGACGCACGCCGGTGGCGCGCTCGACCGCATCGGGGAACTTGGCCGGATGGGCCGTGGCCAACGTGACCACCGGAACCCCGGGGGCCTTGCGCTGACGCGTGGCCGACACACCCACCGCCGTGTGCGGATCGATGAGCATCCCGGTCTCTTTGTACACATCGCGCATGACGGCCAGAGTTCCGTCGTCGTCGCAGCGCGCGGCGCGGAACGACGGCGCGATCCAACGCGCGTATTGATCGGGCTCGACTCCCATACGACCAGTCGAACGGAACTGCGACATCTGCTCGGCCGTGGCCCCGCCGTCGCGATCGTTCATCTCGAACAGCAAACGCTCGAAGTTGGACGACACCTGAATGTCCATCGACGGGCTGAGCGTGGGCACCACACCCGACGCAACCATCGCCTGCGAATCGAAGAAACGCGTGAGAATGTCGTTGGTGTTCGAGCCCACGATGAGCGAATCGACCTCAGCACCCATCTCCCCGGCGATCCAGCCAGCGAGCACGTTGCCGAAGTTGCCGGTGGGAACGCTGAAGCACACCGGCTGACCACCCAACGCATCGATGGCGGCCACGTAGTAAACGACCTGCGCCATCACGCGGGCCCAGTTGATGCTGTTGACCGCCGACAGATTGAGTTCGGTACGAAAAGCCGCGTCGTTGAACATGGCCTTCACCAGATCTTGGCAATCGTCGAACGTGCCGTCGATGGCGACGGTGTGCACGTTGGGCGCATCCACCGTTGTCATCTGCTTGCGCTGCACATCGCTCACGCGACCCTGCGGATACAAGATGACGATGTCGACGTTGTCGCAACGCTTCACGCCGTCGATGGCGGCCGAACCGGTGTCGCCACTCGTGGCCCCCACGATCATGAGGCGCTCGCCACGCTGGGCGAGAACGTGATCGAACAAACGACCCACCAACTGCAGAGCCACGTCCTTGAACGCGAGCGTGGGACCGTGGAACAACTCCATGATCCACTCGTCGGTGTCGATCTCCACGAGCGGCACCGTGGCCGGATGACGAAACGTTCCGTACGCCTCGCGACACATCGCGAGCAACGCGGCCGAGTCGATCTCGTTGCCGATGTACGGCTGCATCACGGCGTGCGCGAGTTCGGCGTAGCCGCCGAGCGGAAGTTCGGGCAGCGGCGGGTACTCGGTGGGAACGTACAAACCGCCGTCGGTCGCCAGACCAGCGAGCAGAACGTCGTTGAACCCGAGTTCGGGTGCTCGACCGCGCGTGGAGACGTAACGCATGAGTGCGCTCAGGCTCCGATGACGCGGAGAATGGTTCCGACCTGTTGCACGGCGTCGAGGTCGCGCAGTTCGCGCACGGTGGCCTGAACGTCGGACTCCTTGGCCACGTGCGTGATGAACACCAAGCGAGCGCCGGCACCACTGCCTTCTTGTTCGGCCGCGCGAATGCTCACACCGTGGCGCGCGAACGCACCAGTGACGGCATGCAACACGCCGGGCTTGTCGACCACGTCGAGCGACAACAGGTACTCGGCGCTGGTCTCGTCGATCGGCTGGATGTGCGCCTTGGCGAACGTTCCGATGGTGCCGTGCGTGCCCTTGCTCAGGTTGACCGCCGCGTCGATGACGTCACCCAACACCGCACTGGCGGTGGGGAATCCACCCGCGCCGCGTCCGTAGAACATGAGCGAGCCCACGGCGCCGCCCTCGACGAACACCGCGTTGAAACTCTCGCGCACACTCGCGAGCGGGTGATTGTTGGGGACCATGGCCGGATGCACGCGAACGGCGATTTCACCGTTGTCATCACGCTCAGCGATTCCGAGCAACTTGACCACGTAACCGAGACGCTTGGCCACGGCGATGTCGGCCGCCGATACGCGGCTGATGCCTTCGTGATACACGTCGCCAGCCACGACCTTGGCGCCGAAAGCGATCGACGCGATGATCGCCGCCTTGGCGCCAGCATCGAAACCTTCCACGTCAGCCGTTGGGTCGCGCTCGGCGTAACCGAGGCGCTGTGCTTCGGCGAGTGCGGCGCCGTAGTCGGCACCCTCTTCGGTCATCTTGGTGAGAATGAAGTTGGTGGTGCCGTTGATGATGCCCATCACGCGGCTCACCGGCTCGCCACGCAGACTCTCGCGCAGTGCGCGAATCACCGGGATGCCACCGGCGACGGCGGCTTCGAACAGCAGGTCGACACCGGCCGAGTCGGCGGCGGCGAACAACTCGGTGCCCACGTTGGCGAGCAGTTCTTTGTTGGCGGTGACCACGGGCTTGCCGTTGGCCAGAGCGGTGGAGATGAGTTCGCGCGCGGGCTCGATGCCACCAATCACTTCGACCACGAGATCGACATTGGGATCGGCCACCACCGCGTGCGCGTCACGAGTGAGGAGACCCTCGGGAAGCACCACGTCGCGATCGCGCGACAAGTTGCGCACGGCCACCGCCACCACCTGCAGGCGCACACCCGTGCGCGCCTCGATGCTGGCGGCCTGCTGTTCGATGAGCTTCACGAGGGCGGCACCGACGTTGCCGCACCCGAGCACGCCCACGCGAACGACTCGACCCTTGTTCTCCACGGTTGTCACGGTGTCTCAGGCTACGGGAGATCGAGGCGGACGAGGTCGTCCATTGTTTCGCGGCGCACCACCACGCGGGCCGTGCCATCGGCCGCGAACACCACCGCGGGACGCGGCACCTTGTTGTAGTTGCTGGCCATCGAATGTCCGTACGCACCGGTGACCGCAGTGGCCACGAGGTCGCCCACCTTCACACCGGCCGGAAGGTCGGCATCGAAGATGAGCACGTCACCGCTCTCGCAGTGCTTGCCCACGATGCGCGCCGACTCGGTTCGCTCGGCACCGACATCAGCGACACCGAACGCTTCGTAACCACTTCCGTACAGAACCGGACGCGGGTTGTCGCTCATTCCACCGTCCACCGACACGTAGCGCCGCACTCCCGGAATGTCCTTCACCGTGCCCACGCGATACACGGTGATCGCGGCACTCGCGACGATCGAACGACCGGGCTCGACGAACACCGCCGACTTGATACCGATCGATCGACACGCATCGAGCAGCACGTTGCCCCACGCACCGATGGTGGGCGCTTCCTCGTCTTCGGTGTAGGCGACACCGAGTCCGCCACCGAGCGTGAGCTCGGGGAACTCGTACGGCGCTGCGAAACGCGACATCACATCGGCCGCCTTGGCGAACGACTCGACCGCGAACACGTTCGATCCGATGTGACAGTGCACACCCACCAACTCACCGCAACCGAGACGCTGGATGAGTTCGATCGCTCGGGCGGCGTCACCGTTGGCGAGGTTGAAACCGAACTTCGAATCGTCCTGGCCGGTCGCGATGTAATCGTGAGTGTGCGCATGAACACCCGGCGTCACACGCACCTGCAAACGCGGGAGCGGATGACCATCACGACGCAGCGCATCGAGACGGTGGATCTCGTCGAACGAATCGACCACGATGTGGCGCACACCCGGACGCGTCTGCGAATCACGACCCTCATTCAGCGCCATCTCGAGTTCGTCTATGCTCTTGTTGTTGCCGTGCAATACGCACCGATCGGCCGGCACACCCGCGTGCAGAGCCACGAACAACTCGCCACCCGTGGCCACGTCGATGAGCAAACCCTCGTCGTGAGCCAAGCGAGCCATGGCCGTGCACAAGAACGCCTTCGACGCGTAGATCACACGATCGGTGCCGAACGCCGACACCGCCTCACGACAACGAGCCCGCAAATGCGCCTCGTCGTACACGAACAAGGGCGTACCGAACTGCGCGGCCAGATGGTCGACCCGGCAACCAGCGATCGACAACGAGCCATCACCCTCCACCCGCGCGTTCTCGGGCAGCAACCGCATCGGAACCGGACGCGAACTCACATCTGCTCCGGTGCGTCGATGCCGAGCAGACCCAACCCGCGCTCCATCACGCGAGCCGTGAGATCGCACAGCGCCAACCGCGACTCGCGAACGGCATCGTCGGCCTTCAGCACCGGGCAATGTTCGTAGAACGCGGTGAACACAGTGGCGAGGTCGTACAGGTACGTG
>VFZC01000048.1 GCA_016871355.1 Actinomycetota bacterium
ACGTCGGCGAAACCAACATCGCGGCCAATCGCTTGGTGTGGTTCGTGTTGGTGGCGGTGCTGGCCACGGCCGGTGCGCGCGAGCCGTCGCCATACGGTCCACGGAGTCACCGAGCCCGGCCGTGAGCGCTGGCTAGGGTCGAACCGTGCGTCAGCGCTGGCTCCTTCTGATGGTCGTTCTGCTGCCGTTGTGTGCAACGTGGGCCCTTACCAATCCGATGTTCGCATCACCCGACGAACCGGCTCACATGGCCCGTGCGCAAGGTTTCTCACGCTTCGACTTCACGCCTCCGTATGAGACCGACGGCCTGCCGATGAGTGCTCCCGACTGTTTTCGATTTCGGGCCGAGGTGACGGCCGATTGCGCCGACTACACGTGGGGAACCGACGGCACCGAAGTGGAGACCAAGACGCGCGACTATCCACCCTTGTTCCATGCGGTTGCGGCAGTGCCGGCGGTCTTCGTGGGTGGGCTCACGGGTGCCTACGTCATGCGGATCTGGATGGGTTTGGTGTGTTGCGCCCTCCTCGCGTGGGCGGGAGCGCTGTTGATCAGGCCCGGTCGTGGTCGGTGGCCGGTGGTGGGGTTCGCGCTCGCCCTCACGCCGATGGCCGTGTTCGTGTCGTCCACTGTGAACCCGTCGGGGATCACCGCCGCCTTCTCCCTTCTCGTCGTGGCGGGAGTCGTGGCGCGCCGGTTGTATCACGATCGTGGTCGTGCGATGAGGTGGGCCGTCGGAGTCGGCCTTCCGGGTCTGGTGCTCGTGCGCCGCGACGGTGTGCTCTGGGTGGCGATTCTGGCGGTGACTCTTCTGCCGATCGTGTTGGCCGATGCCGACACCCGGGCGAGGTTGAGGGGCCTCGACTCGCGTGGCTGGACCGCACGGTCACGCGCGATCGTGTTGCTCGGGGTGATGGGCGCGGTGGTGATCGCCGCGTTGTGGGTTGTGCCGGTTCTGCACCGCTTCTTCACCACCGGTGAAGTTGGTGGTAACGGTTCGCGCTGGCAAGGAATCGAGGTTCTGCGTATCTACTTCGACCACATGATCGGCACGTTCGGGTGGATCGACACCTACATCGGTCAGGAGGCGTTCGCCATCGCCTCGGGTGTGTGCCTGCTCGTCGTCCTCACCGGGTTGGCGGGTGGACGGCGGGATTTCGTCGCAGCGCAGACTCTCTCGTTACTGGCACTCTTCGCCACCCCGGTGGTATTCGGCATGTTCTTGTACCCGTATTTCCAAGGGCGCTACATGCTTCCCATGTGGGTGATCGTCGCGGTCGTCTCCGCGCTGTCGGTGGGTTCGTCCGACGTGGGCACACGAACCAGTGGCCGTCTGGTCGTGGTGGCGCTCTCGTTGTGGTGGGTCGTACACGTGTGGTCGTTGGTCCAGAACCTTCGCCGCTACGCGGTCGGATTCCGTGGCTCGTGGCGTTTCGTGGCGACCTCGGCCTGGCATCCGCCGATGATGTCGAATCTGGTGGCGGTGGCAACGATCGCCGTAGCGGCGGGCGTCTCGGCGCTGGCGGTGCGTCGAGTGATCGCCGTCGCGGACGGCCGTTGATCAGACTTCTTCGGCCAAGCGACGATCGAGTCGGCGGAAGGCCCACCATCCAACGCTGAGACTGGCCACGGCCCACAGCGCGAATGCACCGAGGCTGGCCCAGTTCGGCGACTGAGCGTGGTAGAGGCAGTCGCGGAAGATGCCGACCACCAGGTTCATCGGATTCGCTTCCAGGATTGGACGCATCCAGTCGGGTGCTTGATCGTCGAGGAGGTCGGGGTTGTAGACGATGGGGGTCGCGAAGAACCACACCTGGAGCACGATGCCCCAGAGATACGCGAGATCCTTGAAATACACCGACAGGGCCGACAGGGCGAGGGCGAAACCGGAGGCGAAGACGCCGAGGAGTACCACCGTGAGAAGAACGATGGGCAGCCAGGGCAGGAACGGACTTCCGAGAATCACGAAGATGACACAGAGCAGACTGAGTTCGATCGCGAACTGAACCGTGGCGTGAAGGACGGCTGAGAACACGAGCACTTCACGGGGGAAGGCCACCCGCCGTACGAGGCCGGCATTCGACGACATGGCGCCGAGACCCATGTTGTTGATGAGAGCCCAGTAGTTCCAAGGGAGGAGCGCACACAGCAGGAACCACGCGAAGCCGTGAAGGTCGCTGTTGACGCCGCGAGGAGCCTGGGCATCGAACAGAACGCCGAACACGAAGAAGTAGATTGCGACGTTGGCGAGGGGGTTGAGCATCGACCAGGCCCAACCGAGTACCGACCGCCGGTACTTGGTGCGTAGTTCGCGCAGGGTGAGGTTCCAGAGCAATTCGCGTGAGGCGATCACGCTGGACACCGGGTTCATGGCGGTCAAACCTAGTTGCCATCGGCAAGACTGTCGGGGACATGAGCCAGGCCGTCGTCGTCCGTGATCTCTGGAAGAGCTTCCGGCTGTACCACGAGAAGAATCAGTTCTTGAAGGCGGCGGCACTTCGTGGACGGCGGGCCCGCTACGACGAGTTCTGGGCGCTGAAGGGTGTTTCGTTCGAGGTTCCGCGGGGCACGACGTTCGGCGTGATCGGTTCCAACGGTTCGGGCAAGAGCACGTTGCTCAAGTGCCTGACCGGGATCCTTTATCCGGAAAAGGGTTCGGTGACGATCGATGGTCGAGTGTCGGCACTCCTCGAACTCGGAGCCGGTTTTCATCCCGAACTCTCGGGTCGCGAGAACGTGTTCCTCAATGGCGCCATTCTCGGTTTGACGAAGAAAGAGATCGAGAATCGTTTCGACGACATCGTCGAGTTCTCCGGCCTCGGACCGTTCATCGACACCCCGGTGAAGAATTACTCGTCCGGAATGTTCGTGCGCCTGGGGTTCGCAGTGGCGGCGCATGTGGAGCCCGAGGTGTTGCTCATCGACGAGGTTCTGTCGGTTGGAGACGAGGGGTTCCAACGCAAGTGCGCCGAGAAGATCGACAAATTCCGCCGCGACGGGCGCACAATCGTGTTCGTGAGCCACGGTCTGTCACAGGTCGAGCAGTTGTGCGACACGGTCATGTGGATCGACAAGGGAAACGTTCGCATGATCGGACCGGCGCGCGACGTGATCTCCGAGTACGCGGGTGAGAGCCGTCAGGCGATCAAGGTCGAGGGGGAGATCGGCTCGCGATGGGGTAGCGGCGAGGCGACCATTGAGTCGGTCGAGTTGTTCGGTCTGGACGGTGGCCCCACGAATGTTCTCAAATCGCTCGAACCCCTTCGTATCGCCATCGACTTCACGACGCACGTGCCACTTCGTGACGTCGTGGTGAACATGCGGGTCGACACCAAGTCGGGTGAACCGGTGTGGGGCACCTCCACCCGGCGCGCCAATCGACCCATTTCGTTGTTGAACGGGCGAGCCAAAGCCGAGCTCATCATGCCGTCGATGCCGTTGCTCGAAGGAACGTACGAACTCACCGTGGCTGTCACCGACTGGACCGAATCGCACCCATACGACCATTGGGAGAAGCGCATTCGCTTCGACGTTCGACAGTACAAGTCGAACGACATCGCATTGGTCGATATTCCCACCGAGTGGATCATCACGGGCGAGAGCGCCGAACCGGTGCCATGACTAAGCCTCGCGTGTCGTGCATCACCGTGACCTACGGACCGACGCCAACCTTATGGGCGATGCTCGAGTCGCTGCATCGCACGACATCCCGGCTGGACGTGGAAGTGATCGTGGTGACGCAACCCGACTCGGAATCGTCGATGGCGACGGAGGTGGCACGGCGGTACCCGAACGTGTCGTTGGTTGCTCTGGACGAAAACGTGGGTTTCGGCGCGGCCAACAACCGGGGAGTCGAGCTCGCGCGCGGTGAATTGGTCGCGTTGCTGAACCCTGATCTCGTTCTCCCCGAACGGTGGCTCGATCCACTGCAGAGCGCACTGACCGACGAGTCGGTTATGATCGCTGCGCCGCCGCTGCTGACCCGGTTCGGATACCTCGACGAAGCGGGTCAGGTGATGTACTCCGATGGGGGGAGCGAGCCGTTCGGACCCAACGGGCTTCACGCTTCGTACGAGCAACTCATGTTCTCGCGCGATGTCGACTACTCATCGGCGGCCTGTTGGTTGATGCGGCGGAACGACTTCGTCGACCTGGGCGGCTTCGACCTTGCGTATTCGCCGGCTTACTTCGAAGACGTCGATCTGGCGTTTCGGGCGTGGAAGGCCGGTGGTCGGTGTCGGCTCGTGTCGAGTCGGCCGGTGATTCACGACCACGCCGCCGCCACTTCTGACCGAACGCGGATTGCGATTCGATCACGCGACGTCTTTCGATCCAAGTGGACCGCCGAACTCGAGAAGCAGCCGCGACGCTTCATCGGCCGCGAGTCGTGCGAGCGAGCACGCGATCACCGCTGCACCGATCATCGTCGTGTCGACATCGACAAAAAGATCTCCGACGCTCGAGCCCGAGTTCTCGTGGACGAGGTGGGTCGGTGGGCGCAGGCCAATCCGACGGCTCGCGCTACCGTGCATTGCAACCATCGACCGGTAGTTGAAGAGTGGCGCCGAATCTGGTGCGGCCACGGACTCGAGATCGTGTCGAACGACAAGTGAAGTCGGCGGCACTCGTTCGGTCGAAGTGGGTGCTCGCTTGTCTGGCGATTGCGGTCGCGGTCGGCCTGCTCATTCGCTGGTGGCTGCTGGGCGCATCACAGGGAGCCGTCTCCGCCGACGAGGCGTACACCGGACTTCAGGCTCTGAGGATCCTCGACGGCGACGTTCCCCTCGTGATCGAAGGCCAGGCCTACACCGCAGTGCTCGACAGTTATCTCCTGGCTCCTTTTTTCTGGTTGTTCGGTCCGAGTGTGTTCGTCCTCAAGTTGCTTCCCATGGTGTGGTGGTTCATCGCCTCGGCTCTTTTGCTGCGCATTTCCTTGGGGCTGCGCGGTCGGGCCGTCGGTGTACTTACCGGGTCGTTGTTCTGGGTTGCTCCCGGGTGCTTGATCGTTCTCTCCACCCGCGCGTACGAGGGCTACGGCATCGGGGTCGTTGCAGTTCTGGTGGCGTGTCTGACCGCTCAGCGATCGGTGAACGAGCCTGAGTCGGTCCTGCGCACGGCGGTGATTACTGGGGCGGCATCAGGACTCGCGTTCTATGCACATCCGATGTATGCGGCTGTCGTGTTACCGCTCCTCCTCGTCCCGTCATTCGTTCATCGTGCTGAAT
>VFZC01000049.1 GCA_016871355.1 Actinomycetota bacterium
TGGCAGGCAGGAAGCGACTACGAATGCGCGCCGCCGCTAACGACTCGCGCCGGATGTCATCGGCCTCCACGCGCAACTTGGCCGCCTGCACTCGTTCGGCCCCGAAACCTTTGATCACTCGCACACCCGACACGGTCTCTTCGACCACCGATGCGAGTTGAGCCTGTTCGGCCTGCACCGCCATGTTGGCCGGATGAATACGCCGCGAAAATCGATTGGCGAGGACGTTCACGAGCGGCAGTGGCGCCAGAGCGAGTAGTGCGAGGAGTGGTTCTGACACGACCAGGAGAACCACGACGGTGATGATCATCGCCACGTTCGACAACACGAGTGGGATCATCACCACGAAGGCCTGCACTTGTTGCAGATCGGACGAAGCACGGCTCATCAACTGTCCGGTCGACATCCGGTCGTGGTAGCCCACGTGCAATGTGAGCAGATGTGCGAAGATCCGCTCGCGCAGACGTGTTTCGGTCAAACGGCTCTCGCGGAAAGCGATCCACCGTCGGAACGCGGTGAAGATGCCGGCGATCACGCCGGCCGCGACGATGAGCAAGGCCCAGAAAGCCAGCGAGTCGTCACCTTCGATCGCCCGGTCGATACCGAGTTTGGTGAGTTGGGGTACGGCGACCTTGCCCACGGTCCAGGCGAGACCGATCAGAACGCCGATGGTCAGACCCCATTTCTGGGCGGCCAGGGCCGCCCGCAGAACCGGCCAGGCCGCAGGACGCTCGTCGATCGAGTCGTCCCCCTGATTAGCCGTCACGTCTCGAAACTACTGAACGGGGTCTCCGCACAGCCGATCTGTGCCACACCCCGTCGGCAGGCTGACCACATGGCCAGCACCACGCGCCCCGAACAACTCACCCTCGACGGCTTCCACCGCGACGACCTCTCGGTGCCCGACGACCTCGCATCTCTCTTCACGCTCGACGACGAAACCTGCCGAATCGGACTCGAGCACGTGGCCGAGATGCGACGCATCCTCGACGGATTCGCCGCATCCGAAGCGGCCTAGTTCGCGCTGGGCGACAACTCCTTCACCGCGTTCCAGAAGTCGAGTTCCGGATCGAGCGGCAGGATCGCCAACGAACTCGTGGTCACACCGTTGGCGAAGTAACGATCGATCTGAGCACGACACTGCGCCGGCGATCCGTGCACCACCAAGTCGTCCACCACGTCGTCCGGGATGGCTGCCAACGCCGCCTTGCGGTCACCAGCCTTCCACGCGTCCCACATACCCGCCAACTGCGGGCCGCGACCGAGCCACTCGTGGAACGCCGCATACACCGGAACGTTCAGGTAAGCCGCGATCGCGAACTTGGCCGCGTTGCGGACCACCTCGGTGTTCTCGCTCGGGCACACGAAGATGCGGGCCACGATTTCGCGCTCGGCACCGCCAGCGGCATCGCGCACCACGTCCACGACCTTGCGCACGTCGTCGGGCGACAGCCAGTTGATGATCGCACCGTCGGCCTCACGGCCGGCCAGTCGTAACATGCCTTCGCGCAACGCCGCCACGAGAATACTCGGCTTCACTTCCGGACGCACACCCAACTTGAATCCGTTCACCGTGAACGTGTCGTACGACTTGGCGATCTTCTCCCCCGCCAGCGCGTCGTTCAAGAAGCGAACGACATCACGCACCTTCTTGTACGGCTCGACGAAAGGCACGCCGTTCCAGCGTTCGACGATCACGTTGCTGCTCGAACCGATTCCAATCGCGAAACGACCGGGTGCGGCATCGGCCAGACTCGCCACGCTCTGCGCGAAGCAGGCAGGCGAACGGGTGTAGGCCGGAACGATGGCCGTGCCCAGACGCAGACGTGGTTCCCACGCGGCCGCCAACGTCAACGGTGTGAACGCGTCGGCGCCATCGGATTCGGCCGACCAGATGTCGGAGTAGCCGAGGTCGGCCAACTCGACGAGTTTGTCGCGATGAGTGTGCAGATGACCCGGCAACGGAACGGTCATGCCATTGCGACGAGGCAGCGATGAAGTCATGTCGGCCATTGTGGCCGACTGTGCTTGCTTTGTCGGCCATCGGGGCCGACGGGGATCACTTCGCTTTACCCGAGGGCCCCGGACCGGGCATGTCGCGCCAGAACCGCACGATGCAACTCTGACTCGCGGTGGCCAGAAGGGTGCCGTCCTCGGCGAACATGTGCACCAAACCGTGCCCGAAGCCGCGCTGGACCATGTGGATGCGGATGTCGAGCAGGACCCATTCGGTGGGGACGAGTTTGCCCACGCGAATGGTGTTGTCGAGGCTGTTACCGCCCCCGCGAATGCCGAGCGACTGGCCCACTCCCATCGGAACGAAGTCGCCCAAAATGGCCAAGGTCGCCGTGTCGACGCCTTCGATCACTTCGGGAATCCGCGTCCAGAGCAGAACCTGTCCGTCACCCGGCGTGCCGTCGAGTTCTTCGAGATGTTCGCGTCCCTTCACGATGCGCTGGTCCATACGGCTCGAGATGGTCCCCGACCAGTCGAGAACATGCGGACGCTCGGTGCATTCGTGTGGTGCCGGGATGTCGGCGGGCATGGTTTCCCATTGCCCGGCTTCCACGAGATCACGATCACCCAACGCGGCGTTGACGGTGAGGATCTCGCGATCACCAACGTGACACAACGCGCGGGCTTGCGTGATCTGATGACCGTGCACGGCGAGCACGACGTCGATGTCCATCGTTTCGCCCGGTTTGGCGTACGAGAGGTACTGCGCGGTGGCCCACACGGCTTTGCGACCCGATGTTCCTTCCATCGCGGCCACGGCCGCCGCCAAACCGCATCCTCCGTAGAGGAATCCGCCACCGGTGGAGATGCCAGGAACCACCGGAAGGACCCAGCGATACGGATTGTGGGTGGGCTGCAGACCAAGGAACTGTCGACTGTCCATCTCGGCCGACTCTACGAGCGCACTAGCGTCCGAACCATGTCGTCGAACACGCACTCGTCACAATCATCGGCTGCTCCGTGGACGGGCGACGCGTGCTCGCTGATGGAAGCGTTCCGACGCAAGGAACGTCACCCACTCGAGGAGCTCGACGCGTCGTTGGCCGCCATCGAATCGAGTCGGCTCAACTCGTTCTCGTTCGTTGACCCCGAACGTGCGCGCGAAGCCGCTCGTCGGGCCGACGTGTCGCAACCTTTCGGCGGTCTGCCCATCGGCGTCAAGGAACTCGATCAGGTGAAGGGTTGGCCCGACACCGAGGCGTGTGTGGTGTTCTCCGACCGCAAGGCCACCTACTCATCGGTGATGGTGCAGCGACTCGAACGAGCCGGCGCCGTGCTCACCGGTCTCACGACCGCCAGTGAGTTCGGTGGTGTGAACGTCACACGCACGGTGTTGAACGGCGCGACGCACAATCCGTGGCAACACGGTCGCACTCCGGGCGGTTCGTCGGGTGGCAGCGCGGCTGCGGTGGCGGGCGGCCTCGTCACTCTGGCCACCGCTGGCGATGGTGGTGGCTCGATTCGCATCCCGGCCGGATTCACCGGACTGCTCGGACTCAAGGCAACGTACGGCCGCATCCCACGCGCTCCCCACGCGCAACTCGGGAATCTCACCGTCAACACCGGCTGTGTGTCGCGCAGCGTTCGCGACACCGCACGTTGGTTCGACGTGGGCAGCGGGCGCGATGCTCGTGACCCGTTCAGCCTCCCCGACCGTACGCAGTGGGAGTCGCAACTCGGTTCTCTCGCCGACCAGTTGCGCGGTATGCGCATCGCCGTCGCCAGCGATTGGGGTGGTGCCGTCGTGTCACCCGCCATGTGGTCGGTGTTGTCCGAGCAGATCGACTGGTTGGTGAGCCACTTCGGCTGGAAGCGGGTCGACATCGACACGTCGCTGCCGAGCATGGGTGCGGCCTGGAGCATCAGTGGAATGATCGAGATCCACGCCGCTCTGGCCGAGCACTGGCCCGACTGCGCCGATGTACTCACTCCCGAGATGCGCTTCGGTATCGAAACCACTCTCGGTCGATACGGCACCGATGCTCGAGCCCGCATCGAATCGCGTCGCGCCGCCCTCAACGACCGCATGGCCGAGATCTTCGATCCGGCCGACGGCGTCGACTTCGTGCTCACCGCATCCAATCCCGACGTCGCGTTCGCCGCCGAAGGACCGCTGCCGAGCGAGTTCGGTGGAATCACCGCGGGCGCCGGCAACAACGGACGTCTCACGTTCCCGGCCAATTTGCACGGCAACGCCGCGGTGTCGATCCCGTCCGGATTCGTCGACGGCCTTCCGGTCGGACTGCAAGTCGTCGGCCGTC
>VFZC01000050.1 GCA_016871355.1 Actinomycetota bacterium
CCCAGCCGCGACGACGCCTACATCTCGGTGAAGCAGACCCGTCAGTACGGATTGCGCAAGGGCGATCACGTCACGGGGACGGCGCGCAGCGCGGGCCGCAACGAAAAGAATCCGGCGTTGCTCGAGATTCACACCGTCAACGGTGGCGAGCCCGACAAGGTCAAGAATCGACCGCGATTCGAAGATCTCACGGCGCTGTTCCCCGATCAGAAGTTGCGTCTCGAGAACCCGCTCGATCCGACCGACATGACGGCGCGCATCATCGACCTCATCTCGCCGATCGGAAAGGGTCAGCGCGGAATCATCGTGTCGCCGCCCAAGGCCGGTAAGACCACGATCATGAAGACGATCGCCACCGCGATCGAGCGCAACAGTCCCGAAGTCGAACTCATCGTGTTGCTCATCGACGAGCGTCCCGAAGAAGTGACCGACATGAAGCGCACGGTTCGCGGCGAAGTCATTTCGTCCACGTTCGACCGTCCGTCCGACGAACACACGGCTGTGGCCGAGCTCGCGCTCGAGAAGGCCAAGCGTCGTGTGGAAGTGGGCAAGGACGTCGTGATCATCCTCGACGGCATCACGCGATTGAGTCGTGCGTACAACCTCGCCGCACCGGCGAGTGGTCGCATCCTCTCCGGTGGTATCGACGCCGGCGCGTTGTATCCGCCCAAGAAGTTCTTCGGTGCGGCCCGCAACATCGAAGAGGGTGGTTCGCTCACGATCCTGGCGACGGCGCTCGTGGAAACGAACAGCCGTATGGACGAAGCGATCTTCGAAGAGTTCAAGGGAACCGGCAACATGGAGTTGCGTCTCGACCGCCGTCTGGCCGAGAAGCGCATCTATCCGGCCATCGACGTGGACGCGTCGAGCACCCGTCACGAAGAGTTGCTGTTCGACCGTAAGCAGCTCCAGATGGTGTGGCGTCTGCGCCGCGTGCTGTCGGGTCTGGCCGCCGAGGGCAACCCGGCCCCGGGCCTCGAACTGCTGATGGACCGCCTGAAGCAGTTCAAGACGAACGACGAGTTCCTGGCCGAAATCGGCAAGACCCCCACCATGTGACCTGGTGGGGGCTCCGACCCCCGCCGGTACACTCACCCAGGCCCGAAACCCGGGAGCACGAAGGAAGAACCATGAAGGCCGAGATTCACCCGAAGTACGAGACCGTGTCGGTTCGCTGCTCGTGCGGGAACAAATTCGAGACCCGTTCCACCATTCCTGGTTCGCTGAACGTGGAATTGTGCAACGAGTGCCACCCGTACTTCACGGGCAAGCAGAAGCTCGTCGACACCGGTGGACGCGTCGAGCGCTTCAACAAGCGTTACGGCGACCGCACCACCAAGGCCAAGAAGAAGGCCTGACCCTGTTGTTTTGGTGAGGATTCTTCACCTCATAGGTGAAAAATCGTCACCAGATCCTCAGTGACGCATCGTGTCTGGTCTCGCTGACGATCCCGATCGACGCTCACGACTTCTCGCGCTCACGCTCGCCGCGTTGGCGCGCGACCACTTCGGAGTCTCTTCTTTCGACGCCGCCACCGGCCTCACCCGTGGTGCTGCCGGAACAGCCGGCGATCGAGCGTTCGTGTTGGTCGACGATCAGCCCGCGCGCGGACTCGGAGCCGCCTTGGCCTGGGCCACGCGCCACGACGTCGACACCGTGCATCTCATTGCATCGAGCGCCACCGGATTGCTCGCGCGTCGTGCCGCGCAATTCCGCAACCGGGTGACGGTGTGGCATCGCGACGATCGCGCCTTGATCGAGGCCGTGCCCGAAGTGTTCGCCGAACCGAGCGATGTGTCGCCTGAGCACATGGCGTTCGAGTCGACCATCGTCGAGGCCGGCGCACACGCATCGATCGAACACGGTGTGTTGGCGGGTGAAGTCCGCGGACTCGAAGTGTGTCGCGCGGTCACCGACCCGCACACCGGCGCGCATCGCCTCGAAGTCGGGGTGGGGGAGCACGATCGTGAGGCGTTCGGCATGTTGCACGGTGACACACCGACGGCCGACTCGCTGCGCCGCATCGTGCGCATCGTCGACGCGCACCGTTCACCGGGAGCCGATCCGCATCCGCTCAATCGACTCGGCGCCGAACGTGCGTTGCGCCATCGCGTTCTCGACGATCCGTCGCTCATCGGTGTCGCATCGCTGACGTCGGCACCGCCGCCGGTTGTGCGCGCCAACTTGAAGGATCCCATCCCGTGCGTCGCCCGCGGTACCAACGCCGATGGTCGCGACGTGATCGCGGTGTTCTCCACCGGGATCGACCTCGATGTGGTGCCCTTCGCGGCCGACGCGCGCCTCGCGCTGTGTGGGGGCGATCACCCCGACACCGATCTGGTGATCGTGGTTCCCGAGCGCGATGCATCGCCGGTCACCAAGCGGTTGTCCGAGCGACTCGTGCACCCCGCGCGCATCGTCGGCATTCGGCATCCCTAACCTGGGATAGCCATGGCTGAGCAGTCGACCTCCGATCGTTGGGATGCGCTGCTGAACGAACACGCCACCATGGAGGCCCTGCTCTCCGACCCCGATGTGTTGGGCGATCAGCGTCGTCTGCGTGACGTGTCGCGCCGCTACAAGGAACTCGGCCCGGTGGTGGAGTGCATTCGCACCATCCAGTCGCGTCAGAGTGATGCGCAGGCCGCCACCGATCTGCTCGGGCTCACCGACGATGCGGGTGAGCGCGAATCGTTGAAGGACGAGAAGCTCGCCGCTGAAGCCGATGTGACGCGGCTCGAGGAAGAGTTGAAACTTCTCCTTCTGCCGAAAGATCCGAACGATGGTCGTCCGGTGATTCTCGAGATCCGCGGTGCCGAGGGTGGCGAGGAAGCCAATCTGTTCGCGCGCGATCTCTACGGCATGTACGTGGCGTACGCGGCCCGGCGCGGCTGGAAGACCGAGACGCTCGCGTTCGATCCGTCCGATCTGGGTGGTGTCAACCAGGCCACGTTCGTGATTCGCGGCGACGATGCGTGGTCGCGACTGAAGTACGAGGGCGGCCCGCACCGTGTGCAGCGCGTTCCCGTGACCGAGAGCCAAGGGCGTATTCACACGTCGTCGGCCACGGTGATGGTGTTGCCCGAAGCCGAAGAAGTCGACGTACACATCGACGACAAAGACCTGCAGGTCGACGTGTTCCGTTCGAGTGGTGCGGGTGGCCAGAGCGTCAACACCACCGACTCGGCCGTGCGCATCACGCACATTCCCACCGGGATCGTGGTGTCGATGCAGGACGAGCGGAGCCAAATTCAGAACCGGGCCCGCGCGATGACCGTGCTGCGCTCGCGATTGCTGAAGGCGGCGCAAGAAGAGCAGGACGCGAAGATGTCGGCCGAGCGTCGCTCGCAAGTTGGTGGCGGCGGTCGCAGCGAGAAGATCCGCACCTACAACTTCAAAGAGAATCGCCTCACCGATCACCGCATCGGCTTCACCATTTACAGCCTGGGTGATGTGCTCGCGGGCGATCTCGATTCGGTGATCGATGCGTTGGCGAACGACGAGCGCGCGCGTCAACTGTCGGGCGAGGACGACTGAATGACCGAGCACCTCACGTGGCGGCAGTTGTGGGCCGACACCGCGAAGGTTCTCGACGATCGACCGGCCGCGCGCTGGTTGTGCGAGACGGCCTGTGGTCTCGAGGGTGACGAGTTCACCGCTGCTCTCGACGAAGCCGCGACCGAGCGCATGGTGAGGCATCTCGACGAGATGGTGGGCCGCTATCGAAGCGGCGAACCCCTCGCCTATGCGATGGGACGATGGACGTTCCGTCGCGTCGAGTTGATGATCGATCGTCGCGTGTTGATTCCGCGACCCGAAACCGAACTCGTGGCCGAGACGGCGATCGAGTTGGCGCGACGAGTGTCGCCGCGGCGTGTGGCCGACCTCGGAACCGGATCGGGTGCGATCGGATTGTCGCTCGCCGACGAGTTGCCCATCGACAACACCGAGGTGTGGCTCACCGATGCATCCGCTGATGCTCTTGACGTGGCGCGCGCGAATGCCGCTGGATTGGGACGATCGGCGGCCAACGTGCGGTTCGCTCAGGGCTCGTGGTGGAGTGCGTTACCGAACGAGTTGCGCGGAACGTTCGACGTGGTGGTGTCGAACCCGCCGTACATCGCCGTCGATGACGCCGAGGTCGACGAGTCGGTGCGCGAGTGGGAGCCGGCGTCGGCGTTGTTCGCGGGGGCCGATGGACTCGACGACATTCGCGTGATCATGAAGGGTGCGCGCGAGTGGTTGAAG
>VFZC01000051.1 GCA_016871355.1 Actinomycetota bacterium
GAGCGCGCCGCCAAACTCTCCGACGAGAACGGTGCGGGTTCGCTCACCGCGCTGCCCATCATCGAAACCAAGGCCGGCGACGTGTCGGCGTACATCCCCACCAACGTGATCTCCATCACCGACGGTCAGGTGTACCTGCAGGACAACCTCTTCAAGTCGGGTGTGCGCCCGGCCGTCGACGTGGGCATCTCGGTGTCGCGCGTGGGTGGTGCGGCGCAGATCAAGTCGATGAAGAGTGTGGCCGGCACGCTGAAGCTCGACCTCGCGCAGTTCCGTGAGCTCGAAGCGTTCGCCACGTTCGGTTCCGAACTCGACGCCGTCTCCAAGGCGCAGCTCGAGCGCGGTTACCGCTTGGTCGAACTTCTGAAGCAGCCGCTCAACTCGCCGATGCCGGTGGAAGAGCAAGTGGTGTCCATCTACGCCGGCACCAAGGGCTACCTCGACGACGTTCCGGTGGCCGAAGTACGTCGCTTCGAGAACGAACTCCTCGAGTTCATGCGCAGCCGTCACGGTGCGATGCTCGCCGACATCCGTGCCAAGGGCGTGCCCGACGATCTCGGTTCGGTGGTGCAGGGCTTCAAGGATCAGTTCATGGCGTCAGCCGCAGCGGCCCGCAAGGCCGACGAAGCGGCAACCGATGCCGGTCCGGTGGGCGAAGCCCAGTCGAACAAGACGCTGGCCACGGAGTAATTCGCGATGGCTGGTGGACAGGAACGAATTCTGCGCGGACGCATTCGCAGCGTCCAGGCGACCAAGAAGATCACGCGCGCCATGGAGCTCATTGCTGCGTCGCGGATCGTCAAGGCGCAGCAGCGCGTTCAGGCCGCCGTGCCGTACTCCGAGCAGATCACCGAAGTGGTGCGCGATCTCGCTGCCGCGGGTGCGTCGAGCGACAGTCCGTTGCTCGCCGGCCGCGAGAGCATCAAGAACGTGTGCTACGTGGCCGTCACCGCCGACCGCGGTTTGTGCGGCGGTTACAACGCGGGTGTGTTGCGCGCGGCCGAAGGTGAAATCAAGCTCGATGTGCAGGCGGGTCGCGGTTACGTGATCGTGCCGATCGGTCGCAAGGCCGAGTCGTACTTCCGCTTCCGCGGTTACACACTCGAGAAGGGCTTCGCCGGATTCTCCGACGCGCCGGCTTACGCCAATGCCAAGGAGATCGGCCAGCACGTGGTCGAGCTCTACGCGAGTGGCGCGGTCGACAAGGTCGTGCTCGTGTACACGCGTTTCGTCACGGCCGGTACGCAAGAAGTGGTTCTGCGTCCGCTGGTGCCGCTCGAGCGTTCGGTGGTGGAAGGTGGCGACGGCAAGCCCGCCGACGCCAGCGCCGACTACGAGTACGAGCCCGATCCCACCGTCATTCTCAACACGCTGCTCCCGCGTTACGTGGAAGCCCGCATCTACGCGGCTCTGCTCAACGCGGCCGCCAGCGAGCACGCGTTCCGTCAGCGCGCCATGAAGAGCGCCACCGACAACGCCGAAGAACTCATCAAGAGCCTCTCGCGCATCATGAACCGCGCACGCCAAGACGCCATCACCACCGAGATCATGGAGATCGTCGGTGGAGCCGAAGCCCTTTCTTCCTAGATCTCACCCAGGAGACACACAGCCATGACCATCACAGAGAACCAACTGAAAGACGGCCGAGTCGTCGGTATCGCCGGCCCGGTGATCGACGTCGAGTTCCCTCGTGGCGCGCTGCCCGAGTTGAACACGGCGCTCGAGTTCACCGTGACCATCGAGGGCAACGACGTCAAGGTGCTGGCCGAAGTGGCGCAGCAGCTGGGCGAGGGCCGCGTGCGCGCGGTGTGCCTCAAGCCCACCGACGGTCTGCGTCGTGGTACGCCGGTGCGTAACACCGGTCGTGGCATCAGCGTGCCGGTGGGCGACCGCGTGCTCGGTCACGTGTGGAACGTGTGGGGCGACGTGCTCGACGACGACAACGCGAAGTTCGCCGACGTGGAGCGCTGGGAGATCCACCGTCCGGCCCCCGACTTCGATGCACTCGAACCGCAAAAGCGCATGTTCGTGACCGGCGTGAAGGTGATCGACCTCCTCACCCCGTACCTCGCCGGTGGAAAGATCGGCTTGTTCGGTGGTGCGGGCGTGGGCAAGACCGTGCTCATCACCGAGATGATCAACCGCGTGGCGTCGCAGCACGGTGGTGTGTCGGTGTTCGCCGGTGTGGGCGAGCGTACGCGTGAAGGCACCGACCTTCGTCTGGAAATGGAAGAGTCGGGCGTGTTCGAGAAGGCCGCTCTCGTGTTCGGCCAGATGGACGAACCGCCGGGCGTGCGCCTGCGCGTGGCTCTGTCGGCGCTCACCATGGCCGAGTACTTCCGCGATGTTCAGAACCAGGACGTGTTGTTGTTCGTCGACAACATCTTCCGTTTCGTGCAGGCGGGCTCCGAAGTGTCGACTCTGCTCGGCCGTATGCCGTCGGCCGTGGGTTACCAGCCCACGTTGGCCGACGAGATGGGCCAGTTGCAGGAGCGCATCACCTCCACGCGTGGTCGTTCCATCACCTCGCTGCAGGCGGTGTACGTGCCGGCCGACGACTACACCGACCCGGCGCCGTTCACCACGTTCACCCACCTCGATGCCACCACCGAGTTGAGCCGTCAGGTGGCCGCGCTCGGTATCTACCCGGCGGTGGACCCGTTGGCGTCCACCTCCACCATCCTCACCCCCGAAGTGGTGGGCGAGCGTCACTACAACGTGGCGCGTGCGGTGCAGGAAAACCTCCAGCGTTACAAGGAACTGCAGGACATCATCGCGATTCTCGGTCTCGACGAATTGTCGGAAGAAGACCGTCTCACGGTGTCGCGTGCGCGCAAGATTCAGCGTTTCTTGTCGCAGCCGTTC
>VFZC01000052.1 GCA_016871355.1 Actinomycetota bacterium
GTGGCCGCCGCGATCGCGTCGATCGTTCGAGGACGTGGAGCAATGGCACTTGCTCGCTTCGGTTCGTTGGCATCGCTCGTCACGAGCGCACCGTCCATTCGCCGTCGTCGTCGCCGCATCGCTCAACTGCGGCTCGTTCCGCCGGCCGAAGTTGCGGCGATGCAGACCAGTGGGAGTGTTCGCATCGCGCGATTCACGCGCCGTCGCTCCACCGCCCGGCGTGCGCGCCGCCGGGCCAGCACCGAAAGTCGTTCGCCCGTCACCGTGGTCACGTGGTCGTTGCTGGTCGTTCTTCTACTTCTCGGTTCGCGCCAACTCTGGACCGCGGGCGTTCGACCGATTGGCGAACTGCTGCCTCTGCCCGAATCGCCGGTCGACACGTTGCGCTCGTACGCGAGTGGGTGGTGGGACCGGGGCCTGGGCGGAACGATGGCTCAGCCCAGTGGTTTGTTCGCCGTGGGTTTGGCCGGATTGATCACCTTCGCTCAGATGGCGTGGCTCGAAACCGTCGCCGTGGTGGGCGCGGTGCTCGTCGGTTGGTTGGGAGTCGCCCGGTTGGTGGCCATCAGTGCCGATCCGCGCGCGCGGGCAGCCGGATTGGTCGTGTACGCAGCGGTGCCGTTGCCGTACGCCGCGGTCGCGTCGGGCCGTTCGTCGGTTCTCGTCGCCTACGCGCTCGTTCCGTGGGCTCTGCATTTCGCCCGGCGATTGTCGGGACTCGGGGGTTCGATCGTCGGCGATCCGGTGCTGCGTCGTAACGACGTGATCGAACATCCGTCGGGGGCGATGCGGGTCTCGCTCATCGCACGACTCACTCTGCTCGTGGCCATCGCGTTCGCGTTCAGTCCAGCGGCGTCGTTGGTCATGGTGTTCGCGCTCCTCGTGGTCGCGCTCGGGGGAGTGGTCGGTGGCGGCGATCTGCGCTCGTCCGGTTTGATGGCCACGGCCGTCGTCGTGAGCGCCGCCGGTGCACTGCTTCTCAACGTGCCGTGGTCTCTCCATTACGTGAGCGGTGACGGCTGGTCGCGCCTGGTCGGTTTTGCTGGTGGAGGTTCGGTCGGACTCGACATCTGGGAGATCCTGCGCTTTGGCGTGGGTCCGTCGGCTCTGGGTGGTCTCATCATCGGCACCTACGTCCCTCTCGTCGTGGTGGCGTTCGTGGCGCGACGTTGGCGTTACGTCTGGGCGATTCGGGCCGTCGTGTTGGCCGCGGTCTTCCTCGCCTTGGCCAGTGCGGCGAGCCAGTCGAGTGGACCCATCGACTTGCCCGAAGTCGGAGTACTGCTCGTTCCGGTGGCCGCTGCTCTCGCACTCGGAGCGACGTTGCTCGTGGCGTCGTTTTCGGTCGACGTTCGCGGTGGTCGTTTCGGTTTACGGCAGCCGATCACACTGCTCGGTCTGCTGGCCATTTCGTCGGCCGTGTTGCCCGTCGTGAGTGTGGCCGTGGATGGATCGTGGGATCAGCCGTCGGCATCCGTCGTCGAACAACTCGACGAACTGCTCGCCGAGCCGTCCAGTGCCGGCGACTATCGCGTCCTCGTGATCGGCGATCCCGATCTGGTTCCCGGTGCCGAGATCTCCTACTCGGACGGCGTGGCGTACTCGGTCACGAGCAACGGCTCGTTCGACATCGGTTCCACGTGGTACTCGCCGTCGTCGCTCGAGGAGCGAACCATCGGTGATGTCCTCGATGCCCTGTCGCGGCGCTCCACGACGCGCGTGGGTCGCCTCATGGCTCCGCTCGGCATTCGCTACGTGGTGATTCCGAAGTTCGATCGTGTCCGGTCGACCGCGGATGCTCCCTTGCCGATGGCCGACGGACTCGTCTCGTCGTTCGCCGAACAACTCGACTTCACATCGGTGTACAGCCCGTCGAGTCTCACCGTGTTCGAGAACACCCAGTGGATCCCCTTGACCGCCGTGCTCGGGTCCGAGGCGGTGGCCAACAGCGTCGAAGGCGGTGCCGGTGCGCTCGTTCGTTCCGATGTCGGAGGCGCGCAGCCGATCCTCGAGGGCACGTCGGCCTGGCGCGAGCGTGTCCAGCAGATTTCGGGTGGCGTGGTCCACTTCGGCGTTCCGTTCGACGACCGATGGACACTTCGCGTCGACGGACAGTCGGTGGAGGGTCGCGGCTCGTTCGGTTCGGTCATGTCGTTCGACGCGTCGGCCGGTGGCACCGTTTCACTCGACTACTCGACCCCCGTCACCCGTTACCTCTGGATCGTGATCCACAGTGCACTCTGGATCGTGGTGTTCGCGGGGGTTCTTCGACCGGTGCGTCGTCGTCGTGGTCGCGCCGAGAGTGTCGATTCGCCCGTGATTTCGTTGTCGTCAGCGGAGAGCGCGTCATGACCAAACGCCTCGTCGCACTCGCGTTGGTGGTTCTCTCCATCGTCGTCGTGGCCAGCACGTCGGCCGGAGACGACGTACGCACCGCCGCGGTTTTCGCCGAGTCGTCCCGGCCCGGCACGCCGCGGTTGGCGGTGGGCGACGACGTCGTGAGCGTCACGTGGTT
>VFZC01000053.1 GCA_016871355.1 Actinomycetota bacterium
TGTCCAGCCCTTCACCGTCTTGCAGAGAATGGCCGTCGGCCGCCCGGTCCCGAGGTTCTGGGTCGCCGCGCGATACGCCGCATAGAGCTTGCGATAGTCGTGGCCGCCACGGGGCAGCGTGCGGATGTCGTCATCCGACAGGTGCGCAACCATCTGGCGTAGACGCGGATCGGGACCGAAGAAGTTCTCGCGCGCGTAGTTGCCGTCCTCGACGGTGTAACGCTGGAACTCGCCGTCGACGGTGTTGTTCATCTGATTGAGGAGAACACCGTCCTTGTCCTGGGCGAGCAGTTCGTCCCACTTCGAACCCCAGATGACCTTGATCACGTTCCAGCCGGCACCACGGAAAGTGGCCTCGAGTTCCTGGATGATCTTGCCGTTGCCGCGCACCGGTCCGTCGAGACGCTGCAGATTGCAGTTCACGACGAACACGAGATTGTCGAGCTGTTCGCGCGACGCGAGCGAGAGCGCGCCGAGAGTTTCGGGCTCGTCGGTTTCGCCGTCGCCGAGATAGGCCCACACGCGGCTGGTGCTCGTGTCGTCGAGTTGGCGATTGAGCAAGTAACGGTTGAAGCGCGCCTGGTAGATGGCGGTGATCGGGCCGAGGCCCATCGACACCGTGGGGAACTCCCAGAACTCGGGCATGAGGCGCGGGTGCGGGTAACTGGAGAGACCGCGGCCGCCGCGACCGAGTTCGCGTCGGAAGTGATCGAGATCGTCCTCGGTGAGTCGGCCTTCGAGGAACGCGCGCGCGTACACGCCGGGGGCGGCGTGACCCTGGAAGTAGATGTGATCGCCGGGGGTGCCGTCGTCCTTGCCGCGGAAGAAGTGGTTGAAACCGATCTCGTAGAGGCTGGCCGAACTGGCGAAGGTGGAGAGGTGGCCGCCGATGCCGTCGGCCGCCATGTTGGCGCGCACCACCATGACGGCGGCGTTCCAGCGGATGAAGGCGCGGATGCGGCGCTCGATGTGTTCGTCACCGGGGAACCACGGCTCCATTTCGCGCGGAATGGTGTTGACGTACGGCGTGGACACGGTGGCCGGGAACGAGACCTGGCTCTCGCGAGCGCGTTCGAGGAGACGCGACAGCAAGTAGCGCGCGCGAACCTTGCCGTGAACGTCGATCACTGCATCGAGCGAATCGAGCCACTCCTGGGTTTCGCCCGGGTCGGTGTCGGGAAGCTGATGTACGGAACCGTCGAAGAGCACGAGCGACAGTCTCGCAGAGTTACCCGCGGGTATGGCGGGCTTCGTGCACGTGGTGCGCCAAGATGAATCACGCATGTCCGGCCCGACTCGACCCACGAACATCGACAACGCGCTCGTGGTGTACACCGATGGGGCGTGCAGTGGTAATCCGGGGCCGGGTGGATGGGCGTGGGCGGTGTCGCCGACGGGTGAACCGTGTGGATCGGGTGGTGAACGCAACACGACCAATCAGCGCATGGAGTTGACCGCGGTGCTCGAAGCGTTGCGCACCAATCTGCCGATCGCGCGCGCGTCGTTGCAGCGGCTCGTGATCGTGTCGGATTCGACGTACGTGGTGAATTGCTTCAAGGACCGCTGGTGGGTGCGCTGGAAGGCGAACGGTTGGCGCAACGCGAAGAAGGAGCCGGTGGCCAACGACGATCTGTGGCGGCCGTTGATCGAGATGTACGAGGGGCTGGCGGTGGACGAGCGGCCCGACTTTCAGTGGGTGAAGGGGCACAGCGGGGATCCGATGAACGACATCGTGGACGCCCTCGCCGTCGCCGCCACCTCGTCCCCCCGCTGACGCCCCCGCTGACTTCAGGGTCTGCCCTGGTGATCTGGGTGAAGGATTCGCCGGATTTGAGGCAAATTTTCACCCAGAACACCATGTTTCCCCAGGTTGGGGGCTTGCCGACCCCCGCGTCGGCCCGGAAGTCGGTACCTTGCCCGTGTCACAGGGCGAGCCAGTCGTCCGATTGCTCAAGGTGGGACGACGCGGGGCCGATACCCGGGTGTCCCTGAACTCCACTCCGTGAACCCTCGATCTCGCCTCCTCCGCCTCGCCATTGGCCCCCTGGTGGCTGTCTCCGGCCTCGTCTCGGTCGCGATGCCCACCGGCGCCCCCGCGGCGCTGGCGGCCCCCTCGGCCGATCAGGCGGTCGTGGTGGTGCTGGAAGGCCAGGGCAACGGCCACGGCCGCGGACTCAGCCAGTGGGGTTCGTACGGCTGGGCCACGGCCTACGGCAAGGACTGGACCTGGATCCTCGACCACTACTACGGCGGCACCGTCATGG
>VFZC01000054.1 GCA_016871355.1 Actinomycetota bacterium
TCCCCAGGTTGGGGGCTTGCCGACCCCCGCGTCGGCCCGGAAGTCGGTACCTTGCCCGTGTCACAGGGCGAGCCAGTCGTCCGATTGCTCAAGGTGGGATGACGCGGGGCCGATACCCGGGTGTCCCTGAACTCCACTCCGTGAACCCTCGCTCCCGCCTCCTCCGCCTCGCCATTGGCCCCCTGGTGGCCGCCTCCGGCCTCGTCTCGGTCGCGATGCCCACCGGCACCCCCGCGGCGCTGGCGGCCCCCTCGGCCGATCAGGCGGTCGTGGTGGTGCTGGAGGGCCAGGGCAACGGCCACGGCCGCGGACTCAGCCAATGGGGTTCGTACGGCTGGGCCACGGCCTACGGCAAGGACTGGACCTGGATCCTCGACCACTACTACGGCGGCACCGTCATGGGCACGGCTGGCGGCGACCAGCGCATGACCGTGCGCCTGCTCGATCTCGACGGGGCGTTCACCTCGGTGGTGGCCCCCACGGGTGACGCGTCGGTGAACGGTACTGGCGCGTACGCGTCGGTCACGGTGCGGTTGGTGTCGGGAGTCAATCAGTTCGATGCGTGGGGATCGGCCTCGCCCCTCTGTCCGTCGCCCACGGCCGATCTCGGTAGCGCAACACCGTCGATCATCACGGTGCCCGACGGCCCGATCGCGCGCGGGTCGACCGATCGCAACGCGGTTCGACAGATTCAGGTGTTCCTGACGCAGGCGTCGGTCGTGCTCGGTGTGCCCGCGATGAATCCGGGCGGCACCGACGGATTGTTCGGGCCGATGACCGAGAACTCCGTGAAGGCGTTCCAGACCACGATGCAAGCGCAGGGTTCGTTCGCCGGACTCGTGGACGGCGTGTGGGGTCCCGACACCGCGGCCGCCGCGCGACTCGTGATTCCGCAATTGCCCGTGGCGGCCACTGGTACGTGGGCGTATCTCGGTCGGTTCCCTCTCGCATCGAACGGATGGGGAGTTCGCATCGCGACGCCGAGTGGGGATCTCGCGACGACATCGCCCGACACCACACTCGGCGTGTGTCAGGCCAACGGATCGGTTCGTCACTATCGCGGTGCGATCGTCGCGGCCTACGCGGGTGGAACCAACACACCGCAGCGAACCATCAACGATGTTCCGGTCGAGCAGTACTTGCGCGGTGTGGTGCCGCGCGAGTCGCCCGCCTCGTGGGGCGACGCCGCCGGTGGAGCTGGCATCAATGCGTTGCGCGCGCAGTCGGTGGCCGCGCGTTCGTACGGCCTCGCGCAGAATCGCTACACGTACGCCAAGTCGTGCGACTCCGACTCGTGCCAGGTGTACGGGGGAGCCGCGACGCGCCCATCGGCAACCGGTGGCGCGACCATTCTCGAAGACGCGCGCACCGATCGCGCGATCGTCGACAGCGCGGGGGTGATTCGTGTTCGTTCCGACAACCCCACCGCGCCGGTGTCCACCGAGTTCTCGTCGTCGAACGGCGATCGAACGGCGGGAGGTGCGTTCACGTCGGTCGACGATCCGGGCGACATGATCGACGCGAATCCGTGGAATCGCTGGACGCGCGTGCTCGATGCGTCGGCGTTGGCCGGTCGGTATGGCCTGTCGTCGATCACCGGTGCAACGAACGAGAACGATCCGTTGTCTGTCAACCGCGGTTGGCAGGGGATGTGGGCGCTGCAAACGCGGCTGATGTCGGGTTCGTCGTCCACCGTGGTGAGTCACGCCACGTTGCGGTCGGCGTACGACCTGCCGTCCATCGCTTTCACCGTGCGCGTGGTGAAGCGCGACGTGGTGTTGCCCGACGACTTCTTGTTCATCGGCGATTCGGTGGGCGAGAGCATCGCGGCTCGTTCGCAATCGGGTGAACTGCCGTCGCTGTTGAGTGGCGTGTTCGCCTCGTCGTACTACGACGCGCTCACCAATCGCTGCACCGTGGGCGCTTGCGTGGCCAATCAATTCGACGGACTGGGAGTGGCACAGAGCGCACCCGGAACACCCGACATCGCGGTGGTCGCGCTCGGCTACAACGATTCGGGCTCGGCCATGGCCGGCGAGATCGATCAGGTGATGACAGCACTCGTGAATCGCGGCGTGCGTTTGGTGGGTTGGGTCAACTTGTCGCAGCGGCGCACGAGCAACGGTTCGCCCACGTACGCGCGACACAACGAGGCTCTGCGCGCGGCGGCGGCGAAGTG
>VFZC01000055.1 GCA_016871355.1 Actinomycetota bacterium
GGTGGCGCGGTGCACGATCCGTGTTCGGTGCTCGTGTTGTCCCATCCCGAGTTGTTCGTGAGTCGGCCCGCGCATGTGGTGGTGGAGTTGAACGGCACGCACACGCGCGGCATGACGCTGATCGATCAGCGCGATTTGAAAGAAGTGCTCGAGCCCAACTGTGACGTGCTGTGGGAGATCAAGGCCGAGCCCGCGTTCGATCTGATGATCGACGCCATCGCGCACTTCAGCCACTGATAGTCCCGTCGCCGTCGGCGCACCCGTTGGGTGCACTTTGACGCGAAGACCTCGGAGCCGTCCCTGCTTCGGCACACGGCCGGGGTGATCGCCTTTCTGGGGCCGGACTCGGCTGACGACCTGCCACGCTTGCCGATCTAAGGTCGCGACATGCGCGCCGCCGTCATGAAGAACTGGTCCCTGCGAGTGGACGACATCCCCGAACCCACACCCGGTGGGGGCCAGGTGCTCGCCAAGGTGCTCGCCTGCGGAATCTGCGGCAGCGACCTGCACTTGTTGGTGCACGGCGAGGAGAGCCGCCGCCTTTCCCAAGAGTTGGCCGGCGACGGTCCGCGCGATCCGGGTAGCCCGGTGGTGTTCGAACCCGATCACGACACCGTGATGGGTCACGAGTACTGCTGCGAAGTTCTCGACGTCGGCCCCGGTGTCAACAACTTGAAGGCGGGCGACATCATCGTGTCGTTCCCCGTCGTGTTCGACGAGGGCGGCATTCACGGCGTCGGCTTCTCCAACAAGTACCCCGGCGGTTACAGCGAGCGCATCATCGCCAACGAGATGATGTCGATCAAGGTTCCCAACGGCTTGTCGCACGAACTCGCCGCGATGACCGAGCCGCTCGCGGTCGGTGTTCATGCCGTCGCGAAGAGCAACATCAAACAGGGTGAGGCCGCCGTCATTCTCGGTCTCGGTCCGGTGGGCCTCGCGTGCATCGCCGAGTTGAAGATGAAGGGCATCGGCCCGATCGTGGGCGCCGACTTCTCTCCGAAGCGTCGCGCGTTGGCCGAGAAGTTGGGTGCCGATGTGGTGGTCGACCCGCGTGAGACGCCCGCGATCGAAGCGTGGCGCAAAGTCGACGGCAAGAAGCCGCTCGTGATCTTCGAAGCCGTGGGCGTGCCGGGGATGATCGAACAGGCCATGCGCATGGCACCCAAGGACGGGCGCGTGCTCGTAGTGGGCGCGTGCATGCAACACGACTCGTTCCATCCGATGCTCGGCATCGGCAAGGAGCTGCAGATCCAATTCGCTCTCGGTTACACGCCGATCGAATTCGGAAGTGCCCTCACCGCGATCGCCGACGGCAAGGTCGATCTCGCTCCGCTCATCACGGGTCGCGTACCGATCGACGGTGTGCCGCAGGCTTTCAAGGATCTCGGCGATCCCGAGACGCACGCCAAGATCCTCGTCACTCCGTGATCACATGAGTCGAACCGACTCGTTCCCGCAGCAGTACGCGCGCACGCAACGGCTCACGCTCGGCGAACCGCGCAACATCACGGTCTCGCCCGATGGTGATCGCGTGGTGTTTCTCCGCAGTCGCGGTGGATCCGATCCGGTCAACTGTTTGTGGGTGATCGACGCCGCCACGGGTGCCGAGCGCCTCGTCGCCGATCCGAAGGTGATGCTCACGGCCGGAAGCGACGACGCCGATTTGCCGCCGGAAGAGAAAGCTCGTCGCGAACGGCTGCGCGAAGGCGCCGGTGGAATCACGTCATACGCCACCGATCGTGACGTGACCACGTTCTGCTGTGCGCTCGCGGGCCGCTTGTTCGTAGGTTCGCTCGACGGTGACGTTCGCGAGTCGAGTGTGGAGGGGCCGGTGTTCGATCCGCGTCTCGACCCGACGGGCACACGCATCGCGTACGTGAGTGGCCGCGCGTTGCGCATCGCCGAGATGGATGGTTCGTCGCGCGAGCTCGCCGGACCCGCGGTGTTCG
>VFZC01000056.1 GCA_016871355.1 Actinomycetota bacterium
TCGATGGCGTTGACGATGTCGTCGGTCTTGGTGACGTCGACCTTGCAGAACGCACCGCCAATTTCCTTGGCGACGGCGTTGCCCTTGTCTTCTTGAAGGTCGGCCACGACCACCTTCGCGCCGCGCGCGGCGAGAAGACGAGCGGAGGCGGCTCCGATTCCGGATGCGCCGCCAGTAACGATCGCACTTGCTCCCTTGATGTCCATGCGGGCGAGGCTACGACTAGCGCTGCTTGAGAGCCAAAGCCAGCGCGTCACAAACTGCGCCCGGACCACCGATCACGTACTGACGGGTCACCGATGCGAGCGCGGTCTTGGTGGTGGCGGGCACCGCACCGCAGGGCGGAACCAGGAGCAACGGCGAACGAACGGCGCCACCGGCGAGAAGTGGCGACGATGTGAGCGAGTCGATGGGCGATTGTCCCGACGCGATGCCGATGCTCCCCGAGGCGAATCCGGTCACGTTCGAACGCACCCAGGCCACCGCGGCCGCACTCGTTTCGTAGCGATCCTTGCCGTTGAGACGTGTGGTCTTATTGGCCGGAATTCCGAAGAACAACAACTGCTTCTCGAGTCCGCTGCCAATGGCCGACGTGCCACCGACGATCACCACACGGCCGGTCGGATTGGCGGCCCACCATTCACGCACGGCCACTTGAGTGCTGTCGTCGAGACCGAGTGGCGTCGACAACAACAACGGATCGGCCTGCGCGTACGCCGCGGGTGCGATCGACAACGCATCCACTTGCGACTGTCCACTCGCGATGTAAAGAACGGGCGCGTCGGCCAACACGGTGCGAGCGAGTGCTTGCGCAGTGAGATAACGGTCGGCGCCCTCCACACGTTCGATCACAGCAGCGGGAACGATCGCTCGAATCTGATCGAACACGGCCGGCATCACCGCGTTCACTCCACCGACGACCGTGACTCGCGACGGATTGAGACTCTGCAAATGAGCCGCGACATCGCCCGGCAGCGCATCGGCCCGCGTGAGCAGAATCGCCGCGCGACGCGCACCGGCGAAACCGGCCGCCGCCAAACCGTCCACGGTTCCGGTGCCGTTCACGATGACCACTTCGCCACCGGTGATCGCGCCGGCCGATCGCGCCTCCGAGGAAATCTGAACCGCGGTGAGATAGCGATCGTCGCCGAACACGCGCGTCTGCTCGATCCCAGCCACCATCTCGATGATGCGATCGCGCAACCACAACGCGTATTGCGCCTGACCCGACGTGGTGAGGTGCACACCGTCGCTGTACCAACGCGATTGCGGGCCGAGCGAACTCGCGCCGTTCCAGTCGAGCACGCGCAGTTGCGGCCACTTCGCCGCCGCCGCGCGCAGAGCCTCGTTGTGTCGCGCGTACGTGGGCGAACCGTTGCTCGTGCGCCGCTGCGACAAGTTGACCCAACCCACCAAACGCACGCCGCGATTCACGAGCGCCGTCATCACCTGATCGATCTCGCCGGCCATGGCCGAGCCCGAATCGTTGTAGCCGAGCGCGACCACCGCGATGTCGGGCGTTCCGGGTGCGCTCTGTGCGACGCCCAGTCCGTCGAATTGATTGGCCACGCAAGCGCCCACGGTGCAGCGATTGGTGAGCGCGTCGTAGTACGACGAGGCGAACACTCCGCTCAACAGCGACGGAAGTTCACCCGATTGCGAACGAGCCGCGATGCTCTCGCCCACCGAATCGCCGATGAACAAGAAGTCGTCGGGCAAGACCACGTCGCGCTTCACCACGCGCACGGTGAAGGCGATGGACGGCAGGTCGTACGCCGACCGCAACGTGGCGTGACTCACCACGGTGGACGACGAACCCGACATCAGCCGCGTCTGCAGCGCCCACATCCCCTGCCAACCGCGGTTGATCGATAGCGGATCGTTCTCGTTCGTTGCACCGGTGATCGACGACAGGCCATACCGA
>VFZC01000057.1 GCA_016871355.1 Actinomycetota bacterium
GAGTGCGGCGAGATGATCGAGCAGATTCGGGTACTCGTTGCACGCGCGCTCGATCACGTTCATGAATTCGGGTGACACGCGATCGGCGAACTTGGTGCGGAACTCCGGCAAGCGCGCGAGAGCCATGTCGCGCCCCGACTTGTAGAGCGGATTGTTCATGGGCGGGAGCCAGGTCATCGTCTCGAGATCGGGTGAGTCCCAGAAGCGCGCGTGGAGAGTGGCCACCACGTCGAGGATGCGGCGCGTTTCGTCGACGGTGATTCCGGTGATCTGATCGGGGCAACGTGCGCCGACGATCTCTTCGATGAGAAGAATGAAGGGAAGGCCGTTCGCGCCCGAGTCGGCGTAGTACGGGTAGGGCACGCGAATGTTGAGAGAGGTGGCGACCTCTTTGTAGAAGTTGATCTCGCGCAAGTAGAAGCCCATCACTTCGCCGAGGAAGCGGTTCTCGGGGGCCGGCGACTGGCACTTCGCGATCATGGTGGCCGGGCCGGATTCGCCAGGCGCGTAGGTGAGGTGGAGTCGCGCGAGTTCGCCGAGGATGCCCACGCCTTCGCCGAGGCGTTCGGCGGTGAACGATGCGATGCGGCCGACTTTCGGATTGGGCGCGAGGGCTTCGTTCAACCAGTCGGTGGTGATGTTGGCGATCTGCTCGGGGATCATCGGCATGCCGCGAGCGTACGCCTCGTGCCCGTGGCGCTCGTACCCGTCGCACTCGTGCCTCGTACCCCGCGCACTCGTGCCTCGCCCCGGCCTTGAATGGGTGCGAAACCCCGGCAAATTTGCCGGTCTGGTTCCCCAACACGTGCACCGTCTCGTGCGCCCTCTCCCGCATGGGGAGGAATACCGGCAAATTTGCCGGGGTTTCGCACCCATGTGGGTATGTGAAGGGCGGGTCATACTGGGTGGGTGATTCGTCTGCGTCAGATCTGCCTCGTGGCTCACGAGCGCGACACCGTGGTCGACGATCTCTGTGCCACCTTCGGCTTACGCGTGGGTTACAACGATCCGCACATCCACTCACTCGGCTTGCACAACGCGGTCATCCCGGTGGGTGATCAGTTCCTCGAAGTGGTCGCGCCCATCACCAGCGGCACCACGGCCGAGCGTTATCTCAATAAGCGCGGCGGCGACGGCGGCTACATGCTCATCTTCCAGACCGACGATTTCGCGGCACACCGTCAGCGCGTCGACGAGATGGGCATCCGCGTCGTGGCCGACTACAGCGCCCCGGGTTACACCGACATGCAACTTCATCCGGCCGATACCGGCGGAACCTTCGTGGAGATCGATCAACAAGATCCGCCCGACGCCTGGCATCCGGCCGGCCCGAACTGGCGCGACGCCGTCGACACGTCGCTTACGGTGTCACTCGGTCAGGCCGATGTGGGATGCGTCGACCCCGAAGCGGTGTCGGCACGATGGGGGCGGCTCATGGATCTCCCGGTCACGATCGGTCGCAACTGCGGTATGCACAAGGTGCGGCCGGTCGATTTCTGCGTGCGCTTCACACCGGCCGGTCCGCGTGGTGAAGGACTCGACTCCGTGGAGATCAACGTGCACGACGCCGACGAGGTCGTCCGCCGGGCGAGCGAGCGCGGACTTCCCCGTGGTGAGGGCGCCGTCACGATCGGCGGCGTGCGCTTCATCCCCAAGAACATCTAGTTGGGGAAGAAAACCGGCAAATTTGCCGGGGTTTCGCACCCAATGGTTAGTGGCCGGTGAGGACGGGGAGGATGCGGGGGCCTCGCACCTGGCCGTTCGCCCACGTCA
>VFZC01000058.1 GCA_016871355.1 Actinomycetota bacterium
CACATGAGTCGAACCGACTCGTTCCCGCAGCAGTACGCGCGCACGCAACGGCTCACGCTCGGCGAACCGCGTAACATCACGGTCTCGCCCGATGGTGAACGCGTGGTGTTTCTGCGCAGCCGCGGTGGATCCGATCCGGTCAACTGTTTGTGGGTGATCGACGCCACCACGGGTGCCGAGCGCCTCGTCGCCGATCCGAAGGTGATGCTCACGGCCGGAAGCGACGACGTCGATTTGCCGCCGGAAGAGAAGGCGCGTCGCGAACGACTGCGCGAAGGCGCCGGTGGAATCACGTCATACGCAACTGATCGCGACGTGACCATGTTCTGCTGTGCACTCGCGGGCCGCTTGTTCGTGGGTTCGCTCGACGGTGACGTTCGCGAGTTGAGTGTGGAGGGGCCGGTGTTCGATCCGCGTCTCGACCCGACGGGCACACGCATCGCGTACGTGAGTGGCCGCGCGTTGCGCATCGCCGAGATGGATGGTTCGTCGCGCGAGCTGGCCGGACCCGCGGTGTTCGGCGAACCCGACACGGTGACGTGGGGATCGGCCGAATTCATCGCCGCTGAAGAGATGGGCCGCTACCGCGGTTACTGGTGGAACAAAGAGGGCACGCACCTTGCGGCGTGTCGTGCCGATGACGCGCGCGTGCCTCGTTGGTACATCGCCGACCCGGCCCACCCCGAGCGCCCGGCCGCCGAACATCCGTATCCCGCGGCCGGAACGGTGAACGCCGACGTGACGTTGCACGTGCTCGCTGCGGATGGTTCGTCGCGAACGGACATCGAAGGGGATAGCACGTCGTTCGAGTATCTGGCCACGGTGGGCTGGGCCGGTGACGACGTGTTGTTCTCGGTCGAGTCGCGTGATCAAAAAACGCTGGTGGTGTATCGCACCGCGAAAGCCAGTGGTGTCGCGAACGAGGTGTGGCGCGACACGAGTGACACCTGGGTCGATCTCGTTCCGGGTTCGCCGGTCGTGCTCGACGATGGACGGCTCGCTGCGGTAGCCGATCGCGACGGTTGGAAGCGTTTGCTGATCGATGGCGTAGTTGTCACGCCCACGTCGATCAACGTGCGCTCGATCGTGAGCACCGATGCGCGCGGCGTGGTGCTCGCGGGCAACTCACCCGATCATCCCGAAGGTATGGGGGCGTGGCGCTGGTCGCTCGACGGAACGATCACTGCCCTCACCGACGTGACCGGCATCAACACCGTGACGGTGGGTGGCGACACGATCGTGACGAGGCGGGCATCGATCACACTCGAGCGGGCCGAGACGACGATCGATCATCCAACTCGAACCACGGTGATCGCGAGTCTCTCCGAGAAGCCGTTGGTCGCTCCGCGCGTCGCGCTGTCGCGCCGTGGGGCGAGACGCATTCCGACCGCGCTCCTCCTCCCCCGCGATCACACACCGGGCACGAAGTTGCCGGTGCTCATGGATCCGTACGGCGGGCCGCACGCACAACGAGTGGTCGATTCGTACTCGGCGCATTGCACGTCGCAGTGGTTCGCCGATCAGGGCTTCGCGGTGATCGTGGCCGATGGTCGTGGCACACCCGCGCTCGGCACCGACTGGGAGCGCAGCGTT
>VFZC01000059.1 GCA_016871355.1 Actinomycetota bacterium
CGAGACCCACGTGCAAAACGCATTCGCCGGCCAGTGAACCCACGGCTGTGGGATCGTCGAGCGCCAAACCCTTCCTCAGGGCTTCGGCGGTGACGGCACGGTACATGGCTCCCGTGTCGAGATACTGGACTCCGAGCCGCTTGGCCAGAGCGCGAGCGATCGTCGACTTGCCGGCACCAGCCGGACCATCGATGGCGACGACGGCCACCGTGTCACCAACTCTGACCGAGCGGACGCCCTTCGTCGTATCCGGCTGCACTCTGGATACCCACGACGGCCCGCTCGCGGAACTCGGCGACCGTGGCCGAGCCCGAATACGTGAAGGCGCTGCGAACGCCGGCGACGATGTGATCGATGATGTCCTCGACGCCTGGACGCTCCGGATCGAGATACATCCGCGACGAGGAGATTCCTTCCTCGAACAATTCCTTGCGGGCCCGCATGAACACGCTCTCTCGGCGAGTGCGATTGCGTACTGCACGGTTGGAGGCCATGCCGTAGTTCTCTTTGTAGAGACGTCCGTCGGGATCACGCAGGGTGTCGGCCGCCGATTCGTACGTGCCGGCCAACCATGAACCGAACATGACGCTGCCCGCTCCGGCCGCGAGAGCGAGCGCCACGTCACGCGGGTACCGAATTCCTCCGTCGGCCCACACCGACGCACCGGCGTCACGGGCCGCTTGCGAGCACTCGAGCACCGCCGAGAATTGCGGACGGCCGACACCGGTCATCATGCGGGTCGTGCACATGGCACCTGGACCGACTCCGACCTTCACGATGTTCGCGCCGGCGTCGACGAGCTGCTTGGTGCCGTCGGTGGTGACCACGTTTCCGGCGACCACGATGGCCTGAGGTGCACTCTTGCGAACGGCGCGGACGGCTTCGAGCATCCGTTCCTGATGACCGTGCGCGGTGTCGACCACGAGAACGTCGACACCGATGTCTCGCAGACGCGCGGCCTTGTCGGCGGGCTCCCCGTTGACGCCGATGGCAACGGCCGTCAGGAACTCGCCTCGGGCATTGACCGCCGGACGATACAGAGTGGAGCGCAGGGCCCCCTTGCGCGTGACGCAACCGGCCATGCGGCCCGACGCGTCGACCACCGGTGCGGTGGTGAGCCGATGACCCGACAGAACGTCGAACACCTTCTCGAGATCGGTACCCGACTCGATGGTCAACAGATCGGTCGACATCACGTTGTGCAACTGAGTGAAACGGTCGTACCCCGCGGCATCGGCCTCGGTGAAGATTCCGATCGGACGGTCATCGGCGTCGACGACGACGACGGCCCCGTGAGCCCGCTTGTGAACGAGCCCGAGGGCGTCCCCCACAGTGTTGTGGGGCGACAACGTGATGGGCGTCTCGTACACGTGGTGTCGAGACTTCAGGTAACGGACCGTCTCATCGATCACGTCGAGCGGAATATCCTGAGGAAGCACGACCAACCCACCGCGCCGGGCCACGGTCTCGGCCATACGACGACCCGCGACCGCGGTCATGTTGGCGACCACGATCGGGATGG